>NZ_RDRE01000003.1 GCF_003693265.1 Corynebacterium gottingense
CCATCATTGCGGAACGAGAAAACCGAGGAGCGACCATCGTGACATCCCAGTTCGCCCCCATCGAATGGTGCAAGTCCATCCCCGACGCTGTCATCGCTGAGTCGATCCTCAACCGGCTCGCCGTCGGCGCCGAGATCATCACACTAGAAGGAGACAACATGCGCCTAACCCACTAACCCCACCCAACCCCAAACGCCCGGGTGTTACTGGATACTCACCCGGGCGTTACTCGATCCTCACCATGGCGTTACTAAATCAGTGGTCTGAACAGGCAAACATCGCGCCTTGCCCTTTCCGCAATGAGTGCATCGCCTCCATCCCTTTCAACGTCCGATATGCAGATGTCCGGTTCTTAAACGCGCCTTTCGGACCGAGGATCCGCTTCAGTCGACCATGGTCGCCTTCCAGGATGTTGTTGAGGTATTTCACCTGCCGGTGTTCCACTGTTGGCGGGCAGATTCCCTCTGACTTCAACTCGGCGATTGCCCTGGCTAGGGAGGGTGCTTTATCAGTGTTGATCACTCTGGGATACCCGGCTGACGCATTGGATCTGACGGCCTTGGCCAGGAAACGCTTCGCTGCGGCCACGTTCTGCTTCGGAGTGAAGCGTCTGCTCAGTCAGGCGCAGCTGAAGCGTGAACAACTGCTTCAAGAGGCACAAGAGATGCGCGATCAGGTCGATGCCGAGGCGCAGCAAATTCGTGCCGAGACGAGGCGTGCGCGCGATGCTGCTCTGGAAAAGGGCTGGCAGGGGGGATTTGGTCAGGCCTCTCAAGCGGTCGACGAGATCGTTGACGAGTTCCGTAACGACTTGGTTTCTGATCGCCTCCGGGAGCGTTACCAGTCGGTGAGTATGAAGATTCGCAAACGCCAGCAGTCTTCGCCACATCAGCAGGTCCGGCCTAGCTTTCAGCCGGATCTGTAGCCGGATCTGTAGAATGACAATCGAGTAATTAGGAGAAAATATGGCTAACGAAAATCTGCGGCAACCCCACAATTATTCAGCGGGTGTCTACAATGAAGCCGAGAAGACAAGGGCTTCGACCATTCCTGTTGAGAAAAGGTACCTAGAGTTGGAAGACGATAAAAACGTAGAGAACTTTGTGGACTGCCGTGAAATCCGTACGGTTTTCAAACCAACTTGGGTGAGCTGGTGGTTCCACAAGATTTTTACGTTCCCGCGCGTTGAGTGCGATGGGATCGTAAGCAATTGTCACTGGGGAAGAGACAAAGCGTTAGTGAGGGATGGTGGGACGGTTACGGTTGGATTTAGTTATCGTATTTTCCATGATACGAAAATTAGATGTAAGAGCTCCCCTATCGAGGTTTCCCCTTCACATGCTGAGTTAGAAGCCAAGACAGCCATAATTAACAACTCCCCGATGACTGCCGTGCTCTACTAGCATTCGTCTCGAGCCCATCGATGGTTCGGGCGCGTACTTCCCCACGACGTTGTGAACGCGTTGCATAGGAAAATTCCCGCACCGTTATGGTGCGGGAATTTTCCTATGCGTAGGCGTTGTAGATCCAAACGTGCCCGCTGCGGGCTGCAGGGTGGACATGGAAGTCCATCTCGTAATCGCTGGCCCACTGCTCAAAATTGAAGTAACGCGCTTGTTCTTCTGTCATGCCGTCGGTGACTCCGAGTTCTTGGAATTGCTGCCAGGCGAAGTCGCTGAAGTCTACCCATTCTCCCCGCCATGCAATGCGGAATTCCTCGGCATCTGGTGGCGTGGTGGTTTCGTGGAGTACGTCGGTACACCAGCGCAGGTATGGTTCCCACTGGCTGTCTTCGAGTTCTTCATAACGCTCGCCCCATGCGACAGCGTCGTGCGGTGCGATTTCTCCACTCATGGGTAAGCAGTCGTGATCGAAGCACCACAGCTCGTCGTGACTGGCATTGTTGCGATACGCTGCCAGCTCCGGGTGTTTGTGCACCGTGGCTTGGTCAACTTCATCGGCATCAACCGCGTCAACCCAATCGCCGACCAGGCGACCTTCGTTGTAACAAGCAAGGCATCCAATCCATACTTAGGGTTTATTAGCGCTTGTAAGCCTTTGGGTGGGTGAAATGGACATGAGTGTACCTCCTAGAGTTCCAGTCGTTCACACACCGACCTGGGCGCGTTATACGCGCCATTTGGAGATGACACACTGTGGCCCAGATGTCCATCGCGGGCGTTTCCGACTTTGTAGAGAACGTCTCTGCAGATCTGGAGCGTGCAAACTCTCAGATCCAGAGCAACCTGGGCATCCTGAACCCGCAGGAAACCTTGTAAACCGCGGGTAATACCGCGAAGTGCAGCACTGGGGCACCATCCCCGCTGAAGGGGAAGGTGTGCCGGTGCTTTTTCATCTCCTCAGTGTCGGGGAGACAGGGAGACGGGGAGACCGGGTACGATCCTGATGCAACGCTGTGGATCCTTAGCCCCGCATTGGGGTATATCAACCGAAAGTTGGGGTGCCGGGAACCTTATGGCAGCTCTGCGCGACTACTCTCCCATGAACGTAAACAACCCGTTACGTTCGCGTGACGTCAAAAGGAGAGCTTATGCAACGCACCATCACAGCCGCCGCCGCTGTCATCGGAACGTTGGCGCTGGCAGCACCAACCGCCTACGCCCATGACTCGGTGATCAGCGGCACTCCCGACAACGAGTCCACCGTCCAAGCTTTCCCCGACACCATCTCGCTGGAGTTCTCGGGGCAGCCGCAGGAGGGCTTCAACACCGTAGCGCTTTCCCGTGCGTCGGACGGCGAGGTGCTCTTTACCGGCGAGCCGGAGATCGACGGTCGCGTTGTCACCATCGACGTCCCCGACGAGGTTGAAACCAACGCCGAGCCGGGGGAGTACACGGTCGGCTATCAGATCATTTCCTCCGATGGTCACTCGACGAAGGGGATGTCCAGCTTCACTTTCGAGCCGGGCGCGTCCGACGCCGCAGACAACGCCGACAACACCGAAGCCGCCGACGAAGAGGGCGGCAATTCGGGCCTGCTGACCATTCTGGGCATCCTGCTCGGCGTGCTCGTCTGCGCTGGTGCCGCCGTCGCCGCGCTGGCGAAGTCCCGGAAGTTCCGTGCGTTGAATGATGACGGCGCGGCGTCGACAAGCGAAAAGCGATAAGGAGCAGACCATGAAGTTCACGCGTACAGCTGTAGTCGCGCTTGTCGCGGCGACCGCCCTCGGAGTTGCGGGCTGCAGCCCCTCAAACCAGGAGGAGTCGACGCGGCCAAGCACAACTGCGGCGTTGAGCGCGGCGACGGAGCCGAGCATGGCGGATGACGCCGAGGCGCAACTGCAGGGCGCGGGCGACATCAAGCTCGAGGACGCCACGGTGCGCGCGAAGGCGGCGGCCGATAGCGCCGAGGGCTCGGACATGACCGCGGTCTTCGGCACCATCCACAACACCTCGGACCACGACATCACCATCACCGGGTTCTCCACCTCGCTGGGGGAGGCGGACTACCAGATCCATGAGACCGTCGACGGGACGATGCAGCAGAAGGAGGGCGGCATCACCATTCCGGCCGGCGGGTCCGACGAGCTCGCGCCCGGCGGCGATCACCTCATGATCATGGGGTATGCGCCCGAGATCGCTGCAGGTGACACCGTGGACGTGTTCTTTGAAACGTCCGACGCGGAGGGCGGCGAGCAGGGCATCGTTGTCCAAGGCGTGGCCGTACGCTCCATGCTGCCCGGTGGCGAGGAGTACGGCGACGGCGGCGAGATGACCGCCCACGAGCACGCGGACAGTCACTAGGCAAGAAGGGGCAGGCACGACGATGGAGGTTTCGCGGCGCGGGTTGTTGGTGGCTGGTGCGGGAGGGGTCGGTGTGGCGTCGATAGGGATGCTCTCCTCCTGCGCCGAACAACCGGGCGCCGCGCCGCAGGAGCCCCCGCTGCGCAGCGCCTCCATCGCCTTCGACGGCGCGCACCAGGCAGGCGTGCAACAGCCCGCGCAGGCGAGCCTGAACCTCATCGGTTTCCGCTTGAACCAAGGCGTGGACGCAAAGGCAATCGTGCGGCTCATGCGCCTGTGGACGGAGGACGCGCGGCGGCTGACCGCGGGGCAAAACCCGCTGGGAAGCCTCGAGCCGGAGCTCACCACGTGGCCGGCGAACCTCACCATCACCTGCGGGTTTGGTCCGCGGATCTTCCAGGTCGCGGCGCCGCATGTCGCGCCCGCATGGCTTCACGGCATCCCCGCGCTGTCTCGCGATCAGCTCGACCCACAGTGGGGGCAGACTGATCTGGTGCTCCAGATCTGCTGCGACGACCCGGTGATGGGCGCGTGGGCGATGCGGCACATGACGCGCGCCGGCGTAGATTACGTGCGTACCGCCTGGGTGCAGCAAGGGTTTGTCAACGCGCACGGGGCGACGCCGGAAGGCGAGACCCCGCGCAACCTCTTCGGCCAGGTCGACGGCACCGTGAACCCGCGCACCGACGAGGATTTCGCGCAGCAGGTGTGGATCAACGAAGGCCCGCTGGCGGGTGGGACCTCGCTGGTGGTGCGCAGGATTGCGATGCACCTTGACACCTGGGAGCTGCTGGACCGCCGCTCTCGCGAAGAGGTCGTCGGCCGCACTTTAGCCACTGGTGCTCCGCTGACCGGCGGCGACGAGTTCACTGAGCCCGACCTTCAGGCCCGAGACGCCTACGGGCTGCCGGTGATCGACCCGAACTCGCACATGGCCCGCGCCCGCGCCACCGGCGCCAAAATCCTGCGCCGCCCATACAATTACAGCCTGCCGCCGGAGCCGGGTGCCACCGAGCTTTCCAACGTCGGCCTCATCTTCATGGCCTACCAGCAGGACCCGGACGCGAGCTTCACCCCGCTGCTCACTCACCTCAATGAGGCGGACCGCCTCAACGAGTGGATCACCCACATCGGCTCTGCCGTCTACTACATCCCGCGCGGCACGGCGGCGGGCGAGTACTGGGGCCAGGGCCTGCTCCAGGGCTAGTTTGCTTATCGACGCCCACTCGCACCCCACCCACCCAGTCCAACCAACCCCGGCGGGGTAGTATTACCAACGATGTGCCGGGCCCGCTGTGCCCGGCGCAGGACGGAACGAACACGTGGGGTGCGTCCAGGTATGGCGGACCCCTTTGACGCGCAAAGGAGCGCCAATGGCCACCGATGTAACCGACGTAGCCGATGAGGCCGATGAGAATGTACAGGTAGAGTTCGCCCCCTTCGAGGTCCCCGTTGGGACCCCGGTCGGTGCCGCAATGCGCGAGCTAGACCTGCCCAACAAGGGCGACAACGCCATCGTTGTTGTCCAGGACGAGGCGGGAGAGCTCAAGGACCTCTCGCACGTTCCGTCCGAAACCGCCACCTTCACGCCGGTCCCCGCCAACACGGAGCTCGGCCGCTCCGTCATCCGCCACTCGTGCGCGCACGTACTCGCGCAGGCCGTACAGGCGGAGTTCCCGGGCACCAAGCTGGGCATCGGTCCGGCGATCAATGACGGCTTCTACTACGACTTCGACGTTGCCGAGCCCTTTACGCCGGAGGACCTGAAGAAGCTGGAAAAGCGGATGAAGAAGATCATCAAGCAGGGCCAGAAGTTTGTCCGCGGGGTGTACGAGTCCGCTGACGTGGCGTCGGAAAAGCTCGCGAACGAGCCCTACAAGCTCGAGCTGATCCAGGACAAGGGCAACGTTGACCCCGATTCGGACGAGGCGACCGAGGTCGGGGCGGGCGAGCTGACGCACTACGACAACGTCAACCCGCGCACGGGCGATGTCGAGTGGTTTGACCTTTGCCGCGGCCCGCACGTGCCCACCACCAAGTACATCCCGGCCTTCGCGCTGACCCGCTCGTCTGCGGCGTACTGGCGCGGCGACCAGAAGAACGCTGGCCTGCAGCGTGTCTACGGTACCGCCTGGGAGTCCAAGGAGAAGCTCGCCGAGTACATGACCATGCTGGAGGAGGCGGAGAAACGTGATCACCGCCGCCTGGGCAACGAGATGGACCTGTTCTCCTTCCCCGACGAGGTCGGCTCCGGCCTGCCGGTGTTCCACCCGGACGGCGGCATCGTCCGCATGGTAATGGAAGAGCACTCGCGCCAGCGCCACCTGAAGGCCGGTTATTCCTTTGTAAACACCCCGCACGTGACCAAGGGCGACTTGTTTAAGAAGTCGGGCCACCTGGACTGGTACGCGGACGGCATGTTCCCGCCGATGCAGCTCGACGGCGAAGTCGACGAGGATGGCAATGTGACCAAGCAGGCCGTTGACTACTACGTCAAGCCGATGAACTGCCCGATGCACAACCTCATCTTCGACTCCCGCGGCCGTTCCTACCGCGAGCTGCCGCTGCGCCTGTTCGAGTTCGGCACCGTCTACCGCTACGAGAAGTCCGGCGTGGTCCACGGCCTGACCCGTGCGCGCGGCTTCACGCAGGATGACGCCCACATCTACTGCACCGAGGACCAGCTGGAAGAGGAGCTGACCAGCGTCCTGGAGTTCATTATCTCGCTGCTCAAGGACTACGGCCTTGATGACTTCTACCTGGAGTTGTCCACCAAGGACCCGGAGAAGTACATCGGCGACGACGACATCTGGGATCGCTCCACCAACATCCTGCGCTCCGTGGCGGAGAAGTCTGGCCTGGAGCTCGTTCCGGACCCGGCGGGCGCGGCCTTCTACGGCCCGAAGATCTCCGTGCAGGCGCGCGACGCCATCGGCCGCACCTGGCAGATGTCCACCGTGCAGCTGGACTTCAACCTGCCGGAGCGCTTCAACCTGGAGTACACGGGCCCGGACGGCGCTAAGACCCGCCCGGTGATGATCCACCGCGCGCTCTTCGGCTCCATCGAGCGCTTCTTCGGCGTGCTGCTCGAGCACTACGCCGGTGCGTTCCCCGCCTGGCTCGCACCGCACCAGGTGGTGGGCATTCCCGTGGCCGACGAGTTTGCGGACCACCTCGAAGGCATCGTGAGCAAGCTGCGCGAGTCCGGGATCCGGGCTGAGGTCGACCACTCCGACGACCGCATGCAGAAGAAGATCCGCACCCACACCACCGGAAAGGTGCCCTTCATGCTGCTCGCTGGCGCACGGGACGTGGAGGCCGGCGCGGTCAGCTTCCGCTTCCTGGACGGCACCCAGGTCAACGGTGTGCCGGTGGACGAGGCCGTCGAGCTGATTACCAACTGGGTTGCTGAGAAGCTCAATGCGCAGCCGAGCGAGGAAGCCATTGCAGCGCGCCGAGGGTAGGGACGACGTGGCGTCGGCAAGCTCGAGCCCGCGCGACTACGTGGACTCGGGAGCCGGCGACGCGGACCGGCTGCAGCGACTTTGGGCCCCGTACCGGTCCAACTACATTGCAGCGATGCCGGAGCGCAGCGCGGACCCCTTCGTGGAGATCCCGAAGGGGAGCGACGAGGACGGGCTGATCATCGCACGTGGTGAAACCGTCTACGCGCTGCTCAACCTCTACCCCTATAACGCGGGCCACCTGATGGTGGTGCCGTACCGCAAGGTTGCGGCGCTTGAGGCGCTGACCGACGCGGAAACTGCGGAGCTGATGGTGTTTGCCAAGCGCGCCATCCGCACGCTCAAGTCCGTGTCCAACCCGGAGTCCATCAACGTGGGCCTGAACTTGGGCAAGGCGGCGGGCGGATCGGTGAGCGATCACCTGCACCTGCACGTGGTTCCGCGGTGGGCGGGAGACTCGAACTTTATGACTGTGATCGGCGGGACGAAGGTGCTGCCGCAGCTGCTGCGCGAGACGCGCGCAGTCCTCGCGGACGCCTGGGTGGCGCTCGAGCGCGACACCGACTCCGCCGAGGCGCCGGAAGGAGGCGACGATGCTGAGCGTCCACGGGCGTAAACCCGCTGCCGTGGTGGTCAAACCGGTTGCCAAGGCGCTGCTCAAGGTCGGGATGACCCCAAACGTCACCACGCTTGTGGGCACCGCGGCGACCGTGCTCGCCTCCGTTGTGCTCATCCCCACCGGCCACCTCGTTTGGGCTGCGTTGCTGTCTATCTTCTTCGCCGCGTTCGACATGGTCGACGGCACGATGGCGCGACTGCGCGGCGGGGGCACCGCGTTCGGGGCGACGCTGGACGCCAGCTGCGACCGCATCACGGACGGTGCGCTCTTCGCCGCCATCGCCATGTGGCTCATCTACGTGGACAACGCGCAGCCGTACAATGTGGCCGTCTGCCTTGCCGTGCTGGTGCTCTCGCAGGTGATTAGTTACGTCAAGGCGCGCGGAGAGGCCGGCGGGCTGCGCATCGTCGGTGGGCTCATCGAGCGCCCCGAACGGCTCATCATCGCCCTGGCGGGGCTTTTCCTCGAGGGCTTCGGCGTGCACCACGCCATCGAGGTGTCGCTGTGGGTCCTCCTCGTCGGCTCCGTATTCACGGTGGGCCAGCGCCTGCTGTACGCGGCGCGCGACCCCAAGTCCGACGGCAAGCTGGCACCACCCGCGGGGGCGTAGATGGCAGTACTCGACCCGGTGACGGCGGGGTACCTCGCCGGTTGGAAGCTCGTGGGACGGCTGCCCGAATCCGTCACTGGCCGGGTGTTCGCGCGGGGCGCCGATTGGGCGTCCGGCAACGGGGCGGGGCCGGAGATGCTCCGCCGCAACCTCACCCGCGTCGTCGGCCCCGAGCGCGTGACACGCGAGCTCGTACGCGATGCGATGCGTTCCTACGCGCGCTATTGGCACGGGGCGTTCCGCTTGCCGCAGCTCGCCGGACAGCCCGGGCTGCTCGCCGAGCTCGATGCAGGCGTGCAGGGGCGGGCGCTTATCGACGCTTCTCTGGACAAGGGGCACGGCTTGATCCTCACCCTGCCCCACGCCGGGAACTGGGACATGGCCGGCATGTGGTTAGCGCAGCGCTACGGGGGATTCACGACTGTCGCTGAACGGGTCAAGCCGGAGGCCTTGTTTGATGCGTTCGTGGACTTTCGGGAGCAGCTCGGCTTTGAGGTCCTCCCGCTCACCGGCGGGCAGCGCCCTCCGTTTGCACGGCTGAAAGAGGTCCTCCGCGGGAACGGGATCGTCTGCCTCATGGGCGAGCGCGACCTTACCGGGAAGGGGATCGCAGTTGACTTTTTCGGCGAGGAAACCACCATCCCTGCGGGGCCGGCGAAGCTCGCTCAGGAGACGGGGGCAGCGCTGTGTGTCGCCCACTCGTGGTTCGAGCGAGACCTGACGCTGCCGCGATGGGGGTTCAGCGTCACCGGTATTGAGGTGCCGGAGGCGACGCCGGGCGCCGGCCAGGAGGGGCTCGCGGTCACCGCGCAGCGGGTCGCGGACGTGTTCGCCGCGAACATCGCTCAGCACCCACGGGATTGGCATGCGCTGCAGCCCATTTGGCCCGCGGATGCGGCGTGGCGCAAGCAGGCACACCCGCGGCGGGAGCCTATTGCACAGGGCGGGGAGGCGTAAGTGCGCATTGGCATGGTTTGCCCGTATTCCTTTGACAAGCCCGGCGGGGTGCAGTCGCACGTGCTCGATCTCGCGCGCGTCTTCCGCGCCCGCGGGCACGACGTGCGGGTGCTGGGGCCGGCGTCGGCGAGCACTCCACTGCCAACATGGGTGAGGCGCGGCGGGCTTGCGGTACCCCTGCGCTACAACGGTTCGGTGGCGCGCATCGCCTTCGGGCCGCAGGTGAGCCGAGTGACCCGAGAATTCCTGCGGAACGGCAACTTCGACGTCCTGCACGTGCACGAACCGAACTCTCCCAGCTACTCCATGGTGGCGACCCGCCTGGCGCGGGGGCCAATTGTTGCGACCTACCACGCGTCCGCCCGGAGCTCCTACGCGCTCCGGTTCGCGCTGCCCATGCTGCGCGGAAATTTGGAGAAGATCCGCGGCGGGATCGCGGTGAGCGAGCTTGCGAGGCGCTGGCAGGTGGAGCAGGTGGGGACGGACCCGATTGTCATCCCGAACGGGGTGGATACGGCGCTGTTCCGTCGAGCTCGAGAATCGGCGGACGGGTGGAAGGCCAGCGCCGACACGGACGCGGTGGAAATCGTGTTTCTGGGCAGGCTGGATGAACCGAGGAAGGGGTTGGGGACCTTTTTGGGTGGTGTGGAAAAACTTGGTCTTCCGGTACGGGTGACGGTGATGGGTGCGGGGCACCACCGGCCGGTGCCCGGGGTGCGGTTCGTCGGCGCGGTGAGCGACGCGGAAAAGGCGGCGATCCTCGGGCGCGCGGACATTTTCGTCGCGCCAAACACGGGCGGGGAGTCCTTCGGCATCGTGCTGGTAGAGGCGATGGCCGCCGGCTGCGCCGTGGTGGCGAGTGACTTGGAGGCATTCGCGCGCGTGTGCGGCGCTGATACTGCGCACCCCGCAGGGGTGCTGTTTCCCGTCGGCGACGAGGACGCGCTCGCAGACTGCCTTCGCGCGCTCGTTGCAAACCCGCAGCTGCGCAGGCAGTTGGTTGCGCGCGGCACGCAGCGAGCCCGCGAGTACGACTGGGCTACCGTGGCCGATCGGATCATGGCGGTCTACGAGACGGTGGCGCCGGTCGGGCCCGGGGCGGCAGAGAAGGTGTCGGTGCGATGACCTGGCTAGCAGTGTGCGCTGCGGTGGCGGTCACCGCGTTCCTTGCCTGGGCGTACTTCACGGCGCAGCGGCTTGACCGGTTGCACATGAGGGTGGACCGCACCCGTGACGCGCTGCAGGCGGCGCTCGACCGGCGGTGCGCTGTCGTCGCGGCGACACTGCCCGCGCTGCGCGATCAGGCGCGGGCAACGGAGGAAGTGCGGCTGGACCCGCGAGACATTGCACACCGTCTCCGGCGGGAGGACGCGCTGTCCGTGGCGCTCACGCGCGTGCAGAAAGAGTGCGCGGGGAGCGCACCGGAGGTTGCGCACTCCCTCCGTGACGCGGAGACCCGCGTCTTCCTCGCGCTGCGTTTTTACAACGAGGCGGTGTCAGACACGCGGGCGTTGCGGCTGCGTCCACTTGTGCGCGCGCTGCACCTCGGCGGTACCGCGGCACTGCCGGAATACGCAACGATGACCGAGCTGGAGGGCCCCGCCCCCGCGCGAAATGCGTAAGGTCGTGTCACATGAGCGCTACACTTTCGAACCTTTCGGAGTCCCCGACCTACATCCAGCGCATCCTGGATCTTGAGCGATGTGACGGAAACGAGCCAGACACCTTCCGCGGTGCGGCAATGCACTCGGACCATTTCGTCCGCACGTTTGGAGGACACGTCGCTGGTCAAGCGCTCGTGGCCGCCACGCGCACAGTGGAGGGTAAAAAGGTCCACTCGCTGCACGGATACTTCCTGCGCCCCGGGGACGCGAACGCGGAAACCGAGTATCGCGTCGGCCGCCCGCGCGACGGCCGCAGTTTTGCCACCCGCACCGTCGAGGCACTCCAGGGCGGGGAAGTGCTCTTCTCCATGCAAGCCAGCTTCCACCGCGCCGGCGATGAAGGCCCGGAGCACTCCGACGAGATGCGCGCGGTTCCCGCGCCGGACGAGCTGCCCGCCGAGACGAAAGCGCCCAACCTTGGGCCAGGGTCGCGCCACGACCTCAACGAGTGGGACATCCGCGTGGTGCCGCCGGAGATGTACTCGCCGAACCAATACACCACGAGCCAACAGGTGGTGTGGTTCCGATCGACGAGGAGGTTGCCGGACGAGGACACGTTCCACGCGTGCACGCTGACCTATATGTCAGACATGACGCTGCTGCACTCGGCACTCGCCGCGCACCCCGGCCACCAAGTCCAGCTGGCCTCGCTGGACCACGCGGTGTGGTTCCTGCGTCCGTTCCGGGCCGACGAGTGGCTGCTCTACGACCAAATCTCGCCGTCTGCGCACGCCGGCCGGGCTTTGACCCACGGCCGCATCTTCGACCAGCAGGGGCGCCTGGTCGCCGTGGTGGTGCAGGAGGGGCTGACGCGCAACCTTCGCGAGGGCGCCCACGCCGTGCCCGAGCGGGATCCTCGCCCGGAACCAATGTAGCGCCCCAAGCAGGCCCCCGGAACGGGGTGAGCGGGGGACACGTATACTTAGCCAAGTTCATCTACTCGCGACGAAAAAGGGGTGCCAGATGTCGGGCCACTCAAAGTGGGCTACTACCAAGCACAAGAAGGCTGCGAACGACGCGAAGCGTTCCAAGCTGTGGGCGAAGTTGATCAAGGACATCGAGGTGGCCGCTCGTACGGGCGGCGGCGATCCTGCAGGCAACCCAACGCTCGATGACATGATCAAGAAGGCCAAGAAGGCCTCGGTGCCGGGCGACAACATCGAGCGCGCCCGCAAGCGCGGCTCCGGCGAGGAAGCTGGCGGCGCGAACTGGGAGTCTGTGATGTACGAGGGCTACGGCCCGAACGGCATCGCGCTGCTCATCGAGTGCTTGACCGACAACCGCAACCGCGCGGCTACTGAGGTCCGTACCGCGATGACCAAGAACGGCGGCAACATGGGCGATTCCGGCTCCGTTGCTTACATGTTCAAGCGCACCGGCATCGTCACCATGAAGAAGGGCGAGCTGACCGAGGACGACGTGCTCATGGCTGTGCTCGACGCTGGCGCCGAGGAAGTCAACGACCTGGGCGAGGAGTTCGAGGTCGTCTGCGAACCCTCCGATACGCAGGCCGTGCGCGACGCGCTCAAGGCTGAGGGCATCGAGGTCGAAGGTGCGGATCAGGACTTCCGCGCAGACATCGAGGTCGACGCCGACGTCGCCGCCGCGAAGAAGACCCTCAACCTCATCGATGCGCTCGAGGATTCGGACGACGTGCAGAACGTGTACACCAACATGAACATCTCCGACGAGGTCGCCGCCCAGCTGGACGACTAGCCTCCGCCGCGTCGCCCCGCCGCGCGCCCGACTCGTACGGGTGCCCGGCGGGGCTTTCGCGCTTATCGACGCCCTGTGGTAGAACATTTGTGTTAGATGGTTCATTGCTCGTGGGAGGTTGGAATGCAGCTCGAGGGGCTCCGCGTCATGGGGATTGACCCAGGCCTGACCCGGTGCGGCCTTTCCGTGGTGCAGGCCGGGCGAGGCCGCCAGATCCTTCCCATCTCGGTAGGAGTGGTGCGCACCCCGTCCAACGCGGACCTCTCCGAGCGCCTGCTGCGCCTGTCGCGTGCGGTCTCGGAGTGGATGGACGAGTACCGCCCGGATGTGATCGCCATGGAACGTATTTTTGAGCGCGGCAACGTCTCCACCGTCATGCACACTGCCCACGCGGTCGGGGTTCTCGTCCTGGCAGCGGCGGAGCGTGGCATCGCGGTGCATATGTACACCCCTTCCGAGGTGAAGAAGGCCATTTCCGGCAACGGACGCGCGGACAAAAAGCAGATGACGGTCATGATTACCCGTATCCTTGGGCTTTCGGAGCCGCCGAAGCCCGCGGACGCGGCGGACGCGCTGGCTATCGCGGTGTGCCACTGCTGGCGGGCCCCGCTGCTCGCACGGAGCGCGCAGGCTGAGCGGCTGGCCCAGGCGCAGCGTACAAGGACGAAGGAGAAGGCATGATTGATTCCCTTAACGGCGAGGTCATCTCGATTGGGTTGGACCACGCGGTCATCGAGTGCGCCGGCGTCGGCTACCGCTTCTTGGCAAGCCCACCCACGCTGGCCGCGCTGACCCGCGGTGAGCAGCGCCGCGTGCTCACCTCCATGGTGGTCAAAGACGACGGCGTGACGCTCTACGGCTTCGCTGACGACGACGCGCGAGAGATGTTCCACTGCATGCAAAGCGTCACGGGACTCGGGCCCAAGTTGGCGCTCGCCGCGCTTTCCGTCTTCAGCCCCGCTGAGTTGGCCACCCACATCGCGGAGCAAAACGCCAAGCGCATCCAAACGATTCCCGGCGTGGGGAAGAAGATGGCGGACCGCATCGTGCTCGAGCTCAAGGACAAAGTTGCCACCCTGGCTGCTCCCGAGCAAGAAGCACCCGCCCCCGCCGCCACAACCTCGTTTGCCACGGAGCAGGTCGTTGAGGCGCTCGTCGGACTCGGCTTCCCGGAGCGCAGTGCCCGCCCGGTCGTTGACGCGGTCGCGGCAGAGCAACCGGACGCGGCCAGCTCCGCGCTCCTGCGCGCGGCCCTGACCCAGCTGGGCAAGAAGTGAGGCCCCAATGTCAGATGTAGAAAAGACTGAATTTTCCCTCCCGGACGGCATGGCGCGCCCGGGCAATTCGCTTATCGACGCCACCTCGCAACCCGAAGAGCGTGACGCCGAAAAGTCGTTGCGCCCGAAATCCATCAGCGAGTTCATCGGCCAACCGAAGGTCCGTGAGCAGCTGGGCCTGGTCCTCGCTGGGGCACGCAGCCGGGACGTCACCCCGGACCACATTCTGCTGTCCGGCCCGCCGGGCCTGGGGAAGACGACGATGGCCATGATCATCGCGCAGGAACTGGGGACCTCGCTGCGCATGACCTCCGGCCCTGCACTGGAGCGCGCGGGCGACCTGGCGGCGATGCTGTCCAACCTCATGGAGGGCGACGTCCTCTTCATTGACGAGATCCACCGGATCGCCCGCCCGGCCGAGGAGATGCTCTATATGGCGATGGAGGATTTCCGGATTGACGTGATCGTCGGTAAGGGCCCCGGCGCCACGTCGATCCCCCTGGAGATCCCGCCGTTTACCCTCGTCGGCGCGACGACTCGCGCGGGTATGCTCACCGGACCGCTGCGCGACCGCTTCGGGTTTACTGCGCAAATGGAGTTCTACGACGCCGAGGACCTGACCAAGGTGGTCACCCGCGCGTCCTCCATTTTGGGAGTGAGCATCGACGAGGACGCGGCGGTGGAGATTGCCTCGCGCTCGCGCGGCACGCCGCGTATTGCCAACCGCCTCCTGCGGCGCGTGCGGGACTGGGCCGATGTGAACGGCGACGGCCACGTGGACCTCGCGGCCGCGCAGGCGGCGCTGGCGGTGTTTGACGTGGACGAGCGCGGCCTTGACCGCCTCGACCGTGCCGTGCTGGACTCGCTCATCCGTGGCCACGGTGGTGGGCCGGTGGGTGTGAACACCCTGGCCATCGCGGTCGGCGAGGAGCCCTCGACCGTCGAGGAGGTCTGCGAGCCCTACCTCGTGCGCGCTGGGTTGATGGCGCGGACGGGCCGCGGCCGCGTCGCCACGGCGGCGGCTTGGCAGCACCTGGGCATCACGCCGCCTCCGGAAGCGCCGGGCCAACTCAACCTCTCGTAGGCACACCTGCGGCCTATGAAACAATGGGCGCATGGAAATTGTTTACATCCTCATCGTCCTGGCCATCTTCTTGCTCCCGTCGCTGCTGATGATGCGCAGCCAGAAGAAGCGTCAACGCCAGATGCAGGAGATGCAACGCTCGATTGCTCCCGGCGACCGGATTGTCAACGTCGCCGGTTTCCACTGCACCGTGGTGGAGAACAACGGCGAGACGCTGCAGGTGGAGCTGGCCCCGAACGTCGTGGCCACGATGGAAACCGCGGGCGTGATGAAGCGCGTGGACCCGCAGGGTTCCACCCAGGCCGACGTGCCGACCGACACCGAGTAGCCAGCGCACCTGGCACCCAGCCCGACGCCTCCCAGATGCCGGGGGAGGGGTCGGGCACCAATTCTTTGCCCCAATGCCGTAGCATAATCCGTTGTGCAAGTGCCGGACACCCGTCTCGGGTGCCCTGGGCAGCAAAGATCAAAGAACAGCAGAGGAGTCAGCTCAGTGTCCTCAAACACTCGGCGTTCCGGCGAATTGAGATCAAAACGTACGTGGCCAGGCAAAGCCCTGGCGCTGTTTTTGCTCATCGTCATCGGCGTGTACGCATTAGTCTTCTTTACCGGCGACAAGTCGGCATCGCCGAAGCTCGGCATTGACCTGCAGGGCGGTACCCGAGTCACCCTCGTTCCGCAGGGTGAGGAGCCAACGCGCGAGCAGCTTAACGACGCCCGCCGTATCCTGGAGAACCGCGTCAACGGCATGGGCGTCTCCGGCGCGACCGTCGTGGTGGACGGCAACACGATCGTCATCACCGCCGCCGGCGACGACACCTCCGAGGTCCGCAACATCGGCCAGACGTCCCAGCTGCTGTTCCGCCCGGTGGAGGAGATGCCCTCCCCGGATGCCGCCGCAATTGGCCCGGCAGTGTTGGACATGGCAAACGAGTGGGTCAAGTACGGCGTGATGACGAAGGAAGAGGCGCAAGGGCTCCTCGACCAGTCGATGGGCGGCCAGGACGGCCAGCCGAACCCGAATACGCCGAAAATCGAAGCCGATCCGCTGCCCGAGCCCGAGGGGCCGGTTGAGGCCGCGGACCGCCGCTCCGAGGTGACGGAGATGCTCCGCGAGTCCCGCCAGTCCGACGACCCGACGAAGCAGTTCGCGTCCTTCATCCTCTTGTCGCAGAAGTGCGCCACCCAGGAGGTCGACCCGCTCGCGGGTACTGACGCAGAGGATCGCCCCCTGGTCGCCTGCGATTCCTCGACGCGCCAGCCGCTGCTCCTCGGCGAGGTTCCGCTGCTGGAGGGCGTGACCGAGGAAGACGGTCCGCGCCTGACCGGCGAGCAGATCGACACCGCCCGCCCGATTACCGGCGGCTACAACCCGCAGAGCTCGCAGATGGAGATCAGCTTTGCGTTTAGCCAGAACGGCGACGTCAATGGTTCTTCCACCTGGGCTGCATTGACCAGCGAGATGATTGGCAAGCAGATCGCTATCACCCTGGACTCCCAGGTCATCTCCGCACCGCAAATCCAGGGCGCGACCCCGGTCGGCTCCGCCACCGCCATCACCGGCGACTTCACGCAGGAAGAGGCCGAGGGGCTGGCCAACAACCTCCGCTACGGTGCGCTGCCGCTGTCCTTTGCCGGTGAAAACGGCGAGCCGGGCGGCACCGCGCTGACCGTCCCGCCGTCACTCGGCCTGGCCTCGCTCAAGGCGGGCCTGTACGCCGGCCTGGTTGGCTTGGCACTGGTCGCCCTGTTCGTGTTTGCGTACTACCGCCTGTACGGCCTGATTTCGCTGGCCACCCTGGCGGTCTCCGGCGTCCTGGTCTATGGGTCCCTGGTGCTGCTCGGTCGCTGGATCGGCTACTCGCTGGACCTGTCCGGCATCGCCGGTCTGATCATCGGTATCGGTACGACGGCCGACTCCTTCGTGGTGATCTACGAGCGCATCAAGGATGAGGTCCGCAAGGGCAAGACGTTCCGCTCCGCCACAGCGTCCGGCTGGGACCGCGCGAAGGAGACCGTGGTGACCGGCAACATGGTCACGCTCATCGGCGCGGTGATCATCTACTTCCTGGCTGTGGGCGATGTGAAGGGCTTCGCGTTCACCATGGGTCTGACGACGGTGTTCGACCTCCTCGTCACCTTCCTGGTCACCGCGCCGCTGCTCATCCTGGCGTCCCGCAGTAAGTTCTGGGGCAGGCCGTCCGTCAGCGGTATGTCCAAGGCATTTGCCACGGCGAACAGGAAGAGGAACACGGCGACAGGCAAGGACATTGACACAGCTCAGGCCACAACCGCCGAATCGACAGGGTCGACGGTGGTTGAGGTCGGCGGGGGAAGCGTCGATAAGCAACTGGCCCCCTCTCGCGACGACTCTGAGGAGAAGTAACCATGACGAGTTCTATTGCGAACACCGCGCCTGCGGCTCAGCTGGACCGGCGCGAGCGGCTGCACACCGAGGACGGCGCGATCGACTTCGTCGGACGCCGGAAGCTCTGGTACTCCATCACCCTCGGCCTGCTGGTCGTCGCCGTCGTGGCGATGCTGGCGCGCGGGTTCAACCTGGGTATCGACTTTGAGGGCGGCACGAAGATGTCCATGCCCGCTGGCGACCTTGTCGCCGAAGAAGTCGAGGATACGTTCGTTGACGCCACCGGGGTGACTCCGGAGCTGACGCAGATCGTCGGCGCCGGCGAGGCGCGCACCCTGGAGATCAATTCCGAGCACCTGAGCCAGGAGCAGATCGACCAGGCTCGCCAGGCAATCTTTGAGCAGTACCAGCCGAAGGACGAGAAAGGTGACGTTACCGCGAACGCGATCGGTGACTCAACCGTGTCCGAATCGTGGGGCGACACGATTACTCAGCGCATGCTGCTAGCAATGCTCGTGTTCGTCCTCGCCGCGGCCGTGTACGTGGCAGTGCGCCTGCAGCGCGAGATGGCGCTGGCCGCGCTGGCCGCGCTCGTGGTGGACGCCGTCCTCATTATGGGCTTCTACGCGCTCTTCGGGCTCGAGGTCACCCCGGCGATGATCATCGGCCTGCTCACGGTGCTCACCTTCTCTCTTTATGACACAGTCATCGTGTTTGACAAGGTGAAGGAGAACACTTCCGGAATCCTGGATTCGCGCAGGTCCACCTACGCGGAGCAGGCGAACCTGGCGATCAACCAGACTGTGATGCGTTCTATTTCCACCACCGTGATTTCCGCACTGCCGATTATCGCGCTGATGATCGTGGCGGTGTGGATGCTCGGCGTGGGTACGCTGCGCGACCTGGCGCTCATCCAGCTCATCGGTGTGATTGAAGGCGTGTTCTCGTCGCTGTTCCTGGCGACCTCGCTGCTGGTGACCTTCATCGAGCGCCGGAAGAAGTTCCGCGACCACAACGCGGCGGTGCAGGCGTTCCGCAACGGTGACACCGCAGAGCACGGCGAAGGTGCTGAGGGCGCTGAGGGCCTTGAGGGCACTGTGGCGGAGCATGGGAAGCGCACCGTCGGATCTATTTCCCAGCGCACCTCCGGCGAAGCTGACGCCGCTGGCAAGGGGACCGGGGCGGACTCGTTCGGCGACACGCCGGGCGGGGCTGCGACCTGGAGGCCGGGGCGCTAGACAGAAGGAGAGCCACGCAGTGCCACAGCACGGGAGAACACACCGAAACACAGACGGAACACGGCGCGGACATCAGGTGGGCCGAGGCGCGGTGGCGTCGCTGAGCGCAGCTTGCCTGTTGGCGGGGACGCTCACGGCGTGTAGCGGCGGTGATGAGGACCTGAACGGGAAGCTCGACGAGCAGCATTTCGGGTACCAGGTGTCCGGTCCGCTTCTCACCACCAACGCCGGCAGCCTCGAAGGCACGTCCACGCAGGCGCACCGCCTGTCTGGCCGTCTGTACCCGGGCGTGTTCGTGCCGGGGCCGGGCGGGGAGATGATCCCGAACACGGACCTGATCAGTGCGCAGCCCCTTCCAGGCCCGCAGCGCCGCGTAACCTACACCATCTCGGACAACGCCGTCTTCTCCGACGGAACGCCGGTGACGTGCACCGACTACCTGCTCGCGTTTACGGCGGGACAGCACCCTGAGATCTTCGGGTCGCACCTTCCGCTTTTCGACGACACAGAGTCCCTCGACTGCTCCCCGGGCAGTAAGACCTTCACCGTGGTGTTCAAGGAGGGGCGCGGGGACCGGTGGCAGGACCTCTTCGGTGCCGGCACCGTGCTGCCCGCGCACGCCGTGGCGCGGAAAGCGGGGAAGAGCATTGAGGAGCTCAACGCTGCGCTGCAATCCGACGATCCCGCACAGCTCGCCCCGGTTGCGCAGATCTGGCACCACGGGTTCGACTTTGCGCAATTCGACCCGGAACTTCAGGTTTCTTTCGGCCCGTACGTGATTGAGAGCTACGGCGCTCAGGGAGAAGTGAACCTGATTGCCAACGAGCACTACTACGGCGACCGGCCGGCGATCGATCACCTCGTTATCTGGCCTGGCACCGCGGACAGCGGCGAGCTGTACCGCGGGGGCGGGCTCAAGGTCGCAGACCTGGACGACCCGAACCCGGAGTGGTTTGACGTGAACGCCGAGGACAACCAGGTCGACATCTCCACGGTGGTCGGGCAGCTCTCCGAGATGCTCACCTTCCCTGAGACCGGGGTCTGGGCCATTCCGGAGAACCGGCAAGCACTGTCGCGGTGCCTTGACCCTCGCGGCGTGGCGGCCGTTTCGAGCGAGCACGCCGGCGTGCAGGTTCCGCCCGCCCCGGTCCACGTGCTGCAGCAAGACGATCCGCTCACCTCCCGCGTGGAGGACGTGGCGGCGCCGTTCATGGACGTCAATATCGACGCAGCGAGCGTTTTGAGTGGGATGGAGGTGCGCGTGGCGTACCCGTACCCGAATGCCCGCCAGGCCGCGATGGTCGAGGCGATGCGCCGCAGTTGCGAGCCCGCCGGCGTGAACATCGTGGACGTGACGGGGGAGGGCAAAACGCTGGCGGATCTGCCGCACCTTGCCACCAACGAACAGGGTATGCAGTTTGTCATCGACGGCGAGGTCGACGCGCTGCTGCGCCCGGTGGACCCGATGAAGGAGTACCCCGCCGCAGCAAACCGAGGCAACCAGGTGGGCAACCTGCGCGCCCAGGAGCACGCGCTGTGGGAGCAGCTGCCTTCGGTGCCGCTGGCCGCGCAACCCCGCACGTTCGCTGTGAACCGCGGCGTGGGCAACGTCGTGCCGTACACCGGTCTGGCTGGAATCGGCTGGAACATGGACCGGTGGCGCATGATGCCGCAGGATGCAATACCATCGTCATCTGGTGGGCAGCAATAGTTCCCGCTGCCAGAATTCACTCCGTACCAACACTCTGAAAACGAGGATGCCCCGGCCCATGGCTCAGACAGACAACAAATATTCGTCCGCGCAGGAAGCGCTCGCTGACAAGGTACGCCGCGTACCCGACTTTCCAGCTGAGGGCGTGTTGTTCGAAGATCTCACCCCGGTGCTTGCCGACGCCGACGCGCTCAATGCCGTCATCCGTGAAATGGCGGAGGCCAGCAAGCAGCTCGGCGGCGACATCATCGGCGGCCTGGATGCCCGCGGCTTCCTCCTCGGCTCCGCTGTCGCCTTCGACATGGGCGTTGGTATCCTGGCCATCCGCAAGCAGGGCAAGCTGCCGCCGCCGGTGATCACCCAGGAGTACCAGACCGAGTACAGCACGGCGGCGCTCGAGATCCCCGAAGACGGCATGCAGCTTGAGGGGAAGCGCGTCGTACTTGTCGACGATGTCCTCGCCACCGGTGGCACGCTCGTGGCTGCCACCAACCTCATCGAGCGCGCGGGCGGCAAGGTCGTCGGCTATGTGGTCGTGCTCGAAGTCGACGGGCTCGGCGGCCGCGAGCGCCTCGGCGACGCCCCGTTGGTGGTTTTGGACGACGGCGAGCGCTGAAGCGACTAGAATCAGACTCTTACACTGACTTTCGTTTCGGTGTGCAGTCTGGTTTAAAGTCTGGCGGGAGGCCCCGGTGTCGCACGAGAAAACTTCTAAGCGCTCAGGTCAAACGGTGCGTAGCGTCTCCGCGCGGCTGGCGCGCTCGCTCACGGGCGGCGGGCGCCCGAAGATCAATCCGGTCCTGGACCCGCTGCTTTCGATTCACCGGAAGTACCACCCGAAGGCCAGCGTTGAGCTGCTCAACCGCGCCTACGGGACCGCCGAGCGCCTGCATGAGGGCGTGTTCCGCAAATCCGGCGACCCCTACATCACCCACCCCCTCGCTGTAGCGACGATCTGCTCTGAGATCGGCATGGACACCACCACCGTGGTCGCCGCGCTCCTGCACGATACGGTGGAGGACACCGACTACACCCTGGACGACCTGACGGCTGACTTCGGTCCGGAGGTGGCCCGTTTGGTCGACGGCGTGACCAAGCTGGACAAAGTGGAGCTGGGTAAGGCGGCGGAAGCGGAGACGATCCGGAAGATGATTGTCGCCATGGCGAAGGACCCGCGAGTGTTGGTGATCAAGGTGGCGGACCGCCTGCACAATATGCGCACGATGCGCTTCCTCCCACCCGAGAAGCAGGCGAAGAAGGCGAAGGAGACGCTCGACGTCATCGCGCCGTTGGCACACCGCCTCGGCATGGCGTCGGTGAAGTGGGAGCTGGAGGACCTGGCCTTTGCCATCCTGTACCCGAAGAAGTACGAGGAGATCGTACGCCTCGTGGCGGATCGGGCCCCCTCGCGTGACCGGGCGCTTCAAGAGCTCACGGAACAGATCCAGTCTGAGCTGAAAGCCAACGGTATCGAGGCCGAGGTGATGGGGCGCCCGAAGCACTACTGGTCCATTTACCAGAAGATGGTGGTGCGGGGACACGAGTTCAACGAGATCTTCGACCTGGTGGGCATCCGCGTCCTGGTGGATACGGTGCACGATTGCTATGCCGCGGTCGGCGTCGTCCACGCCCTGTACTCGGCCATGCCCGGACGGTTCAAGGACTATATTTCCAACCCGCGCTTCGGCGTCTACCAGTCGCTGCACACTACGGTGATGACGGACACGGGCCGCCCGCTCGAGGTGCAGGTGCGCACCCACGACATGCACTACAACGCCGAGTACGGGGTGGCGGCGCACTGGCGCTACAAGGAGACGAAGGGCTCCCACAAGGGTAACCAGAACGAAGTGGATGAGATGGCGTGGATGCGCCAACTGCTGGACTGGCAGAAGGAAGCGGCTGACCCGGACGAGTTCCTTGATTCGCTGCGCTACGACCTGACCAGCCAGCAGCTCTTCGCGTTCACCCCGAAGGGCGACGTGGTGAACCTGCCGGCGGGGTCCACCCCGGTCGACTTCGCCTACGCCGTGCACACGGAGGTGGGGCACCGGTGCATTGGTGCGAAGGTCAACGGCAAACTCGTGGCCTTGGAGACCAAACTGGAATCCGGCGACCGGGTGGAGATCTTTACCTCCAAGGACCAAAACGCCGGCCCGAGCCGGGACTGGCAGGACTTCGTGGTCTCGCCGCGAGCGAAGACGAAGATCCGCCAGTGGTTTGCCAAGGAGCGCCGCGAGGAGCACCTGGAGGCCGGGCGTGACGCGCTGGCCGCGGAGGTGCAGCGCGGAGGGCTGCCCATGTACCGCCTGTTCACGGCGGAGTCGATGCGCAGGGTGGCCAAGCAGCTGCACTACCCGGATGTGGACGCCCTGTATACCGCGATCGGAGCCGGTCACGTCTCCGCGCAGCACGTGGGCAAAATGTTCGTCGACCTGTTTGGCAACGAGGAGGACGCGGTCGATGCGCTCGCGGACCGCGCCCCGATGTCGGAACTGGTGCGGCGGGAGTCGCGCGAGTCCGCCAGCGGTATCCTCGTGCAGGGGAGCCCAGACGTCATGGCGAAGTTGGCCAAGTGTTGTCAACCGGTGCCAGGTGATGAGATCTTCGGCTTTGTCACCCGCGGCGGGGGAGTCTCGGTCCACCGCACCGACTGCACCAATGCGGCCAAGTTGCGTGAGGAGCCGGAGCGGCTTATCGACGTCGCGTGGTCCACAAAATCCACGGCAGGCGGTGCCTCGCTGGCCACCCTCCAGGTCGAGGCACTGGACCGCCACGGGCTGCTCGCAGAGCTCACCGGCGTCATGACGGACCAGAACCTCCCGATCTTGGCGCTGTCTTCCCAGGCTTCGGACGACCGGATCGCTAACGTACGGTTCACCATCGAGGTGTCCGACACGAAGCAGCTGGGCGCGCTGATGAATCAGTTGCGGAACGTGGAGGGCGTCTACGACATCTACAGGGTGACGTCGTAAAGCGCGCTCTGCGTGCCGAAGTTGAACAGCGGGTGAATTCTTGGCGACGTCCGCCTTGAATCTCAAGGCCGACCTGTCACAGTACGTACGTTGTGCTGCGAGCGAGCTGATCTCGCGCTAGAAAACAGTGAGACCCCTATTTCACACGCAGAGGAGTTCCAAGTGTTTTCTTTCCGTCGCGCCGGCGCGCTGATCGCCGCAACTACGTCGACCGCGCTGGTGGTCACCGCTGTCCCGGCTTTTGCCGCGGACGATGAGAAGGTGCAGATTAGCATCGCTAACTTCACCGACTTCCACGGCCGCCTCGAGGCGAACCTGTCCACGGACAAGGAAACGGGCGAGGTCACCCCGAAGAAAGGCGACGAGATGGGTGCCGCAAACATCGCCGGCATCATCAACTTCCTGCGAGACAAGAACGCCAACACTATCGTCACCAGCTCGGGCGATAACCAGGGCGGCTCGGCATTCGTCTCCGCGATCTCAGACGACAAATACACCATGGACTTTGTCAAGGCCGTTGGCACCGCGGGCTCCGCTGCTGGCAACCACGAGTTTGATAAGGGCTACAAGGACCTGATTGACCGCATCAACCCGGGTACCGGTGACATCCAGCTCGGCGCGAACGTGTTCAAGGAGGACGGCTCCCGCGACCTGGAGGCCTCGAAGATCGTCGAGATTGACGGCGTGAAGGTTGGGCTGGTGGGCACCACCTCCAACCTGACCAAGAGCAAGTCCAGCCCGGATAATGTCGCCGGCCTGAACTTCACCGACTCCTCCGAGCAGGTGAATAAGGAAGCGAAGAAGCTGAAGGATGAGAAGAAGGCCGACGTGGTCGTCGCCCTCATCCACGACCCGGTCGAGACCGGCGCGCCGAAGCTGGACCCGGAGTATGTCGACTTCATGTTCGGCGGCGACAGCCACGTGAACGTGGTCAACGCCGATGCCCCGGTGCCGAACGCACAGTCTTGGGAGTACGGCAAGGTCGTGACGGACCTGGACTTCACCTACAACAAGACCACCGGGGAGATCGAGGCACCGGCGTTCGAGCAGTACGACGCCGAGTCCCTGGTCACCCTGGACATCACCCCGGACGCCGAGGTGCAGAAGATCGTCGACGAGGCGAAGGCGGAAGCCGGCAAGCTCGGCGAGGAGGTCGTGGCCAACGTCCAGGACACCTACCTGCGTGGCTCCAACCCCGGGGAGAACACCGGCTCGAACCGTGGTACCGAGTCCACCGCGAACAACATGCTCGCTGAGTCCGCGCTTTACGCGATGGACAAGTCGCTCGACGAGCACATCGACCTGGGCATCATGAACGCTGGCGGCGTCCGCGCGGACCTCGAGGCCGGCGACGTGACCTACCAGGAGGCCTTCCAGGTCCAGCCGTTTGGCAACGACATCTCGGTGGCAACCTTGTCCGGCAAGGCCATCAAGGACGCCCTCGAGCGTCAGTGGCAGAGCAAGGAGGACGCCGAGAAGTCCGGCCGCCCACGCCTGGACATGGGCCTGTCCAACAACGTCGCCTACACCTACAACCCGGAGGCTGAGACCGGTGAGCGCATCACCTCCGTAACCATTGACGGTCAGCCGCTCGAGGACGACAAGGACTACCGCATTGCAGGTTCCTCCTTCCTGTTCTCTGGCGGCGACAACTTTGTGAACCCGGACGACGTCCGCGACCTGCTCAACGTTGGCTACAACGACCTGCAGGCGTTCGTTGACTACCTGAAGTCCGACGAAGTTGGCGTGCGCAAGGGCCAGAAGGACGTCGGCGTGGTCCTGCCGGAGGAGCTGAAGGCAGGCACCACCGCCTCCATCAAGCTCTCCTCTCTCAACTACTCGTCCGAGGGGGAGCCGATGGCAAAGCAGGCCACCGTCACGCTTGGCGACGCCACCGCGACCGCCGACATCGACGCCTCCACCACCGAGGCGGACAACGGCCTGGGTGAGCAGGGCCGCGCGACTGTGGACATCGCCATCCCGGCCGAGGCCGCAGGCGAGCAGACGCTGACCATCACCACCGACGCTGGCACCGAGCTGACGGTTCCGGTTACCGTCGCGGCCGCTGACCCGAAGCCGTCCGAGGAGCCGGCGCCGAGCGAGAAGCCTGCGCCGTCCGAGGAGCCCAAGCCGTCCGAGGAGCCGACGCCGGGCGACGAGCAGGGTGCGCAGGACGGCAGCACCGCAAACCTGGGCACCATCATGGGCGCCGTTGCAGGTGTGCTCGCCCTCCTCGGCCTGCTGGCCGTCGTCTTCGCTGGTCCGATCGACCAGGTGCTTGGCCCGATCGCAAAGCTTTCCTAGCAGCCTCCCCGTAGGGGACCCAACCTGCCGCAGCGGCGCCGTCCTTCTCTCGATGTTCTGAGAGGGGCGGCGCTTTCGGAGGATGGTACGCTCAGTCCCAGAAGAACGCTCGATCCTGGGGCGGCAGCAGCGATGCGCTGGGCCTCCAACAGGCTCTACCACCCAATCAGCGCCTACTTGACGAGATTGGGTTGACGAAGATGCGAGAAAATCGCGACGTCTTCGTCACCCGATTCTCGTCAAGTAGGCCAAACCCGCTCATGACGCCGAGCGAGGCACTCGTTGAGTCGGCGGGCAGGGCAGAGCATCGCAAGCAAAAAGCCCGGCCACAGGGGCCGGGCTGTGCTCACGCGCCCAAGGGTGCGCGGTGACTCCGCAATTACGCGCGCAGGTACTTGTCCAGGAACGCGAACAGGGTGCCCAGAGCGCCGATGACGGCGGTGAACACTGCGATCCAGTCGCGGATCTCGGACGGGGACATGTCCTTGACGGAGGAACCCTCGTCCTTCTTGTTGTTGTCGCCGGTCTTGACCTTCGGGCCGTTGGACGGCTTGGAGGTCGTGGTCGGCTTCGACTCGGTGGTCTTGGTCGGCTCGGCCTTGGTGGTTTCGGTCGGCTCAGCCTTGGCGGTCGCCGTCGGGGTGGTGGTGCGGGTGGTGACCGTGGTGTCAGCGGTAGCTGCAACTGCGCCGGTGGACATGACAGCTGCTGCGGTTGCGGCGGCGAGGAGGCCCTTGCGGAACTGCATCTGATTCCCTATCTTTCGGAGATCTTCGATTGAACGTTGATTACCTTAGCCAGACACCAAAGGGTACGCAACAGTTTTCCCGGCATTTCTTCAATGTTCTCGCAACGCAAGATGAACTTTAAATGAACTGCTCACGTGCGTTTTGTGTCATGTCGGGTGCGCTCAAGAGTGTCTGGCGGCACGAGCAACGATACCAGAAGGTATCGCGCGTGCTACTTGACAGTAGCGGAATTGATCTTAACCTCTTCGGCGGGCGCGCCGTCCTGGCCACCGTCCTGAGTACCCTTCTCGGCGATCGCGTCGAGGGTGTCAAGGCCCTCCTGGTTGATCTGGCCAAAGTAGGTGTACATCGGGGGCAGGATGGAATCGCCGTAGTTGAGGAAGAACTGCGAACCGTTCGTGCCCACGCCTGCGTTGGCCATCGCAATGGACCCGCGCGGGTAACGCTTCTGGTCCTGCTGCAGGGCCATGGATTTGTACTGTTCCTTCTCCTCGTCGGAGACACCCTCGGGGATCTGGAGCTGGGACTCGTCGACGGACTCGAGGGCCTCGTCGGTGGGGAACTCGTTGGCAAATTGGAAGCCAGGTCCGCCCGAGCCGGTGCCGGACGGGTC
This sequence comes from Corynebacterium gottingense, assembly GCF_003693265.1. Lineage (GTDB taxonomy): Bacteria > Actinomycetota > Actinomycetes > Mycobacteriales > Mycobacteriaceae > Corynebacterium > Corynebacterium gottingense. The sequence continues at coordinate 27,111 of NZ_RDRE01000003.1, forward strand.
GCCGCACTGGAGGACCTTGAGGCCTTCGTTGGTGGTCAGGCGGTGGCACACGCTGCCGTCGAAGTACTTTTCCGAGGCCAGGTGCTCGATGGCGTTGACGGTACAGGGCGAGACGCTGCGGTCCAGCTCCATGCCGATCGGGCCTGCGCTGGTGTCCAGCTCGACGTTGACCTTGCCCTCCGTGGAGACGTCCTCGGTCTTCGGCTTGCCAGCCTCTGCCTCACCTTCGCCAGCCTGTGGGCTGTCGTTGTACGAGCAGGACACGGTCGCGGGCAGCGCCGTCGCGCGCTCGGTGGCAACCGCTTCGAACTGGGAGGGGTCGATGCTGGGCTCGGTCTCGGAGGACTCGGCGGCTTCCGAGGAAGCGGTGGTGTCCTGGGCCGTGACGTCCTCGCTTCCGTCATTCTGCGTCGCGGCGAAGTAGATGCCGCCGCCGACCACGGCAATCACCACTGCGGACAGCGCCGCCACGGTGAGCGGCTTGGACTTCTCCTTGCGGTCGCGGGAATCAAGCTCGCGCTTGAGGTGGGTGAGGGCTTCTTCGCCCCGTTTTTGGTTGTCGGCCACCTGAGATACCTCACTTGTGTGTTGCGTAGCGTCGCTAAGCGCTGGTGCGCTCGGCAGGTGAATTTCGGGGCTTAAGCCTAGCAGTGCTTGGGCCGCCGCTTGATCAACCCTTGCGAGGCCTGACTCGCGTCCATAGAATCGCGCCCATGGCTACCGTTACTTTTGAAGGCAATGAGACCACTACTTCCGGCGAGCTGCCCAAGGTCGGCGACGCGCTGCCCAACGCAACGCTCGTCGCGGGCGACCTGAGCGAGAAGTCCCTGGCGGACTACTCGGGCAAGCGCCTCGTCCTGAACATCTTCCCGTCCCTGGACACCGGCGTGTGCGCGAACTCCGTGCGCAAGTTCAACGAGCTCGCCGCGTCCCTGGACAACACCGAGGTCCTGTGCATCTCCAAGGACCTGCCGTTCGCGCAGCAGCGTTTCTGCGCCGCCGAGGGCATCGAGAGCGTCGAGGCGCTGTCCGCGTTCCGCTCTTCCTTCGCCGACGACTTTGGCCTGACCCTCGAGGGCTCCCCGCTCAAGGGCCTGTGCGCTCGCGCCGTCGTGGTGACGGACGCTGACCACAAGGTCATCCACACCGAGCTCGTCTCCGAGATCACCACCGAGCCGGACTACCAGGCAGCAGAGGACGCGCTGAAGTAAGCAAGTCTGCTCCCCGCACGCGGGCGTTTCCGGCCACTGGGTCGGGCGCCCGCTTTATTATTGCCGTATGAAGCTTTCAGGTTTTGCCGCAGGCCCGTTCCAAACCAACTGCTACGTGCTCCTTTCGGAGGAATCACGCGAAGCGGTGGTGATCGACCCCGGAATGGGCGCCTACGAGCCCGTCACCGAGTTTCTCACCCGCGAGCAGGCGACGCTCACCGCCGTGGTCTGCACCCACGGCCACCTTGACCACACCCGGGACGCCGCCCGTTTCGACGTCCCGGTGCACATCCACCCAGACGACGAGTTCATGCTCGACGGTGGCCTCGGCCTACCGGACTCGACCCGCCAGCTCTTCGACGCAGCGTCGATGCAACCCCCGCGCGAGGTGCGCTCGCTTCTCGACGCCCACTCGCTCACCCTCGCCGACACCACCTTTACCGTCCGACACGCCCCCGGGCACTCGCCGGGATGTGTGCTGCTCGTGGAAGACGCAGGGGAGAACAAGACGGGAACGGCGGGGGAGACCGGCCCGCTGGTCTTCTCCGGCGACGTCCTGTTCCGCGGCGCGATCGGCCGCACCGACTTCGAACATTCGGACCCCGCGGCGATGCGCGCGTCGCTCCGCGGCCCCGTGTGGGACCTCGACGACGCTTGCGTCGTGCTGCCCGGTCACGGACCGACCACCGTGATGGGGCAGGAGCGCGCGACCAACCCGTTCCTGCTGCAGGCCAACCCGGACCGCTAAACTTTGAACCCGTGAGTGAATCGAAGAAGACCGAGAAGTTCCAGCCGCTGTCTGCCCCGAAGGGCCTGCCCGACTACGTGCCGCCGCAGTCGGCGACATTCCACCGAGTCCGCGACGAGTTCGCGCGGCAGGCTCACCTGGCCGGGTACCAGCACGTTGAGCTGCCTGTCTTCGAGGACACCACGCTGTTCGCCCGCGGCGTTGGCGAGTCCACGGACGTGGTGTCCAAGGAGATGTACACCTTTACGGACCGTGGCGACCGCTCGGTCACGCTGCGCCCGGAGGGGACGGCGGGTGTGATGCGCGCCGTCATCGAGCACAACCTGGACCGAGGGTACCTGCCGGTCAAGCTGAACTACTACGGCCCGTTCTTCCGCTACGAGCGCCCGCAGGCCGGCCGCTACCGCCAGCTCCAGCAGGTCGGCGTGGAGGCGATCGGTGTGGACGACCCCCTGCTGGATGCGGAGGTCATCGCGCTCGCGGACCGCTGCTTCCGGTCCATCGGTTTGACCGGGTTCCGTCTGGAGCTGACCAGCTTGGGCGACCGCAACTGCCGCCCCGAGTACCGCCAGAAGCTACAGGACTTCCTGTTCTCCCTTCCGCTGGACGAGGAGACCCGCCACCGCGCTGAGATCAACCCGCTGCGCGTGCTTGACGACAAGCGCGAGAAGGTCCGCGAAATGACCGCGGACGCCCCGCTCATGCTCGACTACCTCGATGACGACTGCCGCAAGCACTTCGACCAGGTGCGCGCCTCCCTCGACGAGATGGGCGTGGAGTACGTGGTGAACCCGCGTATGGTCCGAGGCTTGGACTACTACACCAAGACCTGCTTCGAGTTCGTCCACGACGGCCTCGGCGCGCAGTCCGGCATCGGTGGCGGCGGCCGCTACGACGGGCTCATGGCACAGATCGGCGGCCAGGACCTCTCTGGCATCGGCTTCGGTCTCGGCGTGGACCGCGCCGTGCTCGCCCTCGAGGCGGAGGGCGTCACCCTCGACGGGGTGGATCGCCGCGTCGACGTGTTCGGTGTCGGCATCGGCGAGGCCGCGCAGGCGCGCATGGCAGTGCTTATCGACGCCCTCCGCGCCGCCGGTGTCTCCGCCGACATGGCCTACGGCGGCCGCGGGCTCAAGGGCGCCATGAAGGGCGCCGACCGCGCCGGTGCCAAGTACGCGCTCGTTCTCGGCGACCGCGAGCTAGAGGCCGGCGAGATCGCGATCAAGGACCTTGCCGCGCACAGCCAGGAGACCGTGGCGCTCAGCGCCGAGGCGGTCATCGCGCAGCTGCGCTAGCACTCAGTGATGTTGACTGGCAGCCCGAGCTGGACTGCCAGGCCGCCCATCGAGGTCTCCTTGTACTTGGTCATCATGTCGCGGCCGGTCGTCGCCATGGTCTCGACGACGTCGTCGAGGGTGACGATGTTGGTGCCGTCGCCAAGCTTGGCCAGCCGGGCTGCGTTAATCGCCTTGACCCCGCCGATGGCGTTGCGCTCGATGCACGGGACCTGCACCAGGCCGCCGACCGGATCGCACGTGAGGCCGAGGTTGTGCTCGAGCGCAATCTCGGCCGCGTTCTCAATCTGCGCCGGCGTACCGCCAAGGACCGCGCACATGCCGGCGGCGGCCATCGCGGAGGCTGAGCCGACCTCGCCCTGACAGCCGACCTCGGCTCCGGAGATCGACGCGTTTGTCTTGATGATGATGCCCACCGCACCAGCGGTGAGCAGGAAGTTTCGCGCCTGCTCCTGGGTGAACGCGCCGTCGGTGAAATCGCGGCAGTAGTGCATCACCGCGGGGATGATGCCGGCGGCACCGTTCGTGGGCGCGGTGACGACCTGGCCGTGGGCGGCGTTTTCCTCATTCACAGCAAGCGCGTAGAGGTTGACCCACTCCATGGCGTCGAGGCCGCGGGCAGTGGATTCCTCGTACTCCGCGGTGAGCAGGCGGTGGAGGCGGTGGGCGCGGCGCTTCACGCCGAGGCCGCCAGGCAGGGTGCCCTCGGTCTTCAACCCGTGGGCGACGCATTCCTGCATGACGTCCCAGACGGCGTCGAGGTGGGCGTCGAGAAGCGCTTTGCCATGCAGCGCCTCTTCGTTGGCGCGGACGAGCTCAGCGATGGACAGGCCGCTTTCTTCACAGAGTGCGACGAGGGTCTTCGCGTCGTTGAACTCGTACGGCGCGGGCTCGTTGTCGCGGACGGTGGCCACACCGGCTTCGTTGCGGTGCTCCTCCATGCCGGTGCGGTCCAGGATGAAGCCGCCGCCGACGGAGTAGTACTCCTTGCGGGTGGCGATGCGGTTGCCGTCGGCGTCCCAGGCGTCAAAGATGAGGCAGTTCGGGTGCTGCGAGACCGGAGTGGGGTTAAACGTCACCTCGTACTCGACCTCGCCGGCAGGGCCCGAGATCATACCGCGTTCGGGCACCGGGTCGCCGGGTTTCGGGGCGATGTCGGCCGACGTGGTCGTGGGGGTGTAGCCAACCAGGCCGAGCAGCGTTGCGCGGTCGGTGCCGTGGCCCACACCAGTGGCGGCGAGGGAGCCGCGCAGTTCTACGCGGACGAATGCGGGCAGCACGCCGAGTTGTTCAACGAACGCGAGGGATGCGCGCATCGGGCCCACCGTGTGCGAAGACGACGGACCGATACCGATGCTGAAAAGGTCAACGACGCTAACAGTATTGTGGGGCATGCGCGCGATGATACCGCATCGTGGGATTAGCTCCGCGTCCCCGTGTGGCCTTCCAACAGCTGGGAAAACGGGACGAAATCTTCGGCAAGGTCCGTGCCGGTGCGGCGAGTGACGCCCTCCGGTGGGCCACTTAATCCTTCAACTGCGCCGCTGGTGGTGACGATGAGCGCTGCGAGCTCGCTGGCAGCGCGGCTGATCCGCCGCTGGAACGAGGCGCCGTTGGCATCGCCGAAGTCAGCAGTGGCGGCGAAAAGTGAGGTGGGGACCACCGTCGCGTGCAGGTACGTGAGCAGCGGGCGCAGCGCGTATTCGGTGACGAGGGAATGGCGCTCAGAGCCTGCTGTCGCGGCGACGATGGTGGGCATGTCGGTCAACGCGTTGGGGTCGAGGGCGTCGAAGAACATCTTGAACAGGCCGCTGTAGCTGCCCTGAAACACCGGGGAGACCGCGACGAGGGCGTCGGCGGCGGAGATGTCTCGTTTGACCTGATCAAGCCTGGGGGAGGGCATCCCGGTGAGCATGAGCTGCGTGAGCTCGGTGGCGTACTCGCGGACCTCGATCGTGGTGACCTCGAGGTCTTCGCCACGCCCGCCGACGGCGGAGCCGACCGCCGCCGCGATCTCATCCGCCACCTGTCTCGTGGTGGACGGCTGCGACAGACCTGCGGTGACTACGATGAGCTGCTTCATGCTGTGGTGGGTGCTCCTTCGCTACATTGCCCGGCTATTCCTGCTCGGATTGCTCCTGTGCTTCTCCGGGTGAGACGCGAAAGTGCGCCAGATTCTTCCCATCGCGCTTTGCACGTGCGAGGGACGCAAACGTGGGCGGGTCGCTCGGAACGTGGACCGGGCGGCGCGCTTCCATCCGTCTGCGCAGCTCAGGGACCACTTCCGTGCCGAGGCGCTCGATCTGGTGGAGGACCACCTCGAGTGGGAGTCCGGCGTGGTCAATAAGGAACAGCTGGCGCTGATAGTCCCCGACCCAGTCCGCGAACTGCATCGTACGCTCGATGACCATCTCGGGAGTGCCCACGGTCAGCGGGGTGATGTCGGTGAACTCTTCCAGCGAGGGCCCGTGGCCGTAGACGGGCGCGTTGTCAAAGTAGGGGCGGAACTCGCGTTTCGCCTGTTCCTCAGAATCCGCGATGTACACCTGGCCACCGAGCCCGACGATGGCCTGATCCGCCGCGCCGTGCCCGTACGCGGCGAAGCGCCGACGGTAGATGCCGACCATCTTCGCGGTGTGCTCCTTGTTCCAAAAAATATTGTTGTGGAAGAACCCATCGCCGTAGTACGCCGCCTGCTCGGCGATCTGCGGCGAGCGGATGGATCCGTGCCACACGAATGGCGGCACGCCCTCAAGCGGCGCGGGCGTGGTGGTGAACCCGTGCAACGGGGTGCGGAACGTGCCCTCCCAGTTGACGTTCTGCTCGCGCCACAGCCTGCGCAGGAGGTGGTAGTGCTCCACCGCGAGCGGGATGCCCTTGCGGATGTCCTTGCCAAACCAGGGGTAGACGGGACCGGTGTTGCCGCGCCCGAGCATGAGGTCCATGCGGCCATCCACCAGGTTCTGCAAGAAGGAGTAATCCTCCGAGAGCCTGACAGGGTCCGTGGTGGTGATCAGCGTGGTTGACGTGGAAGCAGGATGGAGGAGGTTTTCGCACCAATGTAGGCCAGGTGGGTCGTCGGAGAAGACGGGACAAACGGCGGGTTGTGGTGCTGGCCTGTGGCGAAGACATCGAGCCCGACCTCCTCGGCCTTCAGCGCGATCTGTGTCATCGCGTCGATCCGCTGTTTCTCGGTCGGGGTCGCGCCGTTGGTGGGGTCCGCGGTGACGTCGCCGATGGTAAAGACGCCGAACTGCATCCGTGGGTGTCCTTTCCGTTGATCGTCGCGGTTAGCGGGCCGCCAGTAGGGCAGGAATGTCGGTGGCCACCAGTACCGCGAAGGGGCGCTGGCTGGGTGAGCCGGACTCGGTGATGATGGCCAGGCGGGGGAGCGCGCCGCTGTCCAGCGGCGTGGTCAGCGCATCAACGGCTACTGCGGCGGTGACGGACCGTGGCAGGAAGACCGGCTGGTCGTGCCGCCCCGACAGATCGAGCACCTGCTTGACCGTGGTCGGGGTGAGGTGGTTGTTTGCGTCCAGTTCGCCCGCCAGCCAGCGAGCCAGCGCGTTGGTGGTGAGCAACCCGACGCAGGCGCCGGCGTCGTAGACGGGGAACTGCCTGTGGCCGGTCTCCCGCAGCGCGCGCAGTGGCTCCAGGATGTCGTCGTCCGGGGCGAACGTAATCACGGCTTGCGTCTGGACCACTTCGAGGGCCAGCGCCGGGGTGAGCAGCGCGTCGCGCAAACGCTCAATCTCTTCCACCGTCTCCTGCAGCGGCTCTGCAATGGGGCGCAGGTCGCGGTACTCGCCGTGCGAGATCGCGTTGCGCAGCTCCGCGTACTCCACAAGCAGGTCAGCTTGGTCGCGGCTCACCACGCCCTTCTTCGCCGCCTGCCTGGTCATCCACTTGAAGGAGTCCGACTTTTTTGCTCCTAACTCCTCGCGCAGGAAGCCTTCAATGGCGTTGAACGCGGCCATAAACGGCACGGCGCGGTTGGAGCGGTTCTGGGGGGATGACGTTTCGCTCATGCCCACGAGGGTAGCGGTGGTGGCACGTGGGCGTCGATAAGCGATGTGGCTCTAGGCGTCCTGGTAGACGCCGCGGTTGAGCGTGTCGCAGGCGGACATCTGGCCGGTGGTGTAGCCGGACTTGAAGGCCTCGGCGCGCTGCTCGGAGGAGCCGTGGGTCCAGGAATCCGGATCCACATCGCCGCCGGACTTGCGCTGGATGCTGTCGTCGCCGATCGCCTGCGCGGTCTGAATTGCCTGGTTGAGCTGCTCGTCCGTAATCGGCTCGAGCGCCGCGTCGGGCCCCTCGGAGGCGTGCTTGGCCCAGATACCGGCGTAGCAGTCCGCCTGGAGCTCAATCGCCACGGCAGCGGAGTCCTCTCCCGGGTTCTTGTAGTCGCTCAGGCCCAGCGTGCCCTCGAGGTTCTGAATGTGGTGGCCCATCTCGTGCGCGGTGACGTACTCCTGGGAAAGCGCGCCGTCGGAACCGCCTAGCTGGCCGAGCTGCTCAAAGAAGGACACGTCGAGGTAGGCAGTGGTGTCGTTTGGGCAGTAGAACGGGCCGGTATCGGCCGTTGCGTACCCGCAGCCAGTGCTGACATCGCTGCGGAACAGGTTGATGTCAGCGGGGGTGTACTCAATGTTCGCCTGTGCTGGCAGGACTTCGGCCCACACCTGGTCGACCGAGCGGGCGGTGGCCTCCGCGCGGCAGTCGTCGTACTCGTTCGCCGCGCCCGGGGCATCGCAGTGGCTCAGGTCGTAGTCGCCCTGGGCACCGGGGCTTTGCTGGGACTGGCCCTGCGGGTCCGAAGAGCCGCCGGTGAGCCCGCCCAGGCCGCCGTTGAGGAAGAACACAATAGCCAGGAGAATGATCGTGCCGATACCGCCGCCGCCCACCGCGATGGGGATGCCGCCGCCTCCGGCCCGGCCGCTGCCGGAACTCGTCTGCGCGCGGCGGCCTTGGCCCTGACCAAAATCATTCTTAAACGTCATGCTGCAAATCTTGCCAAAAAACCGCGTGCAGCGCTGCATCCCCGCGCCTGTGCCGTGCAGAGAAGAAGCGAAACGGGGCGCTTCAACGCTTGACGACGCCTACGGGTAGAGTTTTTGGCGTTCAAGTTTTGCCCTCACGTGGAAGGACGTGGAAGAGACCGTGCTGCGCACTCACCTTGCGGGTGATCTCCGCAAAGAACTCGATGGACAGACCGTTACGCTCACCGGTTGGGTGGGCCGACGCCGCGACCACGGCGGCGTGATCTTCATCGACCTGCGCGACCGTTCCGGCCTGGCGCAGGTTGTGTTCCGCGAATCCGAGGTGGCGGAGGCCGCGCACGACCTGCGCAGCGAGTACGTCATCCAGGTCACCGGCGTGGTTGAACCGCGCCCGGAGGGCTCGCAGAACCCGAACCTGGCCTCCGGCGAGATTGAGGTCAACGTCTCCGAGCTCACCGTGCTGAACAAGGCGGCCGCGCTGCCGTTCCAGATCGAGGACGCCTCCTCCAGCGAAGTCGGCGAGGAGACCCGTCTGAAGTACCGCTACCTGGACCTGCGCCGCGAGCGTCAGGCGAACGCGCTGCGCCTGCGCGCGAAGGCGAACCAGGCCGCCCGCCGCGTGCTGGATGAAAACGGCTTCACCGAAATCGAGACGCCGACGCTGACCCGCTCCACCCCGGAGGGCGCCCGCGACTTCCTCGTCCCGGCCCGCCTCCGCCCGGGCAGCTGGTACGCGCTGCCGCAGTCCCCGCAGCTGTTCAAGCAGCTGCTCATGGTCGCCGGCATGGAGCGCTACTACCAGATCGCGCGGTGCTACCGCGACGAGGACTTCCGCGCCGACCGCCAGCCGGAGTTCACCCAGCTGGACGTCGAGGCGAGCTTCGTGGACCAGGACGACGTCATCGCCCTGGCCGAGCAGATCGTCACGGAACTGTGGAAGCTGATCGGCTACGAGATCACCACCCCGATCCCGCGCATGACCTACAAGGACGCGATGGAGAAGTACGGCTCGGACAAGCCGGACCTGCGCTTTGACATCCAGCTGCAGGACTGCACCGAGTTTTTCAAGGACACCACCTTCCGCGTCTTCAACGCTGAGTACGTCGGCGCAGTCGTGATGGACGGCGGCGCCTCCCAGCCGCGTCGCCAGCTCGATGCGTGGCAGGACTGGGCCAAGCAGCGCGGCGCCAAGGGCCTGGCCTACATCCTCGTGCAGGAGGACGGCTCCCTGGGCGGCCCGGTGGCCAAGAACATTACGGACGAGGAGAAGGCCGGCATTGCCGATCACGTCGGTGCGAAGCCGGGCGACTGCATCTTCTTCGCTGCGGGCGAAACCAAGGCCTCCCGCGCGCTCCTCGGCGCTGCCCGTGGCGAGATTGCGAAGAAGCTCGACCTGATCAAGGACGGCGACTGGGCGTTCACCTGGGTCGTCGACGCGCCGCTGTTCGAGCCGTCTGCGGACGCCACCGCGTCCGGCGACGTCGCCCTCGGCCACTCGAAGTGGACCGCCGTCCACCACGCGTTCACCTCGCCGAAGCCGGAGTACTTGGACAACTTTGATAAGAATCCGGGCGAGGCACTGGCGTACGCCTACGACATCGTCTGCAACGGCAACGAGATCGGCGGCGGCTCGATCCGTATTCACCAGCGCGACGTGCAGGAGCGCGTCTTCGACGTCATGGGCATCAGCGAGGAAGAGGCCCGCGAGAAGTTCGGCTTCCTGCTCGACGCGTTCGCGTTCGGTGCACCCCCGCACGGCGGCATCGCCTTCGGCTGGGACCGCATCGTATCCCTGCTCGGCGGCTTCGATTCCATCCGCGACGTCATCGCGTTCCCGAAGTCCGGCGGCGGCGTCGACCCGCTGACCGACGCGCCCGCCCCGATTACCAAGGAGCAGCGCAAGGAGTCCGGCGTGGACTTCAAGCCGAAGGCCGACGAGAAGGCCGAGTAAGAGCCAATTCGGTTCCACGGCCCCGGGAATGGCGGAAACGTCGCGCCCGGGGCCACTGGTATGTCACACTGAGAACCGAGTAACCCGCAAGGAGAGGTTCAGCATGGACCAAGAGCAGATCATCGCCGAGGCGGAGGAGATTCTCACTCGGCGCTACGGCGGCACCCAGACGCTCGGCGAGGTACAGCGTCTGGGTGGCTCCGGCGTTGCCAGCGTGTTCCGTGCCCGCGTGTCCAACAACCCGTTCCTGCAGCACCGGACCGTCGTGGTGAAGTACTCGCCGGAGACCGGCAACGTGCTGGAGGACGCTGCCTTTTTGCGGGAAGTAGTTGCTTACCAGTTCACGACGTCGTTAAGCGAAGATGTCCGGCCAGGCCCGGTCCTTCTTGGCTACGACATTGACCAGCGCATCGTCATTATTTCCGATTCGGGCGAAGGCGACACCCTGGCCACGCTGCTGGACAGCGCGGATGAGGAGCAGCACGTGCAGCTGCTGCGCAACCTCGGCACTGCGCTGGGGCGGATGCACGTCGGCTCGGCCGGCCGCGAGGACGCGTTCGACGTACTGTTCGCACAAGCGGCCCGCCAGCGCAGCGGAGCGGATACGATGCAGCACCTGCGCGAGCGCCTGCTTGCGCACCGCTTCGACTTTGGCCTGGACATGCTCGAACGCAGCGGGCTCGACGTGCCGACGGAGGTTCGGCTGACCGCCGCCAACGTGCGCAAGCGCCTGTTCAAAGGGGGCTCGCGGGCGTTTACTCCCTTTGACCTGTCGCCCGACAACATCATCTACGCGGACCGCACGCAGTTCCTGGACTACGAGTGGGCGGGTTTCCGCGACGTCTCCTTCGACGTGGCGTTCGTGGTCGCCGGGTTCCCGCTCTACGTCTCCGCGTGGGGCTACAGTGACGTGGCCATCGAGGCGTTCATCAGCGCGTGGGTGCAGGAGGTCCGCGGGATCTGGCCCGCATTCCTGCACGAGGACACGCTCCACGCCCGGATCACCGGCGCCATGGTCGCGTGGGCGCTGTCCAGCCTCTCCGTGATGGGGCAGTTCACCGTCGCCGAGCTTGCGGCCAGTGATGCCGAGCTCGCGCAAGAGCTTATCGACGCCGGCGTCGCACCCCACAGCGAACGGCTCACCGCGCAGGGCGAAGCGGCGAGCGGCGCGGAGACGCTACACGGCGGCTCGGACATCCTCCGCCCGCAGAGCCAGGGACCGTTCACCGAGGAGGAGCAGCTCGTGCGCCGCGACCTGCAGGAGACGTTCGAGGCGCTCGCCGCGTTTGCCGGCACCGGGCGCGACACGGCGTACCTCGTGATCGCTGACTTTGCCCGCACCGTGGCGAAGCGGTTTGCGTAGGCGGGGTGGCAATGGCACAAGAAGATTTGTTTGGCGGCGGGCTCGGCGGGCCAACTCCCGGCCCCGGTGACCCCGGTGACCCCGGTGACCCCGGTGGCCCCGCGGCAGGTCTGCGCGGCGCGAGCTTCTTCGAGGCGGGGCAAACCGCCCCGCTGGCTGCGCGGATGCGCCCGCGCTCGCTTGATGAGATCGCGGGGCAGGCGCATTTGCTCAGCGAGGGGAAGCCGTTGCGCCGCCTCGTCGAGGGCTCGGGGGCTGCCTCCGTCATCCTGTACGGGCCGCCGGGAACGGGCAAGACGACGATCGCGTCGCTGATCGCGCAGTCGATGGAGCAGAATTTCGTCGGCCTTTCTGCCCTGTCCAGCGGCGTGAAAGAGGTGCGCCAGGTCATTGACCAAGCGCGGCGCGACCTCATCCGGGGCGAGAAGACGGTGCTGTTTATTGACGAGGTCCACCGCTTCTCCAAAACCCAGCAGGACGCGCTGCTGGGGGCGGTGGAGAACCGCACGGTCCTGCTGGTTGCAGCGACGACGGAGAACCCCTCGTTCAGCGTCGTCGCCCCGCTGCTGTCCCGTTCGTTGCTGCTCAAGCTGGAGTCGCTCTCTCGCGAGGACCTGCGCAAGGTGATTGAGAACGCGGTCGTGGCACAGCGCGGGCTCGCCGGCACGGTGGAGCTTGCGGACGACGCGCGCGAGCAGCTGATCACGCTCGCCGGCGGCGACGCGCGGCGCGCGCTGACCTACCTGGAGGCGGCGGCCGAGGCGGTGCACGCCGGCGGGACGATCACGGTGGATACGCTGCGCGACAACGTGAACCGCGCGGTGGTGCGCTACGACCGAGACGGCGACCAGCACTACGACGTCGTCTCCGCGTTCATTAAATCCATCCGCGGCTCCGACGTGGACGCCGCGCTGCACTACCTGGCGCGGATGATCGAGGCGGGCGAGGACCCCCGCTTCATCGCCCGCCGCCTGGTCATCCACGCCTCCGAGGACATCGGGATGGCGGATCCGACCGCGCTGCAGACGGCGATCGCGGCGGCCAACGCGGTGCAATTCATCGGAATGCCGGAGGGCCGGCTCCCGCTTGCGCAGGCGACGATTCACCTAGCCACCGCGCCGAAGTCGCCGTCGGTCATCCAGGGGATCACCCGCGCGCAGCAGGACGTCGCCGCCGGCAACATCGGCGCGGTGCCCCCGCACCTGCGCGACGGCCACTATGAGGGCGCGAAGGCGATGGGTAATGCCGTCGGCTACAAGTACCCGCACGATGACCCCCGTGGCGTGGTGACGCAGCAGTACCTCCCCGACGAGTTGCTGGGCGCGGAGTACTACACGCCGACCGATCACGGCGCGGAGAAGCGGATCCGCGATTTCCTCGGTCGGCTGCGCCGCGTGATTCGGGGAAAGGACTAAGCGCGGGGCATTGCTTATCGACGCGCACTGTCTCCGGATTCACACGCCGGGGTAGAGTAGTGCGGGACAAATACGAGCTTTGAAAGGACATCACCTCGTGCAGACACATGAGATCCGTGAGCGGTTTACCAACCACTTTGTTCAGGCAGGGCACACGCCCGTGCCGAGCGCTTCGCTGATCCTGGACGACCCGCAGCTGCTCTTTGTCAACGCCGGCATGGTGCCTTTCAAGCCGTACTTCCTGGGCCAGCAGAACCCACCGTTTGAAAACGGCCTTGCCACCTCGATTCAGAAGTGCGTGCGCACGCTGGATATTGAAGAGGTGGGCGTGACCACCCGCCACAACACCTTCTTCCAGATGGCTGGCAACTTCTCCTTTGGCCAGTACTTCAAGGAAGGTGCGATTACTCACGCGTGGACGCTGTTGACCAACTCGGTTGAGGACGGCGGCTTCGGCCTGGACCCGGAGCGCCTGTGGGTCACCGTCTACTTGGACGACGACGAGGCCCTGGAAATCTGGCGCGACAAGATTGGCGTGCCGGAGTCGCGTATTCAGCGCATGGGGATGGAGGACAACTTCTGGTCCATGGGCGTGCCCGGCCCGTGCGGTCCGTGCTCCGAGATTTACTACGACCGTGGCCCTGAGTACGGCAAGGAGGGCGGCCCGGAGGCGGACGACTCCCGCTACATGGAGATCTGGAACCTGGTGTTCATGGAATCCATCCGCGGCGAAGGCGACAAGAAGGGCGGCTTCGACCTGCTTGGCGAGCTGCCGAAGAAGAACATCGATACCGGCCTGGGCATCGAGCGCGTCGCGTGCCTCCTCCAGGGCGTTGACAACGTGTACGAGACCGACCTGCTGCGGCCGGTGATCGACGAGGCCGTGAGGCTCACCGGCACCCAGTACGACGCAGGGAAGCACGAGGACGACGTGCGCTTCCGCGTCATTGCGGACCACTCCCGCACCGGCATGATGATCATCCTGGACGGCGTGACCCCGTCCAACGAGGGCCGCGGCTACATCCTGCGCCGCCTGCTGCGCCGCATCGTCCGCTCCGCCCGCTTGCTGGGGGCCGAGGGCAAGGTGCTCGAGGTCTTCATGAACACGATCATGGACACCATGACGCCTTCGTTCCCGGAGATCGCGGACAACCGCGAGCGCATCCTGCGCGTCGCTGTGGCCGAGGAGCGCGCCTTCCTGAAGACGCTCGCCTCCGGCACCAGCCGCTTCGACGAGGCTGCGTCCGCGCTGCGCGAGTCCGGTGCCACGACGCTGCCGGGTGAGCAGGCCTTCGAGCTGCACGACACCTACGGGTTCCCGATCGACCTGACGCTGGAAATGGCGCGCGAGGCCGGCCTCGACGTGGACATGGCGGCGTTCGACGCGGCGATGCAGGAGCAGCGTGCGCGCGCGAAGGCGGATAATAAGGCGAAGAAGCAGGGCAACATCGACGAGTCGCTCTACCGCGAGTGGGTTGACGCGCACCCCACCCAGTTCGTGGGCTACAGCGAGCTGTCGCACGAGGGCAAGGTGCTCGGCCTCGTGCGCAACGGCGCGAAGGTACACGAGGCGACGGCCGGTGACGAGGTCGAGGTCATCCTCGATGTCACCCCGATGTACGCCGAGGCCGGCGGCCAGATGGCAGACCGCGGCCGCATCGTAGTGGGCGACACCGTACTCAACGTCAACGACGTGCAGAAGGTGGGCAAGAAGCTCTGGGTGCACAAGGCCACCGTGGAACACGGCGGGCTGGACCTCGGCCAGACCGTGACGGCGGAGGTGGACGAGGCCTGGCGCCACGGCGCGCGCCAGGCGCACACTGCAACGCACCTGATCCACGCTGCGCTGCGCCAGGTGCTTGGGCCCACCGCGGTCCAGGCCGGCTCGCTGAACAAGCCGGGCTACCTGCGCTTCGACTTCAACTACACCGACCAGCTCACCGACGCCCAGCTCAAAGAGATCGCCACCGTAACCAACCAGGCGGTCGACGCGGACTTTGCCGTCAACACCATCGAGACCTCCCTGGACAAGGCCAAGGAAATGGGCGCGATGGCGCTGTTCGGCGAGAACTACGGCGACCAGGTGCGCGTGGTGGAGATCGGCGGCCCGTTCTCCATCGAGCTGTGCGGCGGCACGCACGTCGCGCACTCCTCGCAGATCGGCCCGGTCGCCGTGCTGGGCGAGTCCTCCGTCGGCTCCGGCGCGCGCCGTATCGAGGCCTATTCGGGCATGCACTCCTTCGATTACTTCTCCAAGGAGGCAGCTCTGGCTTCCGGCATTGCCGCGGAGCTGAAGACCCCGACCGACCAGCTGCCCGACCGCATCGCGCAGCTCACCGAGCGCCTCCGCGCCGCGGAGAAGGAGATCGAGGCGCTGCACCGCCAGCAGCTGCTCGCGCAGACGGCGGGCCTGGCAAAGAACGCGGAGCACGTCGGTGCGTTCAAGCTCGTCGCCGTCCACCTTCCGGACGGAGTGTCCGGCGGCGATCTTCGCACCATCGCCCAGGACGTCCGAGGCAAGCTCGGCACCGAGCCTTCCGTGGTGGCCCTGGCGTCCAACGACGGCGGCAAGGTCCCGTTCGCCGTGGCCGCAAACAAGGAGGCCGTCGCCGCCGGCGTGAAGTCTGGGGACCTGGTCAAGCTGGTCGGCGGCTACATTGACGGTAAGGGTGGCGGCAAGCCGGACCTGGCGCAGGGCTCCGGCAGCAATGCGGACGGCATTACGGCTGGCCTGGCCGCGCTGCGCGAGGAGCTCGCCGGCAAGTAAGCTGCAAATGTAACAAATTGGTCAAGGGACACGCCGTCGGCGTGTCCTGGCCTTTTGTGTGTAGACGGTATTTTGGCTGTGAGCGCCGTACGCGGTTTGACGCTGGCGTCGACTAGCGATTGCTTGTACGCATGAGCCCCGACCTGTAGATCGGAGAAACTTTTGAAGGTTGAGCCTGACACACCGGGCGTCGAAGACCCCGGCCCGGGGCGCAGACTCGGTATCGATGTGGGCACGGTCCGCATTGGTGTCGCGGCGTCGGACCGCGACGCAAAGCTGGCTATGCCAGTGGAGACTGTCAAACGCGTCACCGGGTTTAAGGACCGGGACGGCGAGGACATCGAGCGGTTGCTCGAGCTTATCGACGCCTACGGGGCCGTCGAAGTCGTTGTCGGGCTTCCCCGCGACCTCAAAGGAAACGGCTCCAAGAGCGTGAAGCACGCCAAGGAGATCGCCTTCCGTATCCGGCGGCGCAACGGCGACGTGGCCGTACGGATGGCGGACGAGCGGCTGACGACTGTCGCGGCGACGCACGCGATGCGGGCGTCCGGCCGCAGCGAAAGGGACCAGCGTGCCGTGATCGACCAAGCGGCGGCAGTGGAGATCTTGCAAACGTGGCTTGATGGCCGGCACAACTACCTCAAGGAGAACGAATCGTGACTTCCCGAAACAACGCCCAGCGGCGGACGCGAGGGATCGCGGTCCTTGTCGCCTCAATCCTGCTGATCATCGGCCTCATTGCGTGGATCGCCATTGCGCACCAAACCGCCTCGCCGGACGACTTTAAGGGCGAAGGCAACGGCGAGGAGCAGGTCGTGGAGATCCCCGAGGGCTCGAATATCTCCGCGCTCGGCCCCGAGCTTGAGGAGCGCGGCATCGTCGGCTCCAACAAGGCGTTCCAGGCCGCGGCTGCGAGCGACCCAGACTCCGACAACATCCAGCCGGGCTTCTACCGCCTGGAAAAGGAAATGAGCGCGGAGAGCGCCGTGTCTGCGCTGCTGGACCCGAACAAGAAGGTCACCCCGCTCCAGGTCTACGGCGGCGCGACGCTCATGGACATCAACGTGGTCGGTGGGCAGAAGCGCGAAGGCATCCTCACCATGATTCAGAACGTGACGTGCGGCAGTGAGATGGCGCAGGGCTGCGTGGACGTCGAGCGCCTCAACCACGTGGCGTCCGATGCGGACGCGGCGAGCCTGGGCGTGCCGGAGTGGGCCGTCGAGACGGTGGACGCGCGGAAGGGCGACGCGAAGCGCCTGGAGGGCCTGATCGCACCGGGCGAATACATCATTGACCCGGGTGCAACGGCGGAGCAGATCCTCACGGACCTGATTACCCGCTCCGCTGAGGTATACAACTCCACCGACATCGCGTCCCGTTCAGAAAACGTGGGCCTCAGCCCGTACGAGCTGCTGGTTGCCGCCTCGCTGGTTGAGCGCGAAGCGCCGGCAGGCGAGTTTGACAAGGTTGCCCGAGTGATCCTGAACCGCCTCAACGAGCCGATGCGCCTGGAGTTTGACTCCACCGTGAACTACGGCCTGCCCAACGTCGAGGTCGCGACCACAGACGAGGACCGCCAGCGCGTCACCCCGTGGAACACCTACGCCATGGACGGGCTGCCGCAGACCCCGATCGCCTCGCCGTCCGTCGAAGCACTCGACGCGATGGAGCACCCCGCCGATGGCAACTGGCTGTTCTTCGTCACCGTGGACAAGGACGGCACGACCGTGTTCAACGACACCTTCGAGCAGCACCAGGAAGACACGCGCCGCGCGATCGACTCCGGCGTGCTTGACTCCCAGCGGTAGGGGCGGACCAGCATGACGCAGCCACCCACGCACCGCGCGGCGGTCCTTGGCAGCCCGATCGAACACTCGTTGTCGCCCGTGCTCCACACCGCCGGGTACGGGGCCGCGGGCCTCGACGGCTGGGCGTACGAGCGCATCGAGTGCACCGCGGAGACGCTGCCGGCGATTGTGGGTGGGGCCGATCCCACATACCGCGGGTTCTCCGTCACCATGCCCGCCAAGTTTGCGGCCCTGGAGTTTGCTACCACGGCGTCAGAGCGGGCCACCGCGATCGGCTCCGCGAACACGCTCGTGCGCACCGACGACGGCTGGTACGCCGACAACACCGATTGCGAGGGAATTGCCGCGGCGCTCTCCGCGCTGCTCGGCGCGGCGACGCCGCGCACCGCCTTGGTCATCGGCGCCGGCGGCACGGCGCGCCCGGCGCTGTGGGCGCTGCGCCACGCGGGTGTAGCGCGCATCGACGTGGTGAACCGCTCCGACCGATCGGGCGAGATCGCCTCGCTGGTGGAAGGCGTGGACTTCCAATTCCACGGCTACACCGGCGACCTCGAAGCACTTGCAGTTCGCGCCGACGTCATTGTCTCCACCGTCCCGGCTGCTGCGGTCGCACCCTACGACGTGCAGCTTGGCCACGCGCCGGTGCTCGACGTGATCTATAACCCGTGGCCGACGCCGCTGGCAGTGCGAGCCGCCGCGAACGGGTACCCGACGGTCGGCGGGCTCACGATGCTCGCCGGGCAGTCGTACTCGCAGTTCGAACAGTTCACCGGCGTTGCGGCGCCCCGCGACGCCATGCGTGATGCACTGATGCGCCACTGGGACGAGCCGGCCAGTGGTGCCGGGGAAGCGGGGGCATCGCGCTAGCACAGCGCCCGCACAGCGCTCGCTCTGCGGCGCGCGGGGCGGCGGCCTAGACTTTCACCCCATGGGGATTGGGGGAGCGCTCTTCAGCGCGGAATTCGCATTATTTGGGCCAGCCGGCGTCACCTGGCTGGCGCTGTGCACGTTCGTCGGGTGGAGCGTGGCGCTCGCGCGCATTGACGCGAGGCACTCCCGTTTGCCCAATGGGCTGACGGTCCCGCCGGCGCTCGTTGCCCTGGCAGCCTGCGTCGCCTCGCCGTACCTCGCGTGGGGCCTTGCGTGGCCTGCCGCCTACCTCGCTGGCCCCGGCATGGGCGGCGGTGATGTAAAGCTTGCCGTCCCGCTCGGAGTGCTTCTCGCCGCGCTTGGAGGTCCGTTCGCGGTGCTCGCCGCGGTAGGGCTCGCGGGACTGCTCACGGTTGTGCGCGGGTGGATGGCAGGGCGAGCGGCACTGCCGCACGGCCCCCAGATGCTGGCAGCGGCGTGGACCGTTGGAACATTTGTTGGGCTAAAGAGCTCGATCGCGGCGGCGTTGTGAGACAATGCCTTCATGCTTCGTTGGACTACCGCTGGGGAATCCCATGGACAAGCGCTGATCGCGCTCATTGAAAATATGCCCGCCGGAGTGCCGGTGACCCAGGAGGAGATCGGGCACCACCTCGCCCGCCGGCGGCTGGGATACGGCCGTGGCGCGCGCATGAAGTTTGAAGCGGACGAGCTGACGCTGCTCACAGGCATTTTGCACGGCAGAACGCTCGGCAGCCCAATCGCAATTCAAATTGGCAATTCCGAGTGGGCGAAGTGGACGACGATCATGTCGCCGCACCCACTGGACATGGAAGACGACGAGGTGGCAAAGGCGATGTCGTCCGGGCGCGGGGCGCGCCTGACTCGCCCGCGCCCGGGCCACGCAGACTTTGCCGGCATGCTCAAGTATGGGTTCGATTCCGCTCGGCCGGTCCTGGAGCGCTCCTCCGCCCGCGAGACCGCGGCACGCGTCGCTGCGGCGACTGTCGCGCGCTCGCTGCTGCGCGAAACGTTGGGCGTCGAAGTGTTCTCGCACGTGATCTCGATCGGCGAGTCTGCGCCGTACGCAGGCCCCGCGCCCACGTACGCGGACATTGATGCGATTGATGCGTCCCCGGTGCGCGCGTACTCCAAGGAGGCCGAAGAGGACATGGTGTCCTGCATCGAGGCGGCCAAGAAGTCCGGCGACACCCTAGGTGGCATCGTCGAGGTCATCGTGGATGGACTGCCCATCGGGCTCGGGTCCCACATTTCTGGTGACCACCGCCTGGACTCGCAGCTCGCTGCCGCGCTCATGGGGATCCAGTCGGTCAAGGGCGTGGAGATTGGCGACGGCTTCGAGGAAGCCCGTCGTCGCGGCTCCGAGGCCCACGACGAAATGGTGCGCGACGAGGACGGCGTGCACCGTCTGACCAACCGCGCGGGCGGCTTGGAGGGCGGCATGACCAATGGCGAGCAGCTGCGCGTGCGTGCGGCGATGAAGCCGATCTCCACCGTCCCCCGAGCCCTGCAGACGGTCGACATGTCTACGGGCGAGGCCGCGACGGGCATTCACCAGCGCTCCGACGTGTGCGCCGTCCCCGCCGGCGGCGTGGTCGCCGAGGCTATGGTGGCGCTCGTGCTTGCGCGCGCGGTGCTGGAAAAGTTCGGCGGCGACAGCCTTGAGGAGACGAAGCGCAACATCGACGCGTACAACGAAGACGTGCGCCGCCGCCTCAATTTTGCAGACGGCGCGGTGCATGAGGCGGCAGGAGAGAAGAAGGAAGGCAACGCCAATGACGTTCACTGAGTCAGCGCAGGAGCGCGACGAAGCGACCACCCCCGAGCTGGATACCTCGCCGGATTCCCAGCCCACTGCGCAGGCCTCCGTCGTTGCGTCCGTCCCCAGGATCGTGCTGGTCGGCCCGCCGGGCGCCGGAAAATCGACGATCGGGCGCCGGATTGCCAGCGCCCTGAACCTGCCGATCGTGGACTCTGATCTGCTCATCGAGCAATCCGAGGGCAAAGCCTGCGGGGAAATCTTCTCCGAGGTCGGTGAGGAGCGCTTCCGTGAGATCGAGGCAGGGTGCGTTGCACGCGCTCTCGCGACCGGCGGCGTAGTGAGCCTGGGCGGAGGGGCAATCCTCACCGCCTCGACGCGCCAGCTGCTGCAGCGCCACACGGTGGTGTGGATCGACGTGAGTGCGGAGGAGGGCATCCGCAGGACCGCGAACGAGACGTCGCGTCCAGTCCTCAACGCGGACGACCCAGCGCAGCACTACCGCGACCTCCTGGCTACCCGCGAGCCGTTCTACCGTGAGGTTGCGGACTACCACGTTCGCACGGACCAGCGCCCCCCGCAGCGTGTGGTCGCGGAGATTCTGGGGATCATCGAGTCCTCGGAGGAGTAGGCGCGGACAAGCGCGTGCCGGAGCAGGCGCACGAGGGCATTCTGGGGAAGAATCGGACCACACTCGCACCCGTCCACAAAGGAGCACACTATGGCACACGTCGAGGTCACCGGGCCTTCGCCGTACACCATCCACATCGCGCACCGCATTACTGATCAGGTCGCGCCTCGCGCCAAAGAGATTGGGGCGCGCAAGGTGGCGATCGTGCACCAGGCTGCGCTCAAGGCGGTGGCGCGTGGCATCGCGGGCGACCTCGAAGCCGTGGGCGTTCAGCCGGTGATGGCGGAGATCCCGGATGCGGAGGCGGGCAAGTCCCTGGACACGGCAAGCACGCTGTGGGACCTCCTGGGTACGAGCGGCTTCTCGCGCCAGGATGCGGTGATCGGCCTCGGCGGCGGCGCGGCAACAGACATTGCGGGTTTCGTCGCCGCGACGTGGATGCGAGGCATCAAGGTCATCCAGGTTCCGACCACGCTGCTCGCGATGGTGGACGCCGCTGTGGGCGGCAAGACCGGCATGAACACCGAGGTAGGGAAGAATCTAGTCGGCGCGTTCCATGAGCCGGACTCCGTGTTCATTGACCTCGAGCGGATCTTTACGCTGCCGGAGGAGGAGATCGTGTCCGGCTCCGCCGAGTTGGTCAAGACCGGTTTTATCGCGGACCCGAAGATCCTCGACCTCTACCGCGACGGCAGCGCCCGCGGTGAGTGGAATTGGGAGGAGCTCGTGCGGCGCTCCGTCGCCGTCAAGGCGGCCGTGGTTAGCCGCGACCTCACCGAATCCGGGCTGCGCGAAATCCTCAACTACGGGCACACGCTCGGCCACGCCCTCGAGCGTCGCGAGCAATACACCTGGCGCCACGGCAACGCGGTCGGTGTCGGCATGATGTTTGCGGCGCACCTCGCGCACGAGCGCGGGCTTATCGACGCCACCCTGCTGGACCTCCACCGCGAGATCCTCACCCTTGTCGGCCTGCCCACGACGTACGAACCGGGCGCCTTCGACGAGCTATACGAGGCGATGACGCACGACAAGAAGAACCGCGACGGCCGCATCCGCTTCGTGGTGCTCAACGCCCTCGGCTCGTGCACGCGGCTCGAGGATGCAACCGTCGAGGAGATGCGCGCGGCGTATGACGCAATTTCCCAACCCACCCAGGAGGCGTAACTGTGAAAATTCTTGTGCTCAATGGCCCGAACCTCAACCGGCTCGGCAAGCGGCAGCCGGAGGTGTACGGGAGTGAGACGCTGGGGGACGTCGAGAAGCGGCTGCACGATCGCGCAGCCGAGCTCGGTGTGGAGGTCGAGGTGCGCCAGACCAACCAAGAGGGCGAGATGCTGGACTGGGTCCACGAGGCTGCAGACAAACGCTGGCCCGTCATCATCAACCCGGGCGGGTGGACGCACACCTCGGTGGCGCTGCGCGATGCGCTCGTGGAGCTGACGGACCATCGCGGGTTCATTGAGCTGCACATTTCCAACGTGCACGCGAGGGAGGAGTTCCGCCACCACTCGTACCTGTCGCCGATCGCGCGCGGTGTAATCGTAGGGCTTGGCACGCAGGGCTATCTGCTCGCCCTCGAATATTTTGCCAACAACGTAGAGTAGAACTTTCACGTACAACTCGCGTCAGGAGGAAAGAATGTCACTGGCAGATACTCGTTTTGAAACCCGGCGCCGCAAGCTGGCCTCGAGCCTGGCGGCGCAGCGGATCGACGACATGTTGCTGACCCACCTGATCCACGTGCGCTACTTCTCCGGCTTTACCGGCTCCAACGGCGCCCTGCTGGTGTCCAAGGACCGTACCGCGAAGGTGGCGACAGATGGACGCTACGCCACGCAGATTTCGGAAGAGGTCCCTGACGTCCCGGCAACGATCACCCGCAAGGTGGCCACCGAGCTGCTGGCGGGAGTGGTGGACGGCCACCGCGTGGGCTTCGAGGCCGACTACGTCAGCGTCTCCGAGCTGGAAGCGCTGCGCAAGGCCTGCCCGGAGGGCGTTACGCTGGTGCCCGTCAGTGGCGCGGTCGAGGAGATCCGCCTGCTCAAGGACCAGCTCGAGCTGACCAGACTCGAGGAGGCGGCCGATTTGGCCACGCAGGCGCTCGAGCAGCTTATCGACGCCGGCGAGCTCGCCCCCGGGCGCACCGAACGCGACGTCGCCGCGGACCTGGAGTACCGCATGCGCAAACTCGGCGCGGAGCGCCCCAGCTTTGACACCATCGTCGCCTCCGGGCCGAACTCTGCCAAGCCGCACCACGGCGCCGGCGAGCGGACGCTGGAAACGGGCGACCTGGTCACCATTGATTACGGCATGTTCCGACTCGGCTTCAACTCCGACATGACGCGCACGTTCGCGCTGGGGGAGCCGAACGATTTCCTGCGGGAGATCTACGAGGTCACCCTGCAGTCCCAGCTCGCCGGCGTGCGCGCGGCGGTACCGGGGGCGAAGCTGGTCGACGTGGATGCCGCTTGCCGCGACGTGATCGAGGCTGCCGGGTACGGCGAATACTTTGTCCACTCCACCGGGCACGGCGTGGGCCTGGACGTCCACGAGGCACCGTATGCAGCGAAGACCGGTAAGGGTACGCTGCAGGAAGGGATGACGTTGACCATTGAGCCGGGTATTTATGTCCCGGGGCGCGGCGGCGTGAGGATCGAGGATACCCTGTTCATTACCTCCGGCGCGCCGAAGGTGATCACGAAGTTCCCCAAGGACTTGACAGTGCTGTAGCATTGTTGTGTTTGCACACTGTTGAACGCACTGTCTCAACATCGTTGAGCCACGCTTTGTGGCACGCCAGAAGAAAGGTTTCACGTGGCAACTACCGCCGATTTCAAGAACGGCCTCGTGCTCAAGAACGAGGGCAAGCTCCAGCAGATCATTGAGTTCCAGCACGTCAAGCCGGGTAAGGGCCCCGCATTCGTGCGCACGAAGCTCAAGGACGTTGTCACCGGCAAGACCGTTGACAAGACCTGGAATGCCGGTGTGAAGGTCGAGACCGCGACGGTGGACCGCCGCGACATGACCTACCTGTACAACGACGGCACGAGCTATGTCGTCATGGACGACAAGACCTTCGAGCAGTTCGAGCTGCCCGCTGACAAGTTCGGCGACGCGGCACGCTTCCTGCTGGAGAACATGCGCGTGCAGGTTTCTTTCCACGAGGGTGAGGCGCTGTTCGCCGAGCTGCCGATCTCCGTCGACCTCAAGGTCGAGCACACCGAGCCGGGCCTGCAGGGTGACCGCTCCTCCGGCGGCACCAAGCCGGCGACGCTGGAGACCGGTGCTGAGATCCAGGTTCCGCTGTTCCTGGAGACCGGCAACGTGGTCAAGGTGGACACTCGCACGGGTGAGTACCTCTCTCGCGTGAGCAACTAATGCCTGACTACAAACGCCACGGGGCGCGCTACCGCGCCCGCCGCCGCGCGGTGGACATCCTCTTTGAGGCCGAAACGCGCGACGTGGATCCGGTGGAAATTGTAGAAGACCGGGCGGAGCTGTCCCGAAACCCACAGAACTCGGTGGCGCCGGTGGCGGACTACACCCGCCAGATCATCTCCGGAGCCGCCGCGCAGCTCGACGACCTGGACGATGCCATTGAGCGCTACCTGGTGGATGACTGGGAGCTGTTCCGCTTGCCAGCCGTGGATCGGCAGATCCTCCGCGTCTGTGCGTGGGAGATCATGTACAACGAGGACGTTGACGCGCCGATTTCCATTAAGGAAGGCGTGGAGATGGCGGCGGAGTACTCCGGTGCGGCGGCGTCGCCGTACATCAACGTCGTGCTCGACGGTATCGCGCAGCGCGGCGCCCCGGAGGCACCGTTCGCCGACGACGCTGAGAGTGCTGTGGGCGCTGAGGGCGCCGAGGGTACCGAGGAAGCTGGTGTCGGCGAGCAGGAGGCAACGTCTGCCGATGATGCGCAGCGCGCCGTCACCGCTGTCGTCGCCGGCGCCGCGGTCCCGCCCGAATCGCGCTCCGCTGTCGCCGAGAAGCTGGAAAACTAGGCAGCAACGAGAAGAACGTGGAAGAACGTGGAAGAACGTAAAGGTGTTCGCCGAAAGGCGGGCACCTTTCGCTGTATCCTGCGTTGACAGATACAGCACCGTAGGGGAGCAACACAGGAGGAACCATGTCCAAGGTGACGATCGAAGACGCGAAGTCGTTCATGGTCGGGCCCAACTTTCAACTCGACGATGTCGACTCGGCCGCCACCCCAGGCGTGTCCGACGTGGACGACGCGTTCAACGCGTACGACGATGAGCTGAGCGAGCTCCACAAGCTGCTCTTTGCCAACGGCCGCGCGGGAAACGAGGACGCCGGTTCGGTCCTCTTGGTGTTGCAAGGAATGGACACGTCCGGCAAGGGCGGCCTCATCCGGCACGTGGTGGGGCAGACAATGGATCCCCAGGGCGTCCACATTCAGGCGTTTGGCAAGCCGACCGAGGAGGAGGCAGAGCACGACTTCCTCTGGCGTTTCTACCCGCACCTGCCCGAGCCGGGCGGGGTCAGCGTTTTCGACCGTTCACACTACGAGGACGTGCTGGTGCAGCGCGTGAAGCAGATGGCGCCGCCGGAGGAAATCGAGCGCCGCTACGGCGCGATCGTGGACTTTGAAAGGGAGGCGGCCGCCCGCGGCACCAAGATCATCAAGGTGATGCCGCACATTTCCCGCGATTTCCAGGCGGAAAACTTGAAAGACCGCATCGAGCGGGCGGACAAGCACTGGAAGTACAACCCGGGCGATATTGATGACCGCAGATTGTGGTCGCAGTACATGGCCGCCTACCAAATCGCGCTGACCAGGACCTCGACGGATGAGGCCCCCTGGTACTGCATCCCCTCCGACAACAAGAAGTATTGCCGTGCCGTGGTCAAAACCTTGCTTGTCGACGCCCTCGCGTCCCTCGACCTCACGTGGCCGGAAGCCACCTTTGACAAGGACGAGGAACTCAAGCGCCTCGCCGAGTCCTAGTCGCGGTTCTCGCGGGCCTGCGTCATTTCGTCGACAAGCGCGCGCATGGCGTCCTGGGCCTGCAAGACGCCGTCGATACTCAGCTTGAGCGCGCTTTGCAGCTGTTCGTCGGTCATGCCGGCTGCGACCTGGGTCTCCGATTCGGTGCGCACGATGAGCGTGTCGGCCTTGTTGACCACGAGCGCGCGTGCGTCGAGGAAGGTCGAGTTCACCTGGTTCGCGGCGAGATAAACCGTGGGGTCGGGGCTGTCCGCCGGGGTCTCGGTCGACGCATCCGCGCGGATGATCGCCACGGAGTCCAGCAGGACGAAGAGGACGTTGAACCCGTTGAGGTTGGCCACCGCGGCGCGGCCGCTGGCGTCGGGTTCGATCGTGACACCGTGCGCGCTCATCGCATCGGCGATGCGATCAATGGTTACGAGCGAGGTGTAGGTTTGTGTGTCTTTAGTGCTCATTGTGCGGGTCCTCCCATGTAACCAGGGTCGGGAACGAGGTGGCCAGGAAATCGAACGCCTGCAGCACGACGTCGATGGAGCTCATGATGAACGCGCCGAGCTGGTTGTGCGACGCGCCGTGGGTAATGTCCATCGAGCGCACCGCGCTGATCGCAATGTGGTCCTCGCCCTGCTCGAAGAAGCGGAGCGTGGGGGCGAAGTGGGTCTGGTTGTGCTCGTTGGTGGCGAGCAGGATGTGGGAGGCCATGTCCTTGGGGATCTCGCCGCGCCACAGGGATTCGAACACCAGGTGATCCTGGTCGATCGCCACGACGATCGCGGCGTTGACGAATCCGGACAGCAGGGTGCCGTTTTCTACGCGGTACTCCAGGTTTTCCGCCTTGAAGATCTCCTCCACCGCTTCAATGGTCACGGGGTGCAGCTGGTTGGCGGGGTCTGCCTGCGCGTCGGCGTTGACCTTGGCAACGGTGTCTTCGTCCGGCGTGGGCGGGATCGTCGCCTCTCCGCCGGTCTGGTCGGGTGCGTGTTCGTTGTTAGTCACACGCACGACTGTACCTGGTAGCGCCTACGCCTCGAGGAGGTCCTCGCGTCCCAGCTCGTGGTCCAGCGCGGAGCGCAGCGTGGGGTAGCGCTGCACCCAGCCGCGCTGGCGAGCGACCGCCGCGTCCACCCGCTGGTCCGCGAGCGCAAGCTCGTCGGCTCCCTCCGAGCCGAGCAGCAGTTTTGGCCCGAAGGTCGGGATGGGCAGGACGTCGGGGCGCCGGAGGACCTCCGCGAGGGTGGCGGACATCTCCGCGTTTGTGACGGGCTGCGCGGCCGTCGCGTTCACCGGTCCAGACACCGTGTGATCCAGGAGCGCGCGAACGTAGGTGTCCGTGAGGTCGTCGAGGCTCACCCAGGACAGCCAGAACTCGCCGCTGCCAAATCGGGCGCCGAGCCCCGCCGAAACGCTCGCCTTGAGCACGGGAAGGAGTCCGCCCGCTCCAGACAGTGCGAGACCGGTGCGGATCTGCACAGTGCGCAGCCCCTCTACGCGGGCCGCCTCTTCCCACGCCTGGCAGACCTCGGCGAGGAAGCCGGTGCCAACGGGGGCGTCCTCGGTGTGAGGGGAGCCGCCCGCCTCGGTGCCGTAGTACCCGACGGCGGAGGCGGAGATGAACGTGCGCACGCCCGACTCCGCGGCGAGTGCGGCGAGCTTCCGCGTCGGGGCGACGCGCGAGTCCCAGATCCGGCGCTTCTTCGCATCGGTGAAGCGGCCCATGATCGATTCGCCTGCCGGGTGGATTACCGCGTCGACCCCCTCGAGCAGGTCGGGGTGCGGGTTGTCCGGGTCCCACTGGCGCTCGCCGGGGCCGGCGGTGTGGCGGACCAGCGGGATGACGGTGTGGCCCAGGGTGGTCAGTTGCGTGTGGAGGTGGGTACCCACCAGCCCGCTCGAGCCGGTGAGGGCGATGACGAGGGGCGCCGAAGCAGGCAGTGATTGCGCGAAGGCGATGTCGCCGACCAGCTGCCGCTGGCGGTAGGCAAACGCCGGGGTGAGCAGCGGGGCGGGGGTGGGGGTAGACACGGCGTCGAGAAGCACTGTGCTTCCAGCGTCCTCGACTGAGTCCCGGAACGTGTGACGGTGGCGCCATTTGGTCAGTGCGCGCACCGGCTGGTTGGCGGCGACATCCTCAAACGAGTGGGCGAACTCGTACCCGGAGTGTTGGTGCTGTGCCACCCACCGCTGGCCTGCGGGGAGGGCAAAGACGGTGGTTCCGGAGCGAAGCGATGCGGCCTCGGACGCCACTGTCATGGGCAGAAACGGCGGGGTGAGCCGGGTGACCGCCCCCGGGCGCGCGTGCCAATTCCACACCTCGAGGCGGGGTGCGGGGACGGTGTGCTCTGCGGTGATTCCCATGGTCGCTGCTCCGTGCCTGTGTTTGCAGATCTGGTGCTAGACTGAGTGTCAGTCTCCACCCTAGGCGCTGACGCGCCCAGGGGTATTTGAGAAGACGGCACATTGTGAATATTGCAAGCACCAGACAAGCATCCTTTAAATTCCGCACTGTGAGGCGGGGAAGGAGGCATGATGAGTGAAGACAACCGCGCAACCGTACAGCTGCTGACGGCAGACGACGTCGCGCGCACAATCGCACGCATCGCGCACCAGATCATTGAAAAGACGGCGTTGGATTCGGCGCTGAAGTCAGAGGCGGGCGACGCACCGGCGTCGCCAGTATTGCTCCTTGGCATCCCCTCCGGGGGCGTGCCGTTGGCGCAGCGGATCGCCGCGTCCGTTGAGGAATTCTCCGGCGTAGAGGTTCCCGTTGGCAGTCTCGACGTGACCCTGTACAGGGACGACCTGCGCGACAAGCCGCACCGCGCGCTGCGCCCCACAAGCATCCCCGCGCCGCTTGACGGCGCGACGGTGATCCTCGTGGACGACGTCCTATACTCCGGTCGCACCATCCGGGCAGCGCTCGACTCGCTGCGCGACATTGGCCGCCCGGCCGCGATCCAGCTCGCGGTGCTGGTGGACCGGGGGCACAGGCAGCTGCCCATCCGCGCCGACTACGTGGGCAAGAACATCCCGACCGCGCTCACGGAGGACGTGACCGTCACGCTCACGCCGATTGATGCCCGCGACGCGGTCACGCTGAGCCGGATCGCACCGGCCGCCGAAGGAGAGGCGAAGTAGCATGAAACACCTCGTTGACATCGCGGATCTCACCCGCGACGACGCCATCGCGATCATGGATGAGGCCGACCGTTTCAAGGAAGCCCTGGACGGCCGCGACATCAAGAAGTTGCCCACACTTCGTGGGCGCACCATCTTCACCCTGTTTTACGAGAACTCCACCCGCACGCGTTCCTCGTTCGAGACCGCGGGTAAGTGGATGAGCGCGGACGTGATCAACATTTCCGCTTCCAGCTCCTCGGTGAAGAAGGGCGAGTCCCTTAAAGACACGGCGCTCACGGTGCAGTCGGTCGGCGCCGATGCCATCATCATGCGACACTCCGCATCCGGTGCCGCGAAGCTGCTCACGAAGTGGCTGCCGGAGACCAGCATCATTAACGCCGGCGACGGCAAACACCAGCACCCGACCCAGGCCCTGCTGGACGCGGTGACCATGCGCCAGCGCATCGGCGAGATCGCCGGGCGCAAGGTGGTCATCGTGGGCGACATCGTGCACTCGCGCGTGGTCCGCTCCAACGTTGACCTGCTCACGCTGCTCGGCGCGGAAGTCGTGCTGGTCGCGCCGCCAACCCTGCTGCCCACCGGGGTCGAGCACTGGCCAGCGCGCGTGGCTTACGACTTGGACGCGGAGATTGCGGACGCGGACGTGGTGATGATGCTCCGCGTGCAGGCCGAGCGCATGCACGGCGGCTTCTTCCCCTCGCACCGCGAGTACGCCTCGCTGTACGGGCTGAGCGCGGCTCGCGCGGACCGCATGAAGGACGGCGCGATCATCATGCACCCGGGCCCGATGTTGCGCGGAATGGAAATCAATTTTGCTGTTGCGGAGCGCCAGAACACGGCGGTGTTGCAGCAGGTAACCAACGGTGTCTACACGCGCATGGCCCTGCTGTTTACGCTGCTTGCGGGAGAGGAAAAGTAAATGGCAAAGATTCTGCTGAAGAACGTGCGCCCGTACGGCGAGGACGAGGTGCAGGTGCTTATCGACGGCGGCGTGATCACCGCCATCGGCACCGAACTCGACGTCAACGACGCCGAGAGCGTCAAGGACGCCGAGGTCATCGACGCGCAGGGGAAGGTGCTGCTGCCGGGCCTGGTGGACATGCACGTCCACTTGCGCGAGCCGGGCCGCGAGGACACCGAGACCATCGCCACCGGCTCTGACGCCGCCGCGAAGGGTGGGTTCACCGCCGTGTTCACCATGGCGAACACTAGCCCGGTGATTGATCAGCCGTTTTTGGCTGACGCCGTGTGGGAAAAGGGCCAGGCCTACGGGAAGTGCGACGTGTACCCTGTTGGCGCGATCACGCAGGGGCTTCAAGGTGAGCAGCTCAGCGAGATCGGCCTGATGAGCCGCGGCCACGTGCGGATGTTTTCCGACGACGGAAAGTGCGTCAACAACCCGCAGGTGATGCGCCGCGCGGTGGAGTACGCGAAGGCGTACGACGTCCTGTTGGCTCAGCACGCCGAGGACCACCGCATGACCGCGGACTCGGTCGCGCACGAGGGCGAGGTGGCCGCACGACTCGGTTTGGGCGGCTGGCCGCGCGTCGCCGAGGAATCGGTGGTGGCACGCGACGTGATCATGACGCGCGACTACGGCGGGCGCCTGCACATCTGCCACGCCTCGACCGAGGGCACCGTGGAACTGCTGCGGTGGGCGAAGTCCCAGGGCATCGCGGTAAGCGCCGAGGTTACCCCGCACCACCTGCTCCTCACGGACGAGAAGCTGGAAACCTACGACGGCGTCTTCCGCGTCAACCCGCCGCTTCGCGAGTCCCGCGACACGGTCGCGCTGCGCGACGCGCTGCTCGACGGCACCGTGGACGTCGTAGCCACTGACCACGCGCCGCACGGCTCCGAAGACAAGTGCGTGGAGTTCGAACACGCGAAGCCGGGCATGCTCGGGCTGGAGACCTCGCTAGCCATCATTGCCAAGGTCTTCGTCGAATCCGGGCTGGCAGATTGGCGCTTTGTGGCCAAGGTAATGAGCGAGCGCCCCGCGGAGATCCTCCGCCTGGCCGACCAGGGCCGGCCGATTGCGGAGGGCGAGCCCGCGAACCTGGTGCTCGTTGATCCGGGAGCCGCGTGGACCGTACACGGCGAGGAGCTCCGCTCGAAGGCCTCGAACACACCCTACGAGGGCACCGAGTTTTCCACTAGCGTGGCACTGACGCTGCTGCGCGGCGAGGTGACCTACCGCGCCACCCCAAGCGACACCACAACCAGCACGAAGTAAGGAACCACCATGACTGAATCTCGAATCCCTGCGGCACTCGTGCTCGGAGACGGCAACGTCTACCGCGGAACCGCCTTTGGCGCCGTCTCGGCTGATTGCGACTCGCAGGACTCCGCGACGAGCGAGCCGGTGTACGGCGAAGCCGTCTTCACCACTGGCATGAGCGGCTACCAGGAGACGATGACGGACCCGTCCTACCACCGCCAGATCGTCGTGATGACGGCACCGCAGATTGGCAATACCGGTTGGAACGACGAGGACAATGAGTCCCGCGGCAACCGCATCTGGGTTGCAGGTCTGATCATCCGCGACCTGTCCAAGCGGGTCTCCAGCTGGCGCGCGGAGCGTTCGCTGGAAGAGGAGATGCGCAACCAGGGCATCGTGGGCATCAGCGGCATTGACACCCGCTCCGTGGTGCGCCACCTGCGCAATTTCGGTTCCATTCCGGCTGGCATTTTTGTGGGGGAGGACGCCGCACAGAGCGTCGATAAGCTTGTGGCGCTGGTGAACGAGCAGCCGAGCATGGCTGGAGCCGACCTGTCCGCCGAGGTCAGCGCGGACGAGCCGTATACGGTCAAGGCGCAAGGGGAGAAACGCTTCACCGTCGTGGCGTACGACATGGGCGTGAAGACGGCGACCCCGAACCACCTGGCCAAGCGCGGGGTGGAGACAATCGTCGTGCCTGCGAACACTCCCTTTGAGGAGATCACTCAGTACAACCCGGACGGCGTATTCATCTCCAACGGTCCGGGCGACCCGGCGACCGCCGATGAGATGGTGGACATCACCCGCAAGGTCCTCGAACAGAAGCTGCCGCTGTTTGGCATCTGCTTTGGCAACCAGATCCTCGGCCGCGCGCTGGGGCTGGAGACCTTCAAGATGAAGTTCGGCCACCGCGGCATCAACGTGCCGGTGAAGAACCACCTGACCGGCAAGATCGACATCACCTCGCAGAACCACGGCTTCGCGCTGAAGGCGCCGGACGGCGTTGGCGTGGGCGAGAAGTTCGACACCGACTTCGGCCCGGCCGTGGTGTCGCACACCTGCCTGAACGACGACACCGTGGAAGGCGTCGCGCTGGAAAACGGCATGGCGTACTCGGTGCAGTTCCACCCGGAGTCTGCCGCCGGACCGCACGACGCGAACCCGCTGTTTGATCAGTTCATCGAGCTCATGCAGCAGCACAGCCCGAACGCACAGTAACCAGGAACCAGGAAACACAAGGGAGAATTCACGATGAAACGCAACGACATCAACCACGTCCTGGTTATCGGTTCCGGGCCAATCGTCATCGGTCAAGCCTGCGAGTTTGACTACTCGGGTACCCAGGCGTGCCGCGTGCTCAAGGAGGAGGGTCTGCGCGTGACCCTCATCAACTCCAACCCGGCCACCATCATGACCGACCCGGAGTTCGCCGACCACACCTACGTCGAGCCGATCGAGCCCGAATACATTGACAAGATCCTCGCCCGCGAGGCCGAACAGGGCAACCCGGTGGACGCCATCCTGGCAACCCTCGGCGGCCAGACCGCCCTCAACGCTGCGATCCAGCTGGACCGTCAGGGCATCCTGGCCAAGCACGGCGTGGAGCTCATCGGCGCGAATATTGACGCCATCGAGCGCGGCGAGGACCGCCAGAAGTTCAAGGACATCGTTGCCAAAATCGGCGGCGAGTCTGCGCGCTCCCGAGTCTGCTTCAACATGGACGAGGTCCACGAGACCGTCGCCGAGCTGGGACTGCCCGTCGTCGTGCGCCCGTCCTTCACCATGGGTGGACTCGGCTCCGGCCTGGCGTTTTCCATGGAGGACCTGGACCGCATCGCCGGTGGCGGCCTGGAGGCCAGCCCGGAGGCCAACGTGCTCATCGAGGAATCCATCCTCGGCTGGAAGGAGTACGAGCTCGAGCTTATGCGCGACGGCGACGACAACGTCGTGGTCATCGCGTCCATCGAAAACGTTGACGCGCTCGGCGTGCACACCGGCGACTCCGTCACCGTGGCGCCCGCGCTGACGCTCACCGATCGCGAGTACCAGACCATGCGCGACCAGGGTATCGCGATCATCCGCGAGGTCGGCGTGGACACCGGCGGCTGCAACATTCAGTTCGCGGTCAACCCGGACGATGGCCGCATCATCACCATCGAGATGAACCCGCGCGTCTCGCGCTCGTCCGCGCTGGCGTCGAAAGCCACTGGCTTCCCGATTGCAAAGATCGCCTCGCTGCTGGCCATCGGCTACACCCTCGACGAGATCACCAACGACATCACCGGCGAGACCCCGGCGGCGTTCGAGCCGACCCTGGACTACGTTATTGCCAAGATGCCGCGCTTTGCCTTTGAGAAGTTCCCGGGCAGCGACGACACCCTCGGTACCTCCATGAAGGCGGTTGGCGAGGCCATGGGCATTGGCCGCAACTACATCCAGAGCCTGAACAAGGTCATGCGCTCGATGGAGGACAAGCCGAACGGTTTCTGGACCAGGCCCGACGAGTACTTCGCGGAAGGCCGCGAGCAGGACCTCAACGCCGTGCTGGATGACCTGAAGACGCCGACGGACAAGCGCATGTACGACGTCGAGCTGGCCCTGCGCCGAGGTGCATCGATCGAGCTCGTGCACGAGGCCAGCGGTATCGACCCCTGGTTCCTCGCCGAGCTGCAGGCGCTCGTGGACTTCAGAAGCACGCTTGCCGACGCCCCCGTGCTCGACGCCGACCTCCTCCGCGAGGCCAAGACGTACGGGCTGTCCGACGCCCAGATCGCCGCGCTGCGCCCGGAGCTGGCCGGCGAGGACGGCGTGCGCTCCCTGCGCTGGTCGCTGGACATCCACCCCGTGTTCAAGACGGTGGACACCTGCGCGGGTGAGTTCGAGGCGCAGACGCCGTATCACTACTCGGCCTACGAGATGGACCCGAACGCGGAGTCCGAGGTCGCCGAGACCGGCCGCGAGAAGGTCATCATCCTCGGTTCTGGCCCCAACCGCATCGGCCAGGGCATTGAGTTCGACTACTCGTGCGTGCACGCGGCCCTTGAGCTGTCGCGCATTGGCTACGAGACGGTGATGGTCAACTGCAACCCGGAGACCGTCTCCACCGACTACGACACCGCAGACCGCCTCTACTTCGAGCCGCTGACGTTCGAGGACGTCATGGAGATCTACCGCGCCGAGCAGGCGTCCGGCACGGTGGCTGGCGTGATTGTCCAGCTCGGCGGCCAGACCCCGCTGGGCCTGGCGCAGAGGCTTGCCGACGCCGGTGTGCCCGTCGTGGGCACCAGCCCGGAAGCCATCGACCTGGCGGAGGACCGCGGCGAGTTCGGCGACGTGCTTACCGCAGCGAACCTGCCGGCACCGGCCTACGGCACCGCAACGTCCTTCGATGAGGCCCGCGAGGTGGCCAACGGTATCGGCTACCCGGTGCTCGTACGCCCCTCCTACGTGCTGGGCGGCCGCGGCATGGAGATCGTCTACGACGAGACGAGCCTGCACGACTACATTGAGCGCGCCACCGAGCTGTCGCCGGACCACCCGGTGCTGGTGGACCGCTTCCTGGACTCCGCGATCGAGATCGACGTGGACGTGCTGTGCGACGGCGACGAGGTCTACCTCGGCGGCGTCATGGAGCACATCGAGGAGGCGGGCATCCACTCCGGCGACTCCGGTTGCGCGCTGCCGCCGATGACACTCGGCCCGGACGACATTGCCAAGGTGCGCCGCTCCGCGGAGGCGCTGGCGCACGGGATTGGCGTCAAGGGCCTGATGAACGTGCAGTTCGCGCTCAAGGACGACATCCTCTACGTCATCGAGGCAAACCCGCGCGCCTCGCGCACCGTCCCGTTCGTGTCGAAGGCGACGGGCGTGCACCTGGCCAAGGCCGCGTCGCGCATCATGATGGGCGCCTCCATCGCGCAGCTGCGCGAGGAGGGCCTGATCCCGTCGGACTACGACGGCGGCTCCCTCCCGCTGGAGCACCCGATCGCGGTGAAGGAGGCGGTCCTCCCGTTCACGCGCTTCCGTCGCCCAGACGGCTCGCTGCTGGATACCATCCTTGGCCCGGAGATGAAGTCCACGGGCGAAGTGATGGGCCTTGCCCCGTCCTTCGGCGTGGCGTACGCGAAGGCGGAGACCGCAGCGTTTGGCGCCTTGCCCACGGAGGGCACTGTCTTCGTCTCGGTGGCCAACCGCGACAAGCGCACCCTCATCTTCCCGATCCAGCGCCTGTACACCATGGGCTTCAAGGTGTTGGCTACGGCCGGCACCGCCCAGATGCTGCGCCGCAACGGCATCGAGTGCGAGGTCGCCCAGAAGGCCTCCGAGGTGCGCGAGGGCGGCGAGGGGACCTCGATTGTGGACCGCATTAATGACGGCGAGATCGACCTGATCCTCAACACCCCGGCCGGTTCCTCCGGCGCCCGCCACGACGGTTACGACATCCGCGCAGCGGCCGTCGTCGCTGGCGTGCCGATCATGACCACGGTGCAGGGTGTGACCGCGGCCGTGCAGGGCATCGAGGCGATCCGGGACAACGAGATCACCGTAATGAGCCTGCAGGAGCTCGAGCACGCGGCCAAGGAAGAGGCGAGCGCCGATGCCGAATAGCGCCCCGCAGCCCGGGTTCGGCGGACGTCTCGTCGCCGCGGGCGAGCGCCACGGTCGGCTGTGCGTCGGCATCGACCCGCACGCCGCGCTGCTTAAGCAGTGGGGCCTCCCAGATTCCGTCGACGGCTTGCGCCGCTTCGCGGAGATCTGCGTCGAGGCGTTCGCCGGACACGTCGCCCTGGTGAAGCCGCAGGTCGCGTTCTTTGAGCGCTTCGGCGCGCGCGGCTTTGCGGTCCTGGAGGAGACGCTGGCGTCGCTGCGCGAGCGCGGCACCCTCTCGGTGGCGGATGCGAAGCGCGGCGACATCGGCTCGACCATGGCCGGCTACGCGGCCGCCTGGCTGGAGCCGGGCGCTCCGCTGGAGGCCGACGCGGTCACGCTGACGCCGTACCTCGGCGTCGGCTCGCTGGAGCCCGCCATCGAGTTGGCCGGCGAGCACGGCAAGGGCGTGTTCATCATGGCCGCGAACTCAAACCCGGAGGCGGAGGCGTTCCAGAGCTCGCTTATCGACGACCGCACGATCTCCCAGTACATGGTCGACGGGTGCGCGGCGTACAACGGCGATGCCGAATCCGGCAGCGGGCGCGTCGGTCACGTCGGTCACGTTGGGGTCGTGGTGGGCGCGACCGTCGGCAAGCCGCCCCTGCTCGAGCGCCTCAACGCGCCGGTGCTCATGCCCGGGGTGGGCGCGCAGGGCGCCACTATGGATGACGTGGCGCGCATCGCCGGCGCACAGGCGCGGCTGGTGTTTCCGAACGTCTCGCGGTCCGTGCTCAGCGCTGGCCCTGAAGTGGGGAAACTTCGCGGCCGTGCCGGTGAGCTGGCAAAATAGGAGCTTCGCCGGGGTCGTTTGCGCTTTTGGGCAAAAACCCTGGTAGTTTAGTTCCGTCAACGCGTTGACGTGGTTAAATCCTTTGACGCATCGGGCCGCGGTTGCGGTGCGGTGGCCGGGGCACGCTCCCCGGCGCGCGTCGGCGCGGAGGATCTGACCCAGTGCTACACTTAGCCAGAACTGAGAGTTGCACGGATGGCATTCGGGCTGTTGAACGGCCCTGTGGATTCGTGTGGTGGTCTCGGCTTGACGGCTTCGGTAGAACTGGACCGATACGTACTACTACACACATGGAGGAACCAGTGGCACTTCCACAGTTGACTGATGAGCAGCGTAAGGCAGCACTTGCAAAGGCGGCAGAGGCACGTAAGCAGCGCGCAGAGCTGAAGGCTTCGCTGAAGCGCGGCGACACCGACCTCAAGGACGTGCTGGACAAGGCTGAGTCCGACGAGATCATTGGTAAGACCAAGGTCTCCGCACTGCTCGAGGCGATGCCGAAGGTGGGCAAGGTCAAGGCCCGCGAGATCATGGAAGAGCTGGAAATCGCACAGACCCGCCGTCTGCGCGGCCTGGGCGAGCGTCAGCGTCGCGCCCTGCTGGAGCGCTTCGGCTTCTCCGAGGACTAGAGATGGCTGAGACAGCGCCGCGTGGGAGCCTGGTCGTCCTGGCCGGGCCCTCCGCTGTAGGGAAATCGACAGTGGTGCGGCGGCTTGTCAGCGACGTCCCGGATCTTTACTTCTCCGTCTCCATGACCACCAGGGCACCCCGCCCGGGCGAGGTCGACGGGGAGGACTACTTCTTCGTCAGCGCTGATGAATTCCAGCGCCGGATTGACGCGGGGGAGATGCTGGAGTGGGCCGACATTCACGGCGGTCTGCAGCGTTCCGGCACCCCGTCCGGTCCGGTCCGTGAGGCCCTCTCGGCCGGTCGCCCCGTGCTCGTGGAGGTTGACCTCGCCGGGGCTCGCAACATCAAGCAGTTGATGCCGGAGGCAAGAACGGTGTTCCTTGCCCCGCCGTCGTGGGAGATTCTGGTGCAGCGCCTGTCCGGGCGTGGCACCGAGACCGAGGACGTGATTCAGCGTCGTCTCACCACGGCTCGTGAAGAGCTCAACGCTCAGGATGAGTTTGATAGCGTTGTGGTCAACGATGACGTGGATTCGGCCGTCGCGGCAATTGCCAGCATCCTGATGAACACATCGAACAACAACACAAGCGAGTAGGTTTTTAGTGAGCAACATTACTGAGGAACCGTCGCAGGCAGCCCCGGAAGCTACCGAGGACAAGTCCTACGACGCACCCGAAGGCATTACTGCGCCTCCGATTGATGAGCTGCTGACCAAGGTGTCGTCCAAGTACGCACTGGTTATCTTCGCCGCGAAGCGCGCACGCCAGATCAACAGCTTCTACCAGGATTCCGAGGACGGCGTATTTGAGTTCGTCGGCCCGCTGGTCACCCCGGAAGCGGGGGAGAAGCCGCTGTCCATCGCGCTGCGTGAGATCCAGGCTGGTCTCCTCGAGCACGAAGAGGGCCAGTAACGCCTCGGCGGCACCGCGTCGCCTGAGACATCGAATCGGCACCACCGAGTAAGCCTGCATTGGGCTTGCGGGTGGTGCCGTTTGCGTAGACTAGGCCACCATGAGTCAACGCAACGTAGTCGTCGGCGTCGCCGGCGGTATCGCCGCATACAAAGCCTGCCACCTGATTAGAGACTTCAAAGAGGCGGGGGATGACGTCCGCGTGGTCCCGACCGCCAACGCGCTCAAATTCGTCGGCGCCGCCACGTTCGAGGCGCTGTCCGGACACCCGGTGGACACCGGTGTTTTCGAGCGGGTCGATGAGGTGCAGCACGTTCGCATTGGTCAGGAGGCTGACCTGATTGTGGTGGCCCCGGCGACGGCGGACGTGATCGCGCGCATTGCAGGGGGGCGCGCAGACGACTTCCTGACCGCGACGGTGCTCGTGGCCACGTGCCCCGTCGTCGTGGCACCGGCGATGCACACGGAGATGTGGCACAACGCTGCCACGCAAGCGAACGTGGCCACGCTACGCAGCCGCGGGGTGACGGTCCTGGAGCCCGCGTACGGGCGGCTGACCGGGAAGGACTCTGGCCCCGGCCGGTTGCTCGAGCCGCAGGCGATTGCGGAGCTCGCGCGCACGGTCGCCACGATCGGGCCGCTGGGCCGCCCGCTGGAGGGCAAGCGCGTGCTGGTCAGCGCCGGGGGCACGCAGGAAAACATCGACCCGGTCCGGTACGTGGGCAATCGGTCCTCCGGGCGCCAGGGCTTTGCGCTGGCCGATATTGCCGCGCACAAGGGGGCGCAGGTCACTGTGGTTGCGGGAAACACGGAGGCGCTGGAGACCCCGGCTGGTGCAGACGTGGTACGGGTGACCTCGACCCGCGACATGGAGCGCGAGATGCGCTCGCGTGCTCCCGAGGCGGATGTGGTGATCATGGCCGCCGCCGTGGCGGACTATCGCCCGGCGCACGAGGCGACCTCGAAGCTGAAGAAGGGACAGGCGGATGCGTCGCTAGAGCGCATCGAGCTGATGGAAAACCCGGACATTCTGCGTGGGCTCGTTGACATGCGTGACAACGGGGAGACGACGGCGGCGATTATGGGGTTCGCGGCTGAGACAGATAACGCGCTGGAGTATGGCAAGGCAAAGCTGGCACGCAAGGGTGCGGACCTCCTGATGGTCAACGACGTCTCGGGCGGCAAGGTGTTTGGGCAAGCCCGGAACTCGGGGTGGTTGCTGTCGCGCGACGGCGGGGTCGCCACGATTGAGGACGGCACCAAGCACGAGGTCGCGGCGCAGATCTGGAGCGCGATTGAGGCCGCGGGGCACGACACGGAAGCATAACGTTGCCAATTTAGACAGCTTGGTCTATCGTGGTGTTCGTTCGCGTGGGGCGAGGTGGCGTCGATAAGCGTTCGCCCCGCTCGCGCTTCGCCCGCACGGCGATGAGATACGAAACAGTGCTGCACCGAAAGCGAGACCATTTTGTCTACTGATCCTTACTACCGTTTGTTCACCAGCGAGTCGGTGACCGAGGGCCACCCCGATAAGATCTGCGATGCCATCTCGGATGCCATCCTGGATGACATGCTCGCGCAGGATCCGGCAGCGCGCGTGGCTGTAGAGACCCTGGTCACCACCGGACAGGTGCACGTGGTCGGCGAGGTCAACACGAC
Organism: Corynebacterium gottingense; assembly: GCF_003693265.1. Lineage (GTDB taxonomy): Bacteria > Actinomycetota > Actinomycetes > Mycobacteriales > Mycobacteriaceae > Corynebacterium > Corynebacterium gottingense. The sequence continues at coordinate 66,924 of NZ_RDRE01000003.1, forward strand.
GGCGTACTCCAACATTGCGAAGATCGTGCGCGACAAGCTGGTCGGCATCGGCTTTACGTCGTCCGAGGTGGGGTTCGACGGGCGTACGTGCGGCGTCAATATCGCGATCGGTGACCAGTCGCTGGAGATTTCGGAGGGCGTGTCGACCTCGCAGGAGGTCCGCGAGCAGTCCTCCGCGGAGGCGGACGATCAGGCCGGTGCCGGCGACCAGGGCCTCATGTTTGGGTACGCCACGAATGAAACGCCGGAGTACATGCCGCTTCCCATTTCCACCGCGCACCGCCTGTCGCGCAGGCTCACGGAGGTGCGCAAGCTGGGCAAAGTGGTGGGCCTGCGCCCCGACGGCAAGACCCAGGTCACCTTCGCCTACGACGGCAACACCCCCGTCGCGCTGGACACCGTGGTGATTTCCACGCAGCACGACCCGGACTTCACCGGCGATGCGCTGCGCAACGCTCTGCGTACCGAGGTGCTCGAGTGGGTAGTCAAGGACGCCGGTTTGGAGCAGTACTACACGCCGGACACGAAGCTGCTGGTGAACCCGTCCGGCTCGTTTGTGCTCGGCGGCCCGATGGGGGACGCCGGGCTGACCGGCCGCAAGATCATCGTGGACACCTACGGCGGCATGGCCCGCCACGGCGGCGGCGCGTTCTCGGGCAAGGACCCCTCAAAGGTGGACCGCTCGGCCGCGTACGCAATGCGCTGGGTGGCCAAGAACATCGTCGCCGCGGGCCTGGCAGAGCGCGTCGAGGTCCAGGTGGCGTACGCCATTGGTCGCGCCACCCCGGTGGGCCTGTACGTGGAGACCTTCGGCACCGCCGCCGAGGGCCAGACGGATGCCACGATCCAGCAGGCCGTGGAGAAGGTCTTTGATCTCCGACCTGCCGCGATCATCCGCGAGCTTGACCTGCTGCGCCCGATCTACGCCCAAACCGCAGCGTACGGGCACTTCGGCCGCACCGATGTGGAGCTGCCGTGGGAGCAGTTGAACAAGGCGGAGGAGCTCAAGGCCGCCGCCAGCTAGTGCGCTAAACTCGGGCACCATGTCGTCGTCGCCCGCAACCCAGTACCCCGTCGCGCGGGTGCTGCCGATGTTGGGCCTGGCGCAGCTGGACCGCCCCTTCGACTACCTGGTCACGGAGGGCGACTCCGAGGCCGCGCAGCCCGGGGTGCGGGTGCGGATCCGCTTTGCGGGCCGGCTGGTGGACGCGATTGTGCTCGACCGCACTGCGGTCTCCTCGCACGAGGGGAACCTTCGCTTCATCGAGCGCGTCATCTCGCCGGAGGTCGTCGCGCCAGAGCAGTTGCGCTTGCTTATCGACGCCCTCGCGCAGCGCTACGCCGGCGTCCGCTCCGACATCTACCGCTCCGCCATCCCGGCGCGCCACGCCAAAGCCGAGGAGACCGATACGTCGACGCCCTGGGACGAGCTGGGGGAGGCGACCGAGCCAGACCTCTCTGCGTGGAGCTCCTATCAATACGGGGAGAGCTTTGTCGACGCAGTCCTGGACGGGAAACTCGCACGCGCCGCCTGGCAGGTCGTGCCTGGCGAGGACTGGGCCGCGACAGTGGGGGCGCTCGCCGCGAAGGTCGCGCTCAGCGGGGGCGGCGCGCTCGTCGTCGTGCCCGACCAACGCGACGTGGACCGGTGCGAAGCAGCGCTGCGCGAGCACGTTTCGGCGCGCCAGGTGACCACGCTCACCGCGAAGCAGGGGCCGCAGGCACGGTACTCGCGCTACCTCTCGATCTTGCACGGCCAGGGCCGGATCGTGGTGGGGACCCGCTCGGCGGCGTTTGCCCCCGTGCGCAACTTGCGGTTGATAGTGCTCATGCACGATGGGGACGAGAGCCTGGTTGACCCCCGCGCGCCCTACGCTCACGCACGCGAAGTACTCACCACCCGCTCGGCGCAGGAGCAGGTGCCGCTGATCATCGGCGGGCATGCGCGGACCGCGGAAACGCAGCTGTTTGTGGAGCGCGGTTGGATGCACGAGCTGCTCGCCCCGCGGGCGGTGCTCCGGCAGGTCAGCCCACGCATCCACGCGGCGGGGGACTCGGACGCCGCTATGGAGCGGGACCCCCGGGCGCGGCAGGCAAGGATGCCGTCGGCGGCCTTCATGGCCGCGCGCGCTGCGCTGCGCCGCGGGACGCCGGTGCTCTTCCAGGTCCCGCGCACCGGCTACATCCAGTCCCTGGCCTGCGGGCAGTGCCGCGCGCCGGCGCGCTGCAGGTGGTGCAACGGCCCGCTCGGCCTGCCCGCCGGCGGCGAGGCGTCGGCGCCGACGTGTCGGTGGTGCGGCCGCATGGACCCGGCGCACGTGTGTCCGGAGTGCGGGTCGAAACGGGTGCGCGCGATGGTGCTGGGCACCGAGCGCACGGCAGAGGAGCTTGGCAGGGCGTTCGTGCAGTTCCGGGTGCGCACATCGTGGGGCGACAAGGTCCTGGATGCCGTGCCTGCGGAGCCGGCGATCATTGTGGCCACCCCGGGGGCTGAGCCGGTTGCGGAAGGAGGCTACGGCGCGGCCGTGCTGCTGGACGTGTGGGCGCTGCTGCAGCGGCCGGACCTGCGGGCGGGGGAGGACACGTACGCCAAGTGGGCGGCCGCTGCCGCGCTCGTGCAGCCGCACGCCGACGGCGGCGAGGTTGTCGTGGTCGCGGAGCCGTCGCTCCCGGTCGTGCAGCATCTCATCCGGTGGGACGCCCGCGGGCACGCGGCACTCGAGCTGGCGCAGCGGCGGGACGCCCGCTTCCCGCCCGCGGTGCACATCGCTGTGGTGGACGCGCCGCGCAAGGCGTTGGACGACTTCTTTGGCAACGTGGAGTTGCCGGACCACGCGGAGGTGCTCGGTCCGGTCGACCTCCCGCCGGGAATCGACGTCCCGGGTGAATGGGACCGGGGCGAGTACGGCCCGGCCCAGCGGATGCTCGTGCGCTCACCGCTCCATGGCCGCGCCGCGCTGGGTTCGGCGCTCCGCACCGGACTGATCAACCGGGCGGCGCGGCGGCAGACCCTTCCCCTGCGCGTTCAGGTCAACCCGATAGACGTGGGTTAGGCGCCGCGGTGGAGCAGTAGACTGGGCGGGCAAACGCTGCCTGCGGCGCACGAGTGGTGCGGGGGCGGTGACGTCGATAAGCCCGGGCGACCGGGGGGAGGAGAAAGATATGCGGCTAGTGTTCGCCGGCACCCCGGAACCAGCGGTGGTGGCGTTGCAGCGACTCATTGATTCACAGCACGAGGTCGTGGCGGTGCTCACTCGGCCCGACGCGCGGCGCGGGCGCGGCCGTACGCTGCACCCCTCGCCGGTCAAGGCGCTCGCGGTCGAGCACGGCATCGAGGTCCTGGCACCGGAGAGCTTGCGCGAAAACGAGGAGATTCGGGACCGACTCACGGCGCTGGCACCGGACGCAATCCCGGTGGTGGCGTACGGCAATCTCATCCCCGAGGACATGCTGGGCATACCGAGGCACGGGTGGGTCAACCTGCACTTTTCGCTCCTGCCACGGTGGCGCGGCGCGGCGCCGGTCCAGTCCGCGATCCTCGCGGGTGATACGGAGACGGGTGCGAGCACCTTCCGCATTGACAAAGGTCTGGACACCGGCGAGGTCCTCGGCACCATCTCCGAGACCATCAGCGCGGAGGACACCGCTGACGATCTGCTCACGCGCCTGGCCTACGCCGGCGCGGACCTCCTCGTGGACACCATGACGGGGCTCGAAAATGGCACGGTCACACCCACGCCGCAATCGGGGGAGGCCACCTACGCGCCCAAGATCGTGCCCGCAGACGCCCGCGTGGACTGGTCCGCACCCGCCGCCGACATCGACCGCGCCGTGCGCGCACACACCCCGGGACCCGGTGCGTGGACGACAGTGGGCGACGACCGTTACAAGCTGGGCCCCGTCGCGCTTACCGGCGAAGACACGCTCGCGCCCGGCGCGGTGCGGGTGGAAAAAAACCGGGTTGTCGTGGGCACTGCGACGCAGGACGTGGTGCTGGGCATGATCCAGCCGCCGGGAAAGAAGCGGATGAACGCCGCCGACTGGGGCCGCGGCCTGCAGCCGGCGCAGATTGAGCAGGGAGTGGTGTTCGCATGAGCGGAGGATTCCGATCCCGCTCGGCAGGGCGGCGCAGCCAGGAGACAGCGCGCAACCAGGAGCCCGAGCGCAAGGGGCAGAAAAACGGCCGCGGTGACCGCCGCGGCCAGGCGAGCCGGCGTGGTGGCGCCAACAAGCGGGGTCCTGCTACGCGCACCGGAGACGCGGCGCGAGAGGCGGCCTTTGACGTGCTGCTCCGTGTGAGCGAGGAAGGCGCGTACGCGAACCTGGCGCTGCCGGCGCTGCTGCGGGAGCGCAAGATCTCCGGGCGCGACGCGGCGTTTGCCACCGAGCTGACGTACGGTGCGCTGCGCACGCAGGGCGTGCTGGACGCGGTGATCGCGGAGAACTCCTCGCGTGAGTTGGACCGGATCGACCCGCGGGTGCTGGCGGCGCTTCGCCTGGGCACCTACCAGCTGCTCTACACCCGTGTGTCCTCGCACGCGGCGGTGGACACGTCGGTGCGGCTGGTCGAGGCCGCCGGCCAAGGCAAAGCGAAGGGCTTTGCCAATGGCATCCTGCGCACGATCGACCGCTCCACGCCACAGCAGTGGTTTGACCGGCTCACGCCCTCCGGCGCGCTGGAGGCGGCGGCGTTCCGCCACGCGCACCCGGCCTGGATCGCACGCTCCTTCTTCGCCGCGCTCGGTCTCGACAGCGAGTCCTCGCCCGACCAGCTGGCCGAGCTGGAGCGCGCCCTCGAGTCGGATTCGGCTCGCCCCACTGTGCACCTGGTCGCCCGGCCCGGCGAGCTCTCCGCCGAGGAGCTGGCACTGAGCATCGGTGGGGAGGAAGGGACTTACTCCCCGTACGCGGTGTACCTCGATGAGGGCGATCCCGGTCAGCTCGAGCCAGTTCGTGAGCGGCTCGCCGCCGTGCAGGACGAGGGCTCGCAGCTCATCGCCCGCGCCGTCGCTGAAGTGCCCGTTGAGGGAGATCAAGGCAAATGGCTTGACTTGTGCGCGGGGCCCGGCGGCAAGGCGGCGCTGATGGGCGCGCTCGCGCGCATTGACGGCGCGTCGGTCGACGCCGTGGAGAGCAGCGCGCACCGCGCCGAGCTCGTCCGCAAGGCAACCGACGGTCTCCCGGTCCGCGTCCACACCGCGGACGGCCGAGATCCTGGTCTCGCACCGGGCTACGATCGAGTGCTTGTCGACGCCCCCTGCTCCGGCCTTGGCGCGCTGCGCCGTCGCCCGGAGGCGCGCTGGACCAAATCCGAGCGAGACATCGCCGAGCTGACCACCCTGCAGTCCGAGCTTCTTGCCTCCGCGATTCGCCTCGCGCGCCGCGGCGGCGTCATCGTGTACTCCACCTGCTCGCCGGACCTGCGGGAGACGCGCGGTGTCGTCGACGCGGCGCTGGGTGAAGGCGGGGTTGAGGAACTCGGCGCCGCCGAGTTCGCCTGCGGCATGGAGCACACAGGCGAATTTCCGAGCGTGCAGATGTGGCCACACCGGCACGGCACCGACGCGATGTTCTTCGCGGTCCTACGCAAGAAGTAGGCTTGGCGGCATGATCTACATCGCTCCCTCCATCCTGGCCGCCGACTACGCTAATCTTGGCGCCGACGTGCGGAAAGTCCTCTCGGCAGACCTGCTCCACGTGGACATCATGGACGGTCATTTCGTGCCCAACCTCTCGTTCGGTCCGGACGTGACCAAAGCCGTCAACGGTGTCACCGACCAGTTCCTGGACATGCACCTGATGATCGAGGAGCCGGAGCGGTGGTTCGCCACCTACGTCGAGGCGGGCGGCGACCGGCTGGTTTTTCACGTGGAGGCGACCAGGGACCACGTTGCCGCGGCGCGCCAGTGCCGTGAGCTCGGCGTCCAGGCTGGCTTTGCCGTCAAGCCTGGCACCCCGATCGAGCCGTACCTCGACTCGGTGTCGGAGTTTGATCAGGTCATGGTGATGAGCGTGGAGCCCGGCTTCGGCGGGCAGAAGTTTATGCCCGAGGTGTTGCGCAAGGTGATGACGTTGCGCGACCACATTGCCGCGGAGGGCTTGGACACCATCATCGGCATCGACGGCGGGATCGGCAACGCGACCATCGCCCAAGCCGCGGAGGCTGGCGTCGACGCGTTCGTCGCGGGCTCGGCCGTGTTCGGCGCCGACGATCCTGCGCAGGCGGTGGAGCGACTGCGCGAATTGGCACAGGAGGCAACCAGCGGTCCCAGTTCCGCGAGTTGACACGTATCCTGAACCCTGTCAGTCTGTCGCAAAACCCATCTCATCCCAGGGCGCGCGTGTTGCGACGGGCGCCAGCCCGGGACCTAAGCCTCGCGCAGTGCGCGCGTTGAAGGAGTGTTGTACGCATGACCGCTTCCGGTGCGCCGGAGGACTATTCCCCGAACGCTGAGGGGTACACCCTCGCCATTGTGGCGACTCGCTGGAACGCACGCATTGTGGACATGATGCGCGAGCGCGCTCGGGATACCGCGCGCGAGCTTGGGGCGAAGGCAGATGAGTACCTCGTGGATGGGGCGATGGAGCTCCCCGTGGTGACCCAGGCGTGCGCGCGCCGCTACGACGCGGTGGTCGCCCTCGGGTGCGTGATCCGCGGCAAGACGGCCCACTTCGAGGTCGTGTGCGACTCCGTAACCAGTGGCCTGACCAGGGTGTCGCTGGACGAGGGCACTCCGGTGGGCAACGGTGTGCTCACCGTCGAGGACGAGGACCAGGCCTACGAGCGCTCTGGCGGCGAGGACGCGAAGGAAGACAGGGGAGCGTTGGCCGTACGAGCCGCGCTCAGCGCCGCAGTCGAGCTGGGCAAAGTACGGGCGCTGCACGAGCGGGACTAGTATCCGAAGGGACCCGTAGCAGGTTCCTGGTACCCCAACGCAGCACACCTATAGACGAGGCAGGAAAGGGAGAAGCGAGTGTCGGAGGATACAACCCAATCGAGGAAGCTCAGCGACGAAGAACTCGCGTACCTTAACGCTCTCGACCCCCACGCGGTGACGTCGTCCAAGCCGTGGGAATTCACGGCGAAGTCGCCGTTTCTCAGGCGTGTGGCCATCGTCTGGATCATTGTGGTGATGGCTGTACACATCTTTATGTCGGCCGTCGTGGACGTGAAGTTCACCGGGGTTGCCATCACCGGCGTGGACAAGTTCGCGTTCATCGGCGTCGGACTCATCATCTCCGCCTTGTCCTGGTACTTCCTGACCCGCCCTCGCGTTCGCGCTAATGAAGACGGCGTGGAGGTCTCCAACATCATCGGGACGAGGTTCTACCCCTGGCTCGTGGTCTACGGACTCTCGTTCCCCAAGGGTGCCCGCATGGCGCGCCTTGAACTCCCGGACTTTGAGTACGTCCCGCTGTGGGCCATCCAATCCGGAGACAAGGAGAGCGCGTTGCGCACCGTTGGCCAATTCCGAGAGCTTGAAGCGAAGTACATGCCGCAGGATTAACCTCCTGTCGCCGATGTGTGAAGGAGGAGCGCCCACGTGGCGAACCCGAAGGACTACCGCCCGGCCCCAGGGACCATTCCGACGGAGCCGGGAGTGTATAAGTTCCGCGACGCGAATGGTCGTGTCGTGTACGTGGGCAAGGCTAAAAGCCTTCGCGCAAGGCTGAACAACTACTTCCAGCCGCCCGAGCACCTGCACCCGCGCACCAGGCAGATGGTGTTCACCGCGGCCTCGGTGGAGTGGACCGTGGTGGCCAGCGAGGTGGAGGCGCTCCAGCTCGAGTACACGTGGATTAAGAGGTTCGATCCTTGGTTCAACGTGATGTATCGGGATGATAAGACGTACCCGATGCTCGCCGTGAGCGTGCGCGAGCGGTACCCGCGAGCCTTCTTCTATCGCGGGCCCAAGCGGAAAGGGGTGCGTTATTTCGGCCCGTATTCCCACGCGTGGGCAGTGCGCGAAACGCTTGACCTGCTCACCCGGGTGTTTCCCATCCGCACCTGTTCCAACGGCGTGTATAACCGCCACGAGACGTTGGGGCGCCCCTGCCTGCTTGGGTACATCGACAAGTGCGCCGCGCCGTGCGTGGGCAGGGTCGACGAGTCGGAATACGAAGACATCGTTGCTGGATTTATGGGGTTTATGTCCGGCAATACGGACAAAGTCGTGCGCGATATGACTGCGCAGATGGAGTCCGCCGCGGAGCACCTCGAGTTTGAGAAGGCCGCGCGGCTTCGCGATGACCTCGGCGCCGTCAAAAAGGTCATGGAGCGCCAAACGGTCGTGCTCAGCCCCGATACGGATGCGGACATCATCGCCTTCGATACGGACGAATTGGAAGCCGCGGTGCAGATCTTCAATGTCCGCGGCGGCCGCATCCGCTCGCAGCGCGGCTGGGTGGTGGAGAAGTCTGGCGACGAGCCCGGCTCCGCGGAGCGCCTCGACGGGGATGGGCCAGATCCTGCGCTGCCCGTGCTCGTGCAGAACTTCCTCGTGCAGTACTACTCCGACGCGGTGGAGCGCCAAAAGCAGGAACAGGCGGAGGACGCCCGTCGGGCCGCGGAGACCATCAAACGCCGCGGCGTGGACCAGGAATCGCACGCGGAGGTGCGCTCGCCAGTTCCGGTGCCCAAGGAGATCCTCGTGTGCGCGATGCCGGACGAGGAAGAGGAAGTCACGAAGCTGCTCGAGGGCCTGCGCGGCGCACAGGTGAACATCCGCGTCCCGCAGCGCGGTGACAAGGCGGCCCTGATGGAGACCGTGCGCAAGAACGCCGCCGATGCGCTGCACCAGCACAAGCTGAAGCGGGTCGGCGACCTCACCGCCCGTTCCCAGGCGCTCCAGGACATCCAGGACGCGCTTGGCATGGAGGAGGCGCCGCTTCGGATGGAGTGCACGGATATTTCGCACATCCAGGGCACCGACGTGGTGGCTTCGCTCGTCGTGTTTGAGGATGGCCTGCCCAAGAAGCAAGATTATCGACGCTACCGCATCAAGGAAGCCGCCGGCGACGGTCACTCCAACGACGTCGGCTCGATCGCCGAGGTGACCAGCCGCCGCTTCAAGCGCTACAACGAGGACAAGCTGGCCAACCCGGACGAGGAGTCTGCCGCAGTGATGTTCGCGGAGGAAGCCTCCGAGGTGGAAACGACCAATAACAAGCGGTTCGCGTATCCGCCACAGCTGTTCATCGTTGATGGCGGCAAGCCCCAGGTCGATGCCGCGCAGGCAATTTTCGACGAGCTGGGCGTGGTCGATGTCCAACTCATCGGCCTGGCCAAGCGCCTCGAGGAAATCTGGGTCCCGGACGATGACGAGCCGGTGATCCTGCCGCGCAACTCGGAGGGCATGTATCTCCTCCAGCAGATCCGCGACGAGGCCCACCGCTTTGCCATCACGTACCACCGCCAGCAGCGCTCCAAGCGCATGCGCTCCTCCGCCCTGGACGCGATCCCTGGCCTCGGGCCCTCCCGACGGTCGGAGCTGGTCAAGCACTTTGGCAGCGTGAAGAAGATGAAAGCGGCGTCCGTCGAGCAGATCGAAGAGGTCAACGGCGTTGGGCCGAAGCTGGCCGCGACGATTTACGAGCACCTACACAAGGGAGAATGAGCCCTCGCTGCAAATTCCTCCGCAGACTGGGACAGGCGCGGTCCGAGTTCCGTTAGGATGGCCGTATGACTCAGCACCAGGACCAACCGCTCCACCCGGTCATCATTACCGGCTTGTCCGGCGGCGGGCTTTCCACCGCTGCGAAGATTTTTGAGGACAAGGGCTACTTCGTGTCTCAGAACCTGCCCCCGCAGCTGATTCTGGAGCTGGTGGGCATGTCGACCGCGAAGGATTCCCCGGTGTCGCGTCTCGCCGTGGTGACGGACGTGCGCGCGAGGAAGTTCAACGGGTCGTTGATGAATACGATCTCGGAGATCAAGAAGCTCGGGTTCGCCCCGTTCATCCTGTACCTCGAGGCGCGTGATGACGTGCTGATCCGCAGGTTCGACTCGGTGCGGCGCACCCACCCGCTCCAGGACGGGGACACGTTGCAGCACGGCATCGAGCGTGAGCGCGAGGCGCTCGAGCCGGTGCGCGACATCGCCGACGTGATCATTGACACGACCAATCAATCGGTGCACGACCTGCGGCGTTCGATTGAGGCGTCGATAGGCGAGCTTGCGACTGGGAAGCAGCACGTCACGCTGGAATCCTTTGGGTTCAAACACGGCTCGCCGCGTGACGCGGACATCGTGCTCGACGTGCGCTTCCTCCCGAACCCTTACTGGGTGCCGGAGCTACGCGAGTTCCGTGGCGTGGACAAGCCGGTGTCGGACTACGTGCTGAGCCGGGAGGACGCGGAACCGTTCATCGACAACTTTGTGCGATTGCTCAGTAGCACGCTCGAGGGCTACCAGCACGAGGGCAAGGACTTCATCACCGTCGGGGTGGGGTGCACGGGCGGGCACCACCGGTCCGTCGCGGTCGCAGAGGAAATCGGCCGGCGGCTGCAGCAGAAGCCACGCCTGGAAGTCAACGTCTTACACCGCGACCTCTGCAGAAACTAGCGCTGCAGCGCAATCACACTGGGTGAGCGGGTCAGAGGGCCCGCCACCTTGCCGTATCCAATTCTTCATAGCTCCCGTTGAAAGGAGACCGCGATGAGCTCGAGCGAACGCCTTGCGTTCACCTGCCTGGGTGGCGGTCATGGTCTGTACCAAACACTGCTGGCTGCGCGGCGTGCGCAAGCGACGGACATTAACGCCGTCGTGACCGTCGCCGATGACGGTGGCTCCTCCGGTCGCTTGCGCCGTGAATTCCCCATCATCCCGCCCGGGGACCTGCGCATGGCCACGGCCGCGCTCACTGCGGATGACGAGGACGGGGAGCTGTGGCGCGAGGCGCTGCAGCACCGCTTCGGGGGAAACGGTGTGATGGCGGGACACCCGCTAGGAAACCTCATGCTGGTGAGCCTCGTGGAGCGCTTCGGCGACATGCAGACCGCGCTGGACATTGTGGCGAAGTGGACGCGGTCCGCGGGCCGAGTGATCCCGATGTGCTCACAGCCGTTGGACATCGAGGCGGATGTCTCCGGGCTTGATGATGACCCCCGCGTTCTCCGCTCCGTGCGTGGTCAGGCGGCGGTGGCGTCCACCTCTGGTGCTGTCCGGCGGGTTCGCTTGCTGCCCGAGCAGCCCGCTGCTTCCGCGGAAGCCGTGGCGGCGATTCGGGATGCGGACATCGTCACCATCGGGCCAGGCTCCTGGTTTTCGTCCGTGCTCCCGCACCTCCTGGTTCCGGAGATCGTCGCTGCGCTGAACCAGACGGACGCCATGGTCGTGGTGATGCTCAACCTCCTGCCACAGGCCGGGGAGACCCCGGGCTTTAGCACGGAGCGCCACATCCACGTCCTGAGCCAACACGCGCCGGAGCTGCAGGTCGACTACCTCCTCGCGGACAACCACATCAGCCCATCCGAGGGGGAGCGCACGCATCTCCAGCGCGCCGCGGAACGGCTCGGTGCAAAAATCGCGTTCCGTGATGTCCACCAGCCCGTGCCGGAGGGCAAGCAGGCCGAGAAGCACGACCCGGACAAGTTGGCAACGGCAATTTTGGAGTTGTACCGGGCACGCTAGAATCAGGCGTCGGTACACCTGGCCCCGGTGCGAAGCGAGAGGCCTGCGAGACATCAACTGCGAAGGGAAAGGACCACGGTGGCGCTGACCGCGAAAGTCAAAGATGAGCTGCTGAGCGTACGCGCCACCCAGGCAAGCGCGCAGATTGCGGAAGCAACGGCGATGATCCGGTACGCCGGAACGTACGAGCAGACGCCACACGGTACGGTCCTGCGCGTTGAACTTGCCGAGCACCCCGTCGCCGAGCGACTGCAGCAGTTGCTTGACGCGACTACCGGTGTCGCGACCACGCTCGAGGTCATCGCCCCCGGCTCCGCGAGCAAGGAACGCAAGTGCGTTGTGACCGTTTCCGAGGGGTTGCGCGAGGTCGTACGGAAGCTCCGCTTGATCACGGCCTCCGGGCATCCCGTGGAAGGGATGCCGCACACCATCATTTCCGGCCCGATCGCGGATGTGGAGGCTGCTTGGCGCGGGGCGTTCCTTGCCCGCGGCTCGCTCACTGAGCCAGGGCGCACCGCGGCGCTCGAGGTGGCGTGCCCTGAGGAAACTGCCGCCTTGGCACTCGTCGGGTTGGGGCACCGGCTTGACGTGGCGACGCGGACGAAAGAAACGCGTGGCATCGAGCGAGTCTTCGTCCGCGACGGGGAGACGATCGCCATCCTGCTGAGCAGGATGGGCGCACCGCTCGCGCGCCTGGAGTGGGACGAAAAGCGCAAGCGGAAGCAGCTGCGCGCGCGATCGGGGCAGCGGCTGGCAACGTTCGACGACGCGAACACGCGCAGGTCCGCACAGGCGGCGGCCGCGGCCGCGCGCCGCGTGGAGCGCGCGATGGAGATCCTGGGCGACAACGTGCCCGAGCACCTCGCGGAGGCGGGGTATCTTCGTGTGGAGCACCGCCACGCCTCGCTCGAGGAGCTGGGCAAGCTCGCGGATCCGCAGATGACCAAGGACGCCGTCGCAGGTCGCATCCGCCGCCTGCTCTCCCTCGCTGACAAGGAAGCGAAAGAGCTGGGAATCCCGAACACGCAGGCCGCGGTTGAGCAGGCCGAGCGCGGCGCGGCGGACGACGACGTCTCGAACGCGAAGTAAAACGACATCACAACTCGCGCACTCGTCTATTTCCGGGGGGTGTGAGATATGCCATACCCGAAAGTTGTTTCAGTATCACCTTTCTAGAGTTCGATGGGTGGAGGGGGAGCGGTCGCGTTTGCCGTGCTGAAGGCGTGTAGCTGGCAGGGGGAGGGGGCGGTCAGAATGTCAACCGGGCGCAAAACCCACACCGGTATTGGGGAAGTTACCCCCGGATTTTCGTCCGATTGTGTCCGGTTGTTGTGGGGTTGACGAGATGCGGAAAGGCCGATGCACGGTTGTTGGTCCGTCGCTACACTGGATTTCGACAGGCCAGGAAGTGAGCCAGTGGACGGCATCGGCGCAGGTGAAGCGCCCCGCCGAACGAGGTTCCGCTTCTCAGACCTGACCGTATGAGGTGCGCTGCATCTCAACCGACACGACTCAACAAGAGGAGTAATTTTACAGTGACTACTCGTATTGGCATCAATGGCTTCGGTCGCATCGGCCGCTCTGCATTCCGCATCATCCAGGACAAGTTCCAGGGCGAGCTCGAGGTTGTCAAGATCAACGATCTGACTGACAATGAGACCCTCGCTCACCTGATGAAGTACGACACCGCTTACGGCCAGTTCGGCCACGATGTTGAGTTCGATGAGAACTCCATCACCGTCGACGGTCGTCGCATCGAGGTCTCTGCTGAGAAGGACCCGGCCAACCTGGCTTGGGGCGAGGCTGGCGTCGACATCGTGCTCGAGTGCACCGGCGTCTTCCGCTCCGGCGACACCGCAAAGGCTCACATCGACGCTGGCGCGAAAAAGGTCATCATCTCCGCTCCGGGCAAGAACGTCGACGGCACCTACGTGTGGGGCGTGAACAGCGACTCCTACACCAACGACCAGACCGTCATCTCCGCCGCTTCCTGCACCACCAACTCCCTGGCTCCGCTGGCCAAGGTGCTGGACGAGGAGTTCGGCATCAAGTCTGGCCTGATGACCACCGTTCACTCCTACACCGGCGACCAGCGCCTGCAGGACGCACCGCACAAGGACCTGCGTCGCGCCCGCGCTGCAGCTCAGAACATCGTTCCGACCACCACCGGCGCTGCAAAGGCAGTCGCCCTGGTGCTCCCGAACCTCGAGGGCAAGCTCGACGGCTTCGCAATGCGCGTGCCCACCATCACCGGCTCCGCAACCGACCTGACCGTCCAGCTGAACAAGGACGTCACCGCTGAGGAGGTCAACGCTGCAGTGAAGAAGGCCACCGAGGACGAGGTTCTCGGCACCGCAATGCAGTACTCCGAGGAGCCGCTGGTTTCCTCCGACATTATCGGCAACACCCACGGCGCTATTTTCGACGCTGGTATGACCCGCGTCATCGACGGCAACCTGGTGAAGGTCATCTCTTGGTACGACAACGAGTGGTCCTACACCTCTCAGTTCGTGCGCATGACCAAGCACGTCGCTGACAACCTGTAAAACTAGGTACAGCGGATGAGCCCGGTGTGTGCGCATGCGCATGCACCGGGCTTTTTCAGCATCCGAGAGACCCCTTCACAAACACGACATACTCAAGGAGACAACAATGGCAACGCAGACGCTCAAGCAGCTTCTCGACGAAGGCGTGGAAGGCCGCCACGTTCTGGTCCGCTCCGACTTCAACGTCCCGCTCGACGAGGACGGCAACATTACTGACCCGGGCCGCATCGACGCGTCCCTTCCCACCCTGAAGGCGCTGCTTGACGGCGGCGCCAAGGTGATCGCCATGGCCCACCTCGGCCGCCCGAAGGGCGAGGTCAACCCGAAGTTCTCGCTGAAGCCCGTCGCTGAAGCGCTGTCCGAGCGCCTCGGTCAGTTCGTTGCTCTCGCCGGCGACGTCTCCGGCGAAGATGCGCACGAGCGCGCCAACGGCCTGACCGACGGCGAGATCCTCCTGCTGGAGAACGTACGCTTCGACCCGCGCGAAACCTCCAAGGACGAGAACGAGCGCGGCGAGTTCGCGGCCGAGCTCGCAGCGCTGGCCGCCGACAACGGCGCCTTCGTGTCCGACGGCTTCGGTGTCGTCCACCGCGCCCAGGCGTCGGTCTACGACGTCGCACAGAAGCTCCCCGCATACGCCGGCTACCTGGTGGAGAAGGAAGTGTCCACGCTGTCCTCCGTCAAGGATGACCCGGCCCACCCGTACGTGGTTGTCCTCGGCGGTTCCAAGGTCTCCGACAAGCTCGGCGTCATCGAAGCGCTCGCAGCGAAGGCAGACAAGGTCGTTATCGGTGGCGGCATGTGCTACACCTTCCTCGCAGCGCAGGGCCACAACGTCCAGGAGTCGCTGCTGCAGGAAGACATGATCGACACCTGCAAGGAGCTCATCGAGCGCTACGGCGACAAGCTCCTCCTGCCGGTCGACCTCTCCGCCGCTGAGAAGTTTGACAAGGACGCAGAGACGAAGATCGTGGACCTGGACGGCATCCCGGAGGGCTGGATGTCCCTGGACATCGGCCCGGAGACCGCGAAGAAGTACGCCGCCGCCATTGAGGACTCCAAGACCGTGTTCTGGAACGGCCCGATGGGCGTCTTCGAGTTCCCGAAGTTCTCCGCCGGCACCAAGGCCGTCGCAGAGGCGATGATTGCTGCGACCAAGAACAACGACTCCTTCACCGTGGTCGGCGGCGGCGACTCCGCAGCGT
This sequence comes from Corynebacterium gottingense, assembly GCF_003693265.1. GTDB lineage: Bacteria > Actinomycetota > Actinomycetes > Mycobacteriales > Mycobacteriaceae > Corynebacterium > Corynebacterium gottingense. The sequence continues at coordinate 82,307 of NZ_RDRE01000003.1, forward strand.
CCGTGCGCACCCTCGGCCTGGATGAGGCGGGCTTCTCCCACATCTCCACCGGCGGCGGCGCTTCCCTCGAGCTCATTGAGGGGAAGGAACTGCCGGGCGTCGCAGTCCTGTCCAAGTAACCAAGCCGAAACGATAGGAGAAATCCATGGCACGTAAACCACTCATCGCAGGCAACTGGAAGATGAACCTCGATCACCTCGAGGCAATCTCCAGCGCTCAGAAACTCGCCTTCGCGTTCCCCAAGGACGGCTACGAGCTTGTCGACGTCGCACTGACCGTTCCGTTTACTGACTTGCGCTCCATCCAGACCCTCGTTGAGGGCGATAAGCTGCAGATCACCTACGGTGCGCAGGACGTCTCCGCCAACGACAACGGCGCCTACACCGGAGAGATCTCCGCCACCATGCTGGAGAAGCTCGGCTGCACCTGGGTTGTCGTCGGACACTCCGAGCGCCGCCAGTACCACAACGAGTCGGACGAGCTCGTTGCCGCGAAGGCGAAGAAGGCCCTCGACCACGGCATGTCGCCGATCGTCTGCGTCGGCGAGCCCCTCGAGGTCCGCGAGGAAGGCAAGCACGTCAGCTTCGTCGAGGACCAGACCCGCGCGTCCCTGGCCGGCCTGACCACCGAGGAACTATCGCGCACCGTCATCGCCTACGAGCCGGTGTGGGCCATCGGCACCGGCAAGGTCGCGTCCGCCGAGGACGCACAGGAAGTGTGCCACGCCATCCGCGAGCTCGTGCGCGAGCTTGCGGACGACGCCACCGCCGACGGCATCCGCATCCTCTACGGCGGTTCCGTCAAGGCCAACACCGTCGCCGAGATCGTCGGCCAGGCTGACGTCGACGGCGGTCTGGTCGGCGGTGCTTCGCTCAACGGCGAGGACTTTGCCAAGCTGGCCGCTGCGGCAGCAAACTCGGTCCAGTAGGCGCCGTGCAGCAGACCGCAAGGTCGCTGCACGGGGCACGTTCCCCATGGTGTACGATTTAGCAAGTTCACCAACATCCCATTTGAAAGTGGAGGATCGTCCCGCATGACGTTGGCTTTGGAGATCGTGCTCGTAATCGCGTCGGTGCTTGCGACCGTGTTCGTCCTGCTCCACAAGGGCAAGGGCGGCGGCCTGTCCAGCCTCTTCGGTGGTGGCGTGCAGTCCAACCTGTCCGGTTCCACCATCGTGGAGAAGAACCTGGACCGCTACACCATCATCATCTCGCTGATCTGGGTGGCGTGCATCATCGCGCTCAACCTGATCCAGACCTACTCGGCGTAGCGCGCACAAGCACGTAGCAATACGGCACAGACCTCGGGCCCCTTCCGGCAAACAATGCTGGGAGGGGCCCGTGGCGTCGGTAAGCGCTCTGCTTAAAGCATCGAGGCGGCGTCGTCGGAGACAAAGAGCACCGTCTCCGCGCGGCCCTGCGCGCCGGCGGCCGGCCACTCCTCGGCCGGCGCACCGTGCGCAACTTGGGACGCGGCCTCCGCCTTCTCCGCTCCAGCAACGAGCAACCACACCCGCTCGGCGCTGCGCACTGCCGGCAATGTGAGTGTCGCGCGCTCGGCCGGCGGCTTGGGCGAATCGGTGACGGCGAGCGTGGTGCGCGTGTCCTCGCGCACTGCGTCGGTGTGGGGGAAGAGCGAATTGATGTGGCCCTCGCCGCCCATGCCGAGGAGGTGGAGATCGAACCCCCGCGGGGCGTGCTGGGCCACCGTTGACGCGTACTCGCGCACCTGGTCCGACATGTCCCCGCCGTCCAGGCCCCAGCCGTGGATACGCTCGGCGGAGACGTTCACCTTGCTCAGCAGCGCGGCGCGGGCCTGTCCCTCGTTGGAGTCGGGGTGCGTGGCGGGGACGTTGCGTTCGTCGCCGAAGAAGAACTCGACGCGGTTGAAGTCGATGCCCTTCAGCGTTGCCATGGCGCTGAGCAGCTCGATGCCTGCGGTACCGCCGGTCAGGACGACGCGCGCCACACCGTCGCCGTGGATCCCGCCGGCGGGGTCAGCCTGAATACCCCGCAGCAGAGCGGCGAACTGCTCCGCGGCCGCGGCAACGAGGGCAGGACGGTCGGGAAACTGGGAAACGGTCACGTGTGCTGGCACAATCGACCTCCTTCTGATGTGGTTACTGCTCTGTCGCGCGAGTCACTCCGGACAGCCCCCGGAGAGCGCGCGCGTAGGTGACATCGTTGTCCAGGTGGCGCAGCTCCTCAGCGAGGCACTCCGCGTCGGTCCGCGCACTCAGCGCCACGTAGGAGTCGGGGCTTCCCGGCACGGTGATGCGGGCTGTGTTGTCGTCGACGACCTCGATCGTTACGTCGCCCCCGACACAATGCAGCGCGAGCCGCGTGATGGGTGCGCCGTGCACTGCGGAGTCGTTTGTGGAGTCGTTTGTGGAGTCGCTGATACCGCGCGTCACGTCGACGTTGAGGCACGCGGCGAGCCAGCCAGCGGCGATGTCCACGGAAGGATCGTCAGTAGGACCGTCAATGTGGACGGATTGCACCGGGTCGTCGTGGTAGCGGTCCAGCGCGGAGGCGACGGCCCCGCGCCACGGGGTGATGCGGGACCACGCGAGGTCGGAGTCGCCGGGCTGGTAGCCGTCCGTGCGGGCGCGGAGTTGGTCCCCGGAGGCATCGGAGTGGGCGTTGGTTATGCGGCGCTGCGCGATGCTGCCCAGCTCCGCCTCCTTCGGGCAGGAGGGTGCCTCGTTTGGCCACCAGGCCACAATCGGCGTGTCCGGCAGCAGCAGCGGGGTGACCACGGCGCCGAGGTGATGCGTGAGGTCACCGAAGAGGCGCATGACGACCATTTCGGACGCGCCCGAATGCGCAGCCACGATGAGATCGGCGTTCATGCTGGTGGGCGCGGTTTCGTCGCCAAGCAATAGCACGAGCACGCGGGCGGGGTGCTCGCGGGTCGCGGCGCGCACCGTCTCAAGGATCTTGTCGGAATCCTCGGTGTCGCGCGCGGCGACGAGGAGGGTGAGCACGCGGCCCGAGGACAGCGAGAAGTTTTCTTGCGCTTGGATCAGCGCGTTCGCGATCTGGCTGGTGGTGGTGTCCGGGAGTGAGATGATCACAGCCGCAAATCCTTTCTTAGGGGCGCCGCCAGACGCGGCCGTCCTTTTCCAACATGTGGTTCGCCGACGCCGGACCCCAGGTGCCGGCCTCGTATTCGTCGGGGCGGCCTTGCTGGGCCCAAAAGTTGAGGATCGGGTCGAGGATCTCCCAGCTCCGCTCCACCTCGGCGTTGGTGGGGAAGAGGCTCGATTCATCCAGCAGCGCGTCCAGGATGAGTCGCTCGTAGGCTTCGGGCGACTGCTCGGTGAACGCCTCCGAGTACGCGAAGTCCATGTTGACGTCACGGACTTCCAGGCCCACGCCCGGCACCTTCGAGCCGAAGCGCATGAGCACGCCCTCGTCCGGCTGGATGCGGATCACCACGGCGTTGTTGGTGAGCAAGTTCGTCTGGTCAGGGTAGAAGGGCTGGTACGGCGGACGCTTGAACACCAACGCAATCTCGGTCACGCGTCGGCCGAGACGCTTGCCGGTGCGCAGGTAGAACGGCACGCCGGCCCAGCGGCGCGAATTGATCTCCAGGGTGCAGGCCGCGAAGGTCTCGGTCTCGGAGTCCGGGTCGAAGCCCTCCTCGTCGCGCAGTCCCACGACCGGTACGGAGCCCTGCAGCCCGGCGGTGTACTGGCCGCGGGCGGTCGTCTCTTCGAACGGTCCGGTGGGCGAGGTCGCGCGCAGCACCTTGAGCTTCTCCGAGCGCAGCTGGTGCGGGGAGAAAGACGTCGGCTCCTCCATCGCCACGAGCGCGAGGAGCTGGATGAGGTGGTTTTGGATCACGTCGCGCGCCGCGCCGATGCCGTCGTAGTACCCGGCGCGGCCGCCCAGCCCGATGTCCTCGGCCATGGTGATCTGGACGTGGTCGATGTAGTGCGAATTCCAGATCGGCTCAAACATCTGGTTGGAAAAGCGCAGCGCCATGATGTTCTGCACCGTTTCCTTGCCCAGGTAGTGGTCGATGCGGAACACGGCGTGCTCGGGGAAGACGGTGTTGACCACCTTGTTCAGTTCCTTCGCCGAGGCGAGGTCGTGACCGAACGGCTTCTCAATGATCACGCGGCGCCACTGCCCGTCTCCGGGGTGGGCCATGCCGCAGCGGTCCAGCTGGTGGACCACGTTGGCAAAGAACTCCGGCGGCACGGACAGGTAGTACGCCCAGTTTCCGGCAGTGCCCTGGCTCCGGTCCATCTCCGCGAGGACGGTGGCGAGCCGATCGAACGCGGTGTCGTCGTCAAATGCCCCGGAGACGAAGTGGATCCCTTCCGCCAGGCGGTTCCAGACGTTGGTGTTGAACTTGGTTCGCGAGCGCGCCTCGACCGCCTCGCGGACGTAGTGCTCGAAGTCCTGCTTGCTCCAGTCGCGCCGACCGAACCCGACGAGGGCGAATCCGGCCGGCAGGAGGCCGCGGCTTGCAAGATCGTAGACGGCGGGAAGGAGCTTCTTCCTGGCCAGGTCACCGGTGACCCCGAAAATCACCAGACCAGATGGTCCGGCAATACGGGGCAGCCGCTTATCGACGGCCGACCGCAGCGGATTCCCCCGCTGTACCTGCGCGTCTCTCTCTTCGATCACCTTTGTCGCGTCTCCTTTTGCCTACCGCTTCCGGAACAATGAACCCTTAGAGGTTAGCTGTTGAGCTTCGTTTCAGTGGAGTCGAGCAGGTCCTGCCACGCGGTGACGAACTTCTCCACACCCTCGCGCTCCAGCACCGCGATGACATCGTCCATGTCGATGCCGACCTTCTCCAGGCCGTCGAAGACCTGCTTCGCCGCCTCGTCTCCGTGCGTCAGGGTGTCGCCCTTGAGCTCGTCCATATCGTTGACGGCTTCAATCGTGCCCATCGGCATGGTGTTGACCGTGTCCGGGCCGGCGAGCTCGACTACGTACATGTTCTTGGGGTACTCGGGGTTCTTCACACCGGTCGACGCCCACAGCGGGCGCTGCTTGTTTGCCCGCGGCGGGAGCTCGTCCAGGTCGTTGAAGGAGTCGAGGAAGAGGCGGTAGGCCAGGCGGGCGTTGGCGATGCCCGCCTTACCGCGCAGCGCGAGGGCCTCGTCGGTACCGATGGTCTCCAGGCGCTTATCCACCTCGACGTCCATGCGGGAGACGAAGAAGGACGCGACGGAGTGGATGTGCTCCACGTCGTGCCCGTTCTTAGCGGCCAGCTTGATGCCCTCCTTGTAGGCGTCGATGACCTGCTTGTAGCGGTCGACGGAGAAAATCAGCGTGACGTTGACGCTGATGCCCTCGGACAGGGCCGTCGTGATTGCCGGCAGCGACTCGTCGGTGGCCGGGATCTTGATCATGGCGTTGCGGCGGCCGACCTGCTTCCACAGCTCGCGCGCTTGCGCAATGGTCTTCGCCTCGTCGTGGGCGTAGCGAGGGTCGACCTCGATGGACACGCGGCCGTCTCGGCCGTTGGTGTCCTGGTAGATGGGGTCAATAACGTCGCAGGCCTGCTGGACGTCCGCGATGCTCATACGGTACACGGCCTCCTCGGCGGAGACACCCTCCTTGCGCAGCTCCTCGAGCTGGCGGTCATAGTCGCCGCCGGCGGAGATTGCCGCGGAGAAGATCGCCGGGTTCGTAGTGATCCCGAGGATGTTTCGCTCAAGGAGGAACGTCTCGAAGTTCCCCTGACCGTTGAGAAGGTCGCGGGAGAGATCGTCCAGCCAGACGGAAGTACCGATGTCATAAATGCGGTTGGTTGCAACCATGTTGTCGTGTGCCACGGTGCGGTCCTTTCTCCAGGGCGCCAGGTCGAAAGATATGACTGCGACCTGGCGTAACGGATGTGTGCGATGTGGGTGGGTAAAGGGGTAGAGCTACTGTGCAGACTTCGCGGACTCGATCGACTCGCGGGCCGCGCGCAGCACGTGCTCGGTGGTGAAGCCGAAGCGCTCGAAGAGTTCCGCGCCCGGTGCGGAGGCGCCAAAGTGCTCGAGGGAGACGTTGCTGCCGTGGTCGCCCGTGAAGCGGTGCCACGGCATCGCGGTACCGGCCTCGACGGACACGCGTGCCTTGACCTCCTTGGGCAGGACCTGCTGCTGGTACTCCTCGGTCTGCTCGAGGAACCAGTCGATGGACGGCATGGACACCACGCGGGCGGCGACGCCATCCTCGGCCAGCAGCGCGGCTGCCTCGACGGCGTACTGCACCTCCGAGCCGGAGGCGATGAGGATGACGTCGGGGGTCGGCGCGGTGGCGTCGACAAGCACATAGCCGCCCTTGGCCACGCCTTCGAACGCCTTCTCCTTCGTGCCCTCGAGCACCGGGAGGTTCTGGCGCGACAAGGCGAGTGCCTTCGGTTGCTCGCGGCCTTCCAGCGCGGCGATCCACGCAGCCGAGGTCTCGTTGGCGTCCGCCGGGCGGATGACGGCGAGGTCCGGGATAGCGCGCAGCGCGGTGAGCGTCTCTACCGGCTGGTGGGTCGGGCCGTCCTCGCCGAGGCCGATGGAGTCGTGGGTGAACACGTAGTAGCCGTCGATGCCGGACAGGGCGGCCACGCGGATGGCGGGGTAGAGGTACTCGGAGAAGATCAGGAAGGTACCGCCGTAGACACGGGTGCCGCCGTGCAGGGCGATTCCGTTCATGATGGCGCCCATCGCGTGCTCGCGGATGCCAAAGTGGAGGTTGCGGCCGTACGGCTCGGCAGTGAACTTGTTCGTGGTGATCGCCTCAGGGCCGAAGGACGGCGCGCCCTTGATCAGCGTGTTGTTGGAACCGGCCAGGTCAGCGGAGCCGCCCCACAGCTCCGGGAGCGCGGCCGCAGCGGCCTGGATCGCCGCCTCGGACGCCTTGCGGGTAGCCAGGCCCTTGGCGTCGGGCTCCCAGGTGGGGAACTCGGCCTTCCAGTTCTCCGGCAGCTCGCGCGAGGAGAGACGGTCAAACAGTGCCTTGTGCTCAGGGTTGCGAGCAGCCCAGTCATCAAAGCCCTGCTGCCACTCCTTGCGCACTGCGGCGGAGCGCTCAGCGAGCGCGCGGGTGTGGGCGATCACGTCCTCTTCCTCGGGGAAGTCGACGTCGGTGTCAAAGCCGAGCTCTTCCTTGACCAGCTTGATCTCCTCGGACCCGAGCGCGGCACCGTGAGCGGCGCCGGTGTTTTGCAGATTCGGGGCCGGGAAGCCGATCACCGTCTTGAGGCGGATGATGGTCGGCTTCGCGGTTTCCGCCTTAGCCTCTTCGACGGCGCGCTCAATTGCTGCGACGTCCTCTCCGGACCCTACGGTGAGGGTTTGCCAACCGTAGGCCTCGTAGCGGGCGAGCACATCCTCGGTGAACGCGATCTGGGTGTCGTCCTCGATGGAGATGCGGTTGTCATCCCAGAAAAGGATGAGGTTGCCCAGCTGTTGCGTGCCCGCGAGCGAAGACGCCTCGGAGGTCACGCCCTCCTGCAGGCAGCCGTCGCCGGCCACGACGTAGATGAAGTGGTCGAACGGGCTCTGGCCGGCCGGGGCCTCGGGATCGAACAGCCCGCGCTCGCGGCGCGCGGCCATCGCCATACCCACAGCGGAAGCGAGGCCCTGGCCCAGCGGGCCAGTGGTGATCTCGACGTGCTTGGTGTGGTTGTACTCCGGGTGGCCGGGAGTCTTGGAGCCCCAGGTGCGTAGCTGCTTCAGATCGTCCAGCTCCAGGCCGAAGCCGCCGAGATAGAGCTGCACGTACTGGGTCAGTGAGGAGTGGCCGTTTGACAGGACAAAGCGGTCGCGACCGACCCAGTGCGGGTCGGTGGGATCCAGGCGCATGACGCGCTGGAAGAGCGTGTAGGCCAACGGAGCAAGCGACATAGCGGTGCCGGGGTGGCCCGATCCGCAGCGCTCAACAGCATCCGCAGCGAGGATTCTGGCGGTGTCCACCGCGCGCGTATCAGTCTGCGTCCAGTCGTCCGGGTAGTTCCGGACGGTCATAGCTTGAAGTTCCGGGGGCAGCGTCGACTGTGTCACAGTTTCCTCATTCATTGGATTGGCATTACGTCTCGGCTCCGGCGATGGGCCGGGCACCCGCCTTAGTGTAGTCGCCAGGCGGTGCGCCGTGTGCGGGCAGTGTATTTTGAGTCACCGCGGTGAGCGTCGACCAATCCGCCCACACCGGCCGCAAGGAGAGCGTGTCCGATTGGGCGCAGTGCAAGGTTAGGGCTAACATCATCCAAAGGAATGATACGGGTGGCAAAACCGCAGGACGCTTGCGAGCGTATCCCAACACGGCCACCCACGAAGCAGTTGCGCCGACGGCGGCGCGAACAACACGCTATAAGGAGAAGTTTTTGGAGACCGTGAAGGCGTATTTCGCGTTGACGAAGCCGAGGGTCATTGAACTTCTCTTGGTAGCCGCCATCCCCGCGATGCTGCAGGCAGATCGCGGCACCGTCCACGTGTGGCTGATCCTGGCGACCCTGCTCGGTGGATGGATGGGCGCGGGCGCTGCCAACGCCTTCAATATGGTCGCTGACTACGACATTGACCAGAAGATGGGTCGTACACGCGCGCGCCCGCTCGTGCGCGCCAAGGTGACCAAACACCGCGCTGCGGTATTCGCCTGGGTCTTGCTCATCGTCAGCGTGCTCTGGCTCGGGCTCGTGTGCGGGTCGTGGTTGGCAGCGCTGTTCATCATCTTCACCAACTTCTTCTATATCTTCGTCTACACGAAATGGCTGAAGCGTAAGACCTGGCAGAACGTCATCTGGGGTGGCGCTGCGGGCTGCATGCCGGTCCTCGTCGGCTGGGCCGCGATTCGGGACAACGTGCACGACGGTTCACCGGACCGCTGGTGGCAGGCGATCGTCATGTTCCTCATCATCTTCTTCTGGACCCCGCCGCACACCTGGGCGCTGGCCATGAAGTACAAGGACGACTACGCCCGCGCAGAAGTCCCGATGCTGCCGGTCATCGCGTCCCCGCAGGAGACGACGCGCCAGATCGTCATCTACTCCTGGTGGACGGTCATCGTCTCCCTCGCGCTCGTCCCGGCGACGTCCTGGATCTACCTCGTCGTGGCGGTGGCGTCCGGCGCCGCGTTCCTCGTCATGGCCACGCGCCTGCACAACGGCGTGCGCCGCGGCGAGAACGTCAAGCCGCTCAAGCTGTTCATCCTGTCCAACAATTACCTCGCCGCGCTCTTCCTCGGCCTCTCTGTGGACGCCGTGCTCGGCCTGCCGACGATCGGCGGCCTCTTCTAAGCGCGCAGCAGCACACTCCCAACGCGCTGGGCATCCGCGAGCGCCTCGTGCGCGGCGTCCGCCTCGGCGAGCGAGAACACCCCGCCGATAGGGAAGCGCAGCGTCGCATCCTCGACGGCACGCGTGACCGCTTGGGACCGCAAGCGAAACTCGTCCGCAGTGCGCGTGTACCAGTCCAACGAAGGGGCGGTAAGGAACAGCCCCCCATGCTCGTCGAGTTCGTTCAGGAGCGCGTCTGCGCTCCTCCCCGCCGCGAGCTCCGAGCCGCCGACGGCGCAGATCAGGCCAAGCGGTCGGCAGGCCTGCAGCGCCAGGTCGAAGGGGTGGAGCGCCTCGGGCAGAGGCGGTTGTGACGCCTCGATAACGACGTCGACGCCGCTGCCGCTGTTGGCCTCGCAAATACGTTGCGCCGCGTCAGGGAAGTAGCGGAAGACGCCGGTCGCGCCGGCGTCGTACGCGATTTCCTCCTCGTGGGCCGTTGAGACCACTGAAAACACCGTGCCGCCCAATCCCGCTGCCAGCTGGGTCACGGCGAGGCCGAGCTCGCCGCCTCCGCCGGTGACCACCATGGTGTCGCCGTCCGCGGTGTCGCGGACGCCGTGAAGGAGTGCGTGCGCCAGTATGCCGGGAGCGAGCATGCACGCGGCGACCTCATCGTTGATGGATTCCGGGACGGCGGCGATCCGGTCCCGGAGGACGACAGCCTGCTCCGCGTACGCGCCCTGCGCGTCGCAGAAGGCGACGAGCGTGCCAGCGGCGATCTCACCGACAGGGTCGTGGGCCACGCGCCCGCATCCTGCGGCGCCGGGGATGCCGGTGCCGGGGGCGGGAGTGGGGTCGCGTTGGACGTGGGCGTAGGTGACGTCGATAAGCACTTGCTCGGGTGTGGGAACTGGGGGATCGACGCGAGTGAAACGGAACGGCCCGCCGGGGGAATCGCTGATAATGGCGTGCATAGCCAAAGCGTACCCCGGCGGGCGCGGTGTGCGTGGGAGGTTAGACGAGTGTGGGGAGACGGCGCGAACTGTGCGCCCACAGGAAGGCGGTAAACGCGACGACGGTGGACGACATTGCGATGTGCGCCGGGATGGTCCAGCGCGGGACGCCGAGCCTGAACTGGATGACGCCGATCGCCCACTGGATCAGGATGAGCACGATGAGGACGAGGGCGGTGCGCATCGCGTCGCTCGGCGCCTTGTGGCGGCGCAGCTTGTACACGGTGACCAGCGTGGCAATGAGGTAGAGGTACAGGCAGATTGCGTGGACGTACGCAAGGACCCTGGTGTCCATCTCGAGGCGGCCCTCCAAACCGGCGGTGGCGTCGCCGGCGTGCGGACCGGAGCCGGTGACCATGGTGCCCGTCACCAGGACGAATACTAGCGCGATGGCGGCGATGATCGCCCAGGTCACGGCGGCCTTGGGGACGCGCCTCGTCGGGGCGACATCATCCGGCTCCGCAATGCGCATGTAGAGCACGGCGGCGACGGCGACCAGCACCATCGAGGGCAGGAAGTGCACGGCGACGGCCCACCACTTCAGGTCCAGGAGGACGGAGATGCCGCCGATGACGGCCTGCAGGACCACGCCGCCGAGTGAGACGGCTGCGAGCGACTTGATACCGGAGCGACGTCCCGCGCGGACGACCGCGACGAGGACGGCGATGGATGCTGCGGCGACGACGAAGGTGAGCGTGCGGTTGCCAAACTCGATGAGCTGGTGGATCCACGGCGCCGAACCCGCGACGGGGACGAGCGAGCCCTCGTGGCACATCGGCCAGGTATCGCAACCCAGGCCTGAGCCGGTGACGCGGACGAGCGAACCAGTAACGGTGATGCCGCCCTGGCACAGCAACAGGATCATGGCCAGAACGCGCTGTACCTTGAGCGACGCCCCCTTTGGTGCATCCTTGGCCTGTGCCGCATCGGTGGCATTGTGGCCGGCATTGTGGCTGGAGTTGTGCTCAGTCTGGGGAGACCCCAACTGCGGAGAAGACACGAGACGCGCTCCCTTTCACGTGTGCAGTTTTGCAGTGCAACTTTAGTTTGAGAAATGACTGCTTCAGCTTAACGCATGACGCCCCAAACTCCGAGATCCGATTGGGCGTGGAGCAAGTTGAGCTCCGCAGGGGTGCGCCACAGGAGCTACCCCTCGAAGCGGAACCAACGGGCCGCGGCCGCCATGGCCGCCCCAGCCCAACACACGAGCGACAGCCACGCCTGCCAGTGGAAAGACAGCTCGAGCGCCTTGGTCAGGGCGCCAGCCAGCGCCACCGTGGGGACCGCGTTCCACCAGCCGGCGTCCCCGACGTCACCGCTGTACTGCACCCACCCGAGCACTCCCATGAGGACGAGCCAAATGAGGTTTGCCAGAGCAAGGACCAGCTCGGAGCTGAGCGTGCCTCCCATGAACAGTCCCATTGCTGTGAACGCGGCGACGCCGACCAGCAGGGTGATCAGGCCGCACAGGGCGCCGAGCGCACTGACGCGCCATCCCAGCGCAACGGCGAGCGCGCCCAAGACGACGATCTGTACCGCAACGGTGGCCAGGACGCCGATGATCTTTCCAGCGATGATGGTCCACGGTGGCACCCCGGAAGCGCCGGTTCGCTTCAGCGCACCGTAGCGACGGTCAAACGCTAGCGCGATAGCCTGGCCGGTAAAGCCCGCGCTTGTGGTGGCGACGGCGAAGACCATCGGCACAAGCTGGTGGAAGTCGGTATCGCCGAAGACTGGAACGATCGCTGCCGCCACGAGCAGCGCCGCGGGGATGACCAGGTTGAGCAGCAGCTGCTCGCCGTGGCGCAGCATGAGCTTCGCCTCGATCCGCCCCTGGGCGAGCGCCATTGCGGCCACGGAGGCGCGCTGCGGGCGGGGAGCAAACGTGCCCGGCGCGAGCTTGGGATTGGGGGCTGCACCGTCCTGGGATCGGTGCAACTGTGCATCATGGGCTGTCGTCATGGTGTACCTCCTTCAAGTATTCAAGCAACGGTCTGCGCTAGCTGCGCAGCTCTCGGCCGGTGATGTCGAGGAAGACGTCCTCAAGGTTTCGGTGCGACACGCTGAGTTCGCGCAGCAGGACATCCTGCTGGGCCGCGGCGTGCGCGATGGCCTCAACCAGCTGGGGGCTGCCGTCGCCGCGCACGCGGTAGGAGAGCGGCCTGACGTTTTCCGCTTCCCGGTCCGCAGCGCCGAACGCGCGCAGCGAGTCGTTGAACGTTTCCAAGTCCAGCGCTTGCGCGGTCCCGAACGATACGAGCGGGTAGTCCTCGTGGGAGGTGAGCTCCGCCGGCTCGCCGGTGGCAACGACGCGCCCCCGATCCACAATGACCACGCGGTCCGCCAGCGATTCGGCCTCGTCCATCAGGTGGGTGGTCAGCACGATCGTGGTGCCATCGCGCTTCATCGCATTGACCAGCTCCCACACCGCGAGCCGGGACTGCGCGTCCATGCCTGCGGTGGGTTCGTCGAGGAAGAGGAGCTCGGGCCTGCCGATAATGGCCAGGGCGAGGGAGAGTCGCTGCTGCTGCCCGCCGGAAAGTCTGCGGTACGTCGTCGACGCCACCCCCTCGAGCCCGAGCAGCTCGATGAGCCAGTCGGGGTCGTGCGGGTCCTCGTTGTAGGACGCCGCGAGGTGCAGCATCTCCCGCACCTTGACCCCGGAGTATGATCCGCCGCCCTGGAGCATGATGCCGATGCGGTCTCGAACCCGCTGTGGCTCGGTCGCGGGGTCGTACCCTAAGACTCGGATGGACCCGGAGGTCGGCTGCGTAAACCCCTCGCACATCTCGATGGTGGTGGTCTTGCCCGCCCCGTTTGGTCCCAGCAGCGCGAGAAGCTCGCCGCGTCGAGCGGTGAATGAGACCCCGTCGACTGCGCGCTTGGGCCCGAATTGCTTGACTACCTCGTTGAGCACGAGGGCTTCAGGTTCCATGCTTGGCATGGTTGGTTAGTGTAGACCTCTCCCGGCCGTATGGCGGTACCAGAACCACGCTGCGGCGCACATGACCGCAAACCACACCGCGGCAGCGAGATAAATCGTCGTGACGGTCCCCGGTGGCAGCGCGAGCCCGCGCGGCAGCACCAAGAAGCTAAAAAGCGCAGAGTAGATCGCGACGGCAGCCCGGAAGAAGAAGCGATTCGCCCACGCCGCGAGCGGCAGGATCCCCCAGAGCGGATACCAGGGGTGAACCACTGGGAAGAGCAGGACGAGGACGAGCGTTGCCACACCCAGCCCGCCGACAGGGTGGATGGAGCCGCGGAATGTCGCCCAGAGCATGCGCACGAGGAACGCGCCGGCCACGAGGAGTCCCACTCCGCGCGTGATGCTCAGGATCGCCTCCGTGTGATCGCCCAGCTGCAGCAGCATCCCCGTAACACCGCTGATCACGCCGATGTCCGTGGTCAGCGACAGCCAGCTGCGGATCGTCGCCGCGCCGCCCTGCCCGGTGACCCACCCAAGCCCGATCCCGGTGAACCAGGAGATCAGCCCAGCCGTCACCGCAAGGCACCCCGCCTGGACGAGGGCCGCGGTGCAAATTGCGCTTATCGACGCCCGCTTGCCCCCACTTCGCGCCCACACCCGCGCCAGCGCCATGCCCGTAAACCCGAGGGCAATAAACCCGGTGACCTTGACCAGCCCGCCGCAGGACAGGAGCGCCCCCGAGAGGAGGAACAGCGCCCACCCCCGACGCCGCTGCTCGCCGGCCGCAAGCGCGTCGATGCCCCGTAGCCCTACCTCCATACCGACGAGGAGGAACCCGAGCATGATCGACTCGTTGTGGATGCCGGCAATGAGGTGCAGGATTGCCAGAGGGTTCAAGATCCCTAGCCAGAGTGCGGTCGCGCCGTGGACGCCGCACCGCCGGGCCAGCGCGCGGATGCCCCACGCCGCGGCTACCACGCCCGCGAGCGACAAGACGCGGTGGCACAGAACCCCGAAGTAGATCGAATCCTGGGTGATCCATGACACCGCGGAGGCGATCCCGAGCGCAACGGGGCCGTACGGGCTGGGGGAGTGTGCCCAGATGAACGGGACGGATCGGGCGAGCCGGTCCTCGGTGCCCAGCAGCTCGACGGGGCCTGCGGCGTAGGGGTCCAGCCCCTGCCGAACGATGGATCCCTGCGCGAGGTAGGAGTAGATGTCCTGGGTGAACAGGGGCGCGGTGAGCAGCAGGGGCGCCGCCCACACCAGGAAGGTCCGAAACACCACCCGGGCGCTGATCCGCGCGTGATTGGACCCGGCACCGACGAACGGCCCCATGAGCAGCCAGGCGACTACGAGGCAACCGACTCCGATGAACACGAGGGAGGACGAGGCTTGCAGCATCCTCCCCATAAACGCGCCGCCGGGGAGGTCGAACCAGGGGTTGTCCACCACGGGCAGCGCGCCGCCGCCCAGCCCACCGAGGCCGATCAGGAGCGTGCCGACCGCACCCAACCAGCGCAAAAGCGCGAATCGGTTGAGCTCAACGACGGACGCGCGAACCCCCTCGTCCGAAATCCCAGCGCGGTGCAGCGCGGCTGAGCGGGAGCCGGGCGCACCGAATCGGGGCAGGGCGTCGACAAGCGTGGACGGCCGCGTGGTCTCGGGGGTGTGGCGTGCAGGGGTCACATCACGCATTCTAAGGCCCGGGTGCTCGAAGAGCGGCAATGCTTTGCGACACGCTGGGGACCCGCCGCAGCGGAAATATTTTGGAAACACTAGTGTTGTGTAAAGGCGAAAGGATCGTCCTTTTGTCACCGGAATTCGCGGAGACGTCGAGCGACACGGAAGCTAAGGTGAAGCAATGGCCGAGCAGCACCACGCTGCGGGGAGCGATACCCGCGGCGAAGTCATGCGCGCGCTTCTCACGCTTGGCCCGGTGACCGCCACCGACATAGCCGCGCAATTAGGCCTTTCTGCCGCCGGTGTGCGCCGCCACCTTGACAAACTCATTGAGTCGGAACTGGCGGAGACGTGCGGTCCGCGCGCCATCGCCGGAGAAGAAGCGACGCGGGGGAGACCCGCCAAGCATTTCCGGCTCACTGACAGCGGGCGGCGCTCATTTGGCACGCAATATGACGACCTCGCGGTCGAGGCCGTCGAAATGATTAAGACACTCGGGGGTGAGGCGGCCGTGCGCGATTTTGCCCGCGCCCGGATTGACAAGATCCTCCAGGGTGTCGACGGGGCCCACGGGGCCGACACATCGCCGGAAGGAGACAGCGAGGCGGCGCGCACGCAGGCTACCGTTGAAGCTGTCGCCGAGGTGCTTGATCAACATGGGTACGCGGCAACGGTGAGCGCCGTTGGCAACGGAATCCAGTTGTGCCAGCACCACTGCCCAGTCTCCGAGGTTGCGTCCGCGCACCCGGAGATCTGCGAGGCAGAGCACGAGGCGATCTCGGCTCTGGTGGGCAAACACGTGCAGCCGCTCGCGCTGATCGCAGACGGCAACGGCATCTGCACAACCAACATTCCACTCGCCGCTACCGCTACGGCGGCGGGAACCATAAACGAAAGGAGCGGAGACTATGACGAAAGCTAACCCCGCACCCGGCCTGGACAAGCCGATGAATGATGATGAGATCATCGACTCCATCGGCGCCTACAGCTACGGCTGGCACGACTCCGATGTGGCCGGCGCCTCCGCACGGCGCGGTCTGAACAAGGACGTTGTCAAGGACATCTCCGGGATCAAGAACGAGCCGGAGTGGATGCTTAACCAGCGTCTCAAGGCGCTCGACATCTTTGACAAGAAGCCGATGCCGACCTGGGGCGCAGACCTCTCCGACATCGACTTCGACAACATTAAGTATTACGTGCGCTCCACGGAGGAGCAGGCGGCCTCTTGGGACGATCTTCCGGAGGACATTAAGCACACCTACGACAAGCTCGGTATTCCTGAGGCGGAGAAGCAGCGCCTCGTCGCCGGCGTCGCGGCTCAGTACGAGTCCGAGGTGGTCTACCACCAGATCCGCGAGGACCTGGAGGAAAAGGGCGTTATCTTCGTCGACACCGATACCGCGCTGCGCGAGCACGAGGAGCTGTTCAAGGAGCACTTCGGCACGGTGATTCCGGCCGGCGATAACAAGTTCTCCGCGCTGAACTCCGCTGTCTGGTCTGGTGGCTCCTTTATCTACGTTCCGCCGGGGGTCCACGTGGACATTCCGCTGCAGGCCTACTTCCGCATCAACACGGAAAACATGGGCCAGTTCGAGCGCACCCTGATCATCGTCGATGAGGACGCGTACGTCCACTACGTCGAGGGCTGCACAGCCCCGATCTACAAGTCGGACTCCCTGCACTCCGCGGTCGTGGAGATCATCGTGAAGAAGGGCGGCCGCTGCCGCTACACCACGATCCAGAACTGGTCCGGCAACGTGTACAACCTGGTGACCAAGCGCGCGAAGGCCGAAGAGGGCGCCACCATGGAATGGGTCGACGGCAACATCGGCTCGAAGGTGACCATGAAGTACCCGGCCGTGTGGATGACTGGCGAGCACGCGCGTGGCGAGGTCCTTTCCGTCGCGTTTGCGGGCGAGGGCCAGTTCCAGGACACCGGCGCGAAGATGACCCACATGGCACCGCACACCTCCTCGTCCGTGGTATCCAAGTCCGTGGCTCGCGGCGGCGGACGTTCCGCGTACCGCGGCCTGATTCAGGTGAACGCGAACGCGCACCACTCCACCTCCAACGTCGAGTGTGACGCCCTGCTGGTGGACGACATCTCCCGTTCCGACACGTACCCCTACAACGACATTCGTAATGACCGAGTCACCCTCGGCCACGAGGCGAAGGTTTCCAAGGTCTCTGAGGAGCAGCTGTTCTACCTCATGAGCCGCGGCATTCCGGAGGAAGAAGCAATGGCCATGATCGTGCGCGGCTTCGTCGAGCCGATCGCCAAGGAGCTCCCGATGGAGTACGCCCTTGAACTGAACCGTCTCATCGAGCTGCAAATGGAAGGATCGGTGGGCTAACCCCAATGACCGTCTCTGTTGATCCCGTACAAAACGCCACCCCGCACAACAACAAGGGTGACCTCTTCCAGTCCTTTACCGTCGACGACTTCCCGGTCCCGGGCGGTCGCGACGAGGTCTGGCGCTTCATCTCCCTGCGTCGCCTTCGTGGTCTGCACAACGGCAAGTTCGCCGACGCTGCAAAGGCGCAAATAAAGATCGACGCCCCCGAAGCGGTCAGCGTCGAAGAGGTCGCAATTGACGACGATCGCCTCAAGGTCGTTGGCGGCGCCGTCGATCGCGTCGCAGCGCAGGCCTGGTCCTCTGCGAAGTCCGGCTACATCGTGTCCATTCCGGCAGATACAGAGCTGGAGGAGGACATCACCATCACCGTTAGCGGTGCAGGTGAGGATGTCACCACGTTCGGCAACATCCTGGTTGAATCGGGCACGCACTCCAAGGCGAACGTCATCCTGCGCTACGAGGGCACCGGTACCCACGCCGACAACGTGAACTGGCACATCGGCGAGGGCTCCCGCGTCCACGCGATTGTGGATGCGGAGTGGAACTCCGATGCTGTCCACATCGGACAGCAGTCCGTGCTGGTCGAGCGCGACGCCACGCTGCGCCACCACGTTGCAACGTTCGGCGGCGAGGTCGTCCGCATCACCCCGCGCGTGAAGTTCGCAGCGCCGGGCGGCGACGCGGAGCTGACCGGCGTCTACTTCGCGGATGCGGGCCAGTACATCGAGAACCGCATGCTCGTTGACCACTCCGTCCCGAACTGCCGCTCCAACGTCCTGTACAAGGGCGCACTGCAGGGCGACAAGCAGTCCTCGCTGCCGGAGGCACGTACCTGCTGGGTTGGCGACGTGCTGATTCGCTCCGACGCGAAGGGCACCGACACCTACGAGACGAACCGCAACCTGGTGCTCACTGACGGCGCCCGAGCCGACGCGATCCCCAACCTGGAGATCGAGACTGGCGAGATCGCCGGCGCCGGCCACGCAGCGACCGTGGGACGCTTCGACGACGAGCAGCTGTTCTACCTGCGCTCCCGCGGCATCCCGGAGGACGAGGCGACCCGCCTGATCATCCGCGGATTCTTCAACGAGGTCCTCAACCAGATCCCAGTCGAGTCCGTCCGGGACGAGCTCATCGCCCGCGTTGCCGGCGAGCTCGAGCGGAGCAACTCCTAAGCGCCCCAGCCACGTCGCTGAACACCTGTAACACCCGCGTCACCGAATTAAGAAAGCTGAAAACACCGAATGTCTACGCTTGAAATTAAGAACCTGCACGCCAACGTCTTGCCCACGGAGGAAGGACAGGAGCCGAAGCCGATCCTCAAGGGCGTGAACCTGACCATCAAGGCGGGCGAGACCCACGCAATCATGGGCCCGAACGGCTCCGGCAAGTCCACCCTTGCCTACACCCTTGCGGGCCACCCGAAGTACGAGGTCACCGAGGGCGAGGTGCTGCTCGACGGCGAGAACATCCTGGAGATGGAGATCGACGAGCGCGCTCGCGCCGGCCTCTTCCTGGCAATGCAGTACCCGGTTGAGGTCCCGGGCGTGTCTTCGTCCAACTTCATGCGCTCCGCCGTCACCGCGGTACGTGGCGAGTCCCCGAAGCTGCGCGAGTGGGTTGCTGAGCTCAACGCCGCCCGCGAGTCCCTGCAGATGGACGCCTCCTTCTCCGAGCGCTCGGTCAACGAGGGCTTCTCCGGCGGCGAGAAGAAGCGCCACGAGGTCATGCAGCTCGCGCTGATGAAGCCGAAGTTCGCCGTCATGGACGAAACCGACTCCGGTCTTGACGTTGACGCGCTGCGCATCGTCTCCGAGGGCATCAACAAGTACCAGGAGGAGACCAACGGCGGCGTCCTCATGATCACCCACTACAAGCGCATCCTCAACTACGTCCAGCCGCAGTTCGTGCACGTGTTTGCTGACGGCAAGATCGTGCAGACCGGCGACGCATCGCTGGCAGACCAGCTCGAGGCAGAAGGCTACGAGAAGTTCATCTAATGGGATACGTCAACGACAACGGAACACTCAACGTGGAGGCGATCCGCGCGGAGTTTCCGATCCTGTCGCGCACCGTGAGGGACGGCAAGAAGCTCGTCTATCTCGACTCCGGTGCGACGTCGCAGCGACCGGAACGCGTGTGGAATGTCGAGCGAGACTTCGTCCTCAACACCTTCGCGCCGGTGCACCGCGGCTCCTACCAGCTTGCTGAAGAAGCCACGGATGCCTATGAGACGGCACGCGACGCCATCGCGGCGTTCGTCGGCGCGGACGGGCACGAAATCGCGTTTACAAAGAACGCGACTGAGGGACTCAACCTCGTCGCCTATGTGCTTGGCGACGAGCGCGCGGGCGATCTCGCGGTGCGTGAAGGCGACACCATCGTCATCACCGAGCTTGAGCACCACGCCAACCTCGTGCCGTGGCAGGAACTCGCCGAGCGCACTGGTGCGACCCTGAAGTGGTACACGATGACGCCGGACGGGCGGATCGATCTGGACTCGCTCGAGCTGGACGAGACCGTCAAGGTCGTGGCGTTTACGCACCAGTCGAACGTCACCGGTGCTGTCGCTGACGTTGACGAGCTGGTGCGCCGCGCGAAGGCCGTCGGCGCCTTGACGGTGCTCGATGCGTGTCAATCGGTGCCGCACATGCCGGTCGACCTGCACGCGCTCGACGTCGACTTTGCTGCCTTCTCCGGCCACAAGATGTGCGGGCCATCGGGCGTCGGCGCCGTGTACGGCAAGGGCGACATTCTCAATCAGCTGCCGCCGTTCCTCACGGGCGGCTCGATGATTGAGATTGTGAAGATGGAAAAGACCACCTTCGCGCCGGCACCGCAGCGATTTGAGGCGGGCACCCAGATGACCAGCCAGGTCGTGGGGCTAGGTGCCGCAGTCGAGTTCCTCAACGAGGTCGGCATGGACGCCATCCACGTCCACGAGCAAGAGCTCACCACGTACGCGCTCGAGCAGATGCAGGGCATCGAGGGGCTGCAGATCGCGGGGCCGCTCACCGCAGAGCGGCGCGGCGGGGCGATCTCGTTCACCGTCGACGGCGTGCACCCGCACGACCTCGGTCAGGTGCTGGACTCCGAAGGCGTGGCAATCCGCACCGGGCACCACTGCGCGTGGCCTGCCCACCGCGGCCGGAACCTGCAATCCACCTCGCGCGCAAGCTTCTACCTGTACAACACGAAGGAAGAAGTGGATACGCTGGTGGCAGCGATTGGCAAGGCGAAGGAGTTTTTCGCACGATGAACCTTGAATCGATGTACCAGGAAGTGATCCTGGACCACTACAAGAACCCCCAGTACGCCGGGCTGCGCGAGCCGTACGAGGCGGAGGTGCACCACGTGAACCCGTCCTGCGGCGACGAGCTGACGCTGCGCGTTCACCTTTCCGAGGATGGGAAAACGGTGGAGGATGTTTCCTACGATGCGGCCGGTTGCTCGATCTCGCAGGCGTCGACAAGCGTGATGGCGGAGGAGCTGAAGGGGCTCCCCGTCGAGCAGGCGATGGAGAAGCTGGGGTCGTTCGAGGAGATGATCACCTCGCGCGGCACCATCGAGGGCGACCCGGAGCTGATTGGCGACGGCGTTGCGTTCGGTGGCGTGGCGAAGTTCCCGGCGCGTGTGAAGTGCGCGCTGCTCGGGTGGAAGGCCTTCGAGGCGGCAACGCACGAGGCCCTGGAGAAAAAGGAGAGCTAGGACATGGCTGAAGACAACGTCAACGAACAGACCACTGCTGCCGACGTTGATGCTGCCAAAGGCGGCTCCGCGTCGAACTTCGGCGGCGCGGGCGAGCGTCCGCCCCAGACCGATGCACAGCTCAAGCTGGCCGGAGAGGTGGAGGAGTTCCTCCGCGACGTGATCGACCCGGAGCTGGGGATCAACGTCGTCGACCTCGGCCTGGTCTACGACCTGTGGATTGAGGAGCGCGACGGCAAGACGATCGCGTGCATCAACATGACGCTCACCTCGCCGGCATGCCCGCTGACAGATGTGCTCGAAGAGCAGGCGCAGCAGGCCGTGGTGGGCAACACCGAGGCGGACGACATCGTGCTCAACTGGGTATGGATGCCGCCGTGGGGCCCGCAGATGATTACTGAAGAGGGCCGCGAGCAGCTCCGCGCTCTCGGGTTCGCGGTGTAGCACCCCTCGGTGTCCCCCTCACGGTTCGCGCCGTGAGGGGGACCTTTTGCATTGCTGACCCTGCTGACCCTGCGGTGTCGATTTGGGGGTGCTTGCTACAGTGATCCCGTGATTGTCACCAATGATCTCGAAGTCCGCGTCGGCGCACGCACGCTCCTGTCTGCGCCCGGTCAGCACCTGCGCGTGCAGCCGGGCGACCGTATCGGGCTGGTGGGGCGAAACGGCGCGGGCAAGACGACGACCATGCGCATCCTCTCGGGGGAAACGGAACCGTATGGCGGTTCGGTGACGCGTTCGGGCGAGATCGGCTACCTGCCGCAGGACTCCAAAGAGGGTGACATCGAGCAGACCGCACGCGCGCGAGTGCTTTCCGCTCGCGGCCTCGACCAGATCCAGCGCTCGATGGCCAAGCAGCAGGAGATCATGGAGACCACCGACGGGGCGGAGCGCGACAAGGCGATTGCCAAGTTCTCCCGCCTGGAGGAGCGGTACCAGGCGCTCGGCGGCTACGAGGCGAACGCGGAGGCGGCGCAGATTTGCGACAACCTCGGCCTGCCCAGCCGAATCTTGGACCAGCAGCTGAAGACCCTGTCGGGTGGCCAGCGCCGCCGCGTGGAGCTCGCGCAGATTCTCTTCGCCTCGCGCCAGGGGTCGGGCAAGTCGCAGACCACGCTGCTTCTCGACGAGCCCACGAACCACCTCGACGCCGACTCGATTAGCTGGCTGCGCAACTTCCTATCCAAGCACGAGGGTGGGCTCATCATGATCTCGCACGACGTCGAACTCCTCGACGCCGTGTGCAACAAGGTCTGGTTCCTCGACGCCGTCCGCGCGGAGGCGGACGTGTACAACATGGGTTTTGCCAAGTACAAGGACGCACGCGCGCTCGACGAGGCGCGCCGCCGCCGCGAGCGCGCCAACGCGGAGAAGAAGGCGTCTGCGCTGCAGAAGCAGGCGGCGAAGCTCGGTGCGAAGGCCACGAAGGCAGCTGCGGCGAAGCAGATGCTCGCGCGCGCCGATCGCATGATGGAGCAACTCGATGAGGTCCGGGTGGCGGACAAGTTTGCGTCGATTAGCTTCCCTGAGCCCGCGCCGTGTGGCAAGACTCCGCTGCATGGCAAGGGGCTGACCAAGATGTACGGCTCGCTCGAGGTCTTTGCTGGGGTTGACCTGGCGATTGACAAGGGCTCGCGCGTTGTCGTGCTCGGCACCAACGGCGCGGGTAAGACGACGCTGCTGAAGCTTTTGGCAGGTGTGGAGCGCACTGACGGCGAGGGCGGTCTCGTGTCGGGTCACGGGCTGAAGATCGGGTACTTCGCGCAGGAGCACGACACGATCGACGGCGACAAGAGCGTCTGGGAGAACACCATCGAGGCCTGTCCCGATGCCGGCCAGCAGGACCTGCGAGGCCTGCTTGGCGCCTTCATGTTCTCGGGCGACAAGCTCGAACAGCCCGCTGGCACGCTCTCTGGCGGTGAGAAGACGCGCCTCGCGCTCGCCACGCTCGTTTCCTCCCGCGCCAATGTGCTGCTTCTCGACGAGCCCACGAACAACCTGGATCCGCAATCTCGCGAGCAGGTGCTTGACGCGCTCAAGACCTACACCGGGGCCGTCGTCCTGGTCACCCACGACCCGGGTGCAGTGCGCGCGCTCGAGCCGGAGCGCGTGATCATCATGCCCGAGGGCGACGAGGACCTGTGGAGCGACGAGTACATGGAGATCGTGGAGCTGGCGTAGCGGGTTGAGTTCGCCCGGCTAGACTCGCTGGTATGACGAAGAACAACGACCTCATCACCATGTTCCGCGACGCGTGGAACGCCATGTCGAGCGACCAGAAGACCATCGTCGGCGTTCTGGCCGCCATTGACGCGCTCGGCAAGGCGCTTGCGCTGCGCGACCTGGCGCGTGCGAAAGACGGCAGGGTGCGCGGCCCGAAGTGGCTGTGGGCGCCCATCATTGGCGCGGTGAACACGCTTGGCTGGGCTGCCTACTTCCTCATCGGGAGGAAGCGCCACTAGTTCCTAAAACCGTGCACCGGCGCCGGGATGAAGCCGCCGCGCCGGATCATCTCGGCGCTGCCCTTCGTGTTCACCGGAATGACTGGCGCGTAGCCGAGCAGTCCGCCGAAGTTCACCTCGTCGCCCGGCTTCGTGCCCGGGACTGGGATGAGGCGTGCGGCGGTGGTCTTATGGTTCATGATGCCGATCGCGGCTTCGTCGGCAATCATGCCCGCGATGGTTTCGGCCGGGGTGTCGCCGGGGATGGCGATCATGTCGAAGCCGACGGAGCAGATCGAGGTCATCGCCTCGAGCTTGTCCATGGAAATCGAGCCGGAGCGGACCGCGTCGATCATGCCCTGGTCCTCGGAAACCGGGATGAAGGAGCCGGACAGGCCACCGACGCGGGAGCAGGCCATCATGCCGCCCTTTTTCACCGCGTCGTTGAGCAGGGCGAGCGCCGCCGTAGTGCCGTGGGTGCCCACCTGCTCGAGCCCGATGTGTTCGAGGATGTGCGCCACGGAGTCGCCGACCTCCGCTGTCGGGGCGAGCGAGAGGTCGACGATGCCAAACGGCACGCCGAGTCGTTCGGCGGCCATGTTGCCCACGAGCTGGCCGGCGCGCGTGATCTTAAACGCGGCCTTCTTGATCTCCTCGGCGATCTCGTTGAGCGACGCACCCTTGAGCGGGGTGATCGCATTGTCCACCACGCCCGGGCCGGATACGCCGACAGAGACGACGGTGTCCGGCTCCTCAATGCCGTGGAATGCGCCAGCCATGAACGGGTTGTCACCCACGGCGTTGGCAAACACGACGAGCTTCGCGCAGGCGATGGAGGACTCGTCCTTGGTCAGCTCGGCGGCCTCCTTGACTACCTCGCCCATTCGCGCCACGGCGTCCATGTTGATGCCGGCACGCGAGGTACCCACGTTCACGGAGCCACAGACCGCCTGGGTCACGCTCAGCGCCTCGGGGATCGAGTCGATGAGCCGGCGGTCCGAGGACGTCGCACCCTTTTCCACGAGCGCGGAGTAACCACCGACGAAGTTCACGCCGAGCTCCGACGCCGCCTTGTCCAGGGCTCGTGCGATGTCGACCGGGTTGCCATCCACGCCGGCGGCGACGAGCGAGACGGGGGAGACGGAGACGCGCTTGTTCACGATCGGGATGCCCAGCTCGCGCTCGATGCCCTCGCATACCTCGACGAGGCGGGCGGCGCGTGCGGTGACGCGGTCGTACACCGCCTGGCAGGTGGCGTCCATGGTGGAGCGGGTGCAGCCGATGAGCGAAATGCCCATGGTCACGGTGCGGATGTCTAGGCGGTAGTCCTCGATCATTTTGATGACGTCGAGGATGTGGCCGGATTTGAAGTCGAAGTCTGTAGCCATCGCGCCGCCCCTAGACTTCGTTCATCGCGGTGAACAGGTCCTCGGACTGAATGCGCACGACCACCCCGAGTGCGTCGCCCACTTGGGCCAGGTGGTCCTGGAGCTCGCCCATATCCGGGGTGTCGTCCGGCAATGCGACGCGCATGACCATGGTGAAGTAGTTGTCCATGAGCGTCTGCGAGACGTCGAGAATGTTCAGGTTGCGTTCTGCCGCGGCGCCAGCGACTGCGGCGATGATGCCAACGCGGTCCGGGCCGGTAGTCGTAATAATTGCGTGCATAAGGGACCATCATAGTGGCACGTACGGACACGGGTGAGAGTTGCGCCACAGCGAGTCCGCGCCGAGTTGGTTACGGTGGGCCGCATGACTGATTCAGCGAACACCCCCAATGCTTCTGCACCCCAACCTTTTGCCACCACGGCGTCGGAAACGCCTGAGCGCACCGCGCGTGTGCTCGTCATCGGCGCGGGCGGTCACGTGAGCCGCCACTCGGTGCCGCTGCTGGTCCAGCAGGGCCACGAGGTCACCGGCCTTGTGCGCAACCCCGATCACGTCGCCCGCATCGAGCAGGCGGGAGCGCAGGCAACGGTGCGCGACATCACGGAGCTCACCGTAGAGCAGTGGGCGGCGCTGCTGTCCAAGTTCGATGTGGTGGTGTGGTCCGCGGGAGCGGGCGGAAGCTCCGCCGAGGCGACCTACGCTGTGGACCGAGACGCGGCGCTGCGCGTCGTGGAAGCGCTTGAGCAGCTCACCGAGCACACCCCCCGACTTCTCATGGTGTCCTACGCGGGCGCGCGCTTCGCCACCACGGATGATGACGGCGCGTGGTACGCCTACGTCGAGTCCAAAAAGACGGTCGATGTGCGCATCATGGACAGCGACCTCGAGCAGGTCATTCTTGGCCCGGGCATGCTTGTCGACGGCCCCGTGCCCGGCTACGCCACCATCGATCTCGAGGGGGACGACGGCCAGGGCCACCCGCAGACCTCGCGCGAGCTCGTCGCTGAGGTGATCGCCGAGCTGGCTGGTCGCGACAGCGTCGCGGGGATTGCGAACCCATTTGAGTTCCAGAACGGGCAGACCCCGGTGCGCGAGATCGGGCGCTAATCCGCCGCGGGACTCCCTCCAGGGCTCCTGCTACACCTTCGGCGCGTGGGCCGGGCTGCGGTCGAAGCAGTATTGCGCGAAGTTCCGCAGGATCGCGTTGGCCCAGGCAACGTCGTGGTTGGGCAAATCGGCGACGATCCGGGCGTAGTCCTCGGCGGGGAAGTACCCGTAGTTGTAGAAGAAGTCCATCCGGGTGTGCATCGCGGCGGCGTCCATTTCAGCGTGGAACTGGGTGGCCCACACGTGGTCGCCGTAGCGGACCATCTGAACGGGGCAAGTAGGTCCGGTGGCGAGGACGGTAAGCGCCTCCGGGAGGCTGTCTACGTCCGGGTTCTCGGTGTGCCCGGTGAGTGCTGTGAACCGCTCCGTGGCGCCGCGCAGCAGCCTGTCGTGGCGGCCGGCAGCCGTCAGCGCAACGCTCGTCGGGCCTGAGTTCTCCGGATGCGTGTGGCCGACGGTGCCACCGAGGTGATCAACCAGCCACGAGATGCCAAAGCAGACGAAAAATACTGGCAGGCCCGATTCGACGACGCCCGCGAGCACCTCGCTAATGTGGCGCTGCCACGGTGAGTACTCGGCGTTGCTGACGTTGAGCGAGCTGCCGCCGATGATGATCCCGCTAATGGCCTCCAGCGAGCCAACTTCCTCGTCGACCCGGTCCAGGATCTTGAGCTCGACGTCAACCTCGCTCAGGCCGGCGGCGTTGAGGACGTCGTGGTATTCGGCGCGCGCGATCTCGGGTGCGAGCTCGCCTTGTCGCAGGGAGAGGAAAAGCAGCTTGGACATAGCGGTAATTCTATACCGCTTGGTCTATTTTTCACTAACCGGCTTACGGACCGACTGCTCGACGAGCGAGAGCATGGCCTCTAGGCGCTCGACGGGCTCGCCCGCAGCGAGCTTGACCACGAATCCTTCGAACACCGTCTCCAGGTAAGTCTGGACAACGTCGATGGCGACGTCCTCGCGCATGGCTCGGTTGGACACGATGCGATCATGGACAGCTTGGTCCAGAACCTCTTGGTGAGCGCGCCACCGTTGCTCAAACTCCGGGTCGGTGCGGAGCTTGCGGACGATCTCCGCGCGGGTGACAAACCAGTCGTTCTTTTCGCGGTGGTGGAGCATGTCGCGCATCACCTCGACCAGGCCCTGGTTGCTCACCACCGCCGCCTGCCGCTCTGCGTCCTCGCTCGCGATGGCGAGAAACAGCGCTTCCTTATCCGCAAAGTGGTGGAAGATTGCCCCGCGCGTCTTGCCCGTAGCCTGTTCGAGCTTGGCCACGGTAGCGCCTTCGAAGCCGTAGTGGGCGAAGCAGAGCCGAGCGGCATCAATGATTTCTTGGCGCCGACGTGCGAGTTCGCCTTCGCTGACGATGGGCATGCGCGGTGCAATCCTTCCTGTAATAGGGGGTGTGTATTGAATAATTCGGTGGTGAGAAAGCGAAGAGGGGCACCCGGGCGGGAAGCCCGGGTTACCCCTCTACAGGGTCAAGGAGTTAGTTCTTGACCATCTGGCGCAGCACGTACTGCAGGATGCCGCCGTGGCGGAAGTACTCTGCCTCACCAGGCGTGTCGACGCGGACAACTGCGTCGAACTCGACCTTCTCGCCGCCGTCCTTCGTTGCTGCAACGTGGACGGTCTCTGGGATCGTGTCGCCGTCGTTAAAGGCGGTGATGCCCGTGACCTCGAAGGTCTCGGTGCCGTCGAGGCCCAGGGAGCCGTGCGACTGGCCCTCGGGGAACTGCAGCGGCAGCACGCCCATGCCGATGAGGTTCGAGCGGTGGATGCGCTCGAAGGACTCCGCGATGACGGCCTTCACACCGAGCAGGTTGGTGCCCTTTGCGGCCCAGTCGCGGGAGGAACCGGTGCCGTACTCCTTGCCGGCGATGACCACGAGCGGGATGTT
The DNA here is from genome assembly GCF_003693265.1 of Corynebacterium gottingense. Lineage (GTDB taxonomy): Bacteria > Actinomycetota > Actinomycetes > Mycobacteriales > Mycobacteriaceae > Corynebacterium > Corynebacterium gottingense. Next base: position 110,059 of record NZ_RDRE01000003.1, read on the forward strand.
CTTCTCTGCGTAGTTCATCGCGGCGTCGTAGATGTACGCCTGCGGTGCGCCCTCCTGGGTGAAGTCGCGGGTGTAGCCGCCCTGCTCGTCCACCAGCTCGTTGCGCAGGCGGATGTTGGCGAAGGTACCGCGTACCATGACCTCGTGGTTACCACGACGGGAACCGAAGGAGTTGTAGTCGTGGCGTGCCACACCGTGCTCGTCCAGGTAGTTCGCCGCCGGGGTGCCCGGCTTGATGGAGGAAGCAGGGGAGATGTGGTCGGTGGTCACTGAGTCGCCGAGCTTGGCCAGCACGCGTGCGCCGGCGATGTCCTCGACTGCCTCCGGCTGCTCCGGCATACCGTCGAAGTACGGAGCCTTGCGGATGTAGGTGGAGTCCTCGTTCCAGTCGAAGGTCTTGCCCTGCGGGATGTCCAGGTTCTGCCACTGCTCGTCGCCCTTGAACACGTCGGCGTAGTCAGCCTCGTACATCTCGCGGGAGATGATGCCGGAGATGGTGCTCTCGATCTCTTCGGTGGACGGCCAAACGTCCTTGAGGAAGACGTCGTTGCCGTCGGCGTCCTGGCCGAGCGGCTGGGCGTCGAAGTCGAAGTCCATGGTGCCGGCAATGGAGTACGCGATAACCAGCAGCGGGGAGGCCAGGTAGTTCATCTTCACGTCGGGGGAGATGCGGCCCTCGAAGTTACGGTTACCGGACAGGACCGCGGTGGCGGTCAGGTCGTACTCGTTGATGGCGTCGGAAACCTCGGTCGGCAGCGGGCCGGAGTTACCGATGCAGGATGCGCAGCCAAAGCCGGTGAGGTAGAAGCCGACTGCCTCGAGGTCCTTCCACAGGTCGCCGCGCTCGTAGTAGCCGTCGACAACCTGGGAACCGGGAGCCATGATGGTCTTGACCCACGGCTTGGCGTGCAGGCCCTTTTCAGCAGCCTTGCGCGCGAGCAGTGCGGCGCCGACCATGACGGACGGGTTGGAAGTGTTGGTGCAAGAGGTGATTGCAGCGATGGCAACCATGCCGTGGTCGAGGGTGTACTCGCCGCCCTGCGGGGACTCGACGATGACCGGCTTGGAAGCGCGGCCCTCGGCGCCGTCAGCGGCGGACTCGCCGTGACCCGGCCAGGACTGGTTGTAGTCCACGGTCTCGGACTTCTCGGCGCGCACCGGCTCGGTGACGTCGTTGCCAGCGGTGTTGTAGTCCGGCAGCTGGGTGCGGAAGGTGCTCTTGGCCTCGGAGAGCAGGATGCGGTCCTGCGGGCGCTTCGGGCCGGCGATGGACGGCACGACGGTGGAGAGGTCCAGCTCGAGGTACTCGGAGTACTCGGCCTCCTCGGCGTCCTGCTCCAGCCACATGCCCTGTGCCTTGGCGTATGCCTCGACGCGGTCGATGTCCTCCTGGTCGCGGCCGGTCAGCTCGAGGTAGTTGATGGTCTCCTCGTCGATCGGGAAGATCGCGCAGGTGGAGCCGAACTCCGGGCTCATGTTGCCGATGGTGGCGCGGTTTGCCAGCGGGATCTGCTTGACGCCGTTGCCGTAGAACTCGACGAACTTCTGCACCACGCCATGCTCGCGGAGCATCTCGGTGATGGTCAGCACGACGTCGGTAGCGGTCACGCCGACCGGGATCTCACCGGTGAGCTTGAAGCCGACAACGCGGGGGATGAGCATGGACACCGGCTGGCCCAGCATGGCCGCCTCTGCCTCGATGCCGCCGACGCCCCAGCCCAGGATGCCCAGGCCGTTCTCCATGGTGGTGTGGGAGTCGGTACCAATGCAGGTATCCGGGTAGGCAAGGCCCTCGTTGTCAAAGACGACGCGGGAGAGGTACTCAATGTTGACCTGGTGGACGATGCCGGTTCCCGGCGGAACGACGCGGAAGTTGGAGAAGTTCTCAGCACCCCAACGCAGGAACTGGTAGCGCTCCTCGTTGCGCTGGTACTCGATCTCGACGTTCTTATCCAGTGCAGCGTCGGAGCCGAATGCCTCGATGATGACGGAGTGGTCAATGACCATCTCGGCCGGGTTCAGCGGGTTGACCTGGTCCGGGCTGCCGCCGAGATCGCTGACCGCCTCGCGCATGGTTGCAAGGTCGACGACGCAGGGCACGCCGGTGAAGTCCTGCATGAGGACGCGGGCCGGGGTGAACTGGATCTCAATCGACGGTTCTGCCGACGGATCCCAGTTGGCGATTGCCTTGATGTGGTCTTCGGTGACGTTCTTGCCGTCCTCGGTGCGCAGCAGGTTCTCGCCGAGCACCTTCAGGGAGTAGGGCAGCTTCTTCATGCCGTCAACCGCATCGAGGGCAAAGTAGTCGTAGGACTTACCGCCGACCTCGAGGGTCTGCTTAGCGTTGAAGGAGTTCTTGCTTTCAGCCACAGTGAGCTCCATTTCTCGTCGTAATGCAAATCTGGGAACTATGACACGTGATGGTCAACCAATAATGATATGCGACCTCTCACGGTTCCGTCGCCATAATAACAGTACGGTCGTTATGTTTTGCGCTAGGGCGCACTTATCGACGCCCCCGAGTACCCAAATCCCCTCATCCGCGGGGGCAAACACGCCCGGATAACCACAGCACCTGGGCAAACGCAGCGACGGCGAGGGCGGAGCGCGCTCACTCTGGCCACACTGCCTACCCCCAAACGCGTGGTAGGTCTCCGGTCGCGTATTGGAAGACCGGAGCGCCAAGCGCGACGGCGAGCCGATTACACTTCGAAACGACGGCGAATGAGAGCGGAAAGGGACGACGTGATTCCAGTAGACGTTGACATGGCGAGTCTGGAAGCCCAGCTCCAGGAGGATGGGATCGCCTTTGGGACGGAAAACCCCGTCAACGTACCGCTCGAAGCCGCAATACGCGACGCGCTGACGCAAGCACCGTCCGACGACATGGGGGCGGCCGGGCTCGTTGTGCTTGAGCAGACCCCACCGCAGATTGCAGACCTTCGCGACGTCGCACAGGACCTCCTCAATGGCACCGGTTACGACACGGTCGTGGTCCGGACGCCGAACGCCGCTATCGCGGTGAGCGATTCGCTCAGCCGGGCGGCGATCGAGCGCGGGCAAACCGCAATGGTGGCCCAGCCTGACTACCCGCAAGGGGTCGTCGCGTTCGCGGAGGCGGCGCAGGGACACTCCGTGGCGTGGGGGATTGCCGTTGGATCGGTGGTGCTCGCGCTTGCGTGCATCGCGGCGTTGTCCGCCTGGCACGCACGCCGTTAGCCACCCCCTCAATAAGTCAAGTCGTTCGCCTTGACGGTTTTGTCTTGCATCAAGGGATACGCAGCCACATCGCGATCCCAGCGCAACGGCCATGGCGACTTGTTCCCCCTGCCGGGAAATGTGTCGAACTTCACACTACTTGTTCGTATCGGCTATATCTGCTGTACCTGGCGCTATCAGGTCATGTGAAAAGCCTTGACTGTTGTGGTTTTTGGTAAAGATTGTGCAACAAGTTGATTACGTGTCGTATGGTCTTGCTGTCGGCTCGTGAGCTGAATGCAACACCAATCGTTTCAGGCCTTACTCCTTGACTGAACTCGTCATTCGGTCAAGGCCCCGGTTCGGGCATGTGGGGAAGCACGCCAAGAACCAGGCCAGTAACGAAGGTGGGGCTGAAGGCTCGCGTGCCTGCATCAGTAGTCAACCCATTAGGGCTGCGCGTCAAGGCTGCAGGCTAGTCACCTGTGGCGGTGAATCGTCGAGAAGCACTTTGCTCCTCGCTTGATTTGTCATGCCTGGGCGCGCGGCGTGAGGAGCCCCATTCCGTGGTAGAACCATCGAGGTTCACCCGGTCGGGTCGCGCGCGCATTGCGCTCGGCACGATCGCGTGTTCCACAACTCTGTCTCTCGCGGCGACGCTGGTCACCCCAGTGGCAACCGCGCAACCTGCGTCCATGACGGAGCTGGTCACCAGCATTTCGCAGGCGCAGTCCAACATCGATGACCTGAACTTGAACATCGGCGACCTGCAGGAAAAGGTCAATCAGGCGCTCGTGGACCTCAAGGATGCCCAAGGCCGCGCCGAGCAGGCTCGCCAGGGTGCAGAGGAAGCGAAGAAGCGCCTGGAAGCCTCGGAACACGCCGTCGAGGAGGCGCGAGCAGCGCTCGACGAGGTCACGCGGTCGCAGTACCGCGGCGCCGGCCAGAGCGGCGGGCTCGACATGGCCACCAGCGGTGACGCCCAGAAGGACGTGCTCGACCGTTCGCTGTACCTGCGTCAGCGCAGCGACGAACGCCGGGCGAAGCTCGACGAGGTCGAGCGCGCACGCACCGAGGCAGCCAACGAGGCGTCGATCCAGCGCAAAGCGAGCCAGCTCGCCGAGTCGACCGCTAGCGAAGCGGAGGCCGCGGAGGCCGAGGCCCGCGAGCTGCTCGACTCCACCAGCGAGGCCCTGGCCGAGCAGCGTCGGGAGCGTGATCGGGCGCAGTCCGAGTTGGACAGCGCTCAGGCGTCGTTAGCCGAGCAGCGCCAGGCGTCGGGATCGGCCCCCCAGACCGATGCGAGCGGGTCCTCCGGCGTGACTGAGGCGGCGGAGTCAGGCGAGACGGCGGCACCTGCTGCGACCTCCCAGACGGCCGAGTCGGAGGGGGCGCAGCAGCAGTCCGCGCAGAGCCAAGCTGCGCAACCGAGCATCGAGGCGTCCGCTGCCGCCCCCGAGCAGCAGGTCACTGCTGATGAGGTCCCCGAGGACGTGGTGCTTCGCGTCGAGCAGCACGCGGCGAACATCGATCCCTCGGTCGCACAGCTCAGCTCGGAGACGGTCGCGCAAGCCCTCACCAACGCCGCCGCAGCGAACGGGGAGAGCCTGCAATCCGAGCCGGAGGCAGGCGCAGTCGGCGCACCCGACGCGGCAGCGCCGTCCTTCAGCGGCATGTCCAGTGACCTGAACATCTCCGAAGACACCATCGCCGCGGCGGCAGGCATCATCGCCGCCGCCGCGATGGTTGGCGCGACCCAAGCCAACCACACAAGCCTGGAAAGCCCGTACGGCTCCTCGAGCGACAGCGAGGTCATCGCGGCGTTCGCCGGCGGGCTGAGCGACGCGCTCGGTGCCGGTGGGGCCGCGCAGGTGAACCAGACCTCGGACGAAGAATCCGCATCCACTGGCACCACTGAGGATCTCAACTCCGTGCTCCCGGAGGTCGACTCCGCAGCAACGGTCTCGGACACGATTCAGAGCGCCGTGAGCAAGGCCAGCGGCTCGCAGAGCGCCTCTAGCTCCGGCTCCATCGAGACCGTGATCGCCCGCGCCCAATCCGCCATCGGCACCCCGTACGTGTGGGGCGGCGGTGACGCCAACGGTCCGACCACGGGCGTGGACGGCGGCAGCCAGGCGGGCTTCGATTGCTCGGGCCTCGTGCTCTACGCCTTCGCTGCGGTGGGCATTTCGCTGCCCCACTACACCGGGTACCAGTACCAGCGCGGCACCCAGGTGCCGGCGAGCGAGGCGCAGCGCGGCGACCTCCTGTTCTGGGGTCCGGGCGGCAACCAGCACGTGGCCATCTATCTTGGCGACGGCACCATGATCGAGGCCCCGCAGGCCGGGCAGAACGTGCAGATTTCCCCGGTGCGCTACTCCGGAATGGCCCCGAACGCGGTGCGTTTGCTCTAGGCGGCGAAGCGGTGTGACGCCGCGGATCGCCACCGCACTACCATCAGTGGCATGAAGCTATCTGACTACGATGCACTCCTCGTCCTTTCCTTCGGCGGCCCCGAAGGAAAGGACGAGGTTATTCCGTTTTTGGAGAACGTCACGCGCGGCCGGGGCATTCCCAAGGAACGGCTGGCTACCGTCGGCGAGCACTACTTCCACTTTGGCGGTGTGAGCCCCATTAACCAGCAGAACCGCACGCTGATCACCAACATCAACGCCGAGCTGGAGCGCCGCGGGATCAAGTTGCCCGTCTATTTTGGCAACCGCAATTGGCACCCGTTTGCCGAGGACACCGCGAAGCAGCTCGCCGCAGACGGCGCGCGCCGCGTCCTCGTCTTCGCCACGAGCGCGTGGGGCGGCTATTCCGCCTGCAGGCAGTACGACGAGGACATACAGCGCATGCGCGAGGTGGCACCCGAGGTCGAGTTCACCAAGCTGTGGCAGTTTTACGGCAACGAGGCGTTCATCGACCAGGTGGCGGCAGGCCTCAAGGAGGCGCTCGCGCAGGCGCAGGGGAAGGACTACCGGGTGCTGTTTACCGCCCACAGCGTGCCCACGGCGGCCGATGTTGCCTCGGGTGGCCCCGTTAACGCCAACCTCTACTCCCGGCAGGTTGCGGAGGCCGCGCGGCTCGTCGCGGAGCGCGCTGGCGCGCCCGACTACGAGGTGGTCTGGCAATCCAGGTCGGGGAACCCGGCCACGCCGTGGCTCGAGCCGGATGTGGTGGACCGGGCGGAGGCGCTTGCCGACGCCAACGTGCAGCACCTCATCTGCGTCCCCATCGGGTTTATTACGGACCACATGGAGGTTGTGTGGGACTTAGACACCGAGCTCCGGCAGGCCTGCGAGGAGCACGGGGTCACGATGGACCGCGTCGCGACCGTGGGGCTGACCCAGGAGTTTGCGTCCATGGTCGTCGACATCGCGGAGGCGGTCGCCCGGGGCGAGCAGCCAGCGAGCCTGTCGACGCTCACCGTCCAGGGTTGCACCCGCAACGGCGCCCCGTGCTGCGAAGGGTGCTGCGAGCCGCGGAAGCGGCCCGCCCGCGCGCACTAGCAACTAAGCGCCGCCGGTGGACGCCGCGTACTCGCGCTGGTAATCCACCACCGCGTCGGCGACGCCTGCCATGCGGGCGGTGCGGATATGGCGCCACAGCGCGAAGAGCTGGGGGTCGAAGGAGTGATCGTCTAACCGGTCGGTCACCGTCTCAATGATCGCCGCCACCCGGTCAGCGCGGGCGAACAGCTTCGCCGCGCGCGGCGTGACGCCCGCAGGCAAGCCGGGTGTGTCGTAGAAGTCCGCGAGCGTCCCCACAGTCAGGCGCGGGTGGGGGAGTTCGCGAAGTACTTGGTTTGCGGGGTTGGCGGAGCGGGTGGCGTCGATAAGCACTGCTGCCTCGTTGGTTGCCTGGGACAGGAGCGCATCGGCCTCGCCGGGGCTGAGCCACGCGGGCTCCGGGAGCCGGCGGGACTCCTCGAACCACCGCCAGTGCACGGACGCGCCCGTGTAGTCGGGGACGAGGATGTGCGATTGGTCCGCGCCACGGACGACGATCGCGCCGGCCGGGGTGAGAGCTTCCATAGCGGGGCTGCCTGCGATGAGTCCGGCGGCCTGGCCCGGTCCCCAGAGGATGAGGCGGACCGCTGGACCCGGGGTGTCCAGGTCGGCTGCGGCGCGGACGTCGCGAAGCAGCGGCAACAACGGGCCGCCGAGGTATTCGTGGGTGCCGCCGAGGTCGCGCAAGGCGTCCATGGTTTCGTCGCTGGATTCGACGTTGTACAGCCATGCGGCGAGCCACACGGCAGTGTTCTGGAGCGGTGAATAAACCTCGGCACGAGTTTGCATCCGGGGTATCCTAACAGGAACCGGGGGTTGGGGAAGATACACTCTGGTCACTATGAGCTATGACGACCGCTACGGAGCAGACATTTTTCAGGGTCATGCGCGACGCAAGCGCCCGACCTACCCGGAGATGCCGGCAAAGCCCGGGATCATCGTCGAGATCGTGGGCAACGACTTCGTCGGGGCGGTCATCGGCTTCGAGCGCACCTACGACGGCGACTTCGTCCGCCTCGATGACCGCTACGGCACCGAGCGACTGTTTAAGATGCTCCCCGGCGCGTTCATGGTGGAGGGACAGCGCGTCACGCTGACCCGCTACGTACCCAAGCAGGACTCCGGGCCGAAGCGCTCCAACTCGGGCTCCCGGAAGGTTGAAAATGTCCGCGCGAAGGTGGCCATGCCGAGCCGGATCTGGGTCGAGGGCATTCACGACGCCGCGATTGTGGAAAAGGTCTGGGGCCACGACCTCCGCGTCGAAGGCGTCGTCGTGGAGTACCTCGAAGGGTTGGACAACCTCCAGGCGCGCCTCGACGAGTTTCAGCCGGGGCCTGGGCGCCGAATCGGTGTGCTCGCAGACCACCTCATCGAGGGCACGAAGGAGTCGCGCCTGGTCCGCAACGTCGGCGAACACGTGCTCGTGACGGGGCACCCATACATCGACATTTGGGCCGCGGTAAAGCCGGAGAAGCTGCGGATCCCCGCCTGGCCAGACGTGCCGTACGGGGAGGACTGGAAGACGGGCGTGTGCAAACGCCTCGGCTGGTCGGACCCGAAGGATGGGTGGCGCCGCGTGTACTCGGCGGTGGAGACGTTCCGCGATCTCGACTCCACCCTGATCGGCGCGGTAGAACGGCTCGTCGACTTTGTCACCAACCCAGAGTTATCCAAAGAGGATCTGTAAGTTCCTGTAACCTTGAGCACGTGGGAGCACTCGTTTGGTTTGTCGCAGCAGCTGTCCTCGCCGGCCTTGAATTGGCGGTGGGTGAGTTCACGCTACTCATGCTCGGGGCCGGCGCACTCACTACCGCCGGCGTGGCACTGGCCGGGGTTCCGCTGTGGGCGGAAGTCCTCACGTTCGTCGCCTCCTCGGCGGCGTTCTGGTTTTTCTTGCGGCCTTACCTGCACAAGCGCTACCACCAGCCGAAGGTGTACGACGATTCCCCGCGAGCCCTGGTGGGGCAGCGCGCGGAGGTGCTCGAGGCCTTCGGCCCCACGGGCGGCCAGGTCCGGATGGACGGTTCCATCTGGTCCGCGAGGTCGCTGGATCCGGCGGACACGATCGTCGCCGGCGATATTGTCACAGTGGCAGACATTGACGGCCCTGTCGCGGTCGTCTGGAAGGAACGTTAGATGGGCCCAACTATTGTCCTCGTCGTCATCATTGCGCTGGTGGCGGCGCTCCTCTTCGCATCGGTGAAACTGATTCCACAGGGTGAAGCCGCGGTGATCGAGCGGCTTGGCCGCTACACCCGCACGGTCTCCGGTGGCTTGACCCTCCTCATCCCGTTCATTGACTCCGTCCGCGCACGCGTGGACACCCGCGAGCGCGTCGTGTCCTTCCCGCCGCAGGCCGTGATCACGCAGGACAACCTCACCGTCGCCATCGACACGGTGGTCACGTTTCAGATCAACGATCCCGCCAAGGCCATCTACGGCGTGGACAACTACCTTGTCGGCGTGGAGCAGATTTCTACCGCCACACTGCGCGACGTGGTTGGCGGCATGACGCTTGAAGAGACGTTGACCTCCCGCGAAACCATCAACCGCCGCCTGCGCGGCGAACTTGACGCGGCCACCGGCAAGTGGGGCCTTCGTATCAGCCGAGTTGAGCTTAAGGCCATTGAACCGCCGCCGTCGATCCAGCAGTCCATGGAGATGCAGATGAAGGCGGACCGAGAAAAGCGCGCAATGATCCTCACCGCAGAGGGCAGGCGCGAATCCGACATCAAAACTGCCGAGGGCGAGAAGCAAGCACGCATCCTCTCCGCCGAGGGCGAGAAGCACGCCGCCATTCTGAACGCGGAGGCGGAGCGTCAGGCTATGATCCTGCGCGCAGAGGGCGAGCGCGCCGCGAAGTACTTGGCCGCACAGGGCGAGGCACGCGCGATCCAGAAGGTCAACGCGGCCGTGAAGTCCTCAGGCGTCACACCGGAGCTCCTGGCGTACCAGTACCTGGAGAAGCTGCCCAAGATCGCGGAAAACGAAGCGGCCACGATGTGGATGATCCCGTCCCAGTTCGGCGACTCGCTGCAGCAGTTTGCGCAGGCGTTCGCGGGCAAGGGCGAGGACGGCGTGTTTCGCTACGAACCTGCAAACGTGGACGAGGAAACCAAGGAGATGGCGGAGGCGGAAAACACGGACTCCTGGTTCGACACCTCGACCGACCCGGAGCTGGCTAAGGCGCTCGCCGAGGCCCGCGCGGTGGCCAACAAGCATGTCGACGACCCGGATCCGACGCAAGACGCCCCGCAGGTTGCCCCGGGAAGCAGTCGCCGTGAACTCGGTGCGGGCCCGCAGGATCCGCTGCCGGCCGACGAACCGAATCGCCCGTACCAGGGGTAGCGCATTAAGCGCTTTGCGACGCCTGCGTGAGCAGGTTCAGCGCCAGCTTCCACCCCGACTGCTCCGCCTGCCAGCCGGCGGCCTGCAGCCGCTGGCTTATCGCCTGCTTGGAGATGCCTAGCTCCGCAGCCGCTTCGTTCTGATTGAGGCCACCTCGCACCAGCGAGGTGGCCTCTCGGCCTTCCAGGGTGCGCTTGTGCAGCACGTAGCCCAGAAGCGCGAACGTCGCCTCGATGTCGTTTGCGGAGGTGCCCGGGTCCGGCGTGTCCACTACGACCTTCACCTGCGCGGGTCGCGTGCCCACCGCGTCCGTCGCCGCGAAGACGGCGCGTCCGTGTCCCGTGATCCCCAGGCCGATGGCCCAGTCGCCGTCGGAGAGTAGCGCCATGATCACGTTGAGCGCGTGCTCGGGCCCGACGACATCGGCGCGGATGTCCTCCACGCTGCACAGTTCAAACTCGCCGACGCCAGGCAGCGTCGCGAGCGCCTCAGCCGAGCGCCGCACGACCTCGGCGCGCGCCTTATCCCTTCCCCGGTACCTCGCGTGGACTGCAATCATGACCGAGATGTTACGCCTGGTCTACGTTCAGGCCTTTACTCTTCGGGGTGGGCGTGTCGCGGGTGGGCATGGTGGCGTCGATAAGCAAGCCCCCGACACCCAGCACTGCTAACACGACAACGGCGACGATGACCCACGGGTTGGCGTGGCCCGTGAGCGTGTCTCCGAAGACTGCGACGAGCACGGTGTTGGGCGCTGAGCCGAGGAGCGTGGCGATGGCGAAGGGAAGGACGCGTACGCGGGTGAGTGCTGCGGCATAGTTCATGATGGAGAAGGGGACTCCAGCGATCATGCGCAGGCTGGTCACGGCCAGCCAGCCGCGCTGCTCCAGGCGCGCGTTGATCTTTTGCACGGCGGGGTGGGTGAGGCGGGGCTCGACCCAATCGCGCAGCAGGAAGCGCACGATGAGGAGCGAGATGACCGCGGCGACCGTCGTGGCCGTGAGCGAGAGCACGATGCCGAGCCCGGTGCCGAAGAGGATGCCCGCAGACAGCGTCATGACCGTCCGCGGGATGGGGAACTGCGTGATGAGTACGTAGAGCAGCCAGAAAACGAGCGGGAACCAGGGGCCGGTCGATTCCGCCCACGTGCGGAGCGTGGCGAGGGAGGGGACGTCCAGGAGCCACCACGCGGCTACGAACCCCACCGCAGCGAGCGCGAGCAGCGCGATCCGACCGGTTGAGGGGCGCGCTGTAGGTTGACGCTGCGCCACCGCCAAACCTCCTTGTACAAAAAGAAAACCGGCCTCCATCGTAGGAGGCCGGTGGGTTGTGCCCGAGGGGGGACTTGAACCCCCACGTCCGTTAATAGGACACTAGCACCTCAAGCTAGCGCGTCTGCCATTCCGCCACCCGGGCCGGGTGTTTCAGCCTCTCGGCTGGGCACTTGAAACACTATAAGGTGCACGGCGTAAAACACACAAATCGCCTGCACAACACCGCTTTTTAGGGTGCAATGGACACAATTGCGCTTCCAAACCACACCCTTGGCATTCTGCTGCCCCCTCCCATCACGCATCACGCCGTGATCCCACAGAACTTTTAGTGAAAATCATGGCGAAAGTCACAGCGCTGGGGTAGGAATATCTGTATGACTGCTTCCTACGTTTCAGACCGTTTTCCCGGCCCGGACCCGTACGCAGCGTTGAAGGACCTGCCGTCGTTCCCGCTTAGCTCCACCGACTTCGAGGACGGCGCCGAGCTGCCCGACTCCCTGGTCGGCGACGATGCCACGTCGCCTCAGCTGGCCTGGTCCGACCTTCCGGAGGGGACCAAGTCCCTGGCCATTACGTGCTACGACCCAGACGCGCCGACGACCTCTGGCTTCTGGCACTGGGCCGCGTTCAACATTCCGGTGAGCACGCAGTCCATTGCGACCGGCGATGCGTCCAAGGAGGACTTGGGCGTCGGTGCGATCCAGCTGGTTGGTGATTCGGGCGCGCCTGGCTTCTACGGCGCGAACCCGCCCGCGGGGCACGGCCCGCACCGCTACCTGTTCGCGGTGCACGCGGTCGACGTGGAGGAGCTGCCGGCGGACCAGATCGCGAACCCGACGCAGCTCGGCTTTAACCTGTACTTCCACAGCGTGGGCCGCGCGATCGCGTGGGGCTGGACCGAGACCAAGTAGACCGATCCGTCATGGCCCCGCTTCAACTTCGCGTCGGCGGAGCGTTTATCACGCTCGCCGCCGCGCTCTTCCTCTTTACTATTCTCTCGGTCTTGCGTGGTGAGGAGCTCTTTGCCCTCACACTCCAAACCCTGACCGTCCTCATCGCTGCGGTGATCATCGGCGCGTTCGCTACGGTGAGCACCTCGCACGAGGGTTCGCGCACGCAGGTCGCCGCGCTTATTATCGCGCTCGTGCTCATCGGCTTGGGCGTCGCGTTGCCTACGCACACGCTCTTCTACACGCAGACGTACTGGCCCGCCCTGTGGGGCGTCGCAGCGTTACTCTGCGCCATCGTGCTGCGACGCACTACGCGCCCACGGGCGTAAGCGGGGGAGCGACTACCGCAGGTAGGGCAGCTCGCTGCCCACCGCCTGCGCGATGTTTTCCAGCCCGTGGGCGCGCACCTGCGCCGCGATCCCGCGGTGAATACGGCTGATCCAGGCCGGACCGCCGTAGATGAACCCGGTGTAGCCCTGGAGAAGGCTGGAGCCTGCGGCGATGCGCTCCCACGCCTGCTCCGGCGTGGAAATACCCCCAACGCTCATGAGCGTCAGCTGGTCGCCCACGCGCGCGTGCAGCCGGCGCAGGACCTCAAGGGCGCGATCGTTCAGCGGCGCGCCTGAGATGCCACCGGCGCCCATCGCTTCCACCTCATCCGCGGGGGTGCGCAGGCCCTCGCGCGAAATGGTCGTGTTGGTGGCCACGATGCCGGCGAGCCCCAGCTCCACGGCCAGGTCGGCGACCGCGTCGATGTCCTCGTCGGAGAGGTCCGGGGCGATCTTGACCAGCACCGGAGTGGCGGTGGACTCTGCAACGACGGAGAGGATCGGGCGCAACTCCTCAACCGCCTGGAGGTCGCGCAGGCCGGGCGTGTTTGGCGAGGACACGTTTACCACCAGGTAGTCGGCGTGTGGCCCCAGCACGGTGGCGCCGGCCCGGTAGTCCGCCACCGCGTCGGTCGCCGTCTTGTTCTTGCCGATGTTGATGCCCACAATGTCGTCCGACTTCCGGGCGTCCAGGTTCAGCGCGGCGGGCAGGGCGCCGTCGTTGTTGAACCCCATGCGGTTGAGGATCGCTTTGTCCGCGGGGAGGCGGAACAGGCGCGGAGCCGGGTTACCGGGCTGCGCCTTCGGCGTGACCGTCCCGACCTCCGCGTAGCCAAAGCCGAGCGCGCCCCACGCGTCGAGGGACGACGCGTTCTTGTCAAAGCCGGCGGCAAGGCCCAGCGGCGCGGGGAAACGAACGCCAAAGCACTCCTGCTCGAGCGCGGAGTCGTGCACGCGCACGACGCGCTCCGCGAGTCGGTTCACCGGGCTCGCCACGTGCAGCGCGCGCAAGCCTGCGTTGATGATCCCGTGGATGCGCTCGGGCGGAAGGAGGAACATCGCCTTCAGCGCGGCGGCGTACGCCGCGTCGTAGGCCGCTTCGGAAGCCTTCGTCAGTTGCGTACCGTCGGGCAGGGAGTGCATTGCTTTTTGGAGAAACGTCATGATTAACCCTCGTTGTGCTGGGAGGAAGGAGACTGTTGGGTCGGGGCGTCGGCCGCTGCGGTCGCCGCCGGCAGTTCGTCGAGGTGGAGCTCGTCCGGCTCAACGACCTGGAGGCCGCCGCCGGAGGCGGAGGCGATGAGCAGCGTGGCGTCGTCAAGCGTGGCAATGCTCTGCGCATCGCCCACCGTGGCCAGCTCACCCCGCTGAAGCGGAACGCCGCGCGAGATGTCGTAGCCGGTGGCGGTGTTCGTCGCCGTCGAGGTGACCCACGCGACCTGGTTGCTGTTGTCCCAGGCGGCGTCCCACGGGCTCTCCGGGACCGGGGCCATCTGGTGCAGACGGATGATGTCGTCGGTGGTGTAGACGAGGAGCTGGTCGCCCGTGGCGTCGGCGGCAAGCAGCAGACCATTCGCCCCGGCGGCGATCTTGCCCACACCGAGACCTGCGCGCAGTGTGCCGCCCTGGCGCCCGTTGCCCCAATCGATGTCCTGGACGGTGGTGTCGAAGCGGTTGGTACGCACGACGCTGTCCGCCTGGCCGTCGACGGGTACGGCCTGGAGCTGGTCGGTCTCGCGCGCCACCGAGAAGGTGTCCGCGAGCTCACCGTCGCGGTAGAGCCAGACATCGCGCTCGCTGTTGCTGCCGGCGAGCACGTCACCACTGGAAGTCACCGTCGCGGACGTTACGCGCTCATCCACATCGAGCGTGTCCGCCTGCCCGGGGTCATCGGCGCGCACCAGCATGATCGAGGTGCCGCAGCCCAGCGCGAACGTGCCCGCGTTTGCAGAGACATCGCCGCACTCGCCGGAAAGCGGATGCGCGGCGGCGCTGCCGTCCCGCAGCTGGTCGAGGGTGCCCACCGTGAGTGCATTGGCGGTGCGGACGGCGATCACGCCGTCGGTGGTGTCGAGGTCTTCGATGGCGTCGAAGGGGAAGACCGTCCCGGCGGGGTCCGCGGCCTGCGGCGACGGATCGGGCGTCGCGTTGCCCATGCTTTCTTCCAGCTGGTCACCCGTCACATCCGAACCGCAGGCGACGAGCGCCAAGGACGTCGCGGCCGCGAGCGCAACGGCAAATCTCTTTCCGTATTTCACAACCCCTAACCCTAGCAACCTGCCAGCTTCGCTCCGGCCGTGTGTGTTCGGTCCCTGCAGCCACTCGCGGGTAGTGTGTTCTGCCATGACTGATCCGACACAGTTGGCCGAATCCATGTCCTGGGTTCAGGTCATCGTCCTCTCTATCGTGCAGGGGCTCACCGAGTTCCTCCCGGTCTCTTCGTCCGGGCACCTCCGCATCGTCTCGCAGCTCTTCTGGGGCGAAGACGCCGGCGCGAGCTTCACCGCCGTCATTCAGCTGGGGACCGAGCTCGCGGTCCTGGTCTACTTTGCCAAGGACATCTGGCGCTACCTCTCCGGCTGGTTCGTCGGCCTTGCAAACAAGGACAAGCGCGGTTTTGACTACCGCATGGGCTGGATGGTCATCGCCGGCACCATCCCCGTCGCTGTGTTGGGCGTCCTGCTCAAGGACCTCATCCGAGACAACTTCCGCAACCTCTGGATTACCGCGACGGTGCTCATCATTTTCTCGCTCGTCTTCATTCTTGCGGAGCGCCGCGGCACCAAGACCCGCGGCTTCGAGGACCTGACCATGAAGGACGCCGTGCTCATGGGCTTCTGGCAGTGCCTCGCGCTGATTCCGGGCGTCTCCCGCTCTGGCGGCACCATCTCCGGCGGCCTGTTCCTCAACCTCGAACGCGAGGTGGCCACCCGCTTTAGCTTCCTGCTCGCCATTCCCGCAGTGCTCGCGTCGGGCCTCTTTTCGCTTCCCGACGCCTTCAACCCCGAAAGCGGACAAGCCGCCAGCGGCAGCCAACTCCTCATTGGTTCCGCCATCGCGTTCGTCCTTGGCTACGTCTCCATCGCCTGGCTGCTGAAGTTCGTGTCCAACCACTCCTTCGCCTGGTTCGCCGCGTACCGCATCCCGCTCGGCCTCGTGGTCATGCTGCTGCTGGGAACCGGCGTGATGGCGGCAGGCTAAGAGCCATGGGGCCAGCGCACAGCGTCGATTAGCGGCGCCCCCGGCAGCAGTGGGTAGGGTAGTGGCCATGCAATCCTGGCCTACTCCTCATGTCGCTGCTGTTGCTGGCATCCCTCGCCCCCTGCAGCTGTACGACACCGCGGATCAACACGTTCACGCCGTCGACGTCACGCCGAACGCCAACGGGGAGGTGGGCATGTACGTCTGCGGCATTACCCCGTACGATTCCACGCACCTCGGGCACGCCGCGACCTATCTGACCTTTGACCTGGTGCACCGACAGCTGCTGGCCAACGGCCACAAAGTGCACTACGTCCAGAACGTCACCGACGTGGACGACCCCCTCTTCGAGCGCGCGGATCGTGACGGCGTGGACTGGCGCGAGCTCGGCCGCAGCCAGATTGCCCTGTTCCGCAGTGACATGGAGGAGCTCTCCGTGATACCGCCGCGCGACTTCATCGGCGCGATGGAAGCTGTCGACGAAGTTGCCGCCATGGTGCAAACGCTGCTGGACAACGGTTCCGCCTACCGCCTCGACCAGGGCGACGTGTACGCGTCGATTCACGCCACCAAGCAATTTGGCTACGAGTCCAACTACGACCGCGCCACGATGGAGAAGTTCTTCGCAGAGCGCGGCGGCGACCCCGATCGCGAAGGCAAGCAGGATACGCTCGACGCACTGGTGTGGCGCGGCCCCCGTAAGGGCGAGCCCGCGTGGCAGACCAAGATCGGCCCGGGGCGCCCCGGATGGCACGTCGAGTGCTCCGCAATTGCGACCAACCGGCTGGGTCACACGTTTGCCATCCAGGGCGGCGGTTCGGACCTCGCCTTCCCGCACCACGAGTTCTCCGCCGCGCACGCGGAGGCGGCCTACGCGGAACCGCGCATGGCGGGCCACTACGTGCACTCGGGCATGATCGCCCTCAACGGCGTGAAGATGTCCAAGTCGCTGGGCAACCTCGTGTTCGTGCACAAGCTGACCGCGCAGGGACACAGCGCCGCCGCGATCCGACTCGCCGTGTTTGCCGGGCACTACCGCGAGGACCGTGACTTTTCCTACCGCGGCCTCGAGGCCGCAGAGCAGCGCCTGGCCCGCTGGCAGGAGCGACTCGCGCAACCCGTCACGGAGGCGGAAGCACTGGCCAACGTCAACGAGCTGCGCACCGCGCTGGCGGACGACCTGGACACCCCGCGCGCCCTGCGGGTGTTGGACATGGCCCGCGGCGACCACGACAACATCCTGGTGAACGCGATCGACGGCCTGCTCGGGGTGCGCGTTTTCGCGTAGTCGATCACAATGGGAAGCATGACGCAACCAGAGACCTCGATTCGCGCCCGACTGCAGCCGGACGTTGACCAGTTCATCGATGACCTCCGCACCTTTGCCACCGGCTCCTACCTGCAAGAAAGCGACAAGGAGCTGTGGGAGCAGCCGTTCGACCCGGAGGCGCTGCCGGAGCTCAAGCAGATCATCGAGATGTTCCTTGACGCATTCGACCTCATTGAGTCATCGCCGGACGGAGAGCGGTTGAAGGCCCTCGTGCAGCCGTTCTACGACAACCTGGAGCAGTTCAACGCCAAGCATGAGTACGCGGTGCTCGAACCGGAGGAGAAGTCGGAGCTTGCGGACGTGGTCCGTCGCGCCGCAATCGCGTCCGGTGCGGACGATGAGGCCCTCGGGGAGCTGCCCGACTTTGAGTAGCGCGATCGCCGCTCCAGCAGCCATCTTCTGGGACATGGACGGTACTCTCATCAACACCGAACCCCTCTGGGCGGAGGCCACGTTCGAACTCTCGGAGAAGCTCGGACGCAGGCTGTCCCCTGAAGAGCGCAAGAAGACTGAGGGCGCGAGCTTCGCGGAATCCCTGGGCATCTGCGCGCGGTGGGCGGGCTACGAGCTTGCCAACGGCGAGCAGGACGAGCTCCGCGCCTGGATGTACCAGCGCATGGCCGAGAAGTTGGCCGGCGGTATCGAACTCAACCCGGGCATCCGCCCCCTGCTCGAACAGCTGCGCGCTGCCGGGGTGCCCATGTTTGTCACAACGAACACGGAGCGCACTCTGGCGGACCGCTGTATCGCGGCCATCGGCGCGGCACTGTTCACGGACTCCATCACGGGCGACGAGGTCACCCACCCCAAGCCGGCGCCCGACATGTACGAAGAGGCAGCGCGCCGGGTTGGTGCTCCCACCGCGGAGTGTCTCGTCGTGGAGGATTCCTGGACTGGCATGTCCGCCGCCGCGGAGTCCGGGTGCCGCGTCCTCGGGCTCGGCGACCCGGTCCCGAGCGGGGTCTACCAATTCGACCCGGCTCGCTTTGTCGGCGCCACCGCGGAGGATCTCTTTTCCTGGTTTGCCACGGCGGCGCGCGAGGTCCGCTAAGGTTTGAAGGCGTGAAATCCTTCGATGACCTTTTCGCAGAACTGACCCAAAGGACCGCAGACCGCCCGGCTGGGTCCGGCACGGTTGACGCCTTGGACATGGGCGCGCATTTCATTGGGAAGAAGATCATCGAGGAAGCCGGCGAGGTCTGGATCGCCGCCGAATACCAGTCGGACGAGGAGCTGGCCGAGGAGATGAGCCAGCTGCTCTATTGGACGCAGGTGATGATGCTCAAGCGCGGCCTCACCCCGGACGACCTGTACAAGTACCTCTAGATCCCCAGCGGAGAACCACCCATGGAGAAATCGTTGATCAAGCTCGCCGTTCCAAATAAGGGTTCGCTCTCGGAGCACGCGCTGCAGGTGCTCAAGGAGGCCGGGTACAAGGGCCGCGGCGCGAACAAGGCGCTCAATATTGTTGACGAGCCCAACGGCGTCGAGTTCTTCTTCCTCCGCCCGAAGGACATCGCCATCTACGTTGCCCAGGGCCACCTCGACCTGGGAATTACCGGCCGCGACCTCGCCGCAGACTCCCGCGCGCAGGTCGAGGAAGTCCTGGACCTCGGGTTCGGCTCCTCCACCTTCCGCTTTGCCGCGAAGCAGGGTGAGCAGTGGGCGGTCGAGGACCTCGCAGGCAAGCGCATCGCCACCTCCTACCCACACCTCGTGGAGGACTACCTCGCCCAGCGCGGGATCACCCCCAGCCAGGTCATCCGCCTCGACGGGGCAGTGGAGATCTCAATCAAGCTCGGCGTCGCCGACGTGATCGCGGACGTCGTCTCCACGGGCGCCACCCTCCGCCAGCAGGGGCTCGCTCCGTTCGGCGAGCCGATTATTTCCAGCGCGGCGGTCGTCGTGAAGCGCCAGGGCATGCAGCTTGACGACGCCCACGTGAAGGTCCTCAACCGCATCGAGGGCATCCTCAACGCGCACAACTACCTGATGATCGACTACAACGTCTGCCGCGATAACCTCGACGCGGTACTGGCGCTGACCCCGGGCATCACGGGGCCGACGGTCTCGCCGCTGTCGCGCGAGAACTGGGTTGCGGTCCGCGCGATGGTCCCGCGCGCGACGGCTAACCAGGTGATGGATCAGCTGGCTGAGCTGGGCACAGAGGGCACGATCGCCACTGAGCTGCGCATCGCGCGCCTCTAGTTTTCACCCCCGAAGCGGGCAAATGATGAGCGGTAAAAGTCCGTTCCGTACGATGGTCCGCATGACGACTCGCAAAGAAGAAGACCTGCTCGGCACGATGGACGTCCCGGCGGACGTCTACTACGGCATCCACACCCTGCGCGCCATGGAGAATTTCCAAATCTCCGGCGAAACGATCAATGATGTGCCCGATTTTATTCGCGGCATGGTGCAGGTGAAAAAGGCTGCGGCGCTGGCCAACCGCCGCCTGCACGCGCTGCCCAAGGCGAAAGCGGAGGCGATCGTGTGGGCCTGCGACCAGATCCTGGAAGAGGGGCGCTGCATGGATCAGTTCCCGATCGACGCGTTCCAAGGCGGCGCCGGCACCTCGGTGAACATGAACACCAACGAGGTCGTGGCGAACCTTGCGCTGGAGCACATTGGCAAGGACAAAGGCGAGTACAGCGAGATCAACCCGAACGACGACGTGAACATGTCGCAGTCGACGAACGACGCGTACCCGACCGGCTTCCGCCTCGGCTTGTACTACGCCGTCCAGGGCCTCATCGAGGAATTCGACCTCTTGCAGAAGGCGTTCCGCGCCAAGGGCGATGAGTTTGCGGACATCATCAAGATGGGACGTACGCAGCTCCAGGACGCCGTCCCGATGACGCTGGGCGAGGAGTTCACCGCCTTCGGCGAGAACCTGGGCGAGGAGAACCGCACGCTGGTCAACGCGGCGAACGTGCTCCTGGAGATCAACCTGGGTGCGACCGCCATCGGCACCGGCATCAACACGCCGAAGGGCTACCGCGACCAGGTTGTTGCGGCGCTGCGCGAGGTCACCGAGCTGGAGATCCAGGCGTCCCCGAACCTGATCGAGGCGACCTCGGATACCGGCGGCTACGTCATGATGCACGGCGCGATCAAGCGCGCTGCGATGAAGATGTCCAAGATCAGCAACGACCTGCGCCTGCTGTCCTCCGGGCCGCGCGCCGGCCTCAATGAGATCAACCTGCCGGAGCGCCAGGCCGGCTCGTCGATCATGCCGGCGAAGGTGAACCCGGTCATCCCCGAGGTAGTCAACCAGGCCTGCTTCAAGGTGTTTGGCAACGACCTCACCGTCTCCATGGCGGCGGAGGCCGGCCAGCTGCAGCTCAATGTGATGGAGCCGGTGATCGCTCAGTCACTGTTCAGCTCGATTTCGCTCCTCTCCAACGCGGCGCGCACGCTGCGCGAGAAGTGCGTCACCGGGATCACCGCCAACAAGGAGGTGTGCGAGGCCTACGTTGCCAACTCGATCGGCATCATCACCTACCTCAACCCGGTGATTGGCCACCACAACGGCGACCTGATTGGCAAAGAGGCCGCGGCGACCGGCCGCGGCGTCCGCGAGCTCGTCCTGGAGAAGGGGCTGCTCAGCGAGGAGGAGCTCGACGCGGTGCTAAGCAAGGAAAACCTCATGCACCCGGAGTACCGCGGGAAGCTCTACGTCGACGAAGACTAGGCCGACATCAAGCACGCCACATTGATCGGGGGTGCGCGGGTGCCGGTGGCGTGGCGTCGGTAGGCGCAGGCACCCGCGTTGCAGGGGAGGAGCACGCACCGCGAGTTGGAATGGTCGTACCATCCGGGCGATAATGGTACGCGATTTATATTCGTTGAACTCGTGAGGGGAATGGTCTGTGTCGCTGCTGCTCGTCGTGCACATCATCATCCTGTTCGGCGCCATTGTGCTGGGCGCGCGGATGGGGTCCATCGCTATCGGTTTCGCCGGCGGGCTCGGGGTGCTGCTCCTCGGCGCGACCGGCATCCCGGTGAGCGCGGAAGCGATCCCGTTCGACGTCATCGGCATCATCATGTGCGTGATCGCGGCGATCTCCGCCATGCAGCTCGCCGGCGGAATGGACTATCTGGTGTACCTGGCGGAGAGGTTCCTGCGCAGCAACCCGAAGCGGGTGACCGTGTACGCGCCGGTGGTCACCTGGCTGATGACGGTGCTGGCGGGCACCGGCCACACCGCCTTCTCTACGCTCCCCGTGATCGTTGAGGTGGCGAAGGAGGGCAAGGTGCGTCCGTCGCGGCCGCTTTCTGTCGCGGTCATTGCCTCGCAGATGGCTATTGTGGCCTCGCCGATCTCCGCGGCCGTCGTGTTCATGGCCTCTCTCCTGGAGGATCACGGGGTGGGCTATCTGCAACTACTCGCGGTGATGCTCCCGGCGACGCTGCTGGCCATCTTCCCCACGGCGTGGCTGGCCAACCGCCTGGGCAAGGATCTCGAGGACGACCCCGTGTACCAGCAGCGTGTGGCTGACGGGCTCGTCGCGCAGCCGCAGGCGTCCGCGGAGTTCGCACCGAAGGCGGGCGCGAAAACCTCGGTGGGCATCTTCGTCGCCGCGATCCTCATCGTGATGGCCTACGCCACGTTGATCTCGGACCAGATCGGGCTCATTCCGAACCCGACGGTGCCGCGCAACGAGGCCATCATGGCGATCATGCTGTCAGCCGCCGCCATCATCCTCTGGGTGACCAAGCACGCAGCGGCCGAGGTGCTCACCACCCAGGTGTTCCGCTCCGGGATGTCCGCCTGCGTGTGCGTCCTGGGCGTGGCGTGGCTCGGCACGACGTTTATCAACTACTACATCGACGACATCCAGGCGGTCGCCGGCACCGTTTTGCAGGCGCAGCCGTGGCTGCTGGCCGTGGTCCTCTTCTTCGCCGCGTGCCTGCTGTACTCGCAGGCGGCAACGGCGAAGGCGCTCATGCCGGCAGCGCTCGCCATCGGAGTGAGCCCGCTCACCGCCGTCGCCGCCTTCCCGGCGGTCTCGGCGCTGTTCGTGCTGCCGACCTACCCGACGCTGCTCGCGGCGGTGGAGATGGATGACACCGGCAGTACCCGCATCGGCAAATACGTTTTTGACCACCCGTTTATCGCCCCCGGCGTCGTCTGCATCTCCACGGCGATCCTGCTGGGGTACGGCATCGGCGCCCTCGTGCTCTAACGACACATCGCACGGGGGGGGTGGCGTCCCTGGCACCGGGTACTGTGGTGGTATGTCAGACACCACAGCAACGCAATCTGCGTCCCAAAACCACACCCCGAAATCCGACGTTGAGATCGCGCAGGCGCACCAGCTCGCGCCCATCGCGGACATTGCGGCGAAGGCCGGCGTTTCGGCCGACGCGCTCGTCCCGTACGGCACGCACATGGCCAAGGTCGACGTGACCAAGCACCCGGGTCAGCCGAAGGCGAAGCTTGTCCTGGTCACCGGCGTGTCCCCAACCCCCGCCGGGGAGGGCAAGTCCACGGTGCTCATCGGGCTTACCGACGCCCTCTCGCTCCTCGACCACAACGCCATGGTCGCGCTGCGTGAGCCCTCCCTCGGCCCCGTCATGGGGATCAAGGGCGGCGCGGCCGGTGGCGGCTACGCGCAGGTCGTGCCGATGGAGGACATCAACCTCCACTTCACCGGTGACTTCCACGCCATCACCTCAGCCAACAACACGCTCGCGGCGCTGATTGATAACCACATCCACCAGGGCAACGAGCTGGGCATCGACCCACGTCGCGTCACTTGGCAGCGCTGCCTGGACGTGAACGACCGCTCCCTGCGCAACGTGGTCACCGGCCTCGGCGGGCCGACCAGCGGTGTTCCGGCACAGACGGGGTTCACCATCACCGCCGCCTCGGAGATCATGGCCATCCTCGGCCTGGCCACGGACCTGCAGGACCTCAAGCGGCGCCTGGCCAACATCACCATCGGCCTCACCTACGACCAGAAGCCGGTCACCGCGGGCGACCTCGGCGCGGAGGGGGCGATGGCGGCACTGCTCAAGCAGGCGATTCACCCGAACCTGGTACAGACCCTCGGCGGCACGCCCGCGTTTATCCACGGCGGCCCCTTTGCCAACATCGCGCACGGCTGCAACACGCTGCTGGCCACCCGCACCGCGATGCAGTACGCGGACATCGTGCTCACGGAGGCCGGCTTCGGCTCCGACCTTGGCGCGGAGAAGTTCTTTAACATCAAGGCACGCTACGGCGACCTGGACGTCGCCGGTGCAGTCGTCGTCGCCACCGTGCGCTCGATCAAGTACAACGCCGGCATCGCGCGCGAGGAGCTCAAGCAGGAAAACGTCGATGCGCTGGAGCAGGGGATTGCCAACCTGGAGCGCCACGTGGACAACATCCGCAAGTTCGGCGTAACCCCGGTGGTCGCCCTCAACCGCTTCGACACGGACACGCCGGCGGAGCTTAAGTGGGTCCGCGACTGGGCGGAGCGCACCGGCGTGGCCATCGCGGAGGCCGACGTGTGGGCCAAGGGCGGTGAGGGGGCCACGGAGCTGGCGACCACGCTGCTGGACAACTTGACCGAGGGCACGTCCACGCAGCTCTACGACCCGGCCAACGGTATAGAGGCCTCTATCGAGACCATCGCGCGCGAGATCTACCGTGCAGACGACGTCCAGTACTCGGCGGCCGCCCTGCGCGACCTCAAGATGCTCAAGGACAACGGCTTTGACACGCTGCCGGTGTGCGTGTCCAAGACGCAGTACTCGTTCTCGGACGACCCGCAGCAGCTCGGTGCCCCGGAGGGACACACGCTGCACGTGCGCAACCTCGTCCCGCGCACCGGTGCCGGGTTCGTCGTCGCGCTGACCGGCGACGTCATGACTATGCCCGGCCTGCCCAAGAAGCCGGCGGCGAACAACATCGACGTCGACAGCGAGGGTCGCGTCTCCGGGCTGTTCTAATCCTGCGACGCCTCCGCCGCGGGGCCGTCTACCGCGCGGCCGTCCGCCGCGGAGCCCGGCCAGCCCGGGTACTCCGGCGGCATCCCGCCGAACTCGGGGCACAGGTCCTGGAATGCGCACCAGCCGCACAGCTTGGACTTCTTCGGCCGGAAGTGACCGTCCTTCCCGTCCGCCTCGATCTTCGCCCACAGGTCCGCGAGGTCGCGCTCGAAGTACTCAAGCTCCTCGCGCGACGGGGTGAGGATCATCGAGTCCATAACCTTGAGGTACATCAGCCGTAGCTGGGTGGGGATGGTCTGGAACAGCCGCCAGTACACGAGCGCGTAAAACCGCATCTGGAACTGCGCGTCCTGCGAGTAGCGGGGCAGTGGCTTCTTCCCGGTCTTATAGTCCACCACGCGAACCTCGCCCGTGGGCGCGATGTCCACACGGTCGATGAATCCGCGCACGGGCACCCCGTTGGGCAGGACGGTGTTCACGTACATTTCCTGCTCGTGCGCGTCGAAACCGAGCGGGTTTTCCATGTGGAAGTACCCGCGAAGCAGCTCGCGTGCGGCTTGGAAGAGCGCCAGTTCGTTGTCAATCGGCTCCGCGCAGCTCGGGTCCTTCTCGCGCATTTCCTCCCACGCCGGTTTGATGCGCTTGACGGCGGCCGGGAACGTGCGTGCCTCGCGCGGCCAGCCGAACATTTCCTCGAGCACCGCGTGCACCAATGTGCCTTTGACCTGCGCTTCCGTGGTCGGCTCCGGAATCTTGTCAATGGTGCGCAGCCGATATTGCAGCGGGCAGCGCTGGTAGTCGGAGGCGCGGGACGGGGAAAGTGCGAGCGGTCGTGGAGTCATCGTGTCCCACATCTTAGAGTGGAGGTATGCACGCTCGCTTCATCGACTTCCTCCACACCAACCCCAGCGCCTTCCACGCCGCGCACAACGTCGCGCAGGCACTCACCGCGCAGGGCTTTTCGCTTATCGACGCCACGTCGCCCGCCCCCGCCGACCCGGCCGCACCCGGCGGCCACGTCCTGGTCGACGGCGGCGCCGTGATCGCGTGGTGGGTCCCCGAGCACCCGCGCCCGCGCTTCCGCATCGTCGGCTCCCACACGGACTCGCCGGGCCTGATGGCCAAACCGCAGCCGGACTTCCAGCGCGAGGGCCTGCGCCAGGTGGCGGTGGAGGTGTACGGCGGACCAATCCTGCAGACGTGGCTGGACCGAGACCTGCGATTTGCCGGACGGGTGGTCACCGATGATGGCGCGCAGCACCTCGTGGATACCGGCGCCGTCGCCCGCGTGCCCAACCTGGCAATCCACCTCTACCGCGCCGACGCGCCCACCGTGGAGCGCCAGGCGCACACGCCGCCCGTCCTCGGCGGGGATCGACCGCTCATGGAGCTCGTCGGTGAGGCTGCCGGCGTGGACTCGCAGCGCATCGTGTCCCACGAGCTCATCACCGCCGACGCGCAGCGCGGCGAGCTGCTCGGGGACCTGCTCGCGGCCGGGCGCCTGGACAACCTTTCCAGTGTGTGGGCGTCGCTCGAGGCGCTGCTGGCCGCGAAGAACGCCGCCCAGGACATCCTGGTGCTCGCCGCATTCAACCACGAGGAGGTCGGCTCCGCGTCGACCACCGGTGCCGGCGGCCCGCTCCTCGAGCGCGTGCTGACCCGCATCGCCCGCGAGGTCGGCGAGCCCTTCGACGTGTTTGCTGAATCGTTCCAGGTCTCCGCGGATGCCGCGCACGCCGTCCACCCGAACTACCCGGAGAAGCACGACCCAACGCACCGGCCGCGCCTCAACGGGGGGCCGGTGCTCAAGATCAACGCGAACCAGCGCTACGCCTCGGACGCGGTCACCGAGGCGGAGTGGCTCCGCGCCTGCCGCGCGGCCGAGGTGCCCTCGCAAACCTTCGTGGGCAACAACAGCGTGCCCTGCGGATCCACGATCGGGCCGATCTCATCGACGCGCATGGGCATCCGCACCGTCGACGTGGGCGTGCCGCTGCTGTCGATGCACTCGGCGCGCGAGCTGTGCGGCGCGCGCGACATGGAGTACTTCGTCCGCGCGCTCACCGCGTTTTACGGTGCGCGAGCCGAGTAGGGCATACTTAGGCGCATGTATTCAGGCCCGTTCCAAGCAGGTGACAAAGTCCAGCTCACCGACGCGAAACGCCGTCACTTTACGATCCAATTGGTCGAGGGCGGCCAGTTCCACACACACAAGGGCATCGTCATGCACGATGACATCATCGGCGCGGACGAAGGCTCGGTGGTCAAGTCCACGCTGGGCAGTGACTACCTGTGCTTCCGCCACCTCCTGGTCGACCACGTGCTGTCCATGCCGCGCGGCGCCGCGGTGATCTACCCCAAGGACGCCGCGCAGATCCTGGTGGAGGGCGACATCTTCATGGGCGCGCGCGTGCTGGAGGCGGGCGCGGGCTCCGGCGCGCTGACCATGTCGCTGTTGCGCGCGGTCGGGCCCGAGGGCCGGGTGTTCTCCTACGAAATCCGAGACGACCACCTCGCCTTTGCCAAGGACAACGTGGCCGATTACTTCAACGGCACCCCGGAGTGGTGGACCCCGCGCTTAGGCGACTTCGGCGAGATCACCACCGAGGACCTCGACGGCCCGGTCGACCGCGTCATCCTGGACATGGTCGAGCCCTGGCACTTCATCGACACGGTGAAAAACGTACTCATCCCCGGCGGCGTGTTCATGACGTACGTGGCCACCGTGCCGCAGCTGATGAACATCATGGAAGCGATCCGCGAGGCGAAGTGCTTCACCGAGCCGCGCGCCTGGGAAACGCTGCTGCGTGAGTGGAAGGTGGAGGGCCTGGCCACCCGTCCGGAGCACCGCATGAACGCGCACACGGCATTTCTCGTGTGGACCCGCAGGCTTGCCGACGGCGTCACGCCGCCGCGCCCGCAACGCCGGGCACGCAAGTAGCTGTTACCGGCACCCACTAGTGTGGTGGGTATGGCTGGCAACACAATCAACGACGACGCATTCGGCCCGGAGCTGCGGGAGCTTAAACGCGAGAATCAGGCGATGAGCTCGCGGAACAAGAAGTTGGCGGAGCTGCTTAAAGCGAGCCGCGACAAGCTCAACGACCTGTATGCGCAGGTGGAAGCACTCGGCGAGCCGGCGTCGACGTACGGGGTGTTCCTCGAGGGATCCCCGCGCGGCCACGAGGCCGAGGTGTTTACCTCCGGACGCCGCATGCGCGTCAAGGTCGCGCCGACCGTGTCGCCGGACGCGCTGCGCCCGGGCACGCTGGTCCGCCTGGGCGACGGCGCCATCGTCGTCGAGTCCTGCGGGTACGAGGCCGTCGGCCAGCTCGCCACCCTGTCCGAGAAGATCAACACCGAGCGCGCGATCGTGGCGGACCAACAGGGTGCCGAGCACCTGGTCTACCTCGCGCAGCCACTCCGGGAGCACGCACGCGCAGGCGATACGGTCCTGGTGGACACCCGCGCCGGGTACGCCTTCGAGCGCGTCCCTAAGACCGAGGTCAACCAGCTTTCCCTCGACGAGGTTCCGGACGTCACCTACGCCGACATCGGTGGCCTGAGCTCGCAGATTGAGATGATCCAGGACTCGGTCGAGCTCCCGTTCTCGCACCCGGACCTCTACCGAGAGTTCGACCTCACCCCGCCGAAGGGACTATTGCTCTACGGCCCGCCCGGGTGCGGCAAGACGCTTATTGCCAAGGCCGTGGCCAACTCGCTGTCGCAGCGCATCGGCGACGGGGGACAGGCCCACTTCATCAACGTCAAGGGCCCCGAGCTGCTGAACAAGTTCGTCGGTGAGACCGAGCGACGCATCCGCCTTATCTTCGAGCGCGCCCGCGAGCTGGCCGAGGGCGGCCGCCCCGTCATCGTGTTTTTCGACGAGATGGAGTCCATCTTCCGCACCCGCGGCTCCGGGGTCAGCTCCGACATGGAAACCACCGTGGTGCCGCAGCTGCTCACCGAGATCGACGGCGTCGAGGGTATCGCCAATGTGATCGTCATCGGCGCAACCAACCGCGAGGAGCTCATCGATCCCGCCATCCTGCGCCCCGGACGCCTGGACATCAAAGTCCGCGTCTCGCGCCCGAACCGCGCGGAGGCCGAAGACATTCTCGCCCGCTACATCACGCCGGCTATCCCGCTCGCTGCGGCACCCGAGGAGCTCATCGCCGCGGCCGCCGACGCCATGTTCGCCCCGCGTCCGTTTGTGCGCTTGGAGCTTGTCGACGGCACGTCGCAGCTCCTCCACTATTCCGACTTCATCTCCGGCGCGATGATCGCCAACGTGGTGGACCGCGCGAAGAAGCTGGCGATTAAGGACTGGATCGGGGCGGTGGGCGTCGATAAGCAGCCCGGCGCGGTGCAGAAGGGGATTACCGCGGAGCATCTCCGGGCGGCCGTGCGCGCTGAGCAGGACGAGAGCGAGGATATGCCAAACACGGCGAACCCCGATGAGTGGGCACGCATCTCGGGCCGGCAGGGCAAGCGAGTGGTGGCCGCGGAGGTCGTCGGGTAGCAATCGGGCGAAACGCCCAAAAGTGTGCGCGGTATCACTTATACTCACCCATATTTCGTTATGCGGAATTTCATCCCACAGAGTGAGTAGGAGTTCGCCATGAGCACACAGGAAGATCGCTCGGCAGCCATCGCCGTCGCCGCGTTCCCGGCCTTTATTCTACTCGGTTCGGTGCTCGCGTTTGTCGCGCCAGGGCCGTTCCTCCCGCTGACCAGCTTCATCACGTACTTCCTGATGATCATCATGTTCGGTATGGGGCTCACGCTGACCATCCCGGACTTCAAGGAGGTGGCGAAGCGGCCCGTCCCGATCGCCATTGGCGTCGTCGCGCAGTTCGTGATCATGCCGCTCGGCGCGGTCGCGGTGGTCAAGCTCCTGGGCCTGAGCCCTGCGCTTGCGGTGGGGCTGCTCATGCTGGGCTCGGTTCCCGGCGGCACCTCCTCGAACGTGATCGCGTACCTGGCCAAGGGCGATGTGGCGCTGTCCGTGGCGATGACGAGCGTTTCCACGCTGCTCGCCCCGATTGTGACCCCAGTTATCATGTTGCTACTCGCCGGCGCTGACATGGCGGTGGACGGCGCGGGGATGGCCTGGTCGCTCGCGCAGACCGTGCTCATCCCGGTGATCGGCGGGATCGCGCTGCGCTACGCGCTCGATGCGTGGATGGGCAAGATCGCTCCGGTGCTGCCGTGGATCTCCATCCTGGGCATTGGCGGCGTGGTCTTCCCAACCGTGGCGAAGAACCACGAGGCGCTCATCGAGGTCGGGCTGCTCGTGTTCGCGGCGGTGCTGCTGCACAACGCGCTCGGCTACCTGCTGGGCTACTTCACGGCGAAGGTGACAGGGCAGCCAGAGAGCTACCGCCGGACGGTGGCGATCGAGGTGGGCACGCAGTCGGCGGGTCTTGCAAGTGGCATGGCCGGCAAGTTCTTCTCCCCAGAGGCGGCGCTGCCCGGCGCGGTCGCCGCGGTGCTACACAACATCACCGGCGCGATCTACGCCTGGGCAGTACGCCGGAAGGCGGGGACACCTGCCGGCGAGCCCCCGCGTCGCGCTGAGGTCGCGGCCGCAGCTGGCTAGGTCAGGCCGTCTTTTCCGGGTGGATGGCCCCGAGCGCGTACTCGAAGTCCTCATCCGTCAGGTGCGAAAAGCTCAGGACAAGCCCATCCCCACCGCCCGACCACAGGCTGGACTCGTGGCCGCACTCCACGCCGCTGGCGGCAAGTTGGTCCTCGAACTGTTGCCGCAGTGCAACGGTGGGAAACTCGGCGGTGACGTCTGCGCCGCCTGCTTCCGGCACGGTCACTCGCGCGCCGCGCGCTTCCAGGGCGGGGACCACCGTGGCGGCAACGGCTTTGCGCCGTCGCGCGAGCCGGTTGTGCGCTGCACGCGCGTTCCGGCGCACGTAGCCGCGGTCGAGGAGGTGCGCAATGGCGCGCTGCGTCACCGTGGCCACCGGCATTCCCAGGAGCTCTCGGGTCTCCCGCAGCGCGGGAGCGAGCGCGGGGGAGGCCACGACATACCCCGCGGCGAGCTCGCGGGAGAGGAGCGTGGAGAACGTGCCGAGCGTGAGCACGTCGGCCCCCGGCGACAGCGCCGCGAGCGGGGGCTGCGGCGAGATGAGGTAGCGCAGCTCGGTGTTGAAGTCGTCCTCGATGAGCACGGCGCCGGTCCGCGTCGCCCAGTTGAGCAGTGCGGAGCGGCGCGAGGCGCTCATCGCACCGCCGAAGGGG
Source organism: Corynebacterium gottingense (assembly GCF_003693265.1). Lineage (GTDB taxonomy): Bacteria > Actinomycetota > Actinomycetes > Mycobacteriales > Mycobacteriaceae > Corynebacterium > Corynebacterium gottingense. The sequence goes on from NZ_RDRE01000003.1 coordinate 140,398, forward strand.
TACAGGTGGGACGGAGTGACCAAGAGCGCGTTGAGGCGGTCTGAAAGCTCGCCGACGACCACCCCACCGGGATCGGTGGCGCAGGGGACCACCTCGTGTCCGCCGAGGGGGATCACGCGACGCAGGCCGGGGTGGCCCGGGTCTTCAACACCCACGCACAGCCCCGAACCCAGCGTGTACAGGATGAGCTGCAGCCCTTCGCGCGATCCTCCGGTGACCACCACGTGTGCGGGGTCGACCTGTATGCCGCGCGCGAGGCGCAGGTGCTCGGCGATGGCGGCTCTGAGTTCTGGTTCTCCGGTCTTATCCAGGCTGGCACCGTCCGCGTTGAGGGCGTCCCTCCAGGCCTTGCGCCACGCGGCCGGTCGAACTGCTCCGGCGCTGCCCGCAGACGGCCGCAATGAGACCCGGGCCCGGGGTGTCGTCCTTGGGCGCGTGTCGCGCTGCGGCCCCTGCGCCGGTGGCGCAAGCGTGAGCGCCGGGTGGATCCGCGTCGGTGCGCCCTGCGCGGCGAGGAGGAAGCCCTCACTGATGAGTTGGTCGTAGGCGGTAACGACCGTGCCGCGGGAGACTCCGAGCTGGCGGGCGAGTGCGCGTGTGCTGGAGACCGTGTCTCCGGGCTGCAGCGTGCCGTTGGTAACCGCGAGCCGAATCTGCTGTGCGATCTGCGTGGGCAAGGGGATAGGCAGCTCGGGGGAGACGCTGAGGAGCACATGATCACCAACTGGTACAAGGAATGAAAATGATACTGGACCTTGGAATCTACCAGTTGCGCCCAGACAATGGAGCACTATGACAGATTTCACCAAGTTTGCAGAACTCACCAACTCGTTCAAAGGCGGCGTGATCATGGACGTCGTCACGCCGGAGCAGGCGAAGATCGCCGAAGCGGCCGGTGCCGTGGCCGTCATGGCACTCGAGCGCGTTCCCGCGGACATCCGCGCCGAGGGCGGCGTTGCCCGCATGTCCGACCCCGACCTCATCGAGGGCGTCCTGAACGCCGTGAACATCCCGGTGATGGCGAAGGCCCGCATCGGCCACACCATGGAGGCGCGCGTCCTCGAGCACCTGGGCATCCACTACATCGACGAGTCCGAGGTGCTCAGCCCCGCCGATTACGCCCACCACGTGGACAAGCGCGCCTTCGACGTCCCCTTCGTCTGCGGCGCCACCAACCTCGGCGAGGCGCTGCGCCGCGTCAACGAGGGCGCCGCGATGATCCGCTCCAAAGGCGAGGCCGGCACCGGTGACGTCTCCGAAGCCACGAAGCACATGCGCGCCATCCGCAGCGAGATCGCAGCGCTGCAAGCCACCTATAACGCCAACCGCGACGAGCTCTACGTCGCCGCAAAGGAGCTCCAGGCACCCTACGAGCTGGTGTGCTACGTCGCGGAACACGGCAAGCTGCCGGTACCGCTGTTTACCGCCGGCGGCGTCGCAACGCCTGCCGACGCCGCGCTGATGATGGAGCTCGGCGCCGACGGCGTCTTCGTCGGCTCCGGCATCTTCAAGTCCGGGAACCCGGAGGCACGCGCCAAGGCAGTGGTCAAGGCCGTGCGCAACTGGGACGACATCGCCGTCGTCACCGAGGCGTCCCGCGGCCTGGGCGAGGCGATGGTGGGCATCAACGTTGCTGACCTGCCCGCACCGCACCGCCTGGCAGAGCGCGGCTGGTAGCGCACGCCCCGCTCGTCGCGGAACTGAGGTAACGAGGAAAGCCGGCCCCGAGGGGCCGGCTTTGTGGTTGGGATGGGGACGCGGTGGCGTCGTGAAGCGAGGCGCGCTAGCGCACGTCGACGAACTTCTTCAGCACCCAGCGGCGAATCGAGATCAACCCTACGCCAAGCACAATGGTGATCACCGACAGCGTAATGAAGAACGTCCGCTCGGCGGAGGCATCATCAGGGTTGTACAGCGAGCCGAGCACGCCAGATAGCGCCGTGCCCATAGACAGCGACATCAACCAGGCAGCAAACAGCCGAGATTTAAACGCCTCAGGTGCTACCTTCGTTGCCAGCGAGTTGCCCACAGGAGACAACAGCAGCTCGCCCATCGTGAACATAAAGAGGATAAGCACCAAGACCAGCAGCGGCGTCGACTTCGGACCACCACCCGCGTACGGCAGGAAGAAGAAGAGCGCGCTACCTGTAACCAAGTTTGCCACACCAAACTTCACCGCAGATGACCACTGGCGCTGCCCCAGCGCAGTCCACATGGCTGCAAAGATGGGGGAGAAGACCACGATGAAGAAAGGGTTAAACGCCTGTACCTGGGCCGGCGTGAGCTCCCACATCAAGAAATTCAGGTTAGCGCGCTGATCGGAGTAGACCGCGACCACAGTGAATTGGGATTGAAAGATCGCGAAAAACGCCACAGAACCAAACAGGAGCGGAATGTAGCCGGTTAGACGCGACTTCTCAGCAGGGGTAACTTCATCAGAGTGGAACATTTCCCACAACAGGTAAATCGTGGCGATAAGAGCGATAGCAAACACGATCCACGACAGCGATCCGAGCGGAACAATGCCGGTGACCAGCAGCGCGACTACGACAACAACGACAGCAATTGCACCAATCGCCCACATACCACGCCGCTCGCGCGGCAGTGGATTTGGAACTTCAGATCCGACAGCGCCGATGGAAGACTTCCGCATAATGATGTACTGCGTCAGTCCCATTGCCATTCCGATCGCGGCAAGCCCAAAGCCCCAGTGGAAACCGGCCTTGCCCCACACTAGGCCAGTCAACGCCGGGCCAAATAGGGAACCAATATTGACCGACATGTAGAAGATGGAGAAGCCAGCGTCTCGGCGGGGATCCTCACGCGAGTACAAATCACCGAGCACCACCTGCGAGGACGTTTTGACTCCACCGGAGCCTATACCGATGCACACCAAGCCAGTGGCAAGGCCTAGACCGCCAGGCACAAGGGCGAGGACGATGTGTCCGACCATCACCAGGATCGCGGAGTAGAACAGTGTGCGCTCCGCGCCAAGCAACCGGTCACCCACAAACGAGGCGACCAGCGCCATCATGTAGACGAAGCCACCGTAGGCGCCCACGAGGTTAAGCGCCGTGGTCTGGTCAATGCCCAGACCACCTTCAGTGGTGGAGTAGTACATGTAGAAGGCCAGGAGGGCCTGCATGCCGTAGAAGCTGAAGCGCTCCCACAGCTCAATGCCGAAGAGGTTAGCGAGTCCCCAGGGCTGACCGAACAATTTACGTTCCTTCGGCACTACACCTGGGTCGCTTGCGAGGGTCTCAGAACTCATGTAAATAAAATACGCCAGTATGCATTTTTCACACAAATAGGCATACCAACGAGTACGGTAGTTCAGTATGACACGTTACATGGGGACCGAGACCGAGTACGGGATCACGACCCCGGACGACCCGTCGATAAGCCCGCTGCTCACCTCGACGCACGCGGTGGTGGCGTATGCCGCAATGAATACGGCCGCCCGCTCCCGCTGGGACTACGAGGAGGAAGCACCGCTCAAAGACACCCGCGGGTTCGATCTGCAGCGCTACCGCACGGTTCCCGTGGTGGACCCGAACGCGATGGGCGTGGCCAACGTGGTGACCACCAACGGCGCGCGCTACTACGTCGACCACGGACACCCCGAGTACTCCTCGCCGGAGGTATCCAACGCATGGGACGCAATGATTTACGACGCCGCCGGGGACTACGTCCTCAACAAGGCCGCGTCGGACATCCGCGAGCTGTGGGAGCAGCAGGTCAGCGTGCTGGACAAGACCGCGCCGTGCCCGCCGCTGAAGTTCTACAAAAACAACGTTGACGGCAAAGGCCAGTCGTACGGCAGCCACGAGAACTATCAGTACTCCCGCCAGACGGACTTCTCGCGGCTCACCCAGGCGCTCGTCCCGTTCTTTGTCACCCGCCAGGTCATCATCGGCGCAGGCCGCGTGGGCATTGGTCAGGAGTCAGAGCGCGACGGCTTCCAGATCTCGCAGCGCGCGGACTACTTCGAGCAGGAAGTCTCGCTGGAAACCACGCTCAACCGCGGGATCGTCAACACGCGCGACGAACCGCACGCACTGGCCACGAAGTTCCGCCGCCTGCACGTCATCGTTGGCGATGCGAACATGAGCCAGTTCTCCAACTTTCTCAAGTTGGGGATGACCAAGCTCGTGCTCGACTGCATCGAGGCTGACGTCGACTTCAGCGACCTGCGGCTCGCCAACGCCGTCGACGAGATCAAGCAGGTCTCCCACGACCCAACGTGCACCCATCGCCTGTTGCTTGTCGACGGACGCCGGCTCACCGCAATCGAGCTCCTCCGCGAGTACCGCGAGCGTGCCGCAGCGCTCCCGGACCTTGACGAGGTCGATGCAAAGGTCCTGCGCCTGTGGGGCGAGGTGCTCGACGACCTCGAGCGCGACCCGCTGTCTACCGCGGACCGCCTCGATTGGACGGCGAAGTGGGCCCTCATCAGCCGGTACCTGGAGCGCGGCGTACCCATCTCGGACCCGAAGCTCAAGCTGATTGACATCCAATACGCCGACATTGACCCCGCGAAGTCGCTGTACCACGCCCTCGTGTGCAAGGGACAGATGCGCACGCTCGTGGACGAGGAAGCAATCCGCCGCGCCGTGACCGTGCCACCGGAGGACTCCCGAGCGTGGTTCCGCGGCAAGGTGAGCGAAAAGTTCGGCGAGGCCATCATCGCGTCGAGTTGGCAGTCCGTCCTCTTTGCGGTGGGCGACCAGCCGATCCGGTTCCCCATGGACGAGGTCGACGGCTTGACCAGGGCGGAGGTCGGCGAGCTTATCGAGCGCGCCGAGACCGTCGAATCACTACTGAAAGGATTAGAATCGCACCATGTCTGACATGTCTAAGCAGCAGTTTGTGCAAGGTGGCAACCACGGCGACAACAGCGCGGACGAGAGCGCCGTTGATGCCGGGCAGGCCCAGCTGAACACCTCTGGCACCGACGACATCCTCGACGAGATTGACGCCCTGCTGGACACCAACGCCGAGGAATTCGTGCGCTCGTTCGTGCAGAAGGGCGGGCAGTAACCCGCATGGCCACCGTCTACCCCCGCCGCATCATGGGCGTGGAGACCGAGTTCGGCGTCACCGCGTTCGAGCGCGGCAAGGCCGTGCTGACGCCCGAGGAAATCTCCCGCTACCTCTTTCGCCCGGTCGTCGCCGAGCACCGCAGCTCCAACATCTTCACCGACAACGCCTCGCGCCTCTACCTCGACGTTGGCTCGCACCCCGAGTACGCCACCGCCGAATGTGACTCGATCACCCAGCTGCTCAACTACGACAAGGCTGGCGAGGTCATCTTCAGCGACCTCGCCACGCAAGCAGAGCAGGCGCTCGAGCGGGACCGTGTGGGCGGCAAAGTCTTCCTGTTCAAAAACAACGTGGACTCGAAGGGCAACTCCTACGGCACGCACGAAAACTACCTGATCAGCCGCGAGCTCGCCCTGAAGTCGTTCGGCATGCAACTGCTGCCGTTTCTCATCACCCGCCAACTTCTCTGCGGGGCCGGGATGATCAAGAAGGGGCGCTTCGTCCTCTCGCAGCGCGCGGACCAGGTGTGGGAGGGCGTCTCCTCGGCCACCACCCGCACCCGGCCGATCATCAACACCCGCGACGAACCCCACGGCGATTCCCACCGCTTCCGGCGCATGCACATCATCGTGGGCGACTCGAACATGGCGGAGCCCACGTTCGCGCTCAAGGTCGGCTCGACACTGTTGGTCATTGAGATGCTCGAGGCTGGTTTCGACCTCCCGGATTTCACGCTCGACAACGCCATCGATCACATCCGCGACATCGCGGCGGACCCCACGGGCCAGACGCCACTCGCGCTCAAGAGCGGGGGCACAGTCACCGCGCTCGAGGTCCAGCAGGCCACGTTGGATGCCGCACGGCGCTGGTTGGAGTCCCGGCCGGACGAGGGCACGCCGAACGAGGAAATGGCACGCGTCATTGACTTGTGGCAGCGCACCCTGGACGCGATTGCGTCGCAAGACTTCTCCGGCGTGGACCAAGAGATTGACTGGGTAATCAAGCGAAAGTTGTTGCTCCAGGTCAAAGACAAGCTTGGGGCTGAGTGGGACCATCCAAAGCTCGCGCAGATCGACCTGACCTACCACGACATCAACCGCGAGCGCGGGCTGTTCTACCTCCTGGAGCGCAAGGGCCTCGTGCGCCGGTGGACCACCGACGAAGCGATCTCCCACGCCGCGACGGCACCGCCGGAGACGACGCGCGCGTCGTTGCGCGGCCGGTTCCTCAGCGCTGCGCGCTCGGCGGGGATGGACCACAATGTGGACTGGGTCCACCTGAAAACCAACCGCCCGGAACCCCGCACCTTGGAGCTGCTCGACCCCTTCGCTACCGAGGACCAGCGTGTCGACGAGTTCATCGCACAGATCCGCGCGATGGGCGCCGCCGACTAGCCGGACCGGGGACGAGGGAGAAAGGCAGTTACGTGGCAGAGCTCGAACCGGAAGTCCGGCAGGCGAACCTGGCCTTTGCCATGCTGGGGTCCTCGCACGACCGCGAATCGGAGTGGGTTGCCCGCAACGTGGACGGCTACCAAGACCTGGAGACCGAAGCGCTACGCGTGAAGATCCGGCGCGATGTTGAGGCGCTGCGCCGGGCAGGAGTGCCTATTTCGTATTCCGGCGGGACCCTCACCATGGACCGGGACCGCTACGAGCTGGAACCCGTTGACCTCACCGAAGAAGAGGCAAGCGCCGTGGGCTTGGCGGTGGATCTCAGCACTGGCGGCTCTCTCGGCGCGTTTGCCCGCTCCGGCTGGACCAAGCTCGCGGCATCCGGCGCGACCCGCGTGTTTGACAGCGCGCCGTTGACCTCTGCGGCCGGCGACGCCAACCGAATCGACCCGCAGGCATTCCACAACCTCCTCGCCGCGATTGAGCTGCAGAAGCGAGTCTCGTTCGACTTCACCCCAGCCGGCGGAGGGCACCCGCAGCGCCGGACGTTGGACCCGTGGGACATCGTCTCGCTGAACAACCGCGCCTACCTCGTAGGATGGGACATCGAGCGCGACGCCGACCGCATCTTCCGGCTGGTCCGCGTCGCCAACGTGACCCTCGTGCGCGAGACCGAGGACTTCCACCAGTCGCCCGAGAACACCGGGGAGCTGGTTCGCGACGTGCTGCGCGGACCGGTCACCGACGCCATCGTCACCGTACGCCGCGGCACCTGTGAGGAACTCGCCGCCGCCGGCACTCGCGCGCCGGGCGCCCGGGGCGACTCCCGTGCGGACCGCGACGAGATTCGTCTGCACGACGCCGAGCTCGACTGGGTGGTGCGCACATCGGCGGCCCACGCCGCCGACCTGGTCGCCGTGCAGCCGGAGACGGTCCGCGAACAGGTCATCGCCCTACTCAAACATTCCGCCACGCCCCACGACGCCCCGCTCCGCAGCGCAACGAGCGACAAGGCCCCGTCGCCGGAGGAATCGGGGAGCAAGCACCCCGCGGGTCACGCAAACTCCACCGGGTCAACCAGGCTCGTCCGCCTCCTCAACCTCCTGCCGTACATCACGCGGCACCAGGGGAAATCACTCATGGAGATCGCTCGCGACCTCGGGTCCAGCGTGGACGAGGTCCGCGACGACCTCAACCGGCTCCTGCTTTCCGGGGTCGGGCGCGGCCCGGGCGAGATGTTCGACCTCGAGCACACCTGGCGCGGTGTGACCGTCCTGGATGACCAGGGTCTCACCGCACCACTCCACCTCAAGCCCACCGAGGCCCACGCGCTGCTGCTCCTGCTCGAATCGCTCGAGACTCTGCCCGGCCTGGTCAACGTCGACGCCGTGCGCTCCGCCGCGGACAAGATCCGCCGTGTCAACCGGAAGCGCGGGGTAGCGGACGTGGACCAGGTCGGCGGCCTGGGGTCCGTCGCGCAGGAGATCCGCCAGGCAATCGACGCCGGCAAGCAGCTCGAGCTCCGCTACTATTCCGCTTCCTCGGACCGGGTGACCGAGCGAACCGTTTCCCCGGTCGGCGTGTTTCAGCGCGATGAGCAGGCGTACCTGCAGGCGCTCGACGGCGACCGCGTCAAGTCCTTCCGGCTCGACCGAATTCGTGAGGTCAGGCAGGGGGAGGGGGACGCGGAGGCGTCGATAAGCGTCGCGCCCCTTGACCCCGACAACCCTTTCGGACTGGCCGATGCGCCACTCGCGCAACTGCTGGTGCGCAGCGACGCGACGTGGATGGCCGACTACTGGGAACTGGAGATCGACGAGGTGGGCGGCACCGGAGCGTGGGTGCCTGCGACGTTTCGCTTTGGCAGTGAGGACTGGCTGGTGAGGTTCTGCCTGGCCCACGCGGACCGACTGCGCCTGGTGGAACCGGAAAGCTTGGTGGACACGGTGCGCGAGCGTTCACTTCGCGCGCTCGACGCGTTAAGATGACGCGTTAGATATTCAGAAATTCAAACATTCGATGTCGATGTTTTCGTTGCAGGGCATCGCCGATACCCGTGGAAAGAGAAACCATGCCAAACATTGGTTGGACCGAGCTCATCATCATCCTGGTCATCGTGTTACTGCTGTTCGGCGCAAACAAGCTGCCGGACCTCGCGCGATCGATGGGTCGCTCCGCGCGCATCTTCAAGTCCGAGGTCGATGAGATGAAGCACGACGACGCGGGCGAGGCACCCAAGGCTCAGCCGAACGCGATCGAGTCCGGCCGCAACGCGGAAACCCAGTCCGTTGCGCAACCGGAGAGCTTCTGGGACAAGCCGGAGCACCAGCGCAACCAGACCCCGCCCGCGCAGCAGTAACCGCTCGCGACAGAGAGGGGAAAAGCGTTGGCGCTGAAGCTCAAGCGCGCGAGGAAGCCGAAAAACCCGACCGGTGAGATGAGCCTGGTGGAGCACCTCCAGGAGCTACGCCGGCGCGTCATGGTGTCCATGGCCGCAATTTTGGTGGGCACCATTGTCGGCTTCATTTGGTATCAGACCGCCCCGCCGGGCATCTTCCCGTTGGGCGAGATCATCCGCGGCCCCTACTGCAACCTGCCCAGCGAACTGCGCGTAGACCTGGCCGGCGACGGCGAGTGCCGCCTGCTTGCCACCAGCCCGTTCGAGATGTTCATGCTGCGCCTGAAGGTCGGCGCCCTCGCCGGCCTCGTCCTGGCCTCCCCGGTGTGGCTGACGCAGATCTGGAACTTCATCACCCCGGGGCTGCACAAGAACGAACGCCGCTACACCTTTACCTTTGTCACGCTGGCGGTCGCGCTGTTTGTGGCTGGCGCTGTGCTCGCGTACTTCGTGCTGGACAAGGGCCTGTACGTGCTCATGTCCATCGGCACCGAAGTGCAGGTCGGCGCGCTCACCGGTGGCAATTACTACAGCTTCCTGCTCGCGTTGATCGTCATCTTTGGCGTGAGCTTCGAGCTGCCGCTCATCATCGTCATGCTCAACCTCGTCGGCGTGCTGCGCTACGAGCACGTCGCGGGCAAGCGCCGCCTGATCATCGTGCTCATCTTCATCTTCGCCGCCATCATGACCCCGGGCCAGGATCCGTTCTCCATGGTCGCGCTCGCGCTGTCCATCACCGTGTTAGTGGAGATGGCCTTCCAGTTCTGCCGCATTCATGACAAGCGCACGAACCAGTCGCGCCCGGAGTGGATGGACCTTGATGACGAGCAAGCGTCCGGCCCCGTCACCTCCTCCGGCTCCATCGGGCGCGCGCAGCCCGTTGGCGCGACCTCCCGGCCAAGCGCGCCGTCGAGGGTTTCCCCGTCGGCACCGCCGGCGGCACCGAGCGCCCCGCCCGCCCCGGGCAGCGGTGGCTCACACACCTACGGTCACGGAGATCCGTTCAACGACGTACTGTAAGGGGCATGGATTCCAGCGTTTCCCCCTCACAGTCAGACAACCAAAGTCTTTCGGAGGACAATACCGCCGAGACCACAGGGGCCACTGAGGCCTCCGCACCCTTAGCGTTTCTGCCGGAGTTCCGCGACGCCAAGCCCTTCCCACTCGATGACTTCCAGGTGGAGGCCTGCGCAGACATCGAGCGTGGCCACGGCGTCCTCGTGTGCGCACCGACCGGCTCCGGCAAGACGGTTGTTGGCGAGTTCGCCGTTGCGCTGGCCCTGCACCAAGGCACGAAGTGCTTCTACACCACGCCCATCAAGGCGCTGAGTAACCAGAAGTACCACGACCTCGTCGCCGAGCACGGCGAGGACGCCGTCGGCCTCCTCACCGGCGACACCTCAATCAACGGGTCCGCCGAGATCGTCGTGATGACCACCGAGGTGCTGCGAAACATGATCTACGCGGACTCCCGGCAGCTTGATCGGCTCTCGCACGTGGTGATGGATGAAATCCATTACCTCGCCGACCGGGACCGCGGCGCGGTGTGGGAGGAAATCATCCTCAACCTGGACGAGTCCGTCAGCCTCGTCGGGCTATCCGCCACCGTGTCCAATTCCGAGGAGTTCGGCGAGTGGCTCGACGCGGTGCGCGGTGATACCCGCGTGATCGTCTCCGAGCACCGCCCGGTCCCGCTGAGCCAGTACATGATGGTGGGCCGCAAGGTCTTCCCGCTGTTCGAACCCGGCACTGGCGGCGGCACATACAGCACCGACAGCACCGAAGGCGGGAAGGTGAACCGCGCCCTCGTCCACGCGATCGAGCGCATCGAGTCCGGCTCCCGCGACGAGGGCCGCAGCGACTTCAAGGAGGGACGCGGCTTCCGCGCCCGCTCCACCGGCCGCCGCAGCGGCGCCCAGCGCGCCCAGGACAAGATCAAGCCGGTCGGCCGCCCGCAGGTCGTCGCAGCACTGGGAAGCCGCGACATGCTCCCGGCCATCGTCTTCATCTTCTCCCGCGCGGGCTGCGACGGCGCCCTTTTCCAGTGCCTGCGCACCCGCAAGGAGCTCACTACCCCGGAAGAGCAGGAGGAGGCAAGAGCTATTATCGACGCCGGCGTCGAAGGCATCCCCGACGAAGACCTCAACGTGCTCAACTTCCGCCAACTCCGCACGGCCTGGCTGCGCGGCTTCGCCGCCCACCACGCCGGCCTGCTCCCCGCGTTCAAACACATCGTGGAGCAGCTGTTCGTCCGCGGTCTGGTCAAAGTGGTCTTCGCCACCGAAACGCTTGCGCTGGGTATCAACATGCCGGCGCGCACCGTCGTGTTGGAAAAGCTGGTCAAGTTTAACGGCGAGGCGCACGTCGACCTCACGCCGGGGCAGTACACGCAGCTCACCGGCCGCGCGGGCCGCCGCGGCATCGACCATATCGGCAACGCGGTGGTGCAGTGGTCTCCGGCGATGGACCCGCACGAGGTGGCTGGGTTGGCGTCCACGCGCACCTACCCACTCATCTCGCAGTTCCAGCCCGGGTACAACATGGCAATCAACATGCTGGGCATGAACGGTTATGACGACTCCATCCGTCTCATTGAGCAATCGTTCGCCCAGTTTCAGACCAACCGCTCCGTGGTGGGCGAAGTGCGTGACATCGACCGCCTGCGCTCCAAGGTACGCAGCCTGCGCGCGCAACTGGAACGAGACGTGGCCGGCTTTAACCCGCCGGGCACGGACCCGGCGGCGGCCCTGGAGGAGTACCTGCAGTTGCGCCGCGACCTCTCCGAGGCTGAGAAGGACGCGCGCCGCCACGCGCTGGAAAACCGCCAGGCGGAGACGGAGACGATCCTGGGGCGGCTGCGCGTCGGCGAGGTCATCGCCTTGCCGGGGAAGAAGAAGCCGGAGCTAGCCGCCGTCGTGCAGGTGGCGGGAAAGAAGCGCGATCCCCGCCCGTGGGTGACCACGGAACGCGGCTGGTCCGGGCGCATCGACGCCGGCTCGTTCCGCAACGCGCCAGTCATCGTTGGGCAGATCAAGGTACCCCGCCACGTGCAGGACCAGCCGCGCAAGCACACCCGCAAAGTGGTGAACATGCTGCACAGCGGGAATTTCAACGCGCCGCGTAAGCTCAAGGACAAGGTGCGGGTCCGGCCCAGCAAGAAGGTGACCGCGCTGCGCGAGGCCATGCACAACCACCCGGTGCACGCGTGGCCGCCGCATGACCGCGAGGTGCTCGCGCGTGTCGGGGAGGAGCTGGTGCGCAACGAGCGCAAGCTGCGCCGGCTGACCAACAGCGTGGATCGTTCGACCGATTCGTTGGGCCGCACCTTCGAGCGCATCATCGGACTGCTCACGGAGATGGACTACGTCGAGCTCATCGGCGGCGAGCCGCGCGTGACCGACGAAGGCGAGCGCCTGGCGCGCATCCACAACGTCTCCGACCTGCTCGTCGCGCAGTGCCTCAAGCGCGGTATTTGGGACGAGCTGGACCCCGCGGAGCTCGCCGGCGTGGCGTCCATGGTGGTGTTTGAAAACCGCAAGGCCACGCACGGCGAACCGGAGGCTGCCACGGACCGAATGGCGGAGGCGATGGGGGAGACCATGCGCGTCTACGGCGAGCTCTCCTTTGATGAGCAGCGCCACCAGCTGCCGGTGACGCGACTCCCGGATCCCGCGTTCTCGCTCGCCATGCACCAGTGGACCGCCGGCGCCCCGCTCGGGTACGCGCTGGCGGCCGCCGCGGAGTCCGGCACCGAGCTGACCCCCGGCGACTTTGTGCGCTGGTGCCGCCAGGTCATCGACCTGCTCGAGCAGGTCAAGAAGACCGGGTACAGCGACGAGGTCCGCGACAGCGCCAACCGGGCCATTGACGCTATTCGACGCGGCGTCGTCGCCATCGGCAACTAGCAGGCGACCCGTGCCACCTCGATGGCGTCGCGCACTTCCTTGTTCAGCAGGGAGACGGTGGCGATGTGCAGGTTGACGCGCCACGGGTCGAGGATGAGGGACTGGATGCCGGCGAGGTGGGCGTCGATAAGCACTGGGCCCCCGGAGTCCCCCTTGATCGCGGGGGCGGCGTTGGCGACGATGCCCGCCGGGCGCACGATGGTGCGCATGCTGCGCGAAAAGGCGAGCGGAAGCGTGATGAGGAATCGCCCGTCGCGGGCCGCGGGGGAGGTGGCGCCGCCGCCGAATCCGAACGTGACCGTGCGTTTCAGCGCGCTTCCAAGCAAGCGCGCGGGCGGGGCGAGGGGCGGGTACGGGCCAGGCGGCGCGTCGTCGGCGGTGCGGACGCGATTGAGCGTGATGAGTGCCACGTCGGTGCCTTCGAAGATGCGCACCTCGCGGGCGCGACGGCGGGTGCCCCGCAGGCGCACTGTGATGCGGGACGGGGCGGGGCGCTCTGGAAGCAGGAAATGGGCGCAGGTGAGCACCGTGTCCTGAGCAACGAGGATGCCCGAGCAGTAGCGCGCGCCCACGGAGCAGCGGACGATCAAGTCGGGGTAGCAGGGGACAGGGTCGGTCACGCGCTCGAGTGTAACTGGCCTATCATTGCCAGCATGACGCGTATAGATCAGTCCACGTTCGCACACCGTCGATCCCGTGCCGCCGAGCTCGTTGCGGCGCACAAGCTCGGGGGCCTGGTTGTTGGCACCGGCCCGGAGTTTGCCTACCTCACCGGCTCCTGGGCCTCCTCGCACGAGCGGCTCACCGCCCTGGCCATCGGGCCGGACGGGCGGGTCGTGCTCGTCGCTCCGGTGACGGACATTGGCAGCCTGGGCGTTGCCGGCGACGATGTGGAAATCCGCGGCTGGCAGGACGGGCAGGACCCGTACCAGCTGGCAACTGAGGCGCTCGATGCGTCCGCACCCGTGGCGCTGGGCAGCTCGCTGACCGCAAACCACGTCTTCGCGCTGCAGGCCCTGCTCCCGCAAACCCGTCTGGCGACGGACACGCTTGCTGAGCTGTTTATGGCTAAGGAACCGGCCGAGTTGGCAGAGCTCAAGCGCGCCGGCGAGGCAATCGACCGCGTCCATGCCCGCGTGCCGGAGTTCCTGGTGGCGGGCCGCACCGAGGCGCAGGTGGCCGCCGAGCTGGACCGCCTGATCATGGACGAGCACGAGTCCGTCGACTTTGTCATCGTCGGCTCCGGCGAAAACGGCGCCAACCCGCACCACGACTTCTCCGAGCGCGTGCTGGAAGACGGCGACGTGGTTGTCGTGGACCTGGGCGGCACGCTGGATTCGGGCTACCACTCGGACTGCACCCGCACCTACATCGTGGGCGGCGACCCTGCGAAGGCGGATCCCGAGGTGGTCAAGGCCTACGAGGTACTGTTCCGCGCCCACCAGGCGGCGGTCACCGCGGCACGCCCCGGCATTACCGCCGGCGAGCTGGACGCGGTGGCGCGCGGCGTGATCGAGGAGGCCGGGTACGGCGAGTACTTCACGCACCGCCTGGGCCACGGCATCGGCCTGGCGGGCCACGAGGACCCGTTCATCATCGCCGGCAACGACACCGCGTTGCAGGCCAACATGGCGTTTTCCATCGAGCCGGGCATCTACGTGCCGGGCAAGTGGGGCATGCGCCTGGAAGACATCGTTTACCTGGACGAGGACGGCGCAGTCTCGCTGGATAACGTCTCCCGCGACCTCCGCTAAGCCCATGTCTCGACCCATCCGCGGCGGGAGGACCGCCGAACCGCCCACCACCGGCACCGTGCTCGTGCTCGGCGGCACCAGCGACATTGGCACCGCCATCGCCCTGCGCGTCTGCTCCGGGCGGAGGGTCGTGCTGGCCATGCGCAAGCCCGAACGCGCTGACGCTCGCGCCATCGCGGAGCGTCTGCGCGAAGCCGGCGCCGCCAGCATCGAGTGCATCCGGTTCGAGGCCACGGAGCTCGAGTCCCACCGCCGGATAGTGGAATCCGTGCACGCCGCGGAGGAGATCACCACCGCCGTTGTCGCGTTTGGCGTCCTCGGCGATCAGTCGCGCGCCGAGCGCGACGAGTCCGAGGCCGTCCGCATCGGCAGCGTGGACTACCTCGCACAAATCAGCGCGCTGACCGTGCTGGCGGACGTCATGGGTCGCGGCAACATCTTTGCGTTCTCATCCATCGCCGGCTGGCGGGCCCGCCGCGCGAACTACGTCTACGGCTCCACCAAGGCGGGGCTCGACGCGTTCTGCCAGGGCCTGGCGGACCGGCTCCACGGCTCGGCGCTGCACTTGATCACCGCGCGCCCCGGGTTTGTTATCGGCTCGATGACGGAGGGGATGACGCCCGCGATCATGTCGGTGACTCCGGACGAAGTCGCCGATGCGGTCGTCGACGCCGCCCAGCGGGGCCGCAGCACAACCGTGTGGATCCCGCGCCGCCTCGCCGCGCTCGCGCTGGTCATGCGCCTCGTCCCGCGCCCGATCTGGCGTCATATGCCGAGGTAGGACGCATGTTTCCTCTCACCCGCACAATCGCGGGGCTGCTTGTCGACGCCCTCCACGACCCCCGCCGCACCGAGCCGGAGCACACCACGCCGACGTGGGTGACGGGCATGACTCCCGGATCCCTCCTCAACGCCCGCGAAATCAAGGCCGTAGGCCTGACCAAGCGTCTCAACCCCGCCGACGTTTGGGGGGATCGACTACGTTACTGCGGACGAGGACGGCCGCGCCCTCACCGCCACCGGGGCGGTCTTCCGCTCGCGCACCCCCTGGCCGGGCCACGGCCCGCGCCCCACCATCGCGTTCGCCCCCTCCACGCAGGGCGTCGCCCCGCGCTGCAATCCCTCGTACTCCTGCACCGTCGGCCTCGCCCCGCGCCGCGCGCCGTGGGACCTCATCGCCGCCTACGAGCAGCCGGCGATCAACCTGCTGCTCGCGGCGGGCGCCAACGTCGTGCTCACCGACTACCCCCGAAACCCGGCGGAGAACGTGCAGCTGTACTGCGACCATGTCGCCGCCGCGCAGTCGCTCATCGACGCCACCCGCGCCGCCTCATCCCTCTCCGTCGACACCACCGTGCTCGGCCTGTGGGGCTTCTCCCAGGGCGGCGGGGCAGTGGGCGCCTGGCTCGAACGCCCGGAGTACGCCCCGGAGCTCCAGCCGCAAGCCGCCGTCGTCGGCGCGCCCCCGGCCGCGCTCGTGCCGATGCTCGACCACGTCGACGGCGCCATGCCCTCCGTGGTGATCCTTTACGCCGTCGCGGGACTCATGGCGCACCACCCGGATCTGGCGGATGAGATCCTGCCGCACCTCAGCCCCGAAGGTGCCGCGACGATCCTGGCGGACTCGGACCTCTGTGCCGTCGGGGCGTCGCTTCGCCGCCCCTGGGCGCACACGACCCGGTGGACTCGCAGTGGCCTCAGCATGGCGGAGCTCCTCCACTCCCTCCCTGGCACCTCCGAGCACCTCGAGTCGATCGCGCTCGGACGCAGGCGCCCGCTGCGCATCCCGACCCGGTTCTGGGGCTCGCTCCACGACGACATCATCCCGTACCCGCAGCTCACCGCGCTCGCGAACGCGTGGGAGATTCCCTTGCAGACGCGCCGCATGCCGCGCGTGCCGGGCAGGACGGGCGTCAACCACTATGGCCCGTATTTCCAACATCTGGCTGGTGACGTCAAATGGCTCGTGCGACAGCTGGACAGGTAGTCTGGCCGCATGCCGCTGTTTATTTTCGCCTACTTTCTCATTGAGGCACTCGCGTTCTTCGGCGTTGCCAAGCTCATCGGCGTCGGCTGGGCACTGCTCGCCATCTTCGCGCTGATGTTTCTCGGTGGTGCGCTCGCCAGCCTCGCGCTGCGTGGCACGCTAGTCAACGCCGCCGAGGGGCGCTCGTCGCTCGGCAGGGTAGCGGGGGACTCCGCCCTGTTGATGACGGGATGGCTGCTGTGCATCATTCCCGGCTTCGTCAGCTCCCTGCTCGGGTTCCTGCTCATCTTCGGCCCCACCCGCGGGTTCCTGCGCCGCTTCATCCGAGCGCGGACAATCCGGAGCATGGAAAACTTCGGTGTCCGCGTGTACAACACCTCGCCGCTGTCGCAGTTCCAGACCAGCTACGGCAACTTCGGCGCCGACCGGCAGGCAGGCGGCCACCAGGCGCACGAGCAGGACACGGAGCACGACGTCATTGACGCCGACGAGCTCGAGGCCATGTTCCGCGCCGAAGGTCCGGAGGGTGATCGTGGCGACGGGGACGGAGGGGCGTCGACAAGCAAAGAGCCCGACGGCGGAAAGGACAAGTAGGTGCAGGGAGTGCTGCGACTGCTGCTGGCTGCGGGGGCGGGCGCGCTGGCGTACCTGTCCTACGAACCGCACGGGCTCTGGTGGGCGGGCGTCCTCGCGATGGCGCTGCTCTTTGGCGCGCTCGCGCCGTGGGGGAGCGCGCGGCCCGGGGTGTGGACGGGCGCTGGTCTCGGCCTCGTCCAGGCGCTGGTGTGCTACCTCCTGCTGTTGCCGTGGATCGGTGAGTTCGTGGGCGCGATGCCGTATGTGGCGCTCTCCGTCTTCCTGGCGCTGTACGCGCTGGCCACCGGCGCCTTCGGCACGCTCGTTGCCCGCTGGCGCTACGGCTTCGCCGCATTCGCACTGGTCTACGTGGCCGTGGAGTTCTGTCGCTCCTCGTTCCCGTTCGGTGGGTTCGCCTGGGTGCGGCTCGCTTGGGGGCAGATCGGCGGTCCGCTTGGCAACCTTGCGCATTTCGGCGGGCCCGCGCTCGTGACGTTGGCGGTGGTGCTCGCCGGCGCAGGGCTGGCGGCGCTGGTGGTCGCCCACGGGCGCGCACGCGCTGCGGGCGGGGTCGCGGTCGTGGCGCCGCTGGTCTTGGGGCTGGCGGCGTCGGCTGCGGTCAACACGCCCGCCCACGAGGTTGGGACGGCCCGCGCGGCGACAGTGCAGGGCAACGTCCCGCGGCTCGGGCTGGATTTCAACGCGCAGCGCCGCGCGGTGCTGAGCAATCACGTGGAGGAGACCAAGCGGCTGGCGCAGGACGCGAAGGATCAAGGACAGCCGCTTGACCTGGTGATCTGGCCGGAGAACGCCTCGGACGTCAACCCGTTTACGGACCCGGAGGCGGGCGCGCTGGTCAAGGAGGCCGCTGCGGCCGTCGGCGTCCCCGTCCTGGTGGGCACACTCACGCGCGACCAGGTGGGGGAGCGCAACACCATGGTGGTCATCAACCCGGACGGCTCGGTGGGCGAGCGGCACAACAAGCGCTTCCTCCAGCCGTTTGGCGAGTACATGCCCATGCGCGACTTCTTCCGCAACTTTTCCGACATGGTGGATCTGGCCGGGGACTTCAAGCCCGGCGATGGCCCGGGCGTGGTCCGGATGGGAACGACGGTCGTCGGCGTGGCCACGTGCTACGAGGTCGCGGAGGATCCGGCTTACCGCATGGCGGTGCGCAACGGCGCGCAGCTGCTGGCCACCCCGACGAACAACGCGACCTTCGGCTTCACCGACATGACCTACCAGCAGCTGGCCATGAGCCGCATGCGCGCGATCGAGACCGACCGCGCCGTGGTCGTCGCCGCGACCTCCGGGGTCTCTGCGATCGTGCACCCAGACGGTTCCGTCTCCCAACAAAGCGAGATTTTCCAGGCCGCGCACCTGCAGGAGGAGCTCCCGCTCAAGGACTCCATCACCCCAGCCGTGCGGTTCGGCCAGTGGCTAGAGTGGCTGTTAGTACTCGGCGGTGCCGCGGTCGCGCTCGGTGCCGTGGCGCGCCCCAAGCGCGAGTATGCTGCTAAGAGTCCCGCGGAGAAGGAGCGTATGGCTTAGCGACGCCCACGCGGCCCCACCACAGGCCCGCACCCACTTCCGCGAACCGAAACGAATACCCAACAAGACGTATCTGCAAAAGGAGTCAATCGCCCATGGCGAACGCAACGCTGGTGATCATCCCCACCTACAACGAGCTGGAGAACATCCCGCTGATTACGGAGCGCGTACTGACGGCGAACCCGGAGGTCGACCTACTGATCGTGGACGATAACTCTCCGGACGGCACCGGCGACAAGGCTGATGAGCTGGCGGCGAAGCACGATGAGGTCCACGTCCTGCACCGCGCCGGCAAGGAGGGCCTGCTCGCCGCCTACCGCGCCGGCTTCCGCTGGGGCTTGGAGCGTGACTACGCCGTGCTGTGCCAGATGGACGCGGACGGCTCCCACAAACCGGAGGAGCTTCCGCGCCTGCTCGCCGCGATTGAGCGCGGCGGCGACCTGGTAATCGGCTCCCGCTACGTCGAGGGCGGCGAGGCGAAGAACTGGCCCCGCCAGCGCTATCTGCTGTCCAAGCTGGGCAACCAGTACATCTCGCTGGCGCTCGGTGACGACGTCGCCGATATGACCGCCGGCTACCGTGCGTTCCGCCGCGAGGTCCTCGAGGCCATCGACCTGGACGCGCTGTCCAACAAGGGCTACATCTTCCAGGTGGACCTGGCGCACAAGGTCATCGACGCCGGCTTCGACGTGCGCGAGGTGCCCATCACTTTTGAGGACCGCACGCTGGGCGAGTCCAAGCTGGACGCGAGCTTCGCCGGCCAGTCCCTCGTCGAGGTGACGAAGTGGGGCGTGAAGGAGAAGTCCTGGAAGGTCAGCGAGATGGCCAAGGAGGGCGGCAAGCTGCTTCAGTACGAGTTTGATAACTCGAAGCTCTCCCGCCTCGGCGCGAAGGCCGACCAGCTGCCGGAGCAGGTGGTCAACATGATCGCCGAGGGCGCGAAGCTGGGCAACTACGAGCTGAACAACAGCCCCCTGCGCAAGGTGCCGGGCAAGGTCACCGACATGGTGAGCCAGGCGACTGAGATGATCAGCGAGGGCCTCGGTCTCGTGCGCTACGAGGCGACCAAGAAGCAGCGCTAAGCACCAACGACCAACGGCCCGGACCACAGTGGACTCACTGTGCCGGGCCGTTGCGTATGTTCGGGGCTTACTTCTCGCCCTGCTGCTCCTTTGCCAGTCGCGCGGCGGCGCGGCGGCGCTTGCGCAGGTGCTCGAGGCGCTCCTCGAGCAGGACGTCAAGCTCCTCGATGCTGCGGCGCTCCCGCAGCATGTCCCAGTGGGTGCGCGGTGGCTTGGCCGGCTTGGACTCCACGCCCTCACCCTCAATCAGGGTGCCGAGCTGGCCGTTCTTGCACATCCACTCCTCGGGGATCTCCGCATCATCAGCGAAGGGGACCTCAAAAACCTCCCCGTCGGGGGTACGGTACTTTGCCATCTGGCGCGGGGCCAGGTCGTGGTCCCTGTCGGTTTCGTAGCTCACTGCACCCATGCGGCTTCCACGGAGCACACGATCAGCCATGCTGTATCAATCCCTTCATTGCGAGTCACTGCAAGCCATTGCAAGCATTCCCAGTCGATACAGTATAACGGTCAACCTGCCCGCATTGTTCCCGCGGATGGGGTTTGGCGCGGCGCGTGTATTAGGCTTGCCGTGTGGCTAGCGAAGGAAAGCAGGCGCCCACGTGCGCCTGGTGCGGAGGGCAGATGCCCGAGCAGCAGGGTAGGGGCCGCCGGAGGAAGTTCTGCAGCGCCTCGTGCAAGCAGCGCGCGTACGAGCAGCGGCACTCGCTCTCCGGCACCCAGATCCCGGCGGACGCGGTCATTCTCTCGCCGAAAAAGGTTGCTGACCTGCGCGATCAGCTATATCAGCTGCGGTGCGCGGCGGAGGACGTCCAGACCGCGGCAAGCGAGGGCGCAACCCCGGAGGAATTACGTCACTTATGTGACGAAATGGTGAATCTGTCCCACAGCATCGAGAGGTTAAGGTAACAGGTATGCACAACGGCACTGAAGCTGGCAAAAGTTTCGACGAGGCCGCACTGAAGCGCAGGCGGACGCTGCTCATCGTCGCCGGGTCGATCATCGTGGTCATTCTGCTTGCGGTCGCGTTCGTCCCGCTCGCGCTCGGGGGGCTGTTTGGAAACGGCGTGAAGACCGAAGGCATTGATGAGTCGCGCCTCAAGGCCGCCGATACGCCTCTCGACGGCCACTGGGAAGTCTCGTCGCGCCCGGGCCCAAACGGCTCGTCGGCGGGCTTTACGTTCTTTGAGATCCTCCCGGGCCAAGAGAAGGTCACCTCGGGCTCGACGGAGGGCGTGAGCGGCTCGGCGGACATTGAGGCCGGCACGCTCACTGCGGGCGAGATCACCGTCGACATGACCAACCTGACGAGCGATAGCGACGTCCGCGATTCCAACGTCCGCCGCAAGATCCTACACACGGACCAGTTCCCGGAGGCGACGTTCCGCGTCACGGAGCCGGCGGACGTATCCCAGGTGCCGGATGACGGCTCCGTGGCCAAGGTGGAGCTCACCGGCGAGATGACCATCCACGGCGAGACAAACACGGTGACGCACGAGTTCGACGTCGCGCGCTCCGGCTCGTCGCTGATCGTCGCGGGCGATGTCCCGATCAACCGGGCGGATTACGGCGTCGAGTCGCCGGAGTTCGTGGCGGCCAAGATTGACGAGCAGGGTGAGGTCAACATCCGCCTCAACATGCACCAGTAGCCGTCCTATATTACGTCACTTGACGTAATATATATGCGTATTTGTCCGATAATGTACATTATGTCAACTAACGCGCGGGCCCACGCTTCTCGACGCCACCACGCCCCTCCATCTACCGCCGCCCCCGCCGGTTCCGCGCCGTGAGCGTCAGTTGCGTGAGATCAATCATCCGCAGCTCCGCGAGCGCCTGGCGCAGCGCGAGCTGCCACACCCACAGCCGCCGATACACCGGATCGAACCCGTCCGCAGCTGCGTCGCGCAGGTGCGAATCGAAGGTCGCACGCTGCAACCCCAGCGACGTCGCCAGGTGCTGTGGCGCGTGCGTCTCCGCGATGATGCGCAGCCCGGTCTTGCGGTCCACGATCCGCGCCAACGTCTCCGTGGATACGTAGCTCAGGCCCGGCCACACGTACGCCCTCAACGACGCCAACGCCGCCCGCGCCGCCTTATTCATCTCCGGCCCTGCCACGATCGTCTGGATCGCCACCTTGCCACCCGGCGCAACCGCAGACCCGAGCTGCGTGAGAAACTCGGCTTTGTCGTCGTCGCTCAGCGTCTCGAGGTGCTCGAGCGACACCGCCGCGTCGTACCCGCGCCCGAGCCGCTTGACCCTGACCTGACCCGGTACGCCCGCGAACGTGAGCTGCTCGCGCAGCGCGTCCGCGGACTCCGGCGAATTGGTCACGCACTCGACCTTGTCCCCGGCCGCCAGCGTGACCGCGGGTCCGGACGCCGGATACTCCAGCACGCGGGACCGGTCGCGCACACCAGCCGCCTGCAGGAGCATTGCTACGGATCGCGCCTGCGCGTCCGCCAAATCCGAGCGGGTCGTCCCCTCGTCCTGGGGCGCGGCGATCTCGGTCACGTCCACGAAGTGTCGCGCAGGCTCGTTGCCATGGCCCGCGCCACGCGCGTACGACTTCACGCGCACCCGCTCCCGCGTCGGCACGCCGGTGGCGAAGTGGCCCTGGAACGGGCTCACGCCGTCGCCCGCGTAGTGCTGAATCAGGCTGGGCGGCACTTCCCCGCTCTCGTGCGACCTCGCCGGCGCGACGCGCAGCGTAGACGGCACGTAGCCGGACTGGACGAGCTTGCGCAGCACCTGCACGAGCCGCTCAGAGTCCGGCGTGCGCCACTCCCCGGCCAAGTACCCCTCGGCCAGCCCGACCCACCCGTTGGCGGCGACGCGCTGGAACACCTCGGCGTAATCCACCACGACGTCCGGGGCAGCCCCGTCGACGCGGATGCCGGCGTTGGCGCACGCCGCCGCAAAGCGCGCCTCTGCCCGGCCCGCCCGCCACCTATCGAGTCGCCCTCCGGGGACTGCGGCCACGCTTGGCCACGCGGTGGCGTCGATAATTGCCAAATGCTCGGGGACGCTGGACGCGTTCATGTCGTGTGAGGAGGTCACTCGGCTGATGGTAGCGGGTGCGCGCCGTATCCCGGCGATGCCACGTCGGCACCCGCCTGTGGAGCTTCAGGGAATTCGGCGTAGTATGTGCAGGGGAAATTTCCAGACTTGTCTTTAAATTAGGCACAAGGAGTCTTACCTATGACAGAAGCGCCGTACCGTCCCGCAGGCAACCGCCACCACGTCGTCATTATTGGCGCTGGTTTCGGTGGTCTGTTCGCCGCCCGCGAGCTCGCGGATGCGGACGTGGACATCACGCTGATCAACCGCACGAACTACCACCTCTTCGCCCCGCTGCTCTACCAGGTGGCAACCGGCCTGCTTTCCAGCGGTGAGATTGCCACCTCGGTCCGCCAGATCCTCGCGGGCCAGGACAACGTGAGCGTCGTACGTGGCGACGTCACCGACGTCAACGTTGAGGGCCAGACCGTTACCGCCAACGAGGGCGCGTTTACCCGCACCTACGCGTACGACTCCCTCGTCGTCGCCGCGGGCGCCGGCCAGTCCTACTTTGGCAACGACCAGTTCGCCGAGTTCGCTCCCGGCCTGAAGACCGTGGACAACGCCCTCGAAATCCGTGCCCGCCTCGTCTCCGCCTTCGAGCGCGCAGAGCTCGCCGAGACCGAGGAAGAGCGCAACGAGCTGCTCACCTTCGTCATCGTCGGCGCAGGCCCGACCGGCGTCGAGCTGGCTGGCCAGGTAGCCGAGATGGCCCACCGCTCCTTCAAGGGCCAGTTCAAGAACTTCGTTCCGTCGCAAGCAAAGATCGTGCTTATCGACGGCATGCCGCAGGTCCTCCCGCCATTTGGGAAGCGCCTGGGCAAGAAGGCGCAGCGTGAGCTGGAGCGCAAGGGCGTCACCGTCGTCCTCAACGCCCTGGTTTCCAACGTGGATGCCGGCAGCGTCACCTACAAGGACACCAATTCCGGCGAGGAGACGACGCTGCGCGCGGCGACCAAGATCTGGTCCGCAGGCGTGCAGGCGTCCCCGCTGGGCAAGCAGATCGCCGAGCAGGTCGGCGTCGAGGCAGAGCGCAACGGCAAGGTTCCGGTCAACGCGGACCTCACCGTGGGCGACAAGGACAACCTGTTCATCATCGGCGACATGATGAACCGCAACCGTCTCCCCGGCGTTGCTCAGGTGGCGATCCAGTCCGGCGAGTACGTCGGTCGGATAATCAAGGAGCAGGTCGAGCACGACGTTGCGCCGTCCGCCCGCGACGAGTTCGAGTACTTTGACAAGGGCTCTATGGCGATCGTCTCCCGCTACAACGCCGTGGTGAAGATGGGCAAGGTCGAGGTCGCAGGCTTCCTCGGCTGGATGATGTGGCTGGCAGTTCACGTCTCCTTCCTCGTCGGCGTGCGCAACCGCCTGGTGTCCATGTACACCTGGACCAACAACGCGCTCACCCCGAACCGCTACAATCTGGCCACCACGCTGCAGCAGCAGCACGGCCGCAACGCGCTGGACAAGCTGCGCGCCAACGTTGACGGCGCTGAGGACACCTTTGAAGAGGTTCGCGATACCAACGGCGAAAACTAAGCACTCCCCCCGTCGGGTGCAGTAGCGTACCCCCGCCTACACCCGCGATTCGAGGCCCGGTCCACACGACCGGGCCTTTTGCTGTGTCGGCGGGGGTAAGTCACCCCCGGTGGCCAAGGTCACACGGTTGAAAGTAACGGGTTCGCAATGGTCTCACCTTATAATTGGGACACAACGATGGTAGCGCTTCAAATCATCGGCCGGAACGACTTCCGGTGGCAGATGTTGAACGGGAACCTGGGAAAGTGCTAGCGCGTCCCCATCGTGGAAAACCCTCGAGACTAGAAGGATCGTTTTTCAAAGTGACTGCTACAACTGCTGCATCGCAGAACACCGCATGGGACGGCTTTGCCGAAGGCCCGTGGACCGACGAGATCAATGTTCGCGATTTCGTCCAGCGCAACTACACCCCCTTCGACGGCGATGCATCGTTCCTCGCCGGCCCGACGGAAAAGACCCTCCGCGTTTGGGACACGCTGGACAAGAAGTACCTCTCCGTCGAGCGCGAGCGTCGCGTCTTCGACGTTGACACCGAGACCCCGGCAGACATCGACGCCTTCCCCGCCGGCTACATCTCTGAAGACGACAACGTGATCGTCGGCCTGCAGACCGACGTCCCGACCAAGCGCGCGATGATGCCGAACGGTGGCTGGCGCATGGTCGAGCAGGCCATCAAGGAGGCCGGCAAAGAGGTCAACCCGGACGTGAAGAAGATCTTCACCTCCTACCGCAAGACCCACAACGACGCTGTCTTTGACATCTACACCCCGCGCATCCGCGCAGCTCGCTCCTCCCACATCGTCACCGGTCTGCCCGACGCATACGGCCGCGGCCGCATCATCGGTGACTACCGCCGCGTCGCTCTCTACGGCGTGGACAAGCTCATCGAGGACAAGCTCGCCGCCAAGGACGCTTCCCTGGACAAGGGCTTCTCCGAGCACTGGGCACGCTACCGCGAGGAGCACGCTGAGCAGATCAAGGCGCTGAAGAAGCTGAAGATGATGGCAGCCGATTACGGCTTCGACATCTCCGGCCCGGCGACCAACGCTCACGAGGCCGTGCAGTGGACCTACTTCGGCTACCTCGCCTCCGTGAAGAGCCAGGACGGTGCCGCAATGTCCATCGGCCGCCTCTCCCCCTTCTTCGACATCTACTTCGAGCGCGACCTGGCCAACGGCACGCTGACCGAGGAAGACGCACAGGAGATTATTGACGCCCTGGTGCTCAAGCTCCGCATCGTCCGCTTCCTGCGCACCGAGGACTACGACCAGATCTTCTCCGGCGACCCGTACTGGGCAACCTGGTCCGACGCTGGCTTCTCCTCCGACGGCCGCCACCAGGTCACCAAGACCTCGTTCCGCCTCCTGCAGACTCTGCGCAACCTGGGCCCGGCACCGGAGCCGAACATCACCATCTTCTGGGACCCGGCGCTTCCGGAGGGCTACAAGGAGTTCTGCTCCGCCATCTCCATCGAGACCTCCTCCATCCAGTACGAGTCTGACAAGCAGATTCGTGACCAGTGGGGCGACGACGCCGCCATCGCATGCTGCGTCTCCCCGATGCCGGTGGGCAAGCAGATGCAGTTCTTCGGCGCCCGCGTCAACGCGGCGAAGTCCCTCCTGTACGCCATCAACGGCGGCCGCGACGAGGTCACCGGCAAGCAGGTCACCGAGGGCCACACCCCGATCACCGGCGACGGCCCGCTGGACTTCGACGAGGTCTGGCAGAAGTACGAGGAGATGCTGGATTGGGTTGTCGGCACCTACGTCGAGGCCCTGAACATCATCCACTACTGCCACGACAAGTACGCGTACGAGGCCGTCGAGATGGCGCTGCACGACTCCGACATCGTTCGCACCATGGGCTGCGGCATCGCCGGCCTGTCCATCGTCGCCGACTCGCTGTCCGCCATCAAGTACGCGAAGGTCACGCCGATTCGCGACGAATCCGGCCTGGTCGTCGACTACAAGACCGAGGGCGAGTTCCCGTTCTACGGCAACGACGACGACCGCGCTGACGACATCGCTGCCACCGTGGTCCACACCGTGATGCAGAAGATCAAAGAGATCCCGATGTACCGCGACGCGATCCCGACCCAGTCCGTCCTGACCATCACTTCCAACGTGGTCTACGGCAAGGCCACCGGTTCGTTCCCGTCCGGGCACAAGGCCGGCACCCCGTTCGCACCGGGCGCAAACCCGGAGAACGGCGCCGACAACCACGGCATGGTCGCCTCCATGCTGTCCGTGGGTAAGCTCGACTACAACGACGCGCTGGACGGCATCTCGCTGACCAACACGATCACCCCGTCCGGCCTCGGTCGCAACAAGGACGAGCAGGTCAAGAACCTGGTCGGCGTCCTCGACGCGGGCTTCATCATGGACAACGCGGACGCAGAGATCCACCCGGCATAACCCGGGCCCGCCCGGTCGGCCCACCCGCCGGCCGGTTGCGGACAACTCAATACTCCACTAATCACCACTTCCCCGAAAAGGAGCACACCACAATGTCTATCCACACCTTCGAAGACCGTATGGCTTCCATGAAGTCCTCCCGCGAGGCCAACAACATGAACTCCGGTCTGTACCACGCCAACATCAACGTGCTGGACCAGAACACCCTCGAGGACGCAATGGAGCACCCGGAGAACTACCCGAACCTCACGGTTCGCGTCTCCGGCTACGCGGTGAACTTTGTCAAGCTCACCAAGGAGCAGCAGCGCGACGTGATCTCGCGCACCTTCCACCGCGGCGCATAACCAGCGGCATAACCAGGACGTAGCGCCCCACTGACTCGCCCTTCGGGGTGGGCGGTGGGGCGCGTCGATAAGCACACAGCACAGGAGGCCAGCCATGGCGCAAGATGGCACAACCGGCGTAGTCACACTCGAACCCCAGCAGGGCGAACGCATCAGAGGCGTCGCCGCGGGCCTTGGCGGCACCGCCGATGCCGACATGGAAATCACCCGACCCGAGCTGCTCGAGGCGCGCCGCACCGGCGGCATCGGGCTCGTCCACTCGTGGGAGCTCGTCACCGCCGTCGACGGCCCCGGCACCCGCATGACCATCTTCCTGTCCGGCTGCCCCCTGCGCTGCCTGTACTGCCACAACCCTGACACGATGGAGATGAAGGAAGGCACCCTCGAATCCGTCGAGTCTGTGGCGAACCGCGTGAAGCGCTACAAGCGCATCTTCGACGCCACCGGAGGCGGCCTCACCCTCTCCGGCGGCGAGCCGCTGTTCCAGATCGCGTTCACGCGCCGCCTGCTGAAGATGGTGCACTCCGCGGGCATCCACACCACGATCGACACCTCCGGCTACCTGGGCGCGCGTCTGCGCGACGAGGACCTGGATAACATCGACCTGTTCCTCCTCGACGTGAAGTCCGGCGACGAAGAGACGTACCAGCGCGTGACCAAGCGCCAGCTGCAGCCCACCATCGACTTCGGCGACCGCCTCAGTGAGAAGGGCAAGCGCGTCTGGATCCGCTTCGTCGTCGTGCCCGGCTACACGGACTCCGAGGAGAACGTGAACAACGTCGCCGACATCGTCGCCCGCTGGACCAACAACGTCGAGCGCGTCGAGGTCCTCCCCTTCCACAACATGGGCGCCGACAAGTGGAAGAAGATCGGTATGCCGTACGAGCTCGACGACGTCACTCCGCCGTCGCCCGAGCACGTCGAGCACATCCGCGACATCTTCCGCTCGCGCGGCCTCGAGGTTCACTAGCGCCCCGGGCTCGTCGCTTATCGACGCCACGTCTTCCCCTCCGTCGCGAGTTCGCGCTCGCGCGGAGGGCGTAGTATTTTTTAAGGGCTTCGCTTCGGCCAAGCCACGATCTGCCCGTTGCAACCGGCCCGGCCGGTTCGTCACACGAAGGGAGGCTGCTATGCCGCCTCGGATTCCACTTCCCCGTCAACGGCCGAAGAAGAACTTCGCACCAGTTGCTCAACACGTCCCGGTGCCGATAGAACGCTCGATTGATTTCTGCCGCATCTTCGTCGACGGCAAGCGCCAGCCCGGCAACGCGCGTGTGGCGCAGGCGCTCGAGCGCGTCAACCAGCATGACAACGCCTTCGTGTGGCTGTCGCTCAAGGAGCCCACGACGACGCAGATGGAGCGCATCGCGGAGCTCTTCGACCTGCACGACCTCATCGTCGACGACGTCATCGACGCCCACCAGCGCCCTAAAGTGGAGCGCTACGACGACCAGCTCTTCCTGGTCATCCGCACCGTCTACTACCGCGACGACGAAGAGGTCTCCGACGCCCGCGAGATCATTTCCACCGGCGAGGTGCAGATCGTGGTCGGCCCCAACTTCGCCATCACGATCCGCCACAACGCGCCCCTCCCCGACCTGACCGGCCAGCTGGAGGAGGACGAGGAGCTTGCCATCCTCGGCCCCGCGGCCGTGGCGTGGAAGGTCTCCGACTACGCGGTGGACAACCACCTGCGCGTCGCCCAGGCGCTGAGCATCGACGTCGACGACCTGGAAAACGAGGTGTTCACTCCGCGGCGCGACATCAACATCGACAAGATCTACATGTACAAGCGTGAGGTTTTGGAGATGCGGCACGCTATTGACCCGCTCGCGCCGGCGCTGAAAAACAGCCTGGTCAGCCACAAGGACTTGCTCCGCAAAACGCTGCGCTCGTACTTCCGCGACGTCGTCGACAACGCGACCATCGCCAGCGACCACCTCTTCGGCTTCGACGAGCGCCTCTCGTCGCTTCTCGACGCCTCCGTGGCCAAAGTCAGCATGCAGCAAAACAGCGACATGCGCACCATCTCCGCCGTCGTCGGTATGGCCGCCGCCCCGACCATGATCGCCGGCATCTACGGCATGAACTTTGAGAACATGCCCGAGCTGAGCTGGGCGTACGGCTATCCGGTCGTGCTCATCGTCATGTTTGCGTCGATGGCCATCATGTACTGGTGGTTTAGGCGAAATAACTGGCTGTAGGTGTTACGTGGCGTCGACAAGCATGAGCTTAAGGTTCGTCACCGCAACCAGCTTGTCGCCGTTTCGCTGCTCCACGCGCCACAGGTGCGTGCGCTTGCCGGTGTGCACCGGGCGCGCGACCGCTTCGATCCGCCCGCCGGAAACGCCGCCCAGCAGGTCGGTGTAGTTACTCATCCCTAGCGCCGGGCGGCCCGCCGCCGCGATCGCCGCCATCGAGCCGATCGTTTCGCCTATCGACGCATACACGCCCCCATTCACCACACCCGTGAGCTGCAAGTGCTGCGGCCCCACTTCGACGTAGCCCTCGGTGCGCTCCGCCGAACACGCGGTGATGACGATCCCGATGTGCGGGCCGAACCCGATGTCGTGCGCGTTGAGGTCGCGCAGCTCGTCCGCGCTCAGCGGCTCGACCAGCGGCTCTCTGGCAAAGCGGCTGCGGTAATCGTGCGTCTCCATGTGCACACTCTACCGCCCGCCCGAACGCGGCGCGTAGAATCGAGCGCATGACTGATGCATCCCCCGCTACCGGACTCGCCCAGATCGGCGTCGTTGGCATGGCCGTCATGGGCTCCAACCTCGCCCGCAACTTCGCCTCCAAGGGCCACACGGTGGCCATCTATAACCGCTCGCCGGAAAAGACGCGCGCCGTCATGGCTGAGCACGGCGCCGAAGGGAATTTCGTCCCCTCGGAGACCATCGAAGATTTCGTGGCTTCCCTCGAGCGCCCGCGCAAGGCCATCATCATGGTCCAGGCTGGCGCCGCGACCGATGCGGTGATCGACCAGCTCGCATCCGCGATGGACGACGGCGACATCATCATCGACGGCGGCAACTCTCTGTTCACCGACACGATCCGCCGCGAGAAGGAGGTCGCCGCGCGCGGCCGCCACTTCGTCGGCGCCGGCATCTCCGGTGGCGAAGAGGGAGCGCTGCGCGGCCCGTCGATTATGCCCGGCGGCCCGAAGGAATCCTGGGAGACGCTCGGTCCCCTGCTCGAGGACATTTCCGCGAAGGTCGACGGCACCCCGTGCGTCACCCACATCGGCCCCGACGGCGCCGGCCACTTTGTCAAGATGGTCCACAACGGCATCGAGTACGCCGACATGCAGGTGATCGGCGAGGCCTACCATCTCCTGCGCTACGGCGCCGGCCTCACGCCCGCCGAGCTCGCGGACATCTTCAGCACCTGGAACGAGGGCGACCTGGACTCCTACCTCATCGAGATCACCGCCGAGGTGCTGCGTCAGACCGACGCGAAGACGGGCAAGCCGTTCATCGACGTCATCCTGGACGCCGCCGGCCAAAAGGGCACCGGCCGCTGGACCGTCAAGGAGGCGCTCGACCTCGGTGTGCCGGTCACGGGGATCGGCGAGGCGGTGTTTGCGCGCGCGTTGTCGTCGGCAATCGCCCAGCGCGAGGCTGCCCAGCGCATCGGGCTGCCCGCGGGCGAGGTGACCACGCTCGATGACCTCGGCGTGGACAAGGACGCCTTCGTCGAGGACGTGCGCCGCGCGCTCTACGCCTCCAAGCTCGTCGCGTACGCGCAGGGTTTCGACGAGATCAACGCCGGTTCGCAGGAGTACGGCTGGGATCTCGAGCCGGGCGCGCTCGCGCGCATCTGGCGCGGCGGCTGCATCATCCGCGCGAAGTTCCTCAACCGCATCACCGAGGCCTACGAGAACGACCCCAAGCTGCCCTCCCTGCTGCTCGACCCGTACTTCAAGCAGGAGCTCGAGGGCGGGCTTATCGACGCCTGGCGCCGCGTCGTCATCACCGCCACCCAACTCGGTCTGCCGGTCCCGGTCTTCGCGTCGTCGCTGTCGTACTACGACTCGCTGCGCTCGAACCGCCTCCCGGCAGCGCTGATCCAGGGCCAGCGCGACTTCTTCGGCGCGCACACCTACAAGCGCGTCGACATGGACGGCACCTACCACACCACGTGGTCGGGAAGCCGCGAAGAGATCGACGCGTAAGCAAAACCTACTTATCGGGCGGGCCGGTCGCCGCTGTGGTGGCCAACCGTTTTGCGCGCACCCACGGATCGCCGTGGTTTCTGCCCCGGGGCGTGACGTAGCCTCCGGGGCTTTTCCATACGATCTGCCCGTCGACGCGCTCCATCCGGCCGCGGTGCGGGCGGCCGTTTTGCCGATTGTGGTACGTGCACAACCAGCAGAGATTGTCAATCGTCGTCGTCCCGCCTTTCGACCACTCGTGGATGTGGTGCGCCTCCGAGAAGTCCGCGGGCTGGTTGCAGTCTTTCCACGCGCAGGTGGGCGCATCCGCGCTCATGAGGAGGCGCATCTCGCGGGACGCGTGGCGCAGCGTGGTGCCGTAGAGGTTGATCGGCCCGTCGGTTGGCGAGATCAACGCGATGTACCCAGACTCCCGCAGCTTCCGGTTGATCAGCTCCGCGCCGGTGAGCCATTCGCCGTTGGTGAGCTGCACCTCGATCTCTTCGGTGCGCTCGGGGTGCTTGCGCCACTGCGCAAAGTCGCCGATGTCCATGTTGAGCACCGTGGTCAACGCCGCCGCGGGGGCCGCGGTCGCGCCTCCGCCCTTCGCCCAGCCCGCCGGGTCGCCCTTCGCCGCCTCAAACAGCGGCAGCACGTCGCTGGTGCGCGCGGTGAGGTGCATGGTGGACCAGCCCTGGTCGTGGAACGTGACGCTCGCCTTCGGCTCCCGCGGCCGCGCCGGCTGCAGTTCCTTCTTCAACGCCCTGGCCCGCCGTGTGATCGCGCGGAGGTCGCCGCGCGTTTCGCACAACGTGGTGCGGTATTTCCACCGGTCCGCGTCTGTCTCCAAGCTTCTCGACGACCGCGCAATAAACGCCAGCGTCTCCAACCGGTGCTGATTTTCGCGCGCCGCCGCGACGCACGCGTCCTGCGCCCGGCGGTTGCGCACCTGCCCGAAGTAGACCTCGGCCGCGCCCATCAGTTGTTCAGCGCGATCGCGCTCCATCCCGCGGTCGACCAGCGCGTCGACGCTCGACTCCGCCGCATCGGCGATGATGGCAATGCCGTTGCGGTCGTGGTGGATGAGGGCGTCGATAAGCGTCATGCCCCAGAGCATAGCCGCACCACAACGCGCTGACCAGCGTAAACGGCAAAGTGTGAGAAGTCTTCCAAAACCTGCCGCGGAGGGAACCGCAGGCCCGCCGCGTGCGTCTAATAGGGTTTGGGGTTTTCGCGCGCTAAAGTGGTCGCAATGACATCGTCGACACCGTCTCCCACAACTTTCGCCGAACTCGGCCTGCCACAACCCGTGGTCACAGTGCTCACACGCCAGGGCATCGAGCACCCGTTCCCCATCCAGGAGGCGGCGATCCCGGACGCGCTCGCCGGCCGCGATGTCCTCGGCCGCGGCCCCACCGGATCAGGCAAAACATTCACGTTCGGCCTGCCCATCCTCGCCCGCCTCGCTGGCGCTCCCAGCCGCCCGGGCCACCCGCGCGGCCTCGTGCTCGCGCCCACCCGAGAGCTCGCCGCGCAGATCCGCGAAAGGCTTGACGACGCCGCCGCAGCCCTCGGCCTCCGCATCCTCGAAGTCGTGGGCGGCGTCAACGTGAACAAGCACATCCGCGCGCTTGCCGCCCCCGTCGACCTGCTCGTGGCCACGCCGGGGCGCGCGCAGGACCTCATCGACCAGAAGAAGCTCTCCCTCGACGCGGTGGAAATCACAGCGCTCGACGAGGCCGACCAGATGGCCGACATGGGCTTCCTCCCCCAGGTACGCAAGCTGCTCGACCGCACGCCCGAGAACGGGCAGCGGCTGCTGTTCTCGGCGACGCTTGACGGGGACGTCGAGAAGCTCGTGGCCCGCTACATGCACGACCCGGTGACGCACTCGACCGCGCCTGTCGAGGCGGCGGTGGACACGATGGAGCACGTCCGGCTGCTCGTCGGCGGCCGCGAGGAGCGCAACGAGATCGTCCTCCAGATCGCCGCTCGCGACGGCAAAACGATCATGTTCATGCGCACGAAGCACGGCGTGGACCGCCAGGTGAAGAAGCTGCGCCGCGTCGGCATCAACGCGCAGGGCCTGCACGGCGACAAGGGCCAGGGCGCGCGCACGCGGGCGATCGAGGGCTTCGGCGACGGTTCCACGCCCGTGCTCGTGGCCACAGACATCGCGGCGCGCGGCATCGACATCAACGACGTCTCGCTCGTCGTCCACGTCGACCCGCCCGCCGAGCACAAGGCGTACCTGCACCGCGCCGGGCGCACCGCCCGCGCGGGCACGTCCGGCACCGTCGTCACGCTCGTCATGGACGACCAGCGCCAGGAAGTGGAAAAGTTGCTCAAGAAGGCGGGTGTCGACGCGCGCGAGGTCCGCGTCACCCCGATGTCTGAAGCGTTAGTTAAGATCACGGGTGCACGCAAGCCGGAGGGCGCTCCCCTGCCGCCGCCGGGACAACCTGCGCGTGGGCGTCGACAAGCGAAGCCCTCCGGCCGCAACAAGCGGCGCGGGAATCGAACACGAAGGAGTCACGGGCGCTAACGCGCAACCATAATGGACATACTCATATCCATCCTCTCCCTTGCGGGTTTCATACTGCTCACCGCCTCAACGGGCCTGTTCGTGGCGATCGAGTTCGCTATGACCGGGCTGGAGCGCTCGGCGGTCGACGCGCACGTGAGGGAAAAGGGCGACAAGCGCGCCAAAGCCGTCGCGCGCGACCACGCCAACCTCTCGTTCGCGCTCTCGGGCGCGCAGCTCGGCATCACGCTTACCACCCTCGCATCCGGCTTCCTCGCGGAGCCGGTGCTGGGCAAGTACTTCGCCCCGCTGCTTGAGCTGGTGGGCTTGGACAAGGACGCGTCCAGCGTCGTGGCGATGGTGCTCGCGCTAATCGTCGCGACGCTGCTATCCATGGTGTTCGGCGAGCTTGTGCCCAAGAACATCGCGATCACCAACCCGCTGGGCACCGCCCGGTTCGTGGTCCCGCCGGTCAACGCGTTCAACAGCTTTTTCCGCGGCTTCATCAATTTCCTGAACAGGTCGGCGAACTTCGTCGTGCGCAAGCTCGGTATGGAGCCGGCCGATGAGCTTGCGTCGGCGCGCTCCGGCCAGGAGCTGACCGCGATGGTGCGCAGCTCCGCAGAGGCGGGCGGCCTGGACGCCGAGACCGCTGCGGTGATCGACCGCTCGCTGCAGTTCGGCGACACCACCGCCGAGGAGGTCATGACGCCGCGCTCCACCATCGACGCGCTCGATGCCGACGACACCGTCGCCGACCTCATCGCCTTGGCGCGCCAGTCCGGCCACTCGCGCTTCCCGGTGCGCCGCGGCGACCTGGATGACACCGTCGGCGTGGTGCACATCAAAGACGCGTTCTCGGTGGACAAGGCCGACCGCGCCACCACGAAGCTGGCTTCTCTCGCCCGCGAGGTGCCGTTCGTGCCGGGCACGCTCGATGGCGACTCGGTGCTCAACCGGGTCCGCCAGGCCGGGTCGCAGGTCGTCCTCGTCGCCGACGAGTTCGGAGGCACGCAGGGCTTGGTCACCATCGAGGACGTCGTGGAGGAGATTCTCGGCGAGGTCTACGACGAGTACGACGACAAGGAGCAGGAGCGCGACTTCCAGCGCATCGGCACCTCGTGGGAGGCTTCCGGGCTTGTGAGGCTTGACGACGTCACCGCCACCACCGGCTACACCGCACCGGAAGGCCCGTACGAAACCCTCGGCGGCCTGATCATGTCCGTGCTGGGGCGGATCCCCAAGCTGGGCGACAAGGTCGTGCTGCCCAACGCCGCGGAGAACTTCCAGGAGGGGTTCGAATCCGGCGGCGCCGGAACGTGGGTCGGGCGCGTGTCCGCCATGGATGACCGCCGCGTGGACCGGGTACTGCTCAGCCCCGTCTCCCCCGCGCAGGCTGAGGAAGTTGCTGGAGGTGAGCGTCGATGAGCATTTGGGTCGCAATTCTGCTGATCATTTTCCTCCTCGCGGCCAACGCGTTCTTTGTCGGCGCCGAGTTTGCGCTGGTGTCGTCGCGCCGCGACCGCCTTGAAAACTTACTCGCCCAGGGAAGGAAGGACGCAAAGGGCGTGCTCGACGCCACCGAGCACCTGTCGATCTACCTGGCGGGCGCGCAGTTCGGCATCACGATCGCCTCGCTGGTGTTGGGTAAGGTCGCCGAGCCGGCGATCGCGCACTACATCGAGGTGCCGTTCCTGGCGCTCAACCTGCCCGAGAACCTGCTGCACCCGGTGAGCTTCGCCATCGCGCTGGTGATCATCTCCTACCTGCACATCCTGCTTGGAGAGATGGTGCCAAAAAACATCGCAATCGCCGGCCCCGAAACCACGGCGATGTGGCTCACCGGCCCGATGACGGTGTGGATCAAGCTCACGCGCCCGGTCATTGAGCTGCTCAACTGGATCGCCCGCAAGACGCTTGCGGCATTCGGCATCGTGCAGCGCGACGAGCTGGACTCCACGGTCGACCAGGAGCAGCTCGCCAACATGATCCAGGAGTCGCGCGAGGAGGGCCTGCTCGACGCCGAGGAGACCGCCCGCCTGGCCAAGGCCCTGCGTTCCGAGACCCGCAACCTGAAGGAAGTGATGATCCGCCTGCCGGATCTGAAGACCATCACGTTGCAGCCGTCCGGCATCCGCCTCTCCGCCGTGGAGGAAGCGGTGCGCGATACGGGGTACTCCCGTTTCCCCGTCCAGACGGAGCCGGGCGTGCTGGTCGGCTACATCCACGTCAAGGACATCTTGGACCTCATGGAGTCCGACGACGCCGATCCCTTGGTGCCCAAGAAGCGCATCCGCCCCCTCTCCATCGTCGACGGTGCGCAGACGCTTGACGACGCCCTCACCTCCCTCCACCGGCGCTCCGCCCACATGGCACAGGTCCGGGACAACGGCGAGCTGGTCGGCGTGCTGGCGCTCGAGGACCTCATCGAGGAGTACGTGGGCACCGTCGCAGACTGGACGCATGAGGACGAGTAGCCCGGAGGTGCTCCAGCCGCGCGAGTACGAAGCGCTCATCGCGGCGCACGAGGCCCGCGCGGACCGGTGGATCACCCCGCACCTGGAGCGCCGCACGCACGGCGTCGCGCACCCGGTGTGGGACTTCCTCTTCGAGTACTACCCGCTCCGCCCCGCCCACCTGCGCCGTTGGCACCCGGGTGTGGGGCGCACGCTTGCCGACGCCACCGCCCTCCCCCACGCGACCTGGCGCGATTACCGCGTCAACGCTGATGGCACGGTTGGCGTGGACGTCGAGGCGTTTCTTGCCCACCGCGGGAGGGACGCGGAGGCGGTTGGGCGGGTGCTCGGGGGCGTCGAGAAGCGGCCCGCGCACTTTGATTGCTTCGGCCTGCACGAATGGGCAATGGTCTACCGAACGGACACCCCGCGCCACGCGTTGCCGCTGCGACTGGGGCGCGCCGGGACCGATGCTGTGGTTGAGGCGCATCAGCTCAAGTGCACGCACTTTGACGCGTACCGATTTTTCACGCCGCCGGCGCGCCCGCTGAACCTGACCGTGCTCACGCGCGAGGGGCAGGCGGCGAACGACCAGGCAGGCTGCGTGCACGTGGCGATGGACCTGTACAAGTGGGCGACCAAGCTCGGCCCGCTCGTCCCCGGCGAGCTGCTGCTGGACACGTTCGCGCTTGCGCGCGAGGCGCGGAGGCTGGACATGGAGGCCTCGCCGTACGACTGCCGCGAGCTCGGTTTTGGAGTCGTGCCGATCGAGACCGCTGAAGGCAAGGCGGAGTACGTCCGCCGGCAGCGGAAATTGGCGGAAGACGCCGCGCCGCTGCGCCATCGGCTTGTCGCGCTCTTAGAACGCGTGCGGCACGGATAAGATTGCGACAAGGCGCTACCTGCGCGCTGCGCATCCAAGCAGACTCGGCTGACAAGGCGGTATACATGGCACGGCATTCCAACGGTAAGAACAACTACAGGCTGTCCGGCGAGGCGCTGATTGCGCTGCTCGTGGTCCTGCTGCTCATCGCCGGGCTGCTGTGGTTCATCTTCGGTCGCGGTACCGACGCCGACGAGGCGCAGGGCGGCGGCGAGTGCGTCGCCGGCGACGTCACGCTCCCGGTCGCGGCGTCGGACCACGCGGTCGCCGAGCAGCTGATGAAGACTTACCAGGAGAGCGCGCCCGTGGTCCGTGACCACTGCGTCAAGCCGCAGCTGGTGGACAACGTTGCGGATGCGGCGGTCTACCTCGCGCCGAACACGCCGGTCACGCAGCAGCAACTGGCGAACGTGAAGCGCACCGCTGCCGTGTCGGAGC
This sequence comes from Corynebacterium gottingense, assembly GCF_003693265.1. GTDB lineage: Bacteria > Actinomycetota > Actinomycetes > Mycobacteriales > Mycobacteriaceae > Corynebacterium > Corynebacterium gottingense. The sequence goes on from NZ_RDRE01000003.1 coordinate 177,905, forward strand.
CGGCGATCGTGGCCAACCAGCCGGTCGGCCTGTCCGGAAAGGCCGAGGCGAAGCTTGACCAGGTCGGATTGGACAAGGTGCGCTTCGCAGCGTGCGACGAGCCGTCGGCGTCAGCCGTCGTCGCCGGGACGCTGGCGAAGGGCGACGACCAGGCGGCGGTGAAGGCGCTGACTGATCAGCGCGTCGACTCGCTCGACGGCTTCGACGGTGCTGACGACACTTTCCTCGCGACGTCCGAGGACGCCGTCCCCGAGGGCCTCACGTTCACCCCGATCGATGCCGCCGTGTCCTACGCGGCGATCCCGCTCAACGCGGCCGGCGACGTGACCGAGGACCAGTCGCGGGCGGGCCAGGACTTGGCGCGCTTCTCGGCCGACAAGTTCGATGGGCAGGACCCGCAGCAGCCCGTGATCGCGGAGATGGTCTGGGCGGCGGCGCTCCCCGAGGGTGGGGCCGCGCTTACCGACGGCACCGCAAACGACGGCGCCGACGCCGCCGGCAGCGACGCGAAGGCGAGCGCGAAGGACGACGCCCCGGAGTCCGATTCCGCGGCCAGCCCGGTGGAGAACACGCTGTTCCTGCTTGACACGTCGGATGGCATGGCACCGTACATCGAGCCGGCGAAGGACGCGGTCGGCGCAGCAGCAGGTGCGGTCGGCGAGCGGGGCAAGATGGTCGGCCTGTGGAACTACTCCTCGCCGCTCAACCCGGGCGTAACCCGCGGGTACCGCGACAACGTCGCTTTGACGGGCAACGCGGGCGACGTCGACCAGGCGGTGCACCGCTTCCTCACCGGCGGCGTTCCGCAGACCCGCGAGGCGGTCCTCGCCGCGGCGGGCGCCGCTGCGCAGTGGGGCGAGCCAGTGCGGATCGTCGTGGTGACCACCGGCACCGCTGACGCCGGAAACGACGAGGAGTTTGCCGACACGGTCAGGCCGTTCACCGACCAGGGCGTCGACGTCACGGTGGTGCACGTCGGCGGCGAGCCGCAGGACCAGGGGCTGCGCAATGTCGCGTCGTCCGACCAGCACGTCGATGGTGCCGAGGGGCTTACCGACGCCGTGAAGTCGGCCGCCGGCGTGAAGTAGGCGCGGGGGACGCCCTCGGGCGTGAAAAAATCGCGCCCCGGTCAGTGCGGGGCGCGATGGTGGGAGTGGAGCAGTACCGGCTAGGAGGACTTGCGGCGACGGCGCGCGGCGAGCTCGTCAATCCCGGTGACCTCTGCGACCGGGGCGTCGTCCTCGGTAATCACGCGCTCCGACGGGAACGCGGAGATGGTGCCCGAAAGCTCCTTCATAATCTGCGGCACGGCGATGCCGAACACGCCCTGGCCGCCGCCGAGAAGGTCGATGATCTCCTCGTTGCTGCGGCATTCGTAGACCGTTGCGCCGTCCGAGACCAGGGTGATCTCCGCGATGTCGTTCACACCGCGGTCGCGCAGCTTCTCCACCGCGAGGCGGATGTTCTGCAGCGAGATGCCAGTGTCAAGCAGGCGCTTCACAATCTTCAGCACCAGCACGTCCTTGAACGAGTAAAGGCGCTGGGAGCCGGAGCCTTTTGCGCCGCGGATCGACGGGCGGACGAGCTCGGTGCGCGCCCAGTAGTCGAGCTGGCGGTACGTAATGCCGGCAACCTGGCAGGCGATGGGCACGCGGTACCCCACCTCATCCGACGGTCCGATGTCAAAGAGCGACTCCTGGATGGGGGCGTCGCCGGTAGTGCCGTGTCCGTTGTGTGTAGTCACGTAATTACTCCCATGAAGTTTGGCGTAGTGCCTATGTGCTTTATTAAATGCCAAGCATAGGCTTTCGGTCAACCTTTGCACGCGCAACACGCCGAACTCTAACCCTCAACTTCACGTTGAGACTCCCCTCACCTCACCAACCACATGCGCCCCACCAGCCGCAGCAGTCGCGTGGCGTGCGGATTCCGCGTCCGCACGCGGGCCGAGCCACGCCCCTCCCCCGAAATTGGGTAGCGCACAGGAACGCCCCCGCGGCGCACCTGGATTGGAGGCGGGCGGGGGCGGTGGCGTCGTGAAGCGCTAGTGGCCCAGTCGGTGACGGAGCTGATTCTTCACCAGCGACGCGTGCAGCGAGACGACGAGCGCGGACATCTGCTGGCCGGTCTCCTCGGCCTGCTGCTGCGCGGTGTCCTTGCCGGACTTCGCAATCGGCTCCGCGACGCGGGCGATGAGGTCCACCTGGCGCGCGGCGGCGGTGCGCAGCGTCTTCAGGTGGCGGATGTCCACGCCGAACTCGCCAAGGGAGAGCGCGGTCGTGACCACCTGGACGTCGTCGGCTGTGTAGTAGCCGGCCGCGTCCGGGCTAATCAGCCCGGCTTTGGTCAGCTCGGCGACGGTTGCCGCGTCGGTCTCGGCCTGCGCGGCCACGTCGGTATCGGTGAGCTTGGTGGATGCGGGCGCCCGGAAGTTCTCCGGCGACACCATCGGCGCGCCGCTTTCCGCGTCGGGCGCCATCAGGGCGGCGACCTCGCCCGAATCCATCGCCTCGAGCTGCTCGCGGATCACCTTCAGCGGCAGGTAGTTGTCGCGCTGGGTGACCAGGATGTAGCGGAGGCGCTCCACGTCCGCGTCGGTGAAGCGGCGGTAGCCGGACGCGGTGCGCTGCGGGGTGATGAGCCCCTCGGACTCCAGGTAGCGAATCTTGGAGACGGTCACGTCCGGGAACTCCTCGCGGAGGCGTTCAAGGACCACGCCGATCGACATGGTTTTCGCCTGCTGGGTCGTGCCCGTCGGCTTCAGCGGGGAAGTTTTGCGGAGTGCGCTCACTGGTGGTGGATCTTTCGTTGCGTAAAGAGCGCCCCGTTGTCAGGGGCGCGGGTACGTGGGGGGCTCTGGTCGGAGCGAGTCTACTTCTCGTCCGCGATAAAGACGAGGCGGAACTTGCCGATCTGGATCTCGTCGCCCGTGGACAGCGTCTGGGAGTTGCGCGGCTCGCGGTTGACGTAGGTGCCGTTGAGCGATCCCACATCGACGACCTCGAAGGAGTCTTCGGTGCGGCGGAACTCTGCGTGGCGGCGGGACACGGTGACGTCGTCGAGGAAGATGTCTGCCTCCGGGTGGCGGCCCGCGGTGGTCGAGTCCTGGTCCAGCAGGAAGCGAGCGCCGGCGTTCGGGCCGCGCTTAACTACCAGCAGTGCCGCGCCCTCGGGGAGGTTTTCCGCGCCGGTGATGCCGTCCTTGGAGGCGGACGCGCCAGACTCCATCTCCTTCAGCAGGTCCGCACGGAACACCGACGTCGTTTCCACCTGGTTCTGCGGGTTACCGGTGTTATCGCTCATCACTTACTCCTGACTATGTGTGAAATCGGCGCACCCCGCGTGCACGGGCCAGCGAGGCGCACCAATGTCGAGGTTTTCAGTTAGCTGCCTGTCATACTACCGGCTCGCGGCTCCCGCGGGGGTGTTTGCCACCACTCCACAGGATTTCCCCACCACTCGCCTACCGGAAAATATTGCCAATGCCGGAGATCACGCTGTTGCCCGACCCGGCCAGCGGGTTATCCGAGACCATGTAAGTCCAGGTGGCGCTGGGCCGCTTCCAGCCGGCGTCGGCGAGGTGGGCGCCGTTGGCGTCGATAGGCACCTGCTCGAACGTGTCGACTGCCTGGTCGACGGCCCGGTTTGCCAGCTCCTTGAACTCGCGCACGGCGATGCGGTGGTACTCGGTGATCGGGGTTTCGCGGGCGATGGCGCGCAGGTGGATGGACTCGCGCACGTCGTCCATGAGTCCGAGGTACTCCGACCACTCGGTGTCGAGGTGGTAGAGCATGATGTCGCGGGCCGCCTGCTCCCGGACCTCCTGCGGCAGGTGCTCCAGCTCCGCGGCGCGCTGCGGGCTACGCTCGGCGAGCTCGCGCCACGCGGTGTCGGTGTCCAGGAGGGCCGCGCGGCGCTGGTCAAGGATGTCGCGGTGGTCGGCGAGCAGCTTGTTGTACTTCCAGGTCTGGGAGTGGATCTCCAGCAGTTGGCCTTCGGTGACGCGCTGGCAGTGCTCGACAAACTGCTGAATGCGGTTGGATTCGATCCGGCCGGTCTCGTCCGGGTGGGCGGTGACCTGTTCGTCCGCGCCGCCTGTGGCCACGACGTCATCCTCCAGCGAGACGAAGAACAGGCTCAGGCCCGGGTCGCCCTGGCGGCCTGCGCGCCCGCGGAGCTGGTTGTCCAGGCGCGCGGAGCGGTGGCGCGCTGTACCGATGACCGCCAGGCCCCCGAGCGCCGCGACCTTGTCGTGATCCGCCTCGTCCGCACCGCCGAGGCGGATGTCGGTGCCGCGGCCAGCCATCTGCGTCGAGACGGTCACGCGGCCGAGGTCGCCCGCCTCTGCGATGATGCGGGCCTCCTCTGCGTCGTTTTTCGCGTTGAGCACGTTCACGGACACGCCGCGGGCCTCCAGCGCCTCGGCGAGCGCCTCGGATTCTGCGACATCGTGGGTGCCCACGAGCACCGGCTGGCGGGTCGAGTTCAGGTGCGCAACCTCGTCGACGATGGCCTTGTTCTTCTCCTCCATCGTGGCGTAGATGCGGTCCGCCTCGTCGAAGCGCTGCAGCTCGTTGGCCCGGTCAATCACAGCGACGTGGAGGTCGTAGAACGAGCGGAGCTGGTCGGTAGCTTCGACCGCGGTGCCGGTCATCCCGCACACGGTTGGGTAGCGACGCATCAGCGCTTGGAGCGTAATGGAGTCCAGGATCCGGCCGCCCTCAGAGACGGTGAGGCCTTCCTTGGCTTCCACGGCCGCCTGCAGGCCGTCCGGCCAGCGCTGCATTTCGGCGACGCGGCCGCGGGAGGCGTCGACAAGCGCGACCTTGCCGTCCTCCACGATGTAGTGGACGTCGCGGATCAGCAGCGCCTTCGCGTGCAGGGCGAGGTTGACGCGCACGAGGGTGTCGCCAATCTGCCCGTCGCCGTAGAGCGAGTCGATGCCCAGCAGGCGTTCCACGTGCTCGGCGCCTTCGTCGGTGAGGAAGACGTTGCGCCCCTCGGCGTCGATCGCGTAGTCCTTGCCCTCGCGCAAGTGGGAGACGGCCTCGGTGATGCGCCCGGTGGTCTGGGTCGCTCCTTCGGAGCCGGCGAGGACGAGGGGGACGAGGGCTTCGTCGACAAGCACGCTGTCCGCCTCGTCGACCAGGGCGACGTCCGCCGGGGCCTGGACGGTCTGAGCGCGCGAGGTGATCTGGTTGTCCCGCAGGTGGTCGAAGCCGATTTCAGTAACGGGCGCGTAGACGATGTCGCTGCGGTAGGCGGCGGTGCGCTCCTCGCGGGAGCTGTTCTCCGTCACGGAGGCGACGCGCAGGCCGAAGAATTCGACGAGCGGGCGCATCCATTCCGCATCGCGGTCCGCCAGGTAATTGTTCACGGTGATGACGTGGACGCGCTTGCCGGTCAGCCCGAACCCCGTGGCCGCCATCGCGCCGACAAGCGTCTTGCCCTCACCGGTGGCCATCTGGATGACGTCGCCCTCGAGCAGGCGCAGGACCGCCTGGTTCTGCACGTCGAACGGCAGCAAGCCGAGCGTGCGCTTGGAGGCGACCGACAGGATGGCAAGGAAGCGCTGCTTGTCCTTGATCGCGCCGCCGGAGACGGTGTCTCGGATGGCGGCGGCCAGCGCGGCGTCGTCAAGCTGCTCAATGCTCGGGATCAGCTCGTGGGCGCCGGCAACGATGCCCTTGGATTTCTTGTTGTTGCGCTCAGATGTTGAGCCCATGGCCTTCCAGAACCAGTCGAATGCTCCCATGCGCTTGACCGTCCTTCCTCGTCGCACTGTATCGCACTGTATCGCTCGGCATCGCTCTGTCGCCGCAGTATTGCCTCAAAGTCTAGGCGCAGCGGTTTTACCCCCGCGATGCAGGTAGCGGGAGGGCTGTTGTTGCTAGCTTATTTGTGCCTTAGATTGTATTGAAGCCAGTCTCGCAGCAGCCTCGAAGCAGCGCGAATCAACCACACACAAGGGGAAGTCCGCGACATGAAATCTCTCAACCTGAAAATTCCGTCCTCCACGGGCGTGGAGCTTGCCGCAACGATGGACCGTCCGGACGGCCCGGCGAAGGCGTACGCCATCTTCGCGCACTGCTTCGCGGGCTCCCGCCACACCCCCGGCGCATCGCGTATTTCCAAGCGCCTGACGGAGCACGGGATTGCCACCGTGCGCTTCGACTTCCCCGGCCTGGGTCAGTCCAAGGGCGAGTTCGCCGAGACCTCGTTTAACCAAAACGTTGATGACATCGTGGCCGTGGCGCAGTGGATGGAGGAGAACTACACCGCCCCGCAGCTCATTATGGGCCACTCGCTCGGCGGCGCGGCAACGCTCAAGGCCGCGACGCGCCCGGAGCTGAAGAAGATGCTCAAGATGGTGGCCACCGTCGGCGCGCCCTTCGATCCCGCCCACTCCGTGTTGCACTACGCCGACAAGATCGGCGAGGCGGATCGCAACGGCTCGGTGCACGTCACGCTGGGCGGCCGCGACCTGGTCATCTCGCGTCACTTCCTCGAGGACCTCGCGGAGACCAATCCGGAGGAGTACCTGGGCAAGATCCGTAAACCGCTGCTGCTGGTGCACTCGCCTATCGACGTCACCGTGGGCATCGACAACGCCCAGTCCATCTTCCAGCTCACCCGCTACCCCAAGTCGCTCATGGCACTGGACAAGGCCGATCACCTGCTCACGCGCCAGGGCACCGCGCAGCGCGCCGCCGACATCATCGGCTCGTGGGCCCAGCAGTACATCGTGCCGGAGTTCACCCCGGAGCCGACGGGCGATTCCAACGCGATCTCCTACTCCGCCCGAGGCACCAAGTACGGCGATGTGGTGCGCACTTCTAACCGCGAGATCACCACGGACCGCGCCAAGAACGCCGGCGGCAAGGGCCAGGGCGTGACGTCCACCGGCCTGTTCATGTCCGCGCTCGCGGCCTCGTGCTCGCAGGCGATCAGGAGCGCGGCCAAGGGCATGAAGCTTGACGACGTCCGCGTGGAAGTCACCCACGACGCCGACACCACCTTCACCCGCCACATCACGCTCTACGGCGACCTCACCGACGAGCAGGTCCAGACGCTGCGCGCAGCCGGCGCCGCGTCCACCGTCGACGGCTACATTGCCGCAGGCGACATCACGACCACGGTAGATACCGCCACCGTCGAGCAGCGCCGCGAGCGCGACAAGCAGCGCTAACGTGGCGGGCGTCAGGCGGCAACAGCCGCGCATCGCGGACATGCAACCGTGCCCCTGCGGCACCGGTAAGCCCTACGCGGCGTGCTGCGGCGCGCTCCACCGGGGCGCCAAGGCACCGACCGCCGAGGCGTTGATGCGCTCGCGCTACACCGCCTTCGTGGGCGGCCTCGCGGACTACCTCCACTCCACCTGGGCGAAGGCAACGCGCCCGGCGTTGTCGAAGCTTCCCTCCGAGGGCCTTGCGTTCAATCGCCTGCAGATTGTGCGCACCCAGGGCGGCTCACTCTTCGATTCCGAGGGCGTGGTCGAGTTTGCGGCCTACTCCCCCGCCGGCGTGCAGCGCGAGGTCTCCCGCTTCGTCCGCGAGGACGGCGCGTGGGTCTACCTGGACGGCGATGTGCAGTAGCAAGGTTTGCCCGCTGACCTGGCAATTTTCCGTTTCGAGTGACAGTGTTGTAATCTAGCCGAGTTACCGCGAATGCAGTAACGGACGGGCTGTGGCGCAGTTTGGTAGCGCACCACACTGGGGGTGTGGGGGTCGCAGGTTCAAATCCTGTCAGTCCGACAATTTTCTTTACGGGGGTTTGGGGGTTCTGAGTCCCCTTGCGGGAACTGTTTCCTTCCACATGCCGCGGAAACATCCACTGCTACGACGCCTGCTGCGTGGCGTCGTAAAGCTCCTCGAGCTCTTTCTGCGCCGCGCGGCACACTTCGTCCTCCCGGCCCTGGGCATTGTACTTCCAGCGACTGATCGAGAGCGCTCCCCGCTCGGTATCCACCTGCGCAGCGCAGCCGCCGTTTGCGCCTTCCGTCACCGTATAGAGCCCCGGCACCGTGGAATCTGGGTGTTCAATCTGGCTGCCACCCAGCGACTTGATTGTGTTCTCTCCTACCGTCGAGATCATGATTCGCCGAGTCTCTTGCGCGGACGGGTCGGCGGTGTTGCACGACATGACGACGCCCGGGTCGCCAAACTCGCTATCAAAGGCCTCGACGCCGGTAATCCCCGCGGCCGCGTATTCCTCTGCTGAGATACCCGTGCAGGGGTCGAAAAGGTTGCCTTTTACCTCATCTGAGTAGAACTCGCCGATTGCGAGGTCTCCGCTGGCAAAATGGAATACCGGCGGCGCGTCGGGTGCCGATTGTTCCTCTGTATCGCTACTGCACGCCGAGACGGCGAGGAACGCCTGCGCGATCATGAGGGCTGCGAGTGCTCGACGATCGTTGGCGCTCATTTACTGCTCCTCCTCATCGGTGTTCACAGCCTTGTAGAGGTTTTCGATTGTCTCCCGCGCGACTTGGCAGCTATCAACATCTTCGCTCCCGAGTCCCTGGGCGGACATCTGCACTTTCAGTCCGCCCCGTTCCGTATCGACTTGTGCGATGCACACTCCAGACAAATCACTGGTGATGGTGTACAAACCGGGAACGACCGATTCTGGGTACTCCAGGTGGTTATCCGAACTTGTCTTGTATCCCGCTTCGCTCCTGCTCCCGCCGGAAATTACGAGGCGTTGTCCGACCTTGTCCTCGTAGAGACCGGTGTCGCACGAGTTGTACCCGGGCACTTGTTGATCGGCCGGCACCGGCCTCACATCCGGAATGCCAGCCGCCTCGTACTCCTCCGGGGAAATCTCCGTGCACGGGTCGAACAGATTGCCCTCGACAGAACTGCTGGAAAACTCCCCGATCGCCAACGTCCCGCTCTTAAACTGAAACTCCGGCACCGTCGGAACTTCCTCCGACGCGCTACACGCGCTCAGCGAGAGCCCGACAACAACCGCTCCCGCGTAACTACCAACCGATGCTCGCATAAGCATCTCCTTACTGCTGAGGCTGAACCAGGTTCGCACTCAGTATCCCGCAGGAGAGGAAGCACCGCCACTTATGTCACACACCGTCCGCGGGAGCGATCCGCGACACAACGGCAGCCGGCTACACGCACACCTTCAGCGCGCCCGCGTCGACGGAGATCTCCACCGCCGTCACCTCACCCACGGGGTCCCCGTCCACTTCGAAGATTTCCGGCTCTGCAAACGAGGCCCGCGCGTAGCTGCCCCGCGAATACAGCAGGTCCGCGAATTCCACCACCGCCGGATCAGGCTTCCGCCCGCGGAGTTTCGCCGCCTTGTTGACCACAAGGTTGAGGCCGATTTTCGCCCACCCGACGGGACCGCGCGGCGCCATGCCGACGGCATCGAGGACGCCGTCGTCCGGCCTGGCCTCAGGCAACAATGGGACCTGATTGATCAACTCTCCGCAGTTGCCAAAGATCAGCGTGTGCAACCGCTGCGAGTGAGCATGGTCCCCGTCCACAACGAAGGACGCCTTGATCCGGTTGCCGCCGCGCAGCGACTTCGCAATCCCGGAGACGTACGCCAACGGACCGATCTTCTTCTTGAGCCTCTCGTCGGTGTACGCGATCATCTGCGCGTCCAGGCCGACGCCAGCCATCACCACGAAGCCGAGACGCTCGTTGGAGCCGTCGGGGCGTGAAAGTTTGGCGCGGCAGACGTCGATACGCTTGTGCTCCCCGCGAAACGCCCGCCGCACGGACTCCTCGAGGCCGAGGTCGAGGCGCAGGTTGCGCGCGAGCAAGTTGCCGGTGCCGGTCGGCACGATGCCCAGCGCGATGCCGGATCCCGCAAGCGACGTGGCGATCTCGCGCACCGTCCCGTCGCCGCCGGCCACCAGTACAAGCTCGACGTCCGGGTGGTGCGCCGCGGCCACCTCCGCCTCGCCGGAATCGTCCGGTGTGGTGCGCACCCACTCGATGTGCCAGCCGTCCGGCGCGTAGCGCTCGACCTGGGAGCGCAGCGTCATCTCATCGATCTTGACCGGGTTGTACACCACAATGGCCGTCCTGGTCGCGTCGTCAGAGTTCTGCATCACAATGCCCAAGCATAGGGCACCTGGCGCACATTACGGGTCCGACACTGAGCCAAACGGCACGCCGAAAAACGCCAGCTGCGTTCGTGTGGCAAATCCTGCAGAGGTCGTCCGCGACGAATCCACCGTGCCGCCCTGCCAAATGTGCGGGCCGCCGTCCACGCGGTAGTGCACCAACGGCGCGTCGCAGCCGTCCCACCGCAGCTCCGTCACGGTGTCTGAAAGCGGCTTTTCCACGTACTCCGCGTCGCAGTGGTTGCGCTCCGCCGCCTCCGCCAGCATTGCCTCGACGGACTCGTACGCCGTGTCGTGGCGCTGGCCGCCGAAGTAGCTCATCACGGAGTCGTTCGTGCCGTGAAAGTCCACGTGCTTAATCGGGATGGAGGAACACCCCTGCGAGACGCGCTGGTAGAACGCCGCCGACACCGACGCCACCGCAGTAAAATCCTGCGGGCGCTGGCAGCCCACGTAGGAGGCGAACCCGCCCCCGTTGGACAGCCCCGTGGCAAACACTCGCGCCTTGTCCACCGAGAATTCGCCTGTCACCTGCTCGCGCACGGCGTCCACGAACGCCAGGTCGTCCCCGCCGGTCGTCTTGGCGTACGGGGCGGGCGCCCACGCCCGGTCCACGCCATCCATGTACACAACGATGGCATCTGCCCCATCGAGCTGCGAGTACTTCCGCATCGACGCCGCGTCCTCCATGTACCCGTGGAACGCAAAGATCAGCGGGAGCCGCGAGCGCTCCCGCGCGCCCGCCGGCAGGCTCAAGAGGAAGCTCCGGTCTCGCTGGCCCACCTTGATCGTGCGCCGTTGCGTCTCCGGCTTGCTCCACGGCTGCACCTCGGCGACCTCGTCCCGCGGAGTGGAGGGCGCGATCAGGTCGGCGTCGACGGCGTCCAGCTGCTCACCGCCCCCACAACCAGCGCTGCTCAGCGCCAGGCCCGCCGCGACGAGCAGCGCCACGAGGCGCCGTGCTGCCATAGTTCCTCCATCCAGATTCGTATCGGTAGATTAGTCCATTATGAAGCCGAGTGGGAAGCAGCAGCCAGCGTTCCGCGACGCACAGCATCGCAGCAGCTCAGCCAGTGCGTTCAACAGCGGTGCAGTGCTTTACGACGCCATCCGGCCCTCCTACCCGCCCTCAGTCCCAGCCCTCATCGCGGACCTTCCCCAGCGCGCCGGCGGCACCCGCATCCTGGACGTCGGCGCCGGCACCGGCAAGCTCACCGAGCTCCTTGGCACCGGCGCCGACTCCGAGTCCACGCGCCGGGTCCTCGCCTGCGACCCGTCCGCTGACATGGTCCGCGTCCTGCGCGACAAGCTGCCCTACGTCCCCGCCTGGCGGGCGACGGCCGAAGCAACCGGGCTGGCCGACGGCGCTGTCGACGCCGTCACTTGCGCGCAAACCTGGCACTGGGTGGACACGGCGACGGCGAGCGCGGAAGCCGCGCGCATCACGAGCCCGGGCGGCAAGCTCCTGCTGTGCTGGAACACCCTTGCCGTCAACCACCCGTGGGTGCTGCGCTTAAGCCGCATCATGCACTCCGGCGACGTCCAGCGCGCCGGGTTCTACCCCGACGTAGCAACCCCGTGGACGCTGGAGGGCGAGGTGCGCGACACCTGGGCGCAGATCGTCACCACCGACGAGTGCTTCGCACTCATGGCCTCGCGCTCGTACTGGCTGCGCGCCAACGAGAAGACGCGCGCGAAGATGGTGGCCAACCTGGACTGGTACCTGCATGACCGCCTCGGCTTCGAGCGCGGCCAGCGCATCCCCCTTCCCTACCGCGCGGACGCGTTTGTGTACGGGAAGGAGGGGTGAGCGGGGGCGTCGATAAGCAAGCGGCCCCTACTTGCGGCGGCGAGGGTTGCGCTCGCGCACGCGCACGGCGATGCGCACCGGCGTGCCGTGGTAGCCGAACTGCTCGCGGAACTTGCGCTCCAGGTAGCGGCGGTAACCGGCGTCCAGGAAGCCGGTGGTAAACAGCACCAGTGTCGGCGGGCGCGTGGTCGCCATCGTGGCGAAGAGCAGCTTGGGCAGGCGGTTGTTCTTCATCGGCGGCGGGTTCGCCGCGATCGCCTCGCGCAGCCAGTTGTTCAGCTGGCCGGTGGAGACGCGCTTGTCCCAGTTCTCCAGCGCCTGCGCCATCGCCGGCTCGAGGCGGTGCAGGCCACGGCCGGTGT
>NZ_RDRE01000030.1 GCF_003693265.1 Corynebacterium gottingense
GAACACCAAACGTCTTCACGAGGCGTTGGACTACGCCACCCCACAAGAAGTAGAAACCGAGTATTATCTCACCGAGCCCATCAACACAGGGCCGTAAAAGAAGCGGAACCAAACCCAGGACGCTTCAGACTCCTTTGGCAATGCCGCGTGCCCTGCAGTCACGCGGTCACCAAAGAGTTCCCCCGAAAACTGCAGTGTTACTCGATACTCACCATCGCGTTACCCGATACTCACCACGGTGTTACTAAATGCACGCGCGCAACACTTTGGTCTTGCGGTCGGAATGTCCGTAGCCCAAGTGCGCATCCATCTCCGCCTGTAGACCAGCGTTGATCGATGCTTGTGGCAGGCCCTTGACCAGCTCGCTTGCATCATCAGCGGAAGCCGACAGCTCGCTAATCAAGCTGGCAAGCTCAGGATTTTCCATCAGCTTCTCGCTGATCTCGTTGACCCTCGCCGGGTCATGGCTTTTCTTCGGTGACACCGTAGTCATTATCGGTGAAACTCCTTCTAGATCAGAGTCTCACACACAAACTTCCTGACACCCTCCCAAAAAGCTACTAGACATCCTGCCCGAAAACCTCCTGGACTCCTTATCCAAAAAGTCCCTAGACATGACATGTCTAGTCTTGCCTTCGCTGCGGCAGGAACTAGACAAAGGATGCATCATGTGCATGACGTCATTAGACCATAGACTTGCTAGAAATATCTGAGGCTCTCTAATCTTCTGAGGGGAGAGCATTGCGAGTGTAAAAAACGAAAAAACTAATCGCTATTCCAGTCCAAACAAGTAGTGCAGTGTAAGATTCCTTACCGAGAGACGCTGGCGTATTGGGCAGCAGCAAAAGTAATAGGAAACCTACGGATAGGGTGCAACCTATAAAGCCAGAAATAAGGTATTTTCCGTTCCAACGTTTGCCGGTCTTGCTTTCGTAATGCTGGCGTAAGCCCATCTTAAGAACGAAGAATGAAGTGTAAAAATAGGCCAAGCTAATTCCAGCGCTTGACATATCGACAATCCAAGATAGCGCAGCTCGTCCGAACCATGGCGTGATTAGACACACTCCAGCAACGAAATAAATTGCGGTGGAAGGTATTAGATCGGTATTCGAAACCTTGTTAAACCTAGTCGGAACGAGTCGAGAGCGACTCATCGTAAACAAGACTCTGCTTGACGCCGCATAAAATCCGTTGAGTCCAGTCAGTACTCCCGCGGTCACGGCTATCAGCATTAGGGCCAAACCAGAGTTGCCCATTTGTGAGGAGATAGCGACGGCAGGTGGCCAAGCTTCAGTTTCAAAAAGCTGGTAGTCTATGCCGACACTTACCGCTGTGCTGAAGGTCATTAGAATGTACACAGCCGTGGCCGCACCGATGCTGAGGAAGATCAGACGTAAGACTCTGGAAGCTTGAAAATCAAATTCGCCTGCCAGCTGGGGGATCGAGTCGAATCCCACGTAGGCCCACGGTGCAAAAGCGACAATCACGGTGACCGCGTCTAGCGGACTTTGGGATTCGCCGAATGGGGCCAAGAGTATTGGGTGTTGATCCTGAAAGTAGAGACCCGACGAAATGGAAATAATGATTACCGAAATAATCAAGGCGTAAACCGAGAAAAGTTGAAACCTCCCGGAGAGGCCCGCCCCTTTCGCATTCAAATACGCAAATGTAAGTATCAGGAGAGACGAAAAAAGTACCTCTGGTAGATAGACTGTCCAACCTGCCACCTCGTATAGGGGAAAAGTCATTGAATATTGTGGCGCAGTCGCGCGCAATATGAGTGTGGCTGCAGAAGCGTTTAGGGCGACGATGGACGTGTACCCGAGCATTAAAGCGGATCCGGCAACGAATGCGTGCGTGCGACCTAGCGCCGACATCGCAAAGGCGACGCCTCCCCCTGTTACTGGCATGGCGCGAACGGCAATTCCATAGTTGAAGCCAATTATCGACATAAGGAAACCGCCTACTATGAATCCAATGGCGGTACCGGCCCAGCCAGCGGACTTGATCCAATCAAAAGGTAAAATAAACGCACCCCAGCCGACCGCGGCCCCAAAAGCCATTGCAAAAATCCAGGATGGCTTATACGTCCTCTTTAGTGTACTCGAGGTCATAGTTTTCTCGCTTTTCAATTTTGCAATAGAAACTTTTAAAATCGACTACTTGCACTTCAGTGAATAATCTAACTATATCGTCGGCGTAGGCACTACGACACCAATAGTCGAAGGGCCAAGAACAAAAGTTGCCTGCAAGCCGGTAGACTGCTGTTCCGCGGGTCTCGTTACAGTAATTCGCCCGCCAAAGCTTTTATTCTAACTGTGAAAAGGAGTGCAAGTGACAACCTGGGTAAAAAAGGTCGAGGAAAGGCTTAACCACACCGAAAAGAACGTTCCCTGGTGGGTTAATGACAAGGCAAAGCTCCACACCTTTTGTCAAGAGAATGAGATTCCCATGCCGAGACTTTACAAGTATTGGGACACTCCCGAAGAGCTTGTATCTTTGGACGAGCTTCCGTCGAAATTTGTTTTAAAGCCCACCGTGATGCATTCCAACTGGGGGGTTCAACTTTTGGAGCGACGTGAGAATGGGCGGTATTGGGATTCTTTGAACCGCCGGGAGTATGGTCTAGAGGGAATTAAGCTTGTCCAAGAAGAAGCGTACTCCAAATGCAACTACAAAGGTCAGTACAAGCTAATGGCGGAAGAATTCGTAGAAAGTCCCGATCCGAAGAAGCCTGTGCCCCTGGACTACAAAGTCTATTGTTTTTATGACCAGCCTTTGTTGATACAGCAAGTGGATAGAAATAGCGGTCGAGATCGGCACGTGTTTTTTGATGGTGATTTTAATGAACTGCCGCGTAAGGGGTACGTGGAGAGTGATTGGAAGCATATCGACTATGGAGAGCCTGTGATTCCGGCAGATCCGGACGCGCTTCTCGATGCGGCAGTCAAAACTACGGTAAAATTGGGAACTCCTTTCATGCGTGTTGATATGTTTCATGGTAAACAGGGGACTGTTTTGGGAGAGCTGACCCCCGCGCCTGGACCGTTGTACTACAAGAAAATTATGTGGCTTAGCGAGTCTTTCGACTTAGAATTGGGATCCGCTTGGGTCCGGGCAGAGGCACGAACGGGACAATGAAGTCGATCTTGGGCTAGGAATTCTAAGTCTAGGGACGAAAAGCTGCTTCACATTGTAACTTTGGAGGGTTCGCCATGATCTATTCACCTAATCGAGTCGTATTACCGGACACCGGGAATTTTAAAAGAGTTCCGCCCCGGAAACCTGCTGATCGTCAGAGTAACTATCTAGAGAGATTTGACTTCGACACCATCTTTTCTGACGTATTCATCCAGGATGGGCGTGTTTGGATGATTGGGCCGCCGTTTCTTAATCTTGAGTCGGAATTGCGCGCCTCGACTTTTAAATGGAATTGGGTCGACGTTTCTCCTGACGTTAAGTTTGAGAACCTAAATCGGATGTCAAGGGCATCGTTTCCCGTTAGCTTCGATAACGGCATCCTTGAAATTGAGGGTTCCCTTGGGTACTGGCGCCTTGATGTGGATACTCCGCCGGTTCGGCAATATGAAAATGCAAATATTCTGGTGACCCAACAACAAGATAACCGGCTCGAATGGATCGCCTACTGGGCGTTTTATAATGCACAGGTCAATGGGGTCAATGCAGTCGTTCTTTATGACAATTGCAGCGAAAACTACTCCCCAGAAATGTTGGACCAGGTCCTGTCGCGTGTGCCGGGAATTGAGCACCATATCGTTGTTCGGTGGGACACCCCCTTTGGTGCCACGGGTGGTCCAAACAATGTTTGGGATTCTGATTTCGGGCAGCATATCTCTTGGGAGCATTGCCGGAGGTCTTTTGCGAGTGGTGCGCGTACTGTTTGCGTAATCGACATTGATGAGCTTCCCATTTGCCCTAATGGTGAAAAGCTTTCAGAAAAACTGACTGCGTCAACGAAACCGGCCTTACACTTCAAACGGCAGCCAATACGTCAGTACGCGAACCGGGTAAGCTGCGTAGACCTCCGAGCGCATGAATGTTTTTCTTTAGGAGAGACTAGAGGTGCCTGGTTGGCAACCAAGTTCATTTATTCGCCTAACCGTATTCCTGATGACGCACAGCTCCTCGTACACAGAATACGGGGAATCGAGCAAGATGCTGAACCAGAGGAAGAGGTTTTCGCGGGGCACTTTGATGGAATTCGTGTGCGGTGGCGTCGCGACGAAAAGCAACCTATTCCGCTTTTTAAAAATCGAGAAGACATCGTTGAATCAGCGGAGCCAGTCGATTCATTTGACACAGTATTTGACGATTTAGCAGGTCAATGGAACTCGCTTAGCCACGATCTAATGAAATTCTTCGAGCGCCAAAAAAATAGTTGAGCCCCATCTGCAGCAAAGCGACCATCACTTACTCCTCTCTTCCTACCACTGCTTCAGTTTTCCTAAGTCGTAGAATGTGGTTTGGTTCCACTTATACTTTGCCGTGATTTACCATTGGACGTCGCGCCCTTGCTTTCGCTTAATATCGGGTTCGGGCGATGTAGGCTCGATATTTATGCGGACTTCTAGCGAAACGACACCCGCGTCTTCCCAGGGCGCGGTTAAGACGGTTGTGGTGCCGGCGGCGGGCATGGGTACCCGCTTTTTGCCCGCCACGAAAACTGTGCCGAAGGAGCTTCTGCCGGTGGTGGATACTCCCGGCATCGAGCTTATCGCCGAGGAGGCTGCGCAGCTAGGTGCGCAGCGCCTGGCAGTGGTGGTCGCGCCCCAGAAGGAAGAGATCATGGCGCACTTCGGCGAATTTACCACCCTGCGTGAAACCCTCGCCGCGCGTGGCAAGGACGAGCAGGTGACGAAGGTTGCGCGCGCTGCCGATCTCATCGACGCGATTTCGGTATCTCAGGCTAAGCCGCTGGGCCTGGGTCACGCTGTTGGCTGCGCGGAGGTCGCGCTCGATGTCGGTGAAGATGTCGTTGCTGTGATGCTGCCGGACGATCTGGTGCTGCCGGCGGGCGTGATGGAGAAGATGGCCAAGGTCCGCCAGGAGCTGGGCGGCTCGGTGCTGTGCGCGTTTAACGTCAACCGTGATGAGGTGTTTAATTACGGCGTGTTCGATGTTGCGGACGCAGATGCCGAGGTTGAGGGCGTTGAGGTCAAGCGGGTACGCGGCATGGTGGAAAAACCTGCTGTAGAAGATGCCCCGTCGACGCTTGTGGCAACGGGCCGCTACCTGTTGGATCGGGCGATCTTTGATGCCCTGCGCCGGATTGAGCCCGGCAAGGGTGGTGAGCTGCAGCTGACCGATGCGATTGAGCTGATGATTACTGAGGGCCACCCCGTGCACGTGGTGGTGCACGACGGCAAGCGCCACGACCTTGGTAACCCGGGCGGCTACATCCCGGCGAATGTGGACTTTGGCCTGCGCAACGAGAAGTACGGTCCGGCGCTCTACACTGCGCTGAAGCAGATTATCAGCGACTTCGAAGCCGAGATTGCGAAGCAATAGCGTATTTGTGCAGATTGTCCGAGAGATAGTGCTAAGAAGCCGGAGCGCTCTGATCGGCGGGGTATAATCGCGTGAATTTACGCGACAGGCATTTCCTTTTGGCCCACAGTCGAGAAAATTTTCGAGGCAACCTCAACTGAGGGGCTTTGATGACGGAGCTAATCTACGTAATCGCGACTTCAAGTTTATGGTTCCAGTTTATCCATGATCGAGTGCTTGATGCGCTGTAGTGTCTCGAGGGAGATTTGTTGGAGTTAAGAGCTGCGTGAGCTATTCAATGCCCAGGTATCCACTTCCTTAGCAAAAATGGCAAAATTTGGTGTTGGTGAGTTGCCAGAGAGCAATAGAGTCGCGACGAAAAAGTGTACAAAAGCTACGTCTCAGGGGCATCGGAAGCTGTAGGGAATGGGCGCATGCGGTGCGTAGATCCCCGAGGTTAGACTATGAGCATGGAATCGAAGGATACACCGTTCAGCGGTGGTTTCGTCTTAGCTGAACAAGATTTTGGAACAATAGGTCACTTCGATAAAGCACAGTTGCCTAACGGCCTCTGGTGGTGGAGTGATCATTTTGTTCCCGAGGAACAAGCCACTTTGGATAGCGGAGACTACCTGGTTATCCGGGGGCACTGGGCTGTGGCGTCGACCGAAGGTGCCAGTGATCATTCCGCCGAACGACTTCTCCACCTGGCTCAGCAATCTATCGATGCTTTTGAAGATGAGCTCGACTTCATCTGTGGCAGATATGTCATAGTTCTCCACGTTGGCGGTACTACCTGGCTTTATAACGATGCGATTGGCAACAGGACTGTCTACTATTCCTCAGATTCGGCAGTAGCGGCTTCTCACTTGCACCTCTTGAATTCGATTGCGCCGCATGAATTGATCTCCGAATCGCTGTCGGATGCGGTGGTGGCCGATTACCAGTGGGCAGCTGACCTCACTCCGTACAAGTCGCTCAAACATTTGCTGCCGAATCATAAATTGGAATGGGAAGCCGGTAGCAGTAGTCGCTTTTATCCTCGTCGACCTAATCCATTCCTCAACTGGAGCGCTGAAGCTAAATACGCTGAAATAGAACGTGTTTGGCGTGCAGCTCAGCGCCAGTCTTTTGAGCGGTATTCAAACGTCGCGTTTTCCATTAGCGGTGGACTGGATAGTCGACTTGCTCTCGCAATGGCTAAACCGTATTGGAGCCAAATAGTTGGGTATACCTACGGGTTAGAGAGACGGGAAGGTAGCAAAGCTCAGAGGACATCGTTTTATGGGCGCGTGATGGAAAATGATGATTCGATTGCTCATCAGATCCATGCCGCTTGCGACCTGAAAAACCATGTGTTCATAGACCTTGAGGCGCTTGAAAGTGTTGATTTTAAGTTAAGCGAGCTTTTACGTCAGAACACGGTTGGGTTTCACGGAAACCGTTTAGTTGCCAGCTACCGGAAGCTTTTTGAAGGAGATTGGCTTAACGCGCGAGGCAACGCCATCGAGCTTTCTCGGAACGGAAATGCAGATATGGCATTCGGCGCGTTGGCCTCAAAATGCCAAGCAGATTTCCCGGTGGATGTGACAACGCGATTGAAGGCACTTGGATTCGACTCTCAGCTTCACGGATATGGCCGATACAAGTTGGCATACTGGGAATTCCGCCACGGAAAGTGGTTGGGGGAGATCCACAATGAGCTCGATGCTGCATTTGATACCTGGGTTCCTGGTGGCATCCGCCGATTGGTTGATCTCATGTCTGCGTTCGATGAAAGGGAAGTGAGAAACGGCCTTGTCGTTCGGGACTTGATCGAGAGGAACGCTCCCGAACTGAACCGATATCCGGTGAACTCCCAGAAGACGCTTTACCAGGAATGGCGCGATCTCAAACAAGAGCAGCTGGCCAATGACTCTGGGCGTTCGCCACTTTCTGCGAAGGTTGTCAACTCTGCAGGAAAAGAGGTCTGCGATGTTGAAATCCGGAAGTCATTCCGAATGCCGGCAGCGGAGTTGCGCCGGGGCAACCGAATGCTTGTGCATCTGCACTCGGTAAAAGTGGGCGGAACTCTCTGTTTCAGGGTGCACCAGCCTTATGCGAACCCGTCCGCAAAGCAGTACATGGACCTTGCTGTGTTAGTCAATGGGGAACGGATGTTTAGCATCGATGGAGCCGAATACAGCGGGCCGATAAACTTTTCTATCGACAACCTTGTCCCAGGTGACCGGGTTGATCTGGAGGAAACTTTCTTAAAGGACCTGCCCGGGTCGGACTCGTGGGCAAGGGCTACACGGATGGGAGTGTCGGCGATCAAGTTTTACCGGCAAAAACCGACGGGGGAGCGGTCGATTCGACACGATCTGCCTAAGTAGGTCCTCGTTGCCGGTGGAGTAGAGATGTATTCTTCAATAGATACTGAAGCGGATGGCTCCTCCAACTGGGCTCGAACCAGTGACCCTTCGATTAACAGTCGAATGCTCTGCCAACTGAGCTATGGAGGAATGCGTGCGCCTTAGCTTACGTGGCGGGTCCTGAGAACAAAAAATTGGTGGCGCCAAAAAACGAGCAGGCCGACAGAAGAGCGACGCAGCCGCCAAGGTATAGTTTCCTGAGCGGGTAACTCGCTGGAGGGGCTATAGCTCAGTCGGTTAGAGCCGCGGACTCATAATCCGCTGGTCGCGGGTTCGAGCCCCGCTGGCCCCACACATAGCCGGTGGCCGGAACCATGATTGGTCCGGCCACCGGCGTTTTGGTGTCAACCCTTGATTAGAACCCGGGGAAGAGGACCCGGTTCGTTTTGCCAACTTGGATCAGGGCCATCTTAATGGTGTCAAAGACGAAGAGGTCTCCACCCGGTGCCGCGAAGACGGTGGCGCCGCCGCCGTTACGGACAGACATCGGGCTGAGCTTCTCCGGGGGCTGGGTGAAGCCCTGGTTCCAACAAAGCTCGCCGACCCAGCCCTTTTCCACCTTGATGGCCGGAATGAGCTGCTGCGGCGGATTGCATTCCGGGTGAGCGGGGCGAGCGGCGTCGGAAACACACAGGGTGGTGTGGGAGGTGGGGTAGTCGTAGATCTCGCAGCGGACGTCGCCGCCTTGGTTGGAGTAGGTGTGCGTGGAGGCTTGGGCGGCGGGTGCGGCGAAGACCGCGGCGGCGAGGGTGGCGGCGCTGATGGCGAGGGCCGCGTGTGTACGGGATTTCATGGCTTGCTCCTAGTGCGTCGACAGGTCGTGCGGATGTATGGCACGTGTCACTGAGGGTAGTGGTGA
The DNA here is from genome assembly GCF_003693265.1 of Corynebacterium gottingense. Classification (GTDB taxonomy): domain Bacteria; phylum Actinomycetota; class Actinomycetes; order Mycobacteriales; family Mycobacteriaceae; genus Corynebacterium; species Corynebacterium gottingense. Next base: position 8,782 of record NZ_RDRE01000030.1, read on the forward strand.
GTGAGGGAGCTGGCAAGCGTGGATAAGCGAGACGACCCGGGCAACGCGAAATCCCCGCACTCCGTCTGAACTGCTTATCTAACTGGGCTCGAAGCAGTGACCCTTGGATTGCTACCTAAGACGCACGCTGAGTCCCTGTTGCGGAAGGATTGCGGGGACGGAGACTACTGACGGCGATCTCACAGAGCACTGCGGCTGGGTACAAGTTTCGATGAGGTGAAGTGAAGTTGGATATCTACGCCCACCCCTGACCGGATACTATAAAACTAGGTACTGAAAGATTTTGTAGGGATTCGGTGACATGTCCGAGAAGTTCTCAATTGAGTCGGATGCGATTTCGTTTACTCCAGGCGAAGGTGGAAACTTCACTCTGACTATGCGATCAGCAATGGGACGCTTGGTCACGGTGTCAAAAGAGGGGCAGGGGCAGGATCCGGTGGTTGACGGCGATCCCGAGCTAGCGCAGTCGCCAGCTATTGTGAACGCCCTCTGGCTGGCTGCTGTTGCTCAGCAGGAATTCAACGATTTGGTGCTCCAAAAGGAGAAAGTGATAGCCGACATCGAAGCTGGGGTGGCACTTGATGGCGGCCTCCTTACGCCGGATGCACAGCGGAAAATAGTCGAGGACTCGACAAAGACCGCCACGAAGGATTACGAGCGAAAATTCAAGGAACTTGTTAAACAGGCGAAGGAGGCTGCGAAAGCAGCCACGGGGCTTGGTGATCTCGTAGATTCCCTCGACGGCACTGGGGAAGAAGAGTGGTGTTCGCACTGCCTCGCCAAGACTCAGCACCAAAAGGCGTCGGACAAATCGCTTTACGTGTGTGCGTCGTGCGGTGCGGCAACTATGAAATGTAGCGCGATTGGGTGTGACCATTTTGCAGTGGCTGATCTCCGGCCAGTTCCAGTCCCTGTGTTTTGCGCAGAGCACACCCATCGCGTGCCAGATTTTGAACGCATCGATCACCGAATCGAAAACCTCACACAGTGGCGGGAGCTCCGCGAGTTTAAGGCTATGCACGTAGCGCGGGCTGCAAAGCTGTCTGCCACGGCTGTAGCAACGTTGGCGATTGGCGCGTCAGGTGGGCTCGCACTCGCGCCTATGGTGGGCAGTGCTGTTGGTACGACTGTCTTGGGGCTATCAGGTGCTGCTGCAACAAACGCGGGTCTTGCGGCGCTGGGATTCGGGTCCTTAGCCGCCGGTGGGCTGGGTATGGCCGGGGGCAGTATGGTTGTGGCCGCTGCCGGTGGTCTTTTGGGGTCAGCGTTTGGGGTGCAGGCGTTGAACTCTTACCTGGGTGAGGACAATTCTTTCGATATTCGGCGGGTGCGAAAAGGAGATGGCACACCGGTGCTCATAGCCCGTGGGTTCACCACGGAAAAGGATCCAGATTGGCGCAAGGAAGTAAAAGCGGTCGAATCTGCCTACCCCAATTCACCCATCTACCTCGTCGAATGGGGTAGCAAAGAACGTCGGGAACTTGTGTCCTTTCTTTCTCCAGGTGCCGGTGCAGCCGGGGGAGCTGCGCTTAAGGGAGTGGTTAAGCGTGCAAGCAAAAAGATTGCTAGGCGTGCTAACCCCGTAGGCCTAGCGATAGGCGCGGTGGATCTCGTGTCCAACCCATGGCATACCGCAGTCTGAAGCGTCCTGGGTTTGGTTCCGCTTCTTTTACGGCCCTGTGTTGATGGGCTCGGTGAGATAATACTCGGTTTCTACTTCTTGTGGGGTGGCGTAGTCCAACGCCTCGTGAAGACGTTTGGTGTTC
>NZ_RDRE01000031.1 GCF_003693265.1 Corynebacterium gottingense
CGGCGCGACAGGCCCGCATCCTTGAGATCATCGGGAGCACACGGGTGTCTTCGCAGGCGCAACTCTCCGAATTCTTGCAGGCCGACGGCATCGACATCACCCAGGCGACGCTGTCGCGCGACCTGGATGAGCTCGGGGCGAAAAAGATCCGTCCCCTTGGGGGCGGCCGTGCGTATTACACGGTGACCTCTGACACGGGGTCGCTCTCCGTCGTACAGACCGGGCCGCGGGACAAGCTGCGCCGCATGATCGAGGAGCTCGTCGTCTCGGTGGACTACACCGGCAACACCACGGTCTTGCGCACGCCTCCCGGCGCCGCGCAGTACCTGGCCAGCTACATCGACCGCGTCGGCCTCGACGAAGTCGTGGGTTGCATCGCGGGCGACGACACGATCTTTGTCCTGGCTCGGGAGCCGCTCAGCGGCAAGGAACTGGGCGAAAAGATCTTCGGCCACGCGCACCCCGCCAACGAATAGCGTGTTCCGCAGCAGCGGGTCACAGGAAACGCACATCCCCGGGTAACCTCAGTAACCGGGTGTGTCACAACTTGAACAACCTCGAACATTATTGAAGGAGCTACTTCTCATGAGCAATCGCGTCGTACTCGCATACTCCGGCGGTCTGGACACCTCCGTCGCCATTTCCTACCTGGGCGAAATGCTTGATGCCGACGTCGTCGCAGTCGCCCTCGACCTGGGCCAGGGCGGCGAGGACATGGAGTCCGTCCGCCAGCGCGCGCTGGATTGCGGCGCCGTCGAGTCCATCGTCGTTGACGCGAAGGACGAGTTCGCTGAGGACTACTGCCTACCCACCATCAAGGCGAACGGCATGTACCAGGGCGAGTACCCGCTGGTCTCCGCGATTTCGCGCCCGCTGATTGTCAAGCACCTGGTCAAGGCCGCCCAGGAGCACGGCGGCACCCACGTCGCCCACGGCTGCACGGGCAAGGGCAACGACCAGGTCCGCTTCGAGGTCGGTTTCCTCAACCAAGACCCCGACCTGGAGATCGTGGCCCCGGCTCGCGACTTCGCCTGGACGCGCGATAAGGCAATCGAGTACGCCGAGGGCAAGGACCTGCCGATCGAGCAGTCCGCCGCGTCACCGTTCTCCATCGACCAGAACGTGTGGGGCCGCGCCGTCGAGACCGGCTTCCTCGAGGACCTGTGGAACCCGCCGACAAAGGATCTCTACGCATACACCGAGGATCCGGCGATGGGCAACGCGCCGGACGAGGTCATCATCTCCTTCGAGGGCGGCAAGCCCGTTGCTATCGACGGCCGTAAGGTCACCGTGCTCGAGGCCATCGAGGAGCTCAACCGTCGCGCCGGCGCGCAGGGCATCGGCCGCCTGGACATGGTCGAGGACCGCCTGGTGGGCATCAAGTCCCGCGAGGTCTACGAGGCACCGGGCGCGGTTGCGCTGATCACCGCGCACAAGGCGCTTGAAGACGTCACCGTTGAGCGTGAGCTTGCGCGCTACAAGCGCCTTATCGACGCCCGCTGGTCCGAGGAGGTCTACGACGGCCTTTGGTTCGGCCCGCTGAAGCGCTCGCTCGACGCCTTCATCGACTCCACCCAGGAGCACGTCACCGGCGACATCCGCATGGAGCTGCACGCGGGCAAGGCGACCGTCAACGGCCGCCGCTCCAACCACTCCCTCTACGACTTCAACCTGGCCACCTACGACACCGGCGATACCTTCGACCAGACCCTGGCCAAGGGCTTCGTGCGCCTGCACGGCCTGTCATCCCAGATTGCCAACAAGCGCGACCGCGAGGCCGGCGCCCAGGAGAAGCAGGAAAAGTAGCCATGGAACAGCACAAGACCAACGAAGGCGCGCTGTGGGGCGGCCGCTTCTCCGGCGGCCCCTCGGAAGCGATGTTCGCGCTCTCCGTGTCCACCCACTTTGACTGGGTCCTCGCACCCTACGACGTGCTCGCGTCCAAGGCGCACGCGAAGGTGCTCAACAAGGCAGGGCTGCTTTCCGACGCTGACCTGCACACCATGCTCGACGGTCTCGACCAGCTCGGGCGCGACGTGGCGGCCGGCTCCTTCGTCCCGGCTCCGACGGACGAGGACGTCCACGGCGCCATGGAGCGCGGACTGATCGAGCGGGTCGGCCCCGAGGTGGGCGGACGGCTGCGCGCCGGCCGTTCCCGCAACGACCAGGTCGCCGCGATGTTCCGCATGTGGTGCCGTGACGCGCTGCGCGGCGTGGCCGTCGAGGTCAGCGCGCTCATCGATGCGCTCGTCGACCAGGCCGCCGCGCACCCGGACGCGATCATGCCGGGCAAGACCCACTTCCAGGCGGCGCAGCCGATCCTGCTTGCGCACTCGCTGCTGGCGCACGCGCAGCCGCTGCTGCGCGATCTCGAACGCATCCAAGACGCGGACAAGCGTCTCGCTGTCTCGCCTTACGGCTCGGGCGCGCTGGCGGGCTCGTCGCTGCACCTGGACCCTGAAGCGATCGCGACCGAGCTCGGTTTCGACTCCGCATGCGACAACTCGCTGGACGGCACCGCCTCGCGCGACTTCGCGGCGGAGACCGCCTACGTGCTCACCCAGATTGCCGTGGACATTTCGCGGCTGTCCGAGGAGCTCATCGCGTGGTCGACCCCTGAGTTCGGCTACATCACGCTTGACGACGCCTGGTCCACCGGGTCCTCGATCATGCCGCAGAAGAAGAACCCGGACGTGCCGGAGCTGGCTCGCGGCAAGACGGGCCGTCTTCTGGGCAACCTGACCGGCCTGCTCGCCACGCTGAAAGCGATGCCGTTGGCGTACAACCGCGACCTGCAGGAGGACAAGGAGCCGGTGATCGATTCGGTCAACCAGCTGCGTGTGTTGCTGCCCGCGATGACCGGGCTCGTCTCCACGCTCGTATTCCACGAGGACCGCATGCGCGAGCTCGCGCCCGCCGGCTTCACGCTGGCGACGGACCTCGCGGAGTGGATGGTGCGCCAGGGCGTGCCGTTCCGCGAAGCGCACGAGGCGTCGGGCGCGTGTGTGCGCATCGCCGAGGAGCGTGGTGTGGACCTCATCGATTTGACGGATGAGGAGCTGGTGGGCGTCGATAAGCGACTGACCCCCGAGGTCCGTGAAGTCCTCACGATCGACGGGGCCGTGGCATCCCGCGATACCCGCGGCGGTACCGCCAAGGTGCGCGTGGACGAGCAGCGGCAGCGCGTTTCCGAGGCGAACGCGGCATTCCGCGCGTGGGCGGAGGCGCCGGTGCGCGGCGCGTAACCTCGGCATTGGCGCAATGACCTGCGCCACAACCGCGCAGCCCTTATGCTGAGTGCATGAGCGACACCAACGGAGGGAAGCGGTCTTTCTCTGCAATAGTCTCGATCATCATCGCGGTTGTGCTCATTGTGATGATCGGGCTTGCGCTGAGCGACGCCCGCGGCGAGAACAACGCGATACGCTGGCTGAACTTCGGAGGCGGCGAAGGTGGTGGCGCCGGAACCACCACCGTAGAGGGCATCATCGGCTCGGAGAAGCGCGACTACTTCGAGGACCCGGAAGTGAAAAGCCGGCTCGCGGAGCTCGGCTACACCGTGAAGTTTTCCACCGCGGGCTCGCGCCAAATCGCGACGAACACTGACCTGGACAAGCAGGACTTTGTCTTCCCGTCGTCCGGACCGGCAGCCCAAAAGGTGAAGAGCCAGGGCGGCAGCTACTCGGTGGACTACCCATTTTTTACCCCGATGGCCATCGCCTCCTGGCAGCCGATCGTGGACCTGCTCGAGCAGGAGGGCGTGGTGCGCAACACGGGCGACGGCTACGCCTTTGACATGGGCGCGTACGTCAAGCTCGCGGAAAGCGGGAAGCGGTGGCGCGACCTCGGCGACACTTTCCCGTCCCCGCGCCAGGTGCAGGTGAGCACGACGGACATTCGCACCTCAAACTCCGCTGCCATGTACCTCTCGCTGCTGACCTGGCAGTTTGAACAGGAAAGACCGGGGATGAGCACCGAGGAACTGGTGGACAAGATTTCGCCGTTCTTCGTGGGGCAGGGGTACTCGGAATCGTCTTCTTCCGCGCCCTTCCGCGACTACCTCAGCCAGGGCATGGGCTCGACGCCGCTGGTCCTGGTCTACGAGGCCCAGTTCCTTGGCGAGCAGATGAAGGACAACTCGCGCGTTCGCGACGACATGGTCCTCCTGCGCCTCGAGCCGACCGTGGTGGCAAACCACGGCATCGTCGGCATCTCGGACAAAGGCAAGGAGCTCGGCCGCCTGCTGAGTACTGATCCGGAATTACAGCGACTCGCTGCGAAGCACGGCTTCCGCCCGGCTGAGAGCGGCTCGCTCGCGGACGAGCTCCAAGCGCACGGACTGCCCGCGCCGTCCGACTACGTCAACAGCGTCGACCCACCGACCTTCGATCGCCTCGAGCAGCTTCTCGAAGCCGTCGGGCAACGCTACAGCGGACAACCACCAGCCAATGAGGAGGCCACCCTATGAAGAAACTACTTGCCGTTCTTTCCGCGCTGTTTATGGTGACTGCCACCGCCGGCTGCATGAACCTCGGCGGTGAATCCGGTGGCCTGGGAGGATCGGGTGGGTCCGGTGGGAGTGGTGATGCATCGCTGCACATTCTCGCTGCGACCGAGCTGAAGGATCTTGAACCGCTGATCCAGCAGGCGGCTGATGACCTAGGTAAGGACATCAGCGTGAGCTACGACGGCGGTACCCTGGAGAACTCACAGGGCCTGAAGGACGGCGGGTACGACGGCATGTACGACGCCACCTGGTTTGCCACCAACCGCTACGCGGACCTGATCGGCGCCTCAGACGCGCTTGCGGACCAGTACCCGTTGGCCAATTCCCCGATCGCGCTTGGAGTTCGCAGCGATCTGGCGCAACAGAAGGGCTGGGTTGACAACCCGCCGACCTGGGACGACCTCGTTGCCGCCGCCGATGCCGGCGAGCTGTCCTTCGGAATGACCGACCCCACGGCGTCGAACTCCGGCTTTTCCACGGTGGTCTCTGCCGCGACGGCGCTGGCCGATACCGGGCTCGCGCTGACGGAGGAGGACATCAACCGGGTCGCCCCGCAGCTGCAAACGTTCTTCTCCTCCCAGACGGTTTCGTCTGGGTCCTCCGGCTGGCTCGCGGACACGTTCGCGCAGGATCCGACGAAGGCGGACGCGATCTTCAACTACGAGTCGACGCTCTTCCAGTTGAAGACGGCAGGGCAGGACATCGAGGTGGTGGTCCCCGCCGACGGAACCATCACCGCGGACTACCCGCTCAGTGCGCTCAAGCACCCGCAGAATACGGGCTCGGGCGAGGCGGTCCGTGAGCTTGCGGATTGGTTCCAGGAACACCAGCAAGAGGTGGCGGATACGTACCGGCGCCCGGTGCAGGGCGTCGATACTCTGCCCGCTGAGCTCGCGCGGCACACGCCGATCGAGCTGCCGTTCCCGGCCACGGAGAACGTCACGACGCAGCTGCTGGACAAGTACAACGGCGAGTTCCGCATGCCCGGCCAATCGACATTCCTGCTGGACACCTCCGGCTCGATGGAGGGCGAGCGCCTTGCGTCGCTGAAGCGGATCATGCACGAGCTCATCGGCGGCACTGCTGCCACGTCGACCGGTGATGTCTCCTTCCGCGACAGGGAAAGCGTCGAGCTCCTGCCGTTCAATGATGCACTGGAAGAAGGCGCCTCAAGTGTCATTGCTGATGCGGACCCCGCGTCCCGCGAAAACCTTGACGCCTTTGTGAACAACCTCGAGCCGGGCGGGTACACCGCGACCTACGCCGCGCTTGAGCAGGTGCTTACCCAGCAAGCTGCGGCGAAGGCGAAGAGCGAGTCGACGCAGGACCAGAACGAGAAGACCCGGACTCCCACGGTCGTGCTCCTGTCCGACGGGCAGGCGACCGCCGAACCGTTCTACGATCAGTTCGTTGCGGATTACGGGCAGCACCCCGAATGGTCTGGTATCCCGGTCTTTGTGATCCTGTACGGTGAAGCGAACCGGGGCGAGATGGAGCAGTTGGCTCAGCTCACCGGCGGTAAGGTATTCGACGCCCAGAACGGCGACTTGGCCGAGACGTTTAAGGAGATCCGTGGCTACCAGTAAATGGGACTATTTCGCCTCGCCGAAAAACCAGGTCGGCATGATCGCGGCCGCGGTCACCACTGGGGCGTTCGCCGTCTTCGGCCTGGTGGGAGCGCTCGGAGTGATTCCCTGGGCGGTCGCCGCCGGAGTCGCGTACGGGGCGGGCGCGTTGCTCACGCCGTCGAAAAGCCAGAAGGCGCTCCCGGCGGCTGAGACGACTTCGACCGAGTCGATGATTGATGAGTCAATCAAGGAAAACCTGGCCAAACTGCACCGCGCGAACGTGCCACCGCCGGTGTATAACGAGGCGATGAAGTTGCAGTCGGTTACTCGCTTCGTGCTCTCGCAGTGGGAGAGCCTGACGCCGACGCCCGAACACCAGCAGACCGTGTACAACGTGTCAAAGGTCTACCTCCCCGAGGTTGTCGACACCTACCTCAAGGCGCCCCAGTACCGCGGGCGCGAGGCGTCGATGCGCTGCATCGATTCGCTGCGCACGATGTACGACGCGGTGAACCGCGTCAAGCAAGGCATCCTTGACAACAACCTCCGCGCCCTGGATTCGCAGGCTTCGTACCTCAAGGAGGCGCTGCAGGGGCCCGTTTCGCTTGACGACGCCACCGTTGACCCTCCCTCCGATCCCGACACGTCGGGGACGAGCCCGTACAAGTAGGATGATCCCCATGAGTCTCGATCCGAAACTCCTTGACGTCCTGGCCTGCCCGAAGGACAAGGGCCCACTGACATACAGGGAAGACGAACAGCTGCTGGTCAACGAGCGCCTCAACATCGCGTATCGCATCGACGACGGGATCCCGGTGCTGCTTATCGACGAAGCCGAGCCCTATCCCGCAGCCTAAGACCTCACCCCAGCAGCTGAATTCAACTACCCGAGACAACTGCGCTTTTCCACGCGCGAAGGACACCGATGAGCACAAACATTGTTGAAGAACTCGAATGGCGCGGACTGATCAACCAGTCCACCGACCTGGACGCACTGCGCGCCGCGACGGAATCGCCGATCAGCTTGTACTGCGGCTTCGACCCGACTGGCCCGTCGCTGCATGCCGGCCACCTGGTGCCGTTGCTCATGCTGCGGCGCTTCCAGGAGGCTGGGCACCGACCGATCGTGCTGGCGGGCGGCGCCACCGGCATGATTGGTGATCCCCGCGACGTAGGGGAGCGGACCATGAACTCCTCCGACACAGTTGCGGATTGGGCTGGACGTATCAGCGGTCAGCTCAAGCGGTTCGTCTCCTTTGAGGGCGAGAACGGCGCGTTGTTGGTGAACAACAACGACTGGACGAAGGACATGTCGGTCATCGACTTCCTCCGCGACGTGGGCAAGCATTTCTCCCTGTCCACGATGCTTGGCCGCGACACGGTGAAGCGCCGCCTGGAAAACGACGGCATCTCGTACACCGAGTTTTCCTACATGCTGCTGCAGGCGAATGACTACGTGCAGCTTCGCCGCAACCACGACTGCGTGTTGCAGGTTGGTGGAGGTGACCAGTGGGGCAACCTTGTCGCTGGTGTGGACTTGAACCGTCGCATGGACGGCGAGCAGGTGCACGCGCTGACGGTGCCGCTGGTCACCGACTCCGAGGGCAAGAAGTTTGGCAAGTCCACTGGTGGCGGCTCGCTGTGGCTCGATCCCGAGATGACCAGCCCGTACAAGTGGTACCAATACTTTGTGAACACCGCTGATGCCGACGTGATCCGCTACCTGCGCTGGTTTACGTTCCTGGACCAGGAAGAACTCGATCGCCTTGCGGTTGAGGTGGAGGAGCGACCGTTCAAGCGTGAGGCTCAAAAGCGTCTTGCACAGGAGATGACGGACCTCATTCACGGCCGCGAAGCGCGCGAAGCTGTTGAGCTGGCTTCGCAGGCGCTGTTCGGGCGGGCGGAACTGACCGACCTGGACGAGAAGACGCTCGCCTCCGCGGTTTCGGAGACCCAGGTGTTCGAGTTCCGCGATGCGGAGACCACCATTGTTGACCTGCTCATTGGCGCAGGCCTTGCCGATTCGAAGGGCGCTGCCCGTCGCTCGATCAAGGAGGGTGGCATCTACGTGAACAACGAGCGGGTGGCATCCGAGGAATGGAAGCCCGGAAGTGACGACTTGTTGCACGGCGCGTGGCTGGTCCTCCGCCGCGGGAAGAAGAACTTCGCCGGTGCCAAGAAGGTGGGATAGCTCCTCACCGCTACTAACCGCCAACAGTTTTCGTGTAAGCGAGCTGTTGGCGGTTTTCGTTTGCCCAAAAACCTGTTGTGTGCTGGGGGTTTGCGTGTTTGTGTTGTTCGTGGTTAAGTATTTCCTCGTTGCCGAGAGCGAGTGAGTCGCTTGGAGGGAACGAGATAATTTCACAGTGTTGCGGGCTTGGTTGCTTGAGTTTGGTTGAGGTTTTCCTCGATTTTGACTTTTGTTTACCTTGTGTGTAACGTTGTTTTCCGCTGCCGAGCACTGATTGGTTGTGTTTGACTGGTTGGTCTGGTGTGCGTGTGTTGTTTGAGAACTCGATAGTGTGCCAATGTACTTTTGTTTGTGGATTGGTTGCGTGCCTGTGTTGTGCTGGCTGCACGTTTTGTGTGGTTGGTGTGTGCCGGTGGCGCTGCTTGTGAACCTCTAGTTGCAGGTGGTGTTTGCTGGTTATGGTGCGTGATTTGATTCGCGTTTTGTAACTATTTTTTTGTTGTGTCGGCCTGTTTTTGCCCCGTCGGGTTGGGTCGGCACGTGAAGGTAATTTGAGGATTTGCCAGTCCTGCACTGTGATTGTTTTTGGTTGTGGTGTGGGTTGGTTTGTTTTTGGTTAGGTTTGGGCTTTTCACGGCCTTTGTTTCTTGCTGAAACTTTTTGTGGAGAGTTTGATCCTGGCTCAGGATGAACGCTGGCGGCGTGCTTAACACATGCAAGTCGAACGGAAAGGCCCTGCTTGCAGGGTACTCGAGTGGCGAACGGGTGAGTAACACGTGGGTGA
>NZ_RDRE01000032.1 GCF_003693265.1 Corynebacterium gottingense
CCCACACCAGGCTGAAGTCGACGCTAGGCAACGGCTATGCCACCATCGCCGAACACCGCCAAGCACTTGGAGTCTAAACAACAACACACAAGCCCCCGGGGCACTCCAACAAAACATCCGCAGGCCCAAACCTCCGCATCTTCGTCATCCGGTCCTCGTCAAACAGGCCGCACCTCGCCGCCAACCAGGGCCAGAGCCAGGTACCTTCCACCCCGCACCAACGAAAAGCTGCCCGGCCAACTCACTGAGTCAGCCGGGCAGCGTGCCAAAGTGGAGCTAACGGGATTCGAACCCGTGACCCCCACACTGCCAGTGTGGTGCGCTACCAACTGCGCCATAGCCCCGTAGGTGAATATGTAATTGTAGGAGTGGAGCTAACGGGATTCGAACCCGTGACCCCCACACTGCCAGTGTGGTGCGCTACCAACTGCGCCATAGCCCCAGTTTGGGATTGCATGGACCAGCAGCGACCGGCCCGAAGCACTTTGCTCAATATACACGCGCGCCCGCTGGCGAACCAAATCGCCTGCGGGCGCGAATTCTGACAACTCCACCCGGCGGGGCCGGGCGGGGTGTGCAGGGGGCTACTTGCTGTTCTTCAGGGTCTCCACCCAAGCGTCGCGGTCGCCCTCAATGTCCTTGCCGTCGACCATCACGCGCGGGGTCCAAGCGCCCTGCTGGTCGGCCGGGGCGTCCTTGGTGCGGTCCTCCTGCAGCTTAATGTTCGCGTCGGAGACCTCCTTCGCGGTGTCCATGTACTTGCCGTCGCGAATCTCCTGCACGGCATCCCCGGATGCGCCGTAGTCCTCGGCCAGCTTGGCCAGGTCTTCAGCCTCGAGCTTCTTGTACACGTCCTGCTGGTTCCCAAACAGGTAGTAGCGCAGGTTGAGCGCGGCGTTCGTGTCGTTGTGCGCGAACAGTGCCAGCTCCGCCGCCAGGGTGCGGGTGGAGTGATCCGGCGAGTACGCGTCGCCACGGCCGTCCAACGCCACCATTGGGCGCAGCTCAATCTGGATCTCGCCTGCCTTCAGCGCCTCGAGCGCCTGGTCGCCCGTCGCTTCCTCCAGCTCGGCACAGTGGGAGCAGGAGAAGTCTTCGAACAGGTCAGCCTCCGGAGCGTCCTCCGCACCCTCGGCGGCGAGGTGGATCACGTCGGACCCTTCCTCCCAGGTAGAGGTGATACCGGTCGTGTCAATCATCTCCTCGGCAATCGCGTCCTTGCGGTCCTTCTTACCGTTGAAGACGATGATGCCAATCACAATCGCGGCGATCGCAATGACGGCGACGATGGCCCAAATGAAGCCGGCGCCACCCTTCGCGTTCGGGTTCTGGACCTTACGAGTGGTCAATGTAGGTTCTCCTCAATATCAGAAGCGGTTGTGGCCGGTCGGCGCTGCCACGCGGGTTTCGGTAGCGTCGATAAGCGCCGCTCTACCCCGCGGATTATACGGCACGACCTGGCCCTAGGGGTAGATGGCGAATTTCTTGAACGGGCGATAGATCATGAACAGCGTGATCGCGATGTAGATAACGTCGCGCCCCACGGTGGCCAGGAGGTTTGTCCCCTCGGTGCCCTCAGTGTTGGGGTCGAAGCAGCCGCAGTCAATGATCAGGCCGCGCTGCCACGCGGAGAGCATGCCGATAATAAACAGGCTCAGCACGCCGATGGAGACCCAGCCCGCGGGCCGCAGCTTGATCCCCAGGAGCAGGAGGAGCCCGCCCGCGAGTTCGAGGGGGCCGATGATGTGCGCGAGTAGGTAGGACCAGTCGCGTGTAAAAATCTCGTACGCGGCGATGGTTTGCGTCACGTCCAGCACGGCGCCGATTTTCGGGATCGCCGCCTTAATCCACACGTAGGCCATGAAAAATCGGGCCGCCGCCGAAAGCACGTCGAGCACGAGCGCGCGCGTGCTGCGCTTCGCCTCCACCTGCTTTTCGGGCGCGTCCGTTGCATCTATTGTCGTCACAACCAGCAGCGTAGCGCAGTGCTGCATACCCCGGGAAGCCTTCACTCCGATTAATGGTGTGATCTGTAACTCGCATATACTCGGCACCATGCCTACCTGGAAAGACATCACCACCGCGAATCCCGCCCACTCCGAAAATTATGCACAGCGATGGAAAGCATTCGTCGCCCAAGGCAAGGACATCGACGGCGAGGCCAGGCTTATCGACGCCACCGTGCCCCGCCACGCACGCATCCTCGACGCAGGCTGCGGCACCGGCCGCGTCGGCGGCTACCTCGCCCGGCGCGGACATGAGGTGATTGGCACCGACCTCGACCCGATCCTCATCGGCCACGCGAAGGAGGACTTCCCCGACGCAACTTGGCTGGTCGGCGACCTGTCCGAGGACGAGATCCCCGCCCACGACATCGACGTCGCCGTGTGCGCCGGCAACGTGATGGGCTTCCTTGACCCCGCCGGCCGAGCGCCGGCGCTGGAAAACATCTTCCGCGCCCTGCGCCCCGGTGGCCGCCTCTTCGTCGGCTTCGGCGCGGGCCGCGGCTGGAGCTTCGACGACTTCCTCACTACCGCCAAGGAAGCCGGCTTCGCGGTCCAGTACTGCTACGAGAGCTGGGACCTCCAGCCGTTCACCCAGGACTCGGCGTTCTTGGTTGCCCAGCTCGCGCGCCCAGCATCTGGACAGTAGCCCTGCACCATTACACAATTTTCTTCAATGTCTCGACGCATATACCTCTACGCAGACGAAACTGGAAACCTTGACTACAAAGGCTCCCCAAACCCGAAAGGCGGTGGCGCGTCAACGTATTTCGGCTTCGGGACAGCTACCTTCGATACGGCGCGTCACGGAGATGATCTCATCGAAGGCCTTCATCTCAGGGCGAGTCGCTCCAAGGAAGGCATATCTCTCGCAAGGGGTTTCCACGCTGTCGACGATTCCGCCAAGACTCGAAACGAAATGTTTTCACTTATCAAGAGCCAAGCGCCACGTTTCGACACGACTTTTTTATACAAAGCGAACGCATATCCATACGTCAAAGCCGACGGACCATTGCGACTCTACAAAATGGCGTGGTTTCTTCATCTTAAGAAAATCGCCCTACAGGTATCCCGGCCAGACGATGAGCTCTACGTCGTCGTCGCAGAATTTGGCACCAAACAGATACGGAAAGCTGCGTCCGAAGCGGTAGCAGAGGTCTGCGACCAGATCAACAGAAACATCACACTTTGCGTATGGACTGCGCAATCCTCTTGGGGCCTTCAGGTGGCGGATTACGGCCTTTGGGCAGTTCAGCGTCAGCTCGAGGGCAAGAAATGTACATGGTTCGAGCCTTGTATTAAACCAACGCTCTCCACGCTTTTTACCCCCTGGGGCCGGCCTGAAAATCACTGAAAACCGGCTATCCCACCTGTGAAGGTGGGAAGTCCTCCCCTGGAGGACTTGTCGCCGGTTTCACCCACAGTTTAGTCGAGCAGCTTCGACTACGGCAACCCCTGTTTAGCCCCTACTCCCCCAGCACGTCGGCGACAACGGCCTTCGCCGCCTCCTGTACCTGCTTGAGGTGCTCCTCGCCCTTGAAGGACTCCGCGTAGATCTTGTACTTGTCCTCGGTGCCGGACGGGCGGGCGGCAAACCAGGCGTTTTCCGTGGTCACTTTGAGCCCGCCGATGGCTGCGCCGTTGCCGGGGGCCTCGGTGAGCTTCGCGGTGATCGGCTCGCCGGCGAGCTCGGTCGCGCTGACTTGGTCCGGCGAGAGCGCCTTGAGGGTGGCTTTCTGCTCGCGGTTCGCGGGGGCGTCGATACGCGCGTATGCGGGCGCGCCGAATTGCTCGGCCAGCTCCGCGTAGCGCTGCGACGGGGTCTTGCCAGTCACCGCGGTGATCTCGGCGGCGAGCAGGTCCATGATCAGGCCGTCCTTGTCGGTGGACCAGACCGTGCCGTCTTTGCGCAGGAAGGAGGCGCCGGCGGACTCTTCGCCGCCGAAGCCGATCTGCCCGTCGATAAGCCCGGGCACGAACCACTTGAAGCCGACGGGGACCTCGACAAGCGTGCGGCCAAGCGACTCCACAACGCGGTCGATCATGGAGGATGACACGAGCGTCTTCCCCACTGCGGTGCCATCGGCCCAGCCGTCGCGGTGGCTGAACAGGTACTCGATGGCCACGGCCAGGTAGTGGTTCGGGTTCATCAGCCCGGCGTCCGGGGTAACAATGCCGTGGCGGTCCGCGTCCGCGTCATTGCCGGTGGCGATGCCGTACTTATCGCGGTTGTGCACCAGCGACGCCATGGAGTTCGGGCTGGAGCAGTCCATGCGGATCTTGCCGTCGGTATCCAGCGTCATGAACCGCCAGGTGGCGTCCACGTTCGGGTTGACTACCTGCATGTTCAGGCCGTGACGCTCGGCGATTGCGCCCCAGTAGTCCACCGACGCGCCGCCCATCGGGTCCGCGCCGATGCTCAGTCCGGAGCCGCGGATTGCGTCGATGTCCACCACATTCGGCAGATCGTCGACGTAGTTGCCCAGGAAGTCGAAGCGTTCGGCGCGGTCATCCAGCACGCCGGTGACGTTGACTCGGCGCACACCCTCCAGGCCGCGGGCGAGGTACTGGTTGGCGCGCTCGGCGATCCAGTCTGTGGCGTCCGCACTAGCAGGGCCGCCGCTGGGCGGGTTGTACTTGAAGCCGCCGTCGCGCGGCGGGTTGTGCGAGGGCGTGATCACGATGCCGTCCGCGCGCTGCGGGTCCGTGCCGGTCACGCCGCCGGTGAGCTTGGCATTGTGCGCCAGAATCGCGTGCGAGACTGCGGGGGTGGGGGTGTAGCGCCCCGCGGCGTCGACAAGCACTGGCACCTCGTTGGCAATGAGGACCTCGAGCGCGGTGACCATCGCCGGCTCGGAGAGGGCGTGAGTGTCGCGGCCGATGTAGACGGGGCCACCGATGGAGTTGGCGCGGCGGTAATCCACGATGGCCTGCGTGGTGGCCAGGATGTGCGGCTCGTTGAACGCGTTGTCCAGCGCGGACCCGCGGTGCCCGGAGGTGCCGAAGCTGACCTGCTGGTCAGGGTCCTCCGCGTCGATGTCGCGCGTGTAGTAAGCCGTGACCAGCGCGGCGATGTCGATCAGGTCTCCGGGCTGGGCGAGTTCACCAGCGCGTTCGTGTGCCATGTGTGTGCTCCTTGTGTCTCCGTCAGGCGCGCCGCTTCTCGACGCCCCCTGCTCACCCCCATCTTCCATGCTCCAACCAATTTCTGCCAGGATTCGTATTTTTATCACTCGACAGGTTATTCTAACGTCCAAAGTTCCGTTCGCATTGCGCACGGCAGCGCGACGGCGGCGTGAGCCTATCCCCAATTCCTGCCCGAAACGTGGAGTTATGACCTCATCGTTGAATGACGTCCTCAGCGCGGTGTCCACCGTCGTCTGGGGGCCCTTCGTCCTCATGCCGCTGCTGCTCGGCACCGGCCTGTACCTCACCATCCGGCTCGGCGGCATCCAGTTCCGCACGCTCGGGCGCGCCACGCGCCATGCGTTTATTGATACGAGCAGCGAGGGCGCCGGCGACATCTCCAACTACCAGGCACTCACCACGGCGCTCGCCGCGACCGTGGGCACGGGCAACATCGTTGGCGTCGCCACCGCGCTGTCCATCGGCGGTCCGGGGTCGCTGTTCTGGATCTGGGTGACCGGACTCGTCGGCATGGCCACCAAGTACAGCGAGGCCTACCTGGGTGTTCGCTTCCGCACGACCGACAAGCACGGCAAGCAGCAGGGCGGGCCCCAGACCTACCTGCGCCGCGGGATTCCCGGTGGCCTGGGCAAAGTGCTCGCCGCGGCATTCATGCTGTTTACCATTTTCGCGTCGTTTGGCATCGGCAACCTGGCCCAGGGCAACTCGATTGCCGCCGGCATGGAGGACGCGTTCGGCGTCGACCCGGTCGTCTCCGGCATCCTCATCTTCCTCTGCGTGGGCGCCGCCGTCCTCGGCGGCATCGAGGGCATTGGCAAGATCACGGCCGCGTTCGTGCCGCTGATGATCGTCATTTACGTGGTTGGCGGTATCGCCGTGCTCATCACCATGGCCGACCAGATCCCGGCGGCGCTGAGCGCGATTTTCACCGGCGCGTTCTCCGGCTCCGCCGCCGCTGGCGGGTTCGTCGGCTCCGGGATCATGCTGGCCATCCAGTTCGGCGTGGCTCGCGGCATCTTTTCTAACGAGTCGGGCATGGGCTCCGCCGCCATCGCCGCCGCCGCCGCGAAGACGGAGCACCCCGTGCGCCAGGGGCTGGTGTCCATGACCCAGACGTTCATTGACACCATCATCGTTGTCACCATCACCGGCCTGGTCATCGTCACCTCCGGCACTTGGCAGATGGGGCGCGACGAGGCAGCGGTGATGACCGCGGCCGGCTTCGCCGAGGGGCTGCCCGGCCACTGGGGAGGGACGATTGTCTCGATCTCCCTCATCTTCTTCGCATTCTCCACCATCTTGGGCTGGTCCTACTACGGCGAGCGCTCCATCGTGGCGCTGTTTGGCCAGTGGATCAGCGTGCCCTACCGAATGTTCTTCACCGCGCTCTCGTTCGTCGGCGCGACCTCCGAGCTCGAACTCGCGTGGACCTTCTCCGACCTCGCCAACGGGCTCATGGCCATCCCGAACCTCATCGGCCTACTCATCCTCTCTGGGCTCGTCGCCCGCGAGACCCGCGAATACCTTAGGTTCGACCCCAAGCTTAAGAAGTCGCCTGACGACGTCGCCCGCTTCGTCCAACAGCAAGGCTTGGATTGGCACTAGCCGCCTGCTACGCTGGCGACATGCAGGGTCCACTCAAAGAAGCGCTCCTCGTCGGCCTCGGCGCCGCACTGGGGGCGCTTTTGCGCGCCGCCCTTGTCGCCGTCATCCCAGGCTCCGCTGCCCTTGCCACGCTGGGCATCAACGCCGCCGGATCCTTCGCCATGGGCTACTTCAAGCCCGGACCGTTCCTTGGCACCGGTGCCCTCGGCGGCTTCACCACCTTTTCCGCGATGACGGTCGCCGCAGCCACGTCCAGCGCGATCTGGGCTCTCGGCATCATCGCGGTGAGTTTCATCGCCTGCGTCGGAGCTTGGTTGCTTGCCGACGCCACGTCCCCCCACCCCTACCGCACACAGGCAAGGCCCTGAACATGGCTTTGCTGATCTGGACCACGGTTGCCATCTTCGCGGGAGCCTTCGCCGGCGGCGTTTCCCGGTGGGCGCTAGCGCGTATCCCCGCACCTCGAGTTGGTACGTGGGCCGCGAATATGGTCGCTTGCTCCATCCTCGGCTTCGTCTCCGGCCACGGTGGCTTGGTCGCGATGGCCATCGGCACGGGCTTCGCCGGCGCCTTGTCCACCTGGTCCACCCTGGCCAAGGAGCTCGGCCAGCTCATCCGTGATCGGAATTGGAGCGAGCTGGTGCGCTACGCCTTAGCGACGGCAGTGCTGAGCCTCGTCGCCGCCGGTTTCGGGCTCCGCTGGGGCGCTCTCGCATTCGGGTAGGACTGCGCCCTCCTCGACGTGACGCGGGGCCGTCGGGTTCCTAACTCCACGGCTGCTCGGTAGGGCGGTCGACCTTGCTATGGCGGGGTGGGTGGGGTGGGCGCCGCCGGTGTGGTTGCCGGCTCGGGGTGGCCTTCGTCTGGCTCGGTGTTTCGGTGGGGTGTGGTTCCGAGTGTTTGACGAGAAGACCATGTGTTTGATGGCAGCTGTGTGTTGGACGAGGAGGGGGTGACGAATCCGCGGTCCCCTCGTCTCGCATCTTCGTCACGGAGATCTCGTCAAATAGCCGCCTCACTGGGCCAAGCGGTCCGCCAGCACGTGTGGACCCCGGGTGGCAACAGCAACGCCAGGCGATCATGCGGTGAGGATAACCGCGAAGCCTTTGCCCGGGTGTTCAACCGGGTGGCACTCTGCGACGCCAGCGTAGGCACCACGGCGGTCCACGCTCCCCATTTACTCTGCGGTGGCAGAGTAAAGCCCCCGGCACGGCCACAGCTTGCTCTGCGATGGTTGTGCGGCTTCGGCGCGGGCTGCGTTATATGGAGCTAGCTCCATGTGTACGGTTGCGCCGGTAAATGCCCTGGTCGCATGTGTCTGGTAGCCCCAGATGGAGCTAGCGCCATGTGCGCTCGGCTAGCGGGAAAAGCCCTGGTCGTATGTGTCTGGTAGCCGTAGATGGAGCTAGCGCCATGTGCGCACGCCTCGTGGGTCGGCCGAGCCCCCGCCATTGATGCCCATCACAGTCGGCAGCTGACAACGGCTACGCTCCGGTGGCAGGTTACGCGTCTCGGCGGGCCAGGCTCCCCCCCCCACCCTGCTACGCGCACAGAGAAGCGCCCCGGCCCCGGGGCGCACACACAAATATGAAATTATCTCCAATTTTTTGGGTCGGCGGTAACCTACTCTCCCACACCCTCCCGAGTGCAGTACCATCAGCGCGGGCGGGCTTAGCTTCCGGGTTCGGAATGGGACCGGGCGTTTCCCCGCCGCCATCAACCACCGACACACCCAACGGGGCATGCCAGCCACCAACCACCAAGGATTGGTGATGCGACAGTCAAAATATTCAACAATATGAACAGTTGGCCAACAGTGTGCTGTGCCAGCAACTGCATAGTGGACGCAAACAAATCGTTTCGCAAATCAACAACACCACAAATGTATCCACATACGTCTTGGTTGTTTGATCAACGGCGGATTAGTACCAGTCACCTCCACACCTTACGATGCTTCCAGATCTGGCCTATCAACCCAGTCATCTCCTGGGCGCCTAAGAAACCTCATCTCAAAACAGGCTTCCCGCTTAG
>NZ_RDRE01000033.1 GCF_003693265.1 Corynebacterium gottingense
GCTCGAGCAGCGGTGCGGATGCCGTGTTGAGATCCACGCCGACCGAGTTCACCGCGTCCTCGACCACCGCGTCCAGCGTGCGGGCGAGCGCAGCCTGGTTCACGTCGTGCTGGTACTGGCCCACGCCGATGGACTTCGGGTCGACCTTCACCAGCTCCGCGAGCGGGTCCTGCAGGCGCCGCGCGATGGAGACGGCAGAGCGCAGGGAAACGTCCGTGTCCGGGAACTCCTCGGCCGCAATCGGGCTCGCAGAGTAGACGGACGCGCCAGACTCCGAAACCACCACCGGGGTTGGGCGCTGCCCGCCCGCCTGGGCGATAAGATCTGCGACCTCGCCGGCGAGCTTTTCGGACTCGCGGCTCGCGGTACCGTTGCCCACCGCGATGAGCTCCACGCCGTGCTGCGCACACAGCGTGGACAGTGTCTGCACCGCCTGCTGCCACTGGTTCTGCGGCTGGTGCGGATAGACGATCGTGGTGTCGAGGACCTTGCCGGTGCCGTCGATGACCGCGCACTTCACGCCGTTGCGATACCCCGGGTCCAGGGCGAGGGTGGACCGCTGGCCCGCCGGGGCGGCCAGCAGCACGTCGCGCAGGTTCGTCTTGAAGATCTCGAGGGCACCCTCTTCCGCTTTCTCCTTCAAACGCACGCGGGTATCCAGGTTTGCGGAGACCTGCAGTTTCGTGCGCCACCCCCACTTCACTGCCTTGGCCAGCCACTCGCTGTCTTTCACCGGCAGGTCGAAGCGCTCGGCGATCATGCCCTCGTAGACGGACTCGTCGCCCGCATCCAGATCCAGTGTGAGCACGCCTTCGTTCTCGCCGCGCAGCAGCGCCAGGATGCGGTGCGACGGCAGGGATTCGAACGGCTCGTTGAAGTCGAAGTAGTCCTTAAACTTAGCGCCTTCGGCTTCTTTGCCTTCCACGACGCCAGAGCGCATCGTGCCTGTGGTGTAGAGGCGCTCGCGTACCTCGCCGACCAGGTCCGCGTCGGTGGCAAACCTGTCCACCAGGATTGCGCGGGCCCCGTCGAGGGCCGATTTCGTGTCCTCGAAGCCCTCGCAGAGGAACTTTTCGGCCAGGATTGCGGGGTCGGACGTGGGAGCATCGATAAGCAACTGCTCGAGCTCCTCGAGTCCTGCCTCGCGCGCAATGTCCGCCTTCGTCTTCCTTCGCTTCTTATACGGGAGGTAGAGGTCCTCCACGCGGGCCTTTGTGTCGGCATCGAGGATGGCGCGTTTGAGCTCGTCGGTGAGCTTGCCCTGCTCCTCGATCGCCTCGATGACTGCCTGCTTGCGCTCCTCGAGCTCCACGAGGTACGTGTGACGTTCCTCGATGTGGCGCAGTTGAGCGTCGTCGAGACCGCCCGTGGCCTCCTTGCGGTAGCGGGCAATGAACGGGACCGTGTTGCCCTCAGCCAGCAGCTTCAGCGCCGCCTCGACCTGGGATGGTTGTACGTTGAGTTCTGTCGCGATGGTCGCTGCGAGAGATGTCATTCGTGTGAGTCTAGCGACCGGGTCGTGCCCACCCACTGGGTACCCCGCGGCAGCGCGGCTACCACAGCCTTGGTCGCCTCGGCGTTGCTCAGCGTGGTGCGGCCGGTGATCTCGAGCTGGCACAGCGGATCCAGGGCCGGCAACCCGTGCTCCTGCTCGTAGACCTGCTCGAGCATTGACGGCTCGAAGCAGGCGGGGCCCGAGCGCTCGGTGAGCGTGGCGTCGTCAATGCGGTAACCGGCTTTGGCGAGCTCGCGGCGCAAACGCTTTCGCACCTTGGACCAGCTGCGGGGGTCGAGGAGGACATCGAGGCCGGTGATCACCGCGCGCGAGTCGAGGTAAAAGGTGTCCTCGTCGGTGAGCTCGTCGCGCGCGCGGGCTTGGGCGACAAGGTCCGGGCGTATCGCCTGCGTGCGGGCGAGCGATGCTTGCCGACGCCACCGCTCCACCTTGCCGTGATCGCCGGAAAAGAGCACCTCTGGGGCATCGATCCCGCGCCAGCTGCGCGGCTTGGTATAGCTGGGGGCCTCGAGCAGCCCGTCGGAGAAGCTGTCGTCCTCGTGGCTCTGGGTGTTGCCCAGCACGCCCGGGATGAGCCGGGTGACCGCTTCCGCGATCACAAGCGTGGCGACCTCGCCACCGATGAGCACGTAGTCTCCGATGGACACCTCTCGCACGCGGTAGCGCTGCGCCGCGTCCTCAAAGACGCGCTGGTCTATCCCCTCGTAGCGCCCGCACGCGACAACGATGTGGCGCTCGCGCGACCACGCCTGCGCGTCCGCTTGTGTAAAGGGCGCACCCGCCGGGGTGGGCACGAGCAGCAGCGGGGCGTCCGGGTCCTCGCCGTCGCGGACGTCGCGCGCGTCGTACGGCCGCGGGGCGACGTCGTTTCGCTGGTCGTGGCGCACCTTATCGTTCCTGTGCGCCGCCGCGGTCGTGAGCTCATCCGTATTGGAGGTGCCCGCGGCGACCGCGTCTAGCGCCGGGCCCCACACGTCCGGCTTCATCACCATGCCGGGGCCTCCGCCAAGTGGCGGGGCGTCCACGGACTTGTGATTTCCCTGCCCCCAGTCGCGCAGATTGTGCACGCCGACCTGCAGGATTCCTTGCTCGATGGCCTTGCCCAACAGCGCGTGGCGCAGCGGTTCCAGGTATTCGGGGAAAATGGTGATGACGTCCAGTCGCAGCTGCGGGATGTGGCTAGACATCGAGCAGCCCCTCCGGCGGGGTGATGGTCAGGTAGCCCTGCTCCAGGTCCACCTCCGGGACGATGTCCATGACGAAGGGAATGAGCACTTCCCTGCCCTGGTAGTCCACTTCGAGGATCTTGCGGTTCGGGGTGTCCATGACACCGGTGACCTCGCCAATGCGTGCCTTATCCATGCGCACTTCGAGGCCTATGAGCTCGTGGTCGTAGTAGCCGTCCTCCTCCGCGTCACGCTCTAGTGGCTCGGCATAAAACTTCATGCCGCGAAGGCTGTCGGCGGCAGTGCGGTCGGGGACCTCCTCAAAGCTAACCAAGAGGCGCTTTTGATGTGGACGCACCGTCTTCACTGTCAGCCGCTGCTCTTTACCAGCTTGGCGGCCTGTGAGCACTGCCCCGGCAACAATGTGGTCTTCGGATTCCTCCGTCAACAACTCCACGGCAACCTCACCCCGAATACCGTGGGATTTCACTACGCGACCGATAAGCATTTCCATGAAGCACAAGGCTACCAGCGGCGAATGGGGCGACTCCGCCGAGATCAAGCAACGTGGGCTGCCTCTTGTGGCTCCAGGATGTGCGACATAGCGAAGCCATTGAAGGTATACGTAATCTGTGTCACGATGCCGGGCAAGAAGCTGCCGCCGCACCAACCTCGACCGCTTAAGGACGCAACGTGAACTACTTTGAGCAACTCTCCAAAGAGCAAGCCGACAAAGATCATTGGATGACCGTCAAGTGGTGGTGCCCCGGCATGACCTTGGAAGAAGCCTACGAGACGATTCGCGCCCTCCCGATCGACCCCAATTATCTCATCGAGAACCCAACGCAGCCCGAGCAAGAGGGCTGGAACCAATTCAGAGGTGACACATTCATCCAGATTCGCCTGCGCGAGCTGTTTGAGGGCTACACGATCGAGCACGGCGACCCATACTTTATTGGGTTGATGGGGCAGGCCGGCTTCGAGCGCGACTTTCTCCTCTGGCACGACACCGAGCTCCGGGAAGCACTCATTTGGCCCCTCTTTTCCCTCGGCGGCACCCAGGAAGTCAGCTTCACCACCATGGAGAAGAAATACTGGCCCGGCTGGGCAAAATCGCTTGCTGCGCTGGTAAGCGAAGGAATGCTGGACCGCGACCGGTTGCTCGATGAGATGCTCAAAGCACTGAACCGAGGGTTTCCCGCCCACCGCGTTCGCTGGTTTACCCAGCATTACGAGGATTTCGCACCGAGCGAGGAGGAAACCACGAAGCGCCAACACCTGCTGATCGCTGCGATGGGTTCGGGCGTGGGCTCTACAACTACGTTTGCAGTCAAACAGCTCTCTCACCTATCGGAGTTGGATGCAGACGGGTTTGTTGCCGCCGCTGCCCACGCCCTGAGTGGTTCAAAGGCGACTGCCATCACGGCGCTGAAAATGCTGGAGAAGATCTCGGCCGAGCGTGAAGACCTGGCCGCGGGGATCGCCATCGCTGCGCAAACCGGCCTCTACCATGCGAAGGACGAGGTCGTACGCCGCAGCGCCGCACTCCTTCGCACGCTGGACAGGGCTGAGCTTATCGACGCCGCCCGTGACACCCTGTCCCCAGTTATGGCACTCGAATTGTTCGGGTCCCAAGATCTCAGCAGCACAGCAGCCCCCGAAGTGCCTTCCGCATCGTTAGCGCAGCGCGTTGAGGCACAGCCTGTCACCCCGTGGACGGACGAGGACGCCCTGTTTCGCACCCGCGAGTTGCTCGCCACGCCCGACGCGGTGGGCTTTGCGCTACTCCTTGCCTGGCTGGCTGAAACCGGGCCGCGGGCGTTGGAGATTCTCAAACCGGTGCTGCCGAACAACGGCCCCGCGTCTTTTGTCACCGATGCGCGATGGCTGTTGGCACAATGCCGCTGCTCTCCTGCCGAGGTGAAAGAAGCCAACGCGTTTAGGCTGAAAACTGATCTGAGTAGGGAATCGCTGTTGCGAGTCGTTGCCATCGTGCATGGGCTCCAGCCCACGCGCACGTTGCTCTCGACGCCGACGGACACTTTCGGTCGCGTGGACAACATGGAATTCGCCCGCCGACTTGCCACATACCCAAACCGCGATGACATCTGGCACGACGATGCGCTCCTCGCTCACTTGCGATTGGTGGACTACCAGGACGACAACACCGGTTACGTGCCTGTGCAGGGAGTGCGAGCTGGCTGCGACTGCATCCTGTGGACTCCGCCTGAAGACCGATGCACCCAGTGCGGCGCAAGCCGCGTGTGGGTACGCACCGAACAAGGGTGGAAAGACCGGAGCGCAAAGCGCGAGGAGGCGCTGCCGTTTCTGGTTTCCAGCCCGTACAGCGCAACCCACTTACCGGCCGAACGCGCAATCGTCGCCCCGAGCTGTGTGGATGCCTACACCCACGACATGGAGGAAGACCTTGATGGAGGGTTGTCGAGCCACCCAGAGAAGCAAGACCCCGGCATCGTTGACGTACTGACCTGGCACCCAGGCACATGGTCTCGGCACACCGCCAGGTTCCTGGGCAAGGCCGTGGCGAATGTTGATCCCGAAATGCGCGCAATCGCTGCGGAGCTTGTGGCAACGAGGCTCCCGGAAGCCATCGAGGCGGACACCACTGCGCGCGAATGGGCACAGATAGACAACGTCATCCTTGGCCGTTGGGCGGCCTCGCTTGCCGACGCTGCAACGCTCAACCCAACCTACGTCCGTGGCGTCCTTGCACACCTCCTGCCCCAGCTGGACCATAAGACACGCGACCTCAGCAAGCTCATCGAGCTTTTCCGTAACGTGCGACTCGACACCGGCCCGCGAGAACTCGACGCTGCGCTGTGCGAATGGCTTGACGCCTTCAGCGGCAAATCAAAGGCAGCGCAGGCAGCGGCGGCGCTGCGCAAGGAGGCATAGATGCACTACACGTACACCCGCCCATCCGCCATGACTGACCAGGGCCTCGAGCTTGCCACCAGTGGCGGCACGCGTTTCCACGCAGACGAGCGGCACTTCTTCAGCGGGTTCGTGGAAAACCCGCATATCGTCGCCCGCGGGGTGCTTACCGTCGCAGACTACGCCGCAAAACGCTTCTACACGCCCGTGAATACCGCGGCGGTCGCCGCACTTGACCCGGTGGTCACCTCCACCCCAGAAGGTCTGCGGTTCGAATCTTTCTCCGCCTGCTGCAGCGCTTATGCCCGCTTGGATGTCACAGATCTTGACGCACAGTCCCACCAGTCGGGCGTGACCAACGTGGACATCAACACCCCGCTGCGCGAAGCGCTTGCGACTGTCACACCGGGCTCGCCACTCCACCTCACCATTGCCGATGACGCGCTGCACGTCACGACGATGGACAACGCCCTGGAGGAGAAAAAGGTCAACCTACCGTTGCGGTGGGTGAAAGGGCTTGCAGAATCGCAGCGTCTGAGCTCCACCATGACGTTGCAGCAGGAGCTTACGGGACCGGAGGCAACAAAGCTCATCGCCTCACTGCCGGGGACATCTACACCGAAGTCCGTGCAGTGGGTCACACGAGCCTTACGGGGCTTCCGCCTGGCATCGAGGCCGTCGAAGGGCGCGGTGTGTTTGCCCGGACCGGAACGTTTGAAACCACTCGTCCCCCTTCTGCCGTATGTGACCAAACTGTCGGCATACAGCACCGAAAGTGACGGCTCTTCGCAGCCGAGGTCTTCCGCATGGGTTGTTGGGCTGCCCGGTGCGCGGTTCACAGTCGTGCTCAGCCCGATGAAGACCCGCGGCTTTTCCGGTGAGGGCTCATTACTGATGTCCCTGAGCAGCCGACACGCGGCCGATGATGCTGACCTTATTTCCGCGGTTCTGGCGTTCGATCCCCACATTGACATCTCCCACCTCGCGGCGGAAACCGGACTCACCCCAGACCGAATTGAAGACGCACTCCAAGTCCTTGCATCAACCGGTCAGGTTGGCTACGACCTCAGCCTGGGCGCATACTTTCACCGCCCGCTGCCGCTTGACCCGAATGTGGTGGGTAAGCTCCACACTCGCCTAAGCCATGCCGAGGAGCTCTTGGCCGGCAACGCAGTTACCCCTCTCGACGGGCACAACGACGAATTCGCGGTGTGCTCCGGACCCAATACATACACGGTGAGGCTCGATGACGACGCCTCTGCGTTTGCGTGCACCTGTTTCTGGTTTGCGAAGCACAAAGACAGCCGCGGCCCGTGCAAACACGTGCTGGCCGCGCGGGCGTTTCGTGAGAGTGCTCATGAGTAACCGTAGATAAGCAAGTTGTCCTGGAGCACCGCAGCTGTCTGTGTGATTTCGGCTGCGGTTTCGTGCCCCTTGCCACACGCCCGCGAGTAGAGGCGCATACTGCGACGCAGTTGGTTGGAAAAGAGTGTTGCCGCAAGGATTGGCTTACTTCTTTTTCAGAGGAGCCTTCCTGCTGCTTCGAGGAGCTGTCCCCCTTCGAGGAACCAGCCTTATCCTGCTCCTTGTTCGAGGAACCAGCGTAGGTGTTACCAGAAGATCCTTTCAGCTCCAGATCCTCGACAGAGCTACCACCATCAGGCAAGCAGTTGTCGTAAATCAGCGTACCGGCCAGGATGCCAGTGTCAATCAGCGCCGGACCACCAGCAACAGTAGCCAGATCAGCACAAAACTTACCCAGCTGCTGATTGACAGCATCAACCTGCGCAGCCAACTGCGGGTTGAACAGACCAGCCTGCTGCGGGATCTGCGTATTGGCAGCCTGGATCTGGGCATTCGCCTGAGCAATAAAGCCAGACAGGCCCGGGATCTGCATCTGAGTAGCCCAACAAATTGGGATCAGCGCCAGCAGCGGCAGGCTAAAGCCACAGCCGTCGCAGCACGCCTACCAGCATTAATACCAGTCTTCGCGGTCGCCTCGTTACCAGCACCATCAGTTGCAGTCACCGCATCACCCGGATACATCACATACAGCGCATGAGAAACCCCGCTGCATCAGCATTTATGCCAGTACAGCGGGGTTTGCTCACGGTAGAGGAAAGTTTAGTTCTCCTCGGACTCCTCAGCCTTCTCCTCGGAGGACTCGGAAGCTTCCTCGGACTCAGCCTTCTCGGCAGCCTCGGCGGCGGCAGCGGCCTCAGCCTCGGCAGCAGCCTTGGCTTCCTCCTCTTCCTTCGCCTTCTTGCGCTTCTCGGTGATGGCCTCGGCGGTCGGGCCGTTGTTGGCCTCTTCGAGCGCCT
>NZ_RDRE01000034.1 GCF_003693265.1 Corynebacterium gottingense
TGCACGAGCCCGCGCTTCTCTAGCTGGTTGACGGTGTTGGAGGCAGTCGGCATGCGCACGCCCTCCGCCTCCGCGAGGTGGCTGATGCGGGACGGGCCGACGTCCGCAAGCCGGCGCAGGATGGACAGCTGCGGGCCCGTCAGGTCGGAGTGCTCGGCCGTGCGGAAGTAGGTGACGTACAGCGAGGTCATGGCGGGGCGAATGCTCCGCGCGATCTCGTACGGATCGGGTGTTTCATGCATAAGAAATCTCCTCCACGCTTTTCGAAGACTAAATAGTACCAGCTTCCGTACGACTATGATGGGGCGAGTGTTTGCGTACAGATACGAGGTGTCACACGAGTGGGCTCGCCGCACCACGCTGCGGGACCTCCGCCAGGGCAAGATCACGCTTGACGACGTCTGCGACGCCGATTTCCTCCTCCGCACCGCCAGCCAGTACCACGGCGCCAAGGCCGACCGCCCCTGCCCGATCTGCGGCTCCGAGCTGCGCGAAGTGAAGTGGGTGTACGGCGGGAACCTGGGCCGCCGCGCCAACACTGCCCGCAGCGCGAAGGAGATTGACCAGCTCGTCGCGGAGGTGGGGCCGATCACCGTGCACTTCGTCGAAGTTTGCCTAGAGTGCAAGTGGAATCATCTACGGAAGGCCGTGACCGCTGTTCCCGTCTCGGACGGGTAGTGTGTCCTATTAATAATGCGCAGTGGGCTTCGAGGTCTGAGGCCTGCCGCACGTCCGCACGTCTTGAGGGAAAACGAGTGACAAACAAAGAGAACGCCTCGGAAAGTGGAAGCACGGTAGCGTCGTCAAGCAAGCGAGCGTCGAAAGGCGCAAAGCGCTCGCGGTGGTGGCAGTGGCTGCTGGCGCTGCTTCTGCTGCTGGTGCTGATCGCCGCGATCCCGGCGATATGGTTTGCCTGGAACTACAGTCAGGCGGAGATCCCGGAACCCAACGACATTGAGGCGGCGCAGATCTCCAACATCTACTTCAGCGACGCCCAGACCGAGCTGGCGCGCGTCGTGCCGCCGGAGGGCAACCGCGAGCAGATCCCGCTCGACGCGGTGCCCGAAGAGGTGCAGAACGCGGTGCTCGCCGCCGAGGACCGCGACTTCTGGGGCAACTCCGGCTTTTCCTTCACCGGCTTCGGCCGCGCCGCGGTGGGTCAGCTGACCGGCAACACCTCCGCTGGCGGCGGCTCGACGATTACGCAGCAGTACGTGAAGAACTCGATCGTGGGCAACGAGCACTCCTACGAGCGCAAGGCGAAGGAGCTGGTCTACTCCATCAAGATGGCCAACTCCTGGTCCAAGGAGGAGGTGCTCAACGCCTACCTCAACACCGTGTACTTCGGCCGCAACGCCTACGGCATCGAGGCGGCGGCGCACGCGTACTTCTCCAAGCCCGCCTCGGAACTCACCGTGGAGGAGGGCGCGGTGCTCGCCGCGCTGATTCAGCGCCCGAGCCAGCTGGACCCGTGGAACAACGAGGCCGGCGCCCAGGACCGCTGGAACTACGTCATGGACGGCCTGGTGGAGATGGGCGCGATCGACCAGGCGACGCGAGCGGGCGCGCAGTTCCCCGAGACGCGCGACCCGGCGACGTACTCCGCCTACACCGAGGCGACGGGCCCGAACGGCCTGATCAAGAACCAGGTGATGACGGAGCTCGCCGCGATTGGTATCACGGAGGATGACCTGACCAACCGCGGCCTGCAGATCACCACGACGATTGATAAGAAGACGCAGGACGACACGGTCCGCATCTCCGAGGAGCGCATTTCCGCCCTGCAGGACGACGCCCGCACCGGCGTGGTCGCCGTCGAGCCGGGCACGGGTGCCGTGCGCGCCTACTACGGCGGCAACGAGGCCTCCGGGTGGGACTATGCCAACGCCGGCCTGCAGACCGGCTCCACCTTCAAGATCTTCGCGCTGGCGGCGGCCCTGCAGCAGGGTATCCCGCTGACCGCGAACTTTGACGCCTCCCCGGTCACCCTGCCGGGCGGGTTCTCCGTGACCAACTCCGACGGCGGTGGCGGCGGCATCATCAACATGACCGAGGCCACCCGTACTTCCTCGAACACGGCGTACATGCGCATCCAGGACGACCTGGACAATACGACGCAGGACACGGCGGACATGGCGCACGCCCTCGGCGTGGCGCGCTCCATCCCGGGCATCCCGGTGACCCTGCGCGAGAACGGCGGCCAGCCCTACGAGGGCATCGTGCTGGGCCAGTACCAGTCGCGCGTGCTCGACATGGCCGCCGCGGTGGCAACGCTCACGGACCGCGGCGTGTACCACCCGACCCACTTCGTGCAGCGCGTCACCGACGCGCAGGGTGAGGTGCTCTACGAGAACGATGACAAGTACGCCGAGCGCCGCGTCTCCGCCCAGGTTGCGGACAACGTGATCCAGGCGATGCAGACCGTGATTCCGTACTCCTATGCCAACCTGGCGGGCGGGCGTCCGTCGGCGGGCAAGACGGGTACCGCCCAGATGGGCGACACCGGCCAGAACAAGGATGCCTGGATGGTCGGCTCCACCCCGCAACTGTCCGTCGCGGTGTGGGTCGGCACGGCCGACAACACCTCGCCGATCTTCAACGAGTACGGCGGCCTGATGTACGGCGCGCAGACCCCGGCCAAGATTTGGAAGGACGTCCTGGACACGGCCCTGGAGGGCCAGGAGATCCAGAACTTCCACGAGGCATCGCCGGTGTACTGGGGTGTGAACCCCTACGGCGGCGGCGCGAACCTGGGCGGCAACTCCTGGGCGTACTACAACCAGCAGCAGGGCACGACGCAGTCCGGGAACGGCGCCGCGGCGGCTCCGGCCGAGCAGCAGCAGTCCGCTGCCCCGTCGCAGCCCGAGCAGGCGCCCGCACCGGACCCGGCCGCACCCGCCGCACCGGCTCCGCAGCAGCAAGCGCCGGCGCCGGCCGCGCCCGCCCCCGCCCCCGCGCCGCAACAGCAGCAGCCGGCGCCGGCGCCGGACCTGGGGCTCGACCAGGCGGTGGACGACTTCTTCAACGGCCTCGACAACGCGCTGCAGTAAGCGAAGGGGAGCAATGGAACAGCACACTCAGGACGTGACGGACACGGCGGCGCAGCGAGTCCAGCCGGGGCGCACCGAGCCGGTCGCTCGGGGATTCGTGGAATATCTGGGCGGCCCGATGGGCAAGTTTGCCCAGATCGGGCGGGCGAAGTTTTGGACGCCGCTGCGCACCATCTTCGCGGTCGCCTACACCTTCCTCTTCTTCGGCGCGCTTTCTAAATCCAACTGCGCGCTGGGCAAGGCCGACGAGAACGGTGTGCTGCAGCTGAACTGGGACGGCAACCGCCAGTACACGTCGTTCTGCTACAACGACATCGTCCCGCTCTACGGCGCGCGCGGCCTGGACCAGCCCGGCTTTGTGTACGACTACTCCTGGGTGGAGGACGGCCTGACCCGCTACATGGAATACCCGGTGCTCGCCGGGCTGTTCCAGGGTGTTGCCTCGTTCATCTCGCGCAACACGTACTTCCTCGTGGACCGCGTCCTTCCCGAGGTCGGCTGGTACTTCTACGTCACCGTGTTCATCCTGTCCGTCATCTGGGTCGCCACCGTGCGCATGGTGGCGGAGCTCGCGGGCAACCGCATTTGGGACACGCTGCTGGTCGTCGGCTCCCCGCTGCTGATCATGCACTCGTTTACCAACTGGGACATCCCGTCCATCTTCTTCGCGGTGGCGGCGATCTATGCGGCGCGCAACAAGAAGTTCTGGCTGGCTGGTGTGATGATCGGCCTCGGCACGGCGTTCAAGATGTGGCCCATCTTCGCCCTCGGCGCCTATCTGGTCGTCGCGCTTCGGAAGCGCGACCTCGTCCCGTTCCTCAAGATGGTCGCCGCGACCGTGGTGAGCTGGGTCGCGGTCAACCTGCCCATTTACCTGCGCGACCCCGAGGCGTGGGGCGAGTTCCGACGCCTCAACACCGACCGCAGCTGGGAGTGGACCACCATCTACGCGGTGTTCAGCCGCATCACCGGGTGGGCCGGATTCGACTCCGGCGACGGGGCGCCCGTGATCCTCAACGCGGTCACGCTCGTGCTCTTCCTCGCGGGCTGCGCTGCGGTCCTGGTTATGGGGCTCAAGGCGCCGCGCACGCCCCGCATCGCCGAGCTGCTCACCCTCATCGTCGGCTTCTTCCTCCTCTTCAACAAGGTGTGGAGCCCGCAGTACTCGATCTGGCTCATCGTCCCCGCGGTGCTCGCGCTGCCGTACTGGCGCCTGCTGCTCACCTGGATGACCGTGGACATGATGGTGTGGCCCATCCTCATGTGGCACATGATGGGTACCGATAACCTCGGGGCTCCGGGCTGGCTTCTCGACGCCACCATCATCGCCCGAGACGGCCTCATCATCACCATCATGGTGCTGGTCGTGCAGCAGATGTTTGGCAAGCGCACCGACAAGGTCGCCGAGGCCCACAACGGCCACGACCCGCTGCTGAGCACACCCGACGAGTGGAGCGAGGAGGCAGCGTGGGCACCGCGACGGTCGTCGGCATCTGCTCCATTGCAGTCGGTTTCCTCCTAATCGCGGGCGCCTTCTGGGCGATGGCCAAACTGCAGCGCCCCATGCTCTCGCTCGGTCTTGGCGTCCTCGCGTTCGTCTTCATTACGGTGATTCCCGTTTTCCTTGCATTATTTGTGGCGGCACCGCGACCGGTTTAGGTAGGGCGGCCAAAAAGTTCGACGACGCTAAGGAAAATATGCAACGCCTTTCTATCTTGGCCACCACCGTCGCGCTTGCGGGCGCACTGACCGCTTGCGGCACCAGCGAGAGCGAGCCGACGACGGAGACCGTGGAACAGCCGAGCCAAGAAGCAAAGCAGGAGCCGCAGCAGGGGCCGGAGCTGCCGGCGTCGATAAGCGGCTACAGCGAAGAGGCTCAATCCGACGCGGCGAAGGATGGTCGCGCCGAGGTGGAGTTCGATGGCGAGCACTGGGAGCTCGAGTTCAACGACATAGACGTTGACATCACGCCGGACGGGTTGGTCACCGAAGCGGACCGGTAGGCATTTGGCCTGCGGGATTGTGTGGGGTAGCCTGGACGGGTTGCTTGACGCAACGACCCTCCTGCCACCGCAAAAGTGCGGTGGCCGAAACAAGTTACTAGACCATAGGAGGTGATGAGGTCCGTGCGTCACTACGAAGTAATGATCATTCTTGACTCTAAGCAGGATGAGCGCACCGTTGCCCCGTCCCTGGACAAGTTCCTGGAGATTGTCCGCAAGGAAAACGGCAAGGTGGAGAATGTTGATGTGTGGGGCAAGCAGCGTCTTGCTTACCCGATCAACAAGAAGGAAGAGGGCATCTACGCCGTTGTAAGCCTCGAATGCGAGCACGCAACCGTCGATGAGCTCGACCGTGTTTTGAACCTGAGCGATAACGTCGTGCGTACCAAGGTGCTGCGCACCGACAAGTAGGAACAGGTAGGCTCAAACCACACGTAAACCAGCTGGTAGGAGAAGAGCATGGCACAGAACGAGACCCCGATCACTGTTGTCGGCAACCTGGTTGCTGACCCGGAACTGCGTTTCACCCCGAGCGGTGCCGCGGTGGCGAACTTCCGTATCGCTTCCACGCCCCGTTCTTTTAACCGGGAAACGAACCAGTTCGAGGACGGTGAGGCACTGTTCCTGACCTGCAACTGCTGGCGCCAGATGGCCGAGAACGTCGCAGAGTCCCTGACCAAGGGCATGCGCGTGATCGTGCAGGGGCGTTTGCGGCAGCGTTCTTACCAGACTCGCGATGGCGAGAATCGTACCGTGTTTGAGGTCGAGGTTGATGAGGTCGGCCCGTCCATCAAGTTCGCTACGGCGAGCGTGACGCGCACCCCGCGCGATGGTGGCGGCCAGCAGCGGAGGCCACAACAGCAGCAGGCCCCGCAGCAGCAGTACCAACAGCAACCGCAGCAGGCCCAGCGCCCGCAGCAGCAGGCCCAGCCGGATAACGATCCCTGGAACTCCGCCCCACCGGCAGGTGGTTTCGGCGGGATGGATGACGAGCCCCCGTTCTAAACGTTGTTCCCACCCACACAAGATTTTTCATCATAAGGAAGGTTAGGATTCATGAAACTGATCCTCACCGCTGCCGTTGATAACCTTGGCGAGCCCGGCGACATCGTCGAGGTCAAGGACGGCTACGGACGTAACTTCCTGCTCCCGCGCGGCCTTGCCATTACGGCCACCCGCGGTGCAGAGAAGCAGATCGAAGACATCAAGCGTGCACAGGCAGACCGTCAGGTCCGCGACCTGGATCACGCAAAGGAGCTGCGCGATCAGCTGGACCAGCTCACCGGCGTGAAGGTCCCCGTGCGCACTTCTGAGAAGGGCAAGCTGTTCGGCTCCGTCACCGGTGCCGACATCGCCGACGCAGTGAAGGCTGCCGGCGGCCCGTCCCTGGACAAGCGCCGCATCAATGTGCCGAAGGGCCTTGTGAAGAAGACTGGCGGCTACCAGGTCAAGGTCAACCTCCACGACTCCGTGGAAGGCAAGATTAACTTCGAGGTCGTCGCAGCGTAAGAGCTTTACGCTTATCGACGAGCGACAACAGCATTTTCTGACGCGCACCCCTTTGTGAGGAGGGGGTGCGCGTTTTTTGCGCGCTGCGTGGGCTGCTGCGCAGGGACGTACCCTGGTGGGAACGGGCAGGGCTCGCGTTCGGGCGCGGGGTAGGGATCCGGGTCTGGTTCCTCCGGGATGACTGTTGAGTCTTCGGTCGGCGGTTCAGGGGCCAGGTCGAAGCTGTGTCCCGTGGCGTGTTCGAGCGCCTGCAGGTCCGCCATCAGCCGGTAGTAGTCGGCGTGGTTGTCGTACTCGTCCAGCAGGTGGTGCGCCCGGGCGAGGAAATCCGCGTACGCGTCCCGGTTTCGGGCGACGTTGGGCAGGGAGCTGCGCCAGCGGGTGGTGGTGGGCGTGGTTTCGTCGAAAAGCGGGCCCTCGTGGCGGCTGAGGAGGTAGGTGCCGTCTTCACACAGCCACACGATGTCCCCGGTGACGGGGTCGGGGACGTAGAAGATGCGCTTGTCGGTCTTCATGTTGTGGTGGTGCGGGCAAAGACAGAAGAGGTTGTGGGGCGTGGTCTCGCCACCGCGGTCGAACGGGATGCGGTGGTCCAGTTGGCAGGCGGTTGCGGGTCTGTCGCATCCGGGGAAGATGCAGTTGCCGTCTCGGGCGTGCGCGTAGTGTTTCATCCCCTCCGTCGGCGCGTAACTGTCCGTCTTGGTGGTGGCTGTCTCATCCAGGTTGACCGTTTCAGGCGGGTGGTTGCTGAGCAGACTCTCGAGCTCCGCGGTGGCGAGGGCGTCAGTCCATCCGTAGCGAGGAATGAATACGGGGGCGCCGGCCGCCCGGGTGCCGTCGGCGCCCGCGGGTGCGTAGAGATGGATGCGGACGTTCGCGGCAGGCTCGACATCGCCGTTGAGGAGTTTTACAGCGGCGTCAGCGAGCGAGACCTTCTCCTGGCGGGCCGTGGCCTGCAGCGAGGCGCGAAGGACGGCCATCGTGGTGGCATCGGTGCTGAGCGTCATTGTTGCGATGCCCGCGCTGCCGTGGT
>NZ_RDRE01000035.1 GCF_003693265.1 Corynebacterium gottingense
CAACAGGCAGGTACAAGCGGTGACTGCGTGGGAGGTGCCGGAATTGGGGGGTGTGTGCGGCAAGAAGCGTTAAAAAATTAGAGCCCCACATGAAGCGGGGCTCTAGGCCGACCCTCGAAGGGAATCGGTTCGGTAGAAGATATATTTACACGAGTTAGTTTAAGAAAGCAACCGACACGCCTTACCTGCCGATTCCGCTACCAATTTTGTGGCTTCTCCACTTGGCTACCATCAGGCAGAGGGACAACGTTAGGGAACTGTGATTTTGAAATTCTACCGGGGTTAATCACACGGGAAAATGACGGGTTCGCCTGGTAGAGCGCTCCCGAGGCACTTTGATGCGGGTAAAGAGCGCCGGTGCGCTGACCAAGGTCTTCACGAACCATCCTGAGTGGCGTCACTAGGTCAGTGTCGTTACTCACCACGACGAAAGTATCTGCATTGCCTTGGAAAGCATCGAGAAGTAGATAGCTTGCCAGATTCACATCTGAGCCCTTCTCCTCTGTTTTCAAAACCGTCACGAAATCAGGAGGGGGTGAAGCGTTCTTCATCGTCTTTGTGTTTGTAAGGAAGGTTCCCAGATGAACGGTGAGATTTGGTATTGAGCTTAGCGCTCTGAGATAGAGCTCTTGGCGTTGAGGATCAGTGTCACCGGGGTACCGGGCCGAAACCCGGGCGGTGAAATATCGAATTTGGTTGATCGATTCACGTGGTAGACACTCAGCACAAAGCCTCTGAAGATCTAGCCAGCGCTTATCAGCCTTTCCAGCCAATGCGCGATAGTAAAGATTAAAGCCGTCTATATACACATTTGTAGCCATGCGGCCAATATACCGAGGAAGAGGCACTTCGATCTGAGCCGCAATTTTCAGCCTGGAGTACCCCTCCGCCATCGTGAGTTCAGCGGCACCAGCACCCCCACCGCATTACGCGATTGCCCCAAACGGAGCTAGCTCCATGTAGACCTCCCCGTACCGACAAACCCCAGGTCGCGGGAATCCGGAACCCCTAAACGGAGCTAGCTCCATTCGGACCGGATCCAGGAGACAGATCCCGGGGACGCGGCGAATCCCCTCACGCAGACGTCGACAAGCGAAAAGGCCCCGCTTTCGCGGGGCCTTCCGGTTGTGCCCGGGGCGGGACTTGAACCCGCACGTCCTTATCGAACACTGGCACCTGAAGCCAGCGCGTCTGCCAATTCCGCCACCCGGGCGGGCGACTTGATTAATATAACACCACGCCCCAACGTACCTCCAAATCGCCAGTTCACACCGCATTTTCGCGTTTTGAACTAGGTCTGCGGGCGCTGCGCACTTATACTTGCTTGGTTATAGGACATCAGTGAGAACAAAATGAGAGCCGCTGGGAAGGAGGTGCGGGCAGTATGGGTGTCATGGATCGTTTGGCCAAGCTGGACTCAACCATGCAGCGTGGCCTGGACAATTCCATGGCCGCGCTGTTTGGCGGCAAGGTCGTGCCGGCCGAGATTGAAGAGCTGGTGAAGCAGGAGGCGCAGGACTCCGTCGTGGTCACGGACCGCGACGAGTACGTCTCCCCCAACGTGTTTGCGGTGGGCGTGTCGTCGAAGGACCTGGAGAACCTGTCGCAGCAGCGCGACCTGCCCGCGGACCTCGCAGAGCAACTCATGCGGTACGTGCGCAACCTGGGCTGGTTTTTGGACGGGCCCGCCGTCGTGCGTATCGCCGAGGAGTCTGGGCTGCGGACCGGCCAGCTGCGCGTGTCGTCCTACATCGACCAGGAGCCCGACGTGGTCAGCGGCTTCGACGCGATCGTGGCGGAGCCGAAAAAGAAGCGGCGCCGCCACGCAGCCAGCCAGGTTCCCACGGATCACAACCATCAGGAGGATCACATGAATGAGCCGACGACAGATGCTGCCGCCACCGGCGGCACCCCGACGGTGAGTCTGCTGCTGCAGGACGGGTCTTCGCGCACCTACCTCGTGCACGAGGGCTCCA
This sequence comes from Corynebacterium gottingense, assembly GCF_003693265.1. GTDB lineage: Bacteria > Actinomycetota > Actinomycetes > Mycobacteriales > Mycobacteriaceae > Corynebacterium > Corynebacterium gottingense. Next base: position 1,977 of record NZ_RDRE01000035.1, read on the forward strand.
ACATCCTGGGCCGCTCCAACGACGCGGACTTCCGCCTGCCGGACACCGGGGTGTCCCGCCAGCACGCGGAGATCACGTGGGACGGCGAGGTCGCCGTCCTGGTGGACCTGCAGTCCACCAACGGCACCACCGTCAACGAGGAGCCGGTGGAAAACTGGATGCTCGCGGACGGCGACGTGATTACGCTGGGCCACTCGCACATCGAGGTGCGCATCGTGGAGCCGCTCGCGCAGGCTGCGGCCGCCGCGGACGCACACCAGGACGTCCTGGAGGCCCAGGTGGACGCCCACCCGAGCACCGAGTTCTTCCGCCCCTAACACCGCAACCCAGTAAAGGAGCCCCATGGATTCCGCTGTGATTCTCAGCGCCCGCTTCGGCCTGCTCGCACTGCTGTGGGTGTTCATCCTGCTCGTCCTGTGGGTGCAGCGGAAGGATGTGGTGCGGGCTGCGGGGGCGGTGCGTCGACAAGCGAAGAGCTCCGCGCCCATCCGCCGCGAGAAGGCACGAGAGCTTGCGGTAGTTGAGGGGCCCCTCAAAGGCTCCCACATGGAAATTGCCAGCCTGGAGGACTTAACTATCGGGCGGGCCGGTGACAACGACTTCCAGCTCGGCGACGATTTCGCGTCCTCCACGCACGCGCGCCTGTTCCGCCGCGGCAGCGAGTGGTTCATCGAGGACATGGATTCGCGCAACGGCACGTTTGTCAACGGCACACGCATTGACCAGCCGGAAAGGGTGTCTGTGGGCACGGATATAAAGATGGGACGCACGATTGTGAGGCTGATGCCATGAGTTTGCGCTTAAACTACGTCGCCGCGTCCGACCGCGGCCTGGTCAGGGGCAATAACGAGGATTCGGCATACGCGGGCCCGCAGCTGCTCGTGCTTGCCGACGGCATGGGCGGCCACGCAGCCGGCGAGGTCGCCTCCCAGCTCATGGTCGAGCACATGGAGCACCTGGACCGCGACCCCGGCGACGCGGACATGCTCGCCCTGCTCGGGGCGGCGGCGGAGGACGCGAACGCGTCGATCGCCGAGTCCGTGAAGCACCACCCGGAGCAGGCGGGCATGGGCACGACGCTCACCGCGCTCATGTTCAACGGCCTCGGCTTCGGCATGATCCACGTGGGCGACTCCCGAGGCTATTTGCTTCGCGACGGCACGCTGACCCAAATCACCGAAGACGATACATTCGTCCAGTCGCTAGTCAACGAGGGCAAGCTCAACCCGGCCGACGTGTCGAGCCACCCGCAGAAGTCGCTGATCTTGAAGGCGTACACCGGGCGCCCGGTAGAGCCGCACCTGGAGATGATCAACACCCAGCCGGGCGACCGCGTCCTGCTGTGCTCCGACGGCCTGTCCGACCCGGTCACCCCGGAGACCATCGCGGTGGCCCTCGGGCAGGGCACCCCGGAGGTCGCGTCGCAGCGGCTCATCGAGCTAGCGCTGCGCTCCGGCGGCCCGGACAACATCACCGTGGTTGTCGCGGACGTCGTCGCGGCCGACGACAAGGACGCGCCCGAGCTGCCGACCGCGCCCGTGCAGGCCGGCGCGCTGGCGCCGGACTTCGAGCAGTCCCACCCGGACTCGTCCGCGAGCCGCGCCGCGGCGATCATGCGCAAGTCCGAGACCATCCCGCCGAACCAGCACCGCGAGGCCACCAAGATGGCCGGCAGCGCGGGCGACCGCGGCGGCGCGGGAGGCTCCGGCGGCACCGGCGGCTCCGACGGTGCCGAAGATGCCGACGAGGAGGATCATCCTCGAGGCAAACGAACCGTCTGGCCGTGGGTAGTCGGCGCGCTCGTGCTGGCGATCGCGCTCGTGGCTGCCGGGCTGATGTTCGTGCAGCACCGCGCGTCTGACAAGTACTTCGTCTCCGCGGCGAGCGACGGCCACTACGTCATCGAGCACGGCTCCCGCGACGACCGGGCGCCGATCCAGCAGGCCTGCCTGGACAACCGGAACCGGCTGCGCATCGTCTCGGCCGACGCCACGCCGGAGGACTGCCACGTGTTCAACCAGTCCGACCTGCCCGAGAGCCAGCGCTCCGTGCCGGAGAACTTTGGTGGCGGCACCTACGACGACGTCCTCGGCCTGCTCTACCGCATGGCGGGTGAGGCGTTGCCGGTGTGCGTCGATAAGCATGAAGACCCCGAGACCTGCAGGACGGTGAGCTGACGTGAAGCGGCTATTCTCGCGAAACCTCGAGCTCCTCCTGCTGCTGTGCTCGGCGGGGCTTTTGCTGCTCATGGTGTTCGGGCTGGAGATGAGCCAGGGGCGGACGCTGTCGAAGGACATGCTGTACCTGGTCGGCGGCTTCGTCGGCGTGTACGCGATCGCGCACGTCGCGCTCACGCTGCTCGCGCCGCGCGCCGACCAAGTGATGCTGCCGGTGGTCTCGCTGCTCAACGCGCTCGGCCTGGTCATCATCTACCGCCTCGACCTGGCGGAACGACCCGGCTACGGGCCGCTGGCGGAGCGGCAAGTGCTGTGGTCACTGGTCGGCGTCGTGCTCATGGTGCTGACCCTGGCGATCGTGCGCGACCACAAGTCGCTGTCGCGCTACTCCTACCTGCTCGGCCTGGCCGGGCTGATCCTGCTCGCGCTGCCGCTCGTGTGGCCGCAGCCGGAGGGCTACGCGGACGCGCGCATCTGGCTGTGGCTGGGCCCGTTCTCCATCCAGCCGGGCGAGTTTTCCAAGATCCTGCTGCTCATCTTCTTCGCGCAGCTGCTCGCGCAGAAGCGCGCCCTGTTCACCGTGGCGGGCAAGCGCTTCCTGGGCATGACGTTCCCGCGCCTGCGCGACCTCGCGCCGATTCTGGCGGTGTGGGCCATCGCCATCCTCATCATGGGCGTGTCCAACGACTTCGGCCCGGCGCTGCTGCTGTTCGCCACCGTGCTGGGGATGGTGTACTTTGCCACCGGCCGCACGTCCTGGCTGGTCATCGGCCTGGGGCTGGTAGCCGTGGGCGGCTACGCCGTCTACCAGGTCAGCGAGAAGATCCAGACGCGCTTTACCAACTTCATCAACCCGTTCGAGGACTTCGACGGCGCCGGCAACCAGCCAGCCAACGCGCTCATCGGCCTGAGCTGGGGCGGCATGACCGGCACCGGCCTGGGCTACGGCCACCCCGAGCTCGTCCCCGTCGCGCACTCGGACTACATCCTCGCCGCGCTGGGCGAGGAGCTCGGCTTCGTGGGCATCGCCGCCGTGCTGTGCCTGTTCGCCGTGCTGGTCACCCGCGGGTTCCGCGCCGCGATGCAGCTGCGCGACTCCTACGGCAAGCTGCTCGCCTCCGGGCTCGCGCTCACCCTGGCTATCCAGATCTTCGTGGTGGCGGGCGGCATCTCCGCGATGCTGCCCATGACCGGACTGACCACGCCGTTCATGTCGGCGGGCGGGTCGTCCATTATGGCCAACTACATCCTGGTCGGGCTGCTGCTGCGCATCTCCAACAGCGCGAACACGCCCACCGAGTACGACGCCTCCGCGGTGGCCTCCCACCCGGGCACCGGCGTGGCCGAGGCGGTGAGCGCCCGATGAACAAGTCACTGAAATACGGGGCGATCCTCTCGCTCCTGCTCACCGTGGCGCTGCTGGTCAACTTCACCGTGGTCCAGAACTTCCGCGAGGACGAGTACGCGCAGAGCCCGCACAACTCCCGCACGTTCCTGGAGCTGAAGCAGATCAACCGCGGCCAGATCAGCGCGGGCGGGCAGGTGCTCGCCGAGTCCCACCGCGACGACAACGGCTTCTACCAGCGCACCTACCCCAACATGCCGTACTCGTTCGGCCCGATCGTGGGCTACGTGTCCGACACCTACGGCACCTCGCAGGTCGAGTCCGCCTACAACGGCGCGCTGACCGGCGACGGCCAGGGCAACTCCCGCTTCATGCGCACCGGCCACGAGGAGGACGCCGTGGGCAACTCCGTCGAGCTGTCCATGGACCCCAACCTTCAGGCCTTCGCCTACGAGCAGCTGTCCAACAACGGCTACAACGGCGCGATCGTGGCGCTGCGCCCCTCGAGCGGGCAGGTGCTCGCGATGGCGTCCACGCCGTCGTTCGACCCGAACCAGATTGCCAACCCGGCCACCGCGAACGACGCCTGGGCCCAGCTCACCAACGACCCCGGCCAGCCGCTGCTGGACCACGCGTCGCAGGAGCAGCTGCCGCCGGGCTCCATCTTCAAGATCATCACCACCGCCGCGGGCCTGCGCTCCGGCTACACGCCGCAGTCCATGCTCACCGGCGACGCGCAGATCACGCTGCCGGGCACCAACGTGCCGCTGACCAACTACGGCGGGCAGGCCTGCGCGGGCGGCGGCCAGGTGCCGCTGACCACCGCGTTCTCCTTGTCCTGCAACACCGCCTTCGTGCAGATGGCGCTGAACATGGGCGCGGACCCGCTGCGCAAGGCGGCCGCTGACTTCGGCGTGGGCGAGCACTACGACCTGGGCATCCCCAACGCGGACGGCTCGCTGGGCGACATCCCCGGCGCCGCCGAGCTGGGCCAGTCCGCCATCGGCCAGCGCGACGTCACCATGACCGCGCTGCAGGCCGCCGTCATGGCGGGCGTGGTGGCCAACGGCGGCAAGCGGATGAAGCCGTACGTGGTCAACCGCGTGGTCACCCCGGACCTGCGCACCGTGGAGGAGACCAAACCGGAGCTGCTCAACGAGGCGCTCACCCCCGAGGAGGCGGGCACGCTCACGGAGCTCATGTACGCCTCCGAGCGCGCCACCTGGGGCTACGACGGCAACGGCTTCGCCTCCAAGACGGGCACCGCCGAGCACGCCGAGGGCGCCGCCCCGCACGTGTGGTACGTGGCGTTCGACCCGGCGAAGGACGTCGCGGTCGGCGTCGTGGTCAAGAACGGCGGGCACCTGGGCAACGGCGCCACGGGCGGCCAGGTCTCCGGCCCGCTCGGGCGCGCGGTCCTGCGCGCGGCACCCGCGGCGCCGGCTCCGGAGGAGGGGCAGTGATGGATGGCTGCGTAGCGTCGATAAGCAATACAACCCAGCAGAAGGATACGAACGATGAACACTGAGAACCGCGAAGCACTGCAGTCGCTCATCGGCGACGATTACCAACTGCAGTGGGTAATCGGCCACGGCGGCATGTCCACGGTGTGGCTTGCCGACGACCCCGCGCACGACCGCGAGGTGGCGCTCAAGGTCCTGCGGCCGGAGTTCAGCTCCAACGACGAGTTCCTCGCCCGCTTCCGCAACGAGGCGCTCGCGGCGGAAGGCATCAACTCGCCCAACGTCGTGGCCACCTACGACTACCGCGAGCTGGAGTCGCCGAGCGGCGCGCAGATGTGCTTCATCGTCATGGAGTACATCCGCGGCGAGTCGCTCGCGGACCTCATCGCGCGCGAGGGCGCGCTGGACGAGAACCTGGCGCTCGACGTGCTCGAGCAGGCGGCGCACGGCCTCGCCGTGATCCACCGCATGGGCCTGGTCCACCGCGACATGAAGCCGGGCAACCTCATGATCACGCAGAACGGGCAGGTGAAGATCACCGACTTCGGCATCGCGAAAGCCGCGGCGGCGGTCCCGCTCACCCGCAC
>NZ_RDRE01000036.1 GCF_003693265.1 Corynebacterium gottingense
TTCGCTTGGACACGGTCTGGAAGTTGGTGAGCATGCCACCGAGCCAGCGGTGGGTCACGTACGGCATGCCGACGCGCTCTGCCTCTTCCTGGATCGGCTCCTGTGCCTGCTTCTTGGTACCGACGAACAGGAGGGTGCCGCCGTGCGCAACGGTCTCCTTGACAAACTCGTATGCCTCGTCGATGTAGGTCAGCGTCTGCTGCAGGTCGATAACGTAGATGCCGTTGCGATCGGTGAAGATGAAGCGACGCATCTTCGGGTTCCAACGACGCGTCTGGTGGCCAAAGTGCACACCTGCGTCGAGGAGTTCGCGCATGGTCACGACTGCCATGGGAATGTCTCCTTTGGAGAAAATAGTTCGGTTAATACTGGTCAAACGTGCGGGTTTTTATCCCACACCCTGGCACCGTGCCCGCCTCGCGCCCTTTCAAGGGACCGTTGCTCGGCTGGCGTTTGTCGGCGCGCGGAGTCAGCCTCACGCAAGGCGCGGACTGCCCGAGTGAGTATACGCACCTCAGGCCCAAAATCATAATTGCGCTGCGCGGTTGTGGATAACCCCCAGCACCTATCCACAGATTTTTCGTTTAGGGTTTCTTTGCACCGTTTGTTGTGGTGTAACTGAGGCATGTATCGCTTCACGACGCCGCGCCCACCCCTCACCGCCCTCATCCTCGCTACCATCACGCTCCTCATCTCCTGCCCGCCGGCCCTCGCGTGGGTGGACCCCACCACCGGCACCGCGCACGCTTCCCGTGTGACCCGCCCCGCGGACATCCCGGAGAAGAACTGGCAACCCGGCCACCGCGGCGTCGACCTTGCCGCCCGCCCCGGCGACCCCGTCCTTGCCGCCAGCGACGGCACCGTCCACTACGTGGGCACGATTGCCGGCACACCTGTCGTCTCCATCGCCCACGCGGATGGAATCCGCACAACCTACCAACCCGTACGCACCGAGCTACGCAAGGGGGACCCCGTCGGCGAGGGCGACATCATCGGCGCGCTCGCCTACTCCCCCGCCAACGCGCCCAACCGGCACGACGGCCTGCATTGGGGCGCGATCGTGGGTAAGGAGCGCTACATCGACCCGCTTTCGCTCCTCTCGGCCCCGTTGATCCGGCTCAAACCCGTCCCCTGAACCAACCCGAAGCCAACCCCCTACGCCCGTGGATGCGCCTGCTCGTAGACCTTGCGCAGCCGTTGGGCGGAGACGTGGGTGTAGATCTGCGTGGTCTGCAGGCTAGAGTGCCCCAACATCTCCTGCACCACACGCAGGTCCGCGCCGCCCTCCAGGATGTGGGTGGCCGCGGTGTGGCGAAGCGTGTGGGGTGAGACGTCCGCGATCCCGGCGCGCTCGGCAGCCCGCTCGACGATGCGCCGGACCTGACGCTGGTCAATCCGCCCGCCGCGGCTGCCCACGAAGAGGGCGTCGGTGTCGGCGGCGAGCTCTCCGCGGCCCTGCTCGAGCCAGTCCTGCACGGCCAGGCTGGCCCGCTCACCAAAGGGCACGGTGCGCTGCTTGTTGCCCTTACCGGTAACCTTTGCCGTCTGCCGGGCGAAGTCGACGTCCCCAGTGTTCAAGCCAGTGAGTTCGCCGACGCGGATGCCGGTGGCGTAGAGCAATTCGAGGATGGCGTGGTCACGAAGCGCCTCGGCGGGGTGCGCGTCGTCGGCTGTGTCGGCCTCGACAAGGTCCCCAGCGCGCGTGGCGCTCACCACTGTGGGCAGGGGCCGCTGGGATTGGGAGGTGACCAGGCGCGCCGCGACGTCGCGAGGGAGCAGCCCCTGTTTGGTCGCCCACGTGGAGAAGCTGCGGGCGGTGGCGGTCCGCCGGGCGAGAGTGGAGCGTGCTTTGCCGGCGCGGGAGGCGTCGGCAAGCCAGGTGCGCAACGTGTCCAGCGTGAATTCGTCCAAGGTGGTGACGTAACTGGACAGGCTACGCAGGTCCGCCTCGTAGGCCTTCACGGTGTTGCTGGAGCGGTTGCGCACGTCGCGGGCGTAGTCGGCAAAATCCGCGACGGCGGCAAGGAACTGCGACTCGGCGCTGAAGTCACTCATGCCCCAGGAGTTTACGCACTCTCCTTGCTGCGCACCGCGCGGGACCACTGCCTGCGCTCACGCTGGACCAGGCCGCGTCGCTCGAGTTCCATGAGGAGGTGGACGGTGAGACCCGTGCTCAACCCGGCGTCGGCGGCGATGCGCTCGGCGTCGCGCCCCGCTGAGGCGGCGGGCGGGGTGGCATCAAACACGCGGAGTTCGTTGTGGCTGAGCTGCTGGATCGGGTCTGCCTGAAACTGCATCTCCAGCTGCCCCTCCGCGTCAATCTGGCCAATGTGACCGCACTGCTCGTGGATCTGGTCTCCGCTGAGCACCATCGTGGCGTTCCCGGCGCGGATGGCCAAGTTGGTGCCGAGCGAGTTGGGCCCGAGTATTGACCCCGGCACCGCCATCGCCTGCCGGTTGTAGTAGCGCGCCCACTTCAGCGTGTTCAGCGCGCCGGAGCGAAACGCCGCCTCGACCACCACGCTGCCCTGCGTCAGTCCGGCGACGAGCCGGTTGCGCGTGAGAAAGCGGTGCCGATCCGGCGTCACGCCCGGCGGGTATTCCGTCACCAGCGCGCCTCCCGCGGCGACGATGCGCCGGAAGAGCTTTTCGTTGCGCTTCGGGTACACCACCCCGGGCCCGCAGGCAGCCACCGCGATGGTCGGCGCGCCCGCCGCGAGCGCGGTCTCGTGCGCCACCGTGTCGATGCCGATCGCCCCGCCAGAGACAACGGTGTAGCGCTGCTTGGCCACCGAGCCCACAAGGTCCTGCGTAGCTTGATGCCCATAGCTACTCGACGCTCGCGTACCCACAAAGGCCACCGACTGCGCGAACAGTGCCGCCAGGTCGGTCGCACCGCGCACCCACAGGGTGTGCGGGGCCGACCCGTCCGCAATGGCGAAGTCCATGTTCTCCCGGCTGTGCAATGCCCCCGCGACAAAGGACTCCTCGATGCGCTCGCTCGGCCACCCCGCGTGTTCCGGGGTGAGCAAGCGGTAGCCGTGCTCGTGCGCCGTCTCCAGGTCGGCGGCCGGGCGGTCCCAGTCGTACCGGCGCTCCGTCGTGCCAGCCAGTGGGCCGAGCCAGCTCGCCCGGGTGCGGATGCCGCGGGCGATCTCGTCGGCATCGCGGCCGGCGCGCAGCATCTCCTGGAGGTGGCGGGAGGGGCCCTCAATTACGCGGGAGAGGTAGGCCCAGGACTCAAGGTTGCTGGGGGTCATGCTGCCTCCTCCTCTGGCGCGGGCGCGTGCATCTCCGCCGCCCGCGCGACGTGGTCGATGTCAGGGGTGTCGGCAGCCTCGAGGTCGGCGAGCGTCCACGCCAGCTTGAGCACCTTGTCCACGCCACGCTGCGTCAGCTCGCCGTGCCCGAGTTTGTTGGAGAGGAAGATCATGCCGGTCTCATCGGCCGGGTAGTGCCTCCGGATCAGTGTCGACGCCACCGCGCCATTGGTCGCGGCCTCCTCCCCACCGACCCCAGCCTGAGCCCAGCGGCTGGCTGCGCGTTCCCGCGCCGCGGCGACGCGGTCGGCGATAACGGCGGACGGCTCGGCGTCCTCCGGGCTGAGCACCGCCGATTGCGCTGTCGTGCGCACGTACAGGTCCAGCCTGTCGCGCAGCGGGCCGGAGATGTTGGCGAGGTGCCGCGCCCGCTCCCCCGGTGTGCAGCGGCACCGCGTTGCCTCCCCGCCGCAGGGGCACGGGTTCGCAGCCAGGATCAGCTGGAAAGCGGCCGGGTACCGCACGGTCCGGCGCCCGCGCTGGAGCTGCACCTCCCGCTGCTCCAGCGGAATGCGCAGCGCGTCCAGAACGCGGGCGGGGATCTCGGAGGCTTCGTCGAGGAAAAGCACGCCGCGGTGAGCCTGGCTCACCGCTCCCGGCAGCGGGATGTGCGCCCCGCCGCCCAGCAACGCCGCCTTGGTCAACGACGGGTGCGGCGCGATAAACGGCCGCTCCTGCACAAGCGCGCCTTTGGCGATCCCCGCGGCCTGGTGCAGCGCCGTGCATTCGATCCGTTCGGCGTCGGTGAGCGGGGGCATAATCGACGGCAGCCGCTCCGCCAGCATCGACTTCCCGGACCCGGGCGGGCCCACCATCATCAGGTGGTGGCCACCGGCGGCGGCGACTTCCATCGCCCGCCGCTCAAGGACCTGGCCGGCGATGTCCGCGAAGTCGAGCGCAGCCGCCCCGCTCCCCGAGCGCGCTGAGGTGCCGGGGGCAACGGGGGCTACGGGGTGGAGCGGCGTGGCGTCGAGAAGCCAGCTCCACACGTGCGTGAGCGAATCGGCGGTGAACGTGCGGGGATCGGCGATGAGTGCCGCCTCATCGGCGTTGGCCGTGGGGACGACGATGGTATCGATGTCGGTGCGGCTGCGTGCTTGCAGGAGCATCGGCAGGATCGCTTCGACCCGGCGCAAGGTGCCGTCGAGGGCGAGCTCACCGAGGAAGAGGGTGCGTCCGATGGTGCGCTGGGTGCGCGGGTCCATACTGCCCAGTACCGCCAGGGCGACGGGCAGGTCGAAATGCGATCCGGCTTTGGGCAGGTGCGCGGGCGAGAGCGAGACCATGATCTTGGTGCGCGGCCACGGCAGCGAGGCGTTGGCGACAGCGGTGCGGATGCGCTCGCGGGATTCTTTCACGGCGGCGTCGCCAAGTCCGACCATGTGGACGCCGGGTAGACCGGGGCCGACGTTGGCCTCCACGGTGACCGGGTGGGCGACGACGCCCTCAACCGTCGCGGTTTGGGTGCTAGCAAGCGCCATCTTCGACCCCCTCGAAGCGGTGGAAGTGCAGCTGGGTGCCGTCAAAGACCGCCTCAACCACGTCGAAGCGCGCCCACCGTGCCTCGGGCAGGTGGTGCTGGCTCAGCCACTGCCCGGCGCAGCGCCGCATCGTGGCGAGCTTGCGGGGTGTGACCGACTCCGCCGCGCCGAACGCTGTGCCGCGGCGCGTTTTGACCTCAAGGAACACGATGGTCCCGTCCTGCGCGCGTAGCACCGCGTCAATCTCACCCGCCTTCACGCGGGCGCGGTGCGCGAGCAGCTGGTAGCCCAGCTCCTCGTACCACGCGATCGCGCCCGCCTCCCCCGCATATCCCAGCTCGTACTGGTCATTCAGGCCGATCGGCGGCCCTGAACGCTGGTGCGGGTCGTGGTGTGATGTGTGATGGTGCATGGCCCCTCCTGAGAGTCCGTGTCTTAAAGTGCGTTGTTTTCAGTGCGGGTGTAAAACCCCGTACTTAGTTAGACTCCGGAAAAGGGGCCGCGGTTCCATCACAAACGAAAAAAGTGGCGCAGGATACTGCGCCACCGGTGTTGCTTCGCGGTCGTCGCCCCCGATGAAGGAAGCGGGAAACCGTGGTGTTTAGCGGTCTGGGAAGGTCAGGTCGGGCTTGTCCAGCTCCTCAATGTTGACGTCCTTGTAGGTGATGACGCGGACGTAGCGCACGAAACGCACGGCGCGGTACATGTCCCACACCCAGCAGTCGGACATGCGGACCTCGTAGTACACGTCTTTGCCCTCGGTGTGTGGGATCAGCTCGACCGCGTTGGCCAGGTAGAAACGGCGGTCCGTTTCCACCACGTAGGAGAACTGGCTGGCTACGTCGCGGTACTCCCGGTACAGCGACAGCTCCACCTCAGACTCGTAGTTGTCCAGTTCCTCAGCGCTCATGCAAGCACCCCTTTTTCGTAACACTCGATCGCCTGCTTGACGTTTGCATAACTATAGCGGTGTTCCGGGGTCGCGCCGTGGCGGCGCACCGCATCCATGTGCGCCTTCGTGCCGTAGCCCTTGTGTCCCTCCAGCCCGTAGCCGGGGTACTGCTGCGCCATTTGCGTAATGAGCCGATCGCGACTCACCTTGGCCAGGATGCTCGCCGCCGCAATGCACCGCGCCGCGGCGTCCCCTCCGATCACGGGAAGTTGCGCGGCCGGCATACCGGGCACGCGGAAGCCGTCCATGAGCACGTAGCCAGGCTGGATCTCTAGTTGGGCTACGGCGCGGCGCGCGCCGTCCAGGTTGGCGGCCTGGATGCCGCGGTGGTCAATCTCCTTAGCCGAGATATGCACGATCCCGTACGCCAAGCTGCACTCTCGAATGGGGTCGAAGAGCAACTCGCGGCGGCGCGCCGTGAGCCGCTTCGAGTCGGTCAGGCCCTCGAGCTCCTTTACCGGGCTCGTCGGGAGCACGCACGCGGCGATCGTAATCGGGCCAAAGCAGGCACCCCGCCCTGCTTCGTCCACGCCGGCTACCGGGCCGAGCCCGGCGTTGTCCAGCGCTACCTCGTAGGTGCGCAGCTGTTTGAGCCTGCGGACACGAGCCATCGACAGCGGACCAGCCTACTGCTGGATGTCCGGGCTCTCCACGCCGCCGAAACGGTTCAGCGGGAAGACGATGCCGAGGACCTTGCCGCGGATGTTCTCACGCGGAATCGTCCCCTCTTCGCCGTCGCCCATGTGGTAGCGGGAGTCGGAAGAATTCGTGCGGTTGTCGCCCATCATGAAGTAGTGGTCTTCCGGCACTTCGAGCGGGCCAAAGTACTGTCCACCGCACGCGTCGGAGCCGGTCGACGGGTCCACCGGGTAGTACGAGGGCTTCATGATGTAGTCCTGCTGGATCGGCTGGCCGTCCACCATGACGGCCGGGTCACCCTCCTGGCAGGACACGGTCTGCCCGCCCTCGGCGATAATTCGCTTGACCAGCGTGTTCTCATCCTTAGGCACGAGGCCCACCCACGAGCCAACTTCCTGCACGCCGCGGATCACCGGGTTGTCGGAGCGGTTGGTCTCAAACCCGGTGTTCCACGAGTCCGTGCCTTTGAAGACGATCACGTCGCCGGGCTCCGGGTCATCAAAGGCGTAGGTGAGCTTCTCCACGAAGATGCGGTCCCCCGACCCGTTCTCGCCGTGCAGGGTGGGCTCCATCGACCCAGACGGGATCACGTACAGGCGCCCGATGAAGGTCTGGATGAGGAAGATGAACACGAGCGTCAGCACGATGACCATGGGGATTTCCACGTACCACGGCATCTCCTTGGACTCCGAAGATTCCGAGGATTCCGACGAGCCAGACTTCCCCGGCTTGCCCGCCTTCCCCTGAGCGACACGGTCTTCCGCCCCGGCGCGCGCGCCGGAACCGGCCGGTACGGATGGCACCGTCGTGTCACGCGGGTACTCCGGCTCTCCCCTGCCTAGGTTCGAGCCGCTTACTGGTCCATTCACGTTCGTCACCTCGCATACTCTAGCAGCGCCGGTCGGCCGGACATACAAAAACGCCCCGCCCACCGAATCGTGTCAGTGAGCGGGGCGCCGGTGCCGCAGACTAGCGACGCTCCTTAATGCGGGCTGCCTTACCGCGCAGATCGCGCATGTAGTACAGCTTCGCACGACGGACGT
>NZ_RDRE01000037.1 GCF_003693265.1 Corynebacterium gottingense
ACCCGCTCGCGGCAATCTCCAACAAGGATGAGCTACCGAAGGGCATCACTGCGAACTTCAAGGGCAAGGTCGACACCAGCTCGGCCGGCACGAACAAGGTCACAATCGTCGTCACCTACCCCGACGGTTCTACCGACGAGGTCACTACTGACCTCACCATCAAGCGCCGCACGGACGCAGAGGTCAACGACCCGATCGTCGGCGACGCTATCGCTACCAAGGTCGGCACGGAGGTGACCAACGACGCCGCGAAGAAGGCCATCACCAACCTGGACAAGCTCCCGGTCAAAGACGTCACCTTCAAGAACCCGGTCGACACGTCCGAGCCTGGCGATACCACCGCCACCATCGTCGTTTCCTACACCGACGGAAGCACGGACGAGGTAGAGGTCAACGTCCACGTCAACGACCTCACCGACGCCGAGAAGTACACCCCGGCTCCAACCGGTATCACCATCAAGGAAGGCGAAACCGCCGACCCGCTCGCGGCAATCTCCAACAAGGATGAGCTACCGAAGGGCATCACTGCGAACTTCAAGGGCAAGGTCGACACCGGCTCCGTCGGCACGAACGAGGTCACAATCGTCGTCAAGTACCCCGACGGCACCAGCGAAGAGATCCAGACCGATCTCACCGTCGAGCGCCGCACCGACGCAGAGGTCAACGACCCGACGGTCGACGAGAACTTCGAAATCATCGCTGGCTCCAAGCTGCGCCAGGAACATGCCGAGAAGATCATTGAAAATATCGGCTCCCTGCCCAGCGGCACCTCCGCGGACTTCAAGGACAAGGGCGAGGGCTCGCTGAGCACAGAGAACCCGACTCCGAATGACATCGACAAGGATGTCACCATCGTGGTCACCTACCCGGACGGCTCTACCGAGGAGATCGACACCAAGATCACCATCAAGCCGCGCCCGGACAACTGGGACTTCCAGCCGCAGGTCCGCGAAAAGGTCATCACCGCCGGCGATAAGCTCGAGCCTCGCGACGTCATCGAGAACCTCCACGAGCTGCCGCAGGACATTGAGGTCGAGCTCGACGGCGACGTGGACACCTCCACCCCGGGCGCGTACAACCCGCAGGTCGTGGTCACCTACCCGGACGGTTCCCAGGACCGCGTCGGCTCGACCGTCATCGTCAATCCGAAGCCGCTGTCCAACAAGCAATTCGACCCCAGCTACGGCGACACCGTGAAGCTCACCGCGGGTGAGTCCAAGAGCGCCGAGAACCCGTTCGGCGACGAGACGGCGCCGAAGGGCACGAAGTACGAGGCCAAGTTCCGCTCGGACGCCACCGACTGGACCTTCGACGAGGACAAAGCCAACGAGACGGGCGTCGTCACCGCTCAGGCACCATCTGCCAGGGATCTGGCGCAGGAGTTCGCCCGCGTGACCAAGTACACGCACCTCGACTGGGACACCCTCGCAGCGGTGCTCAAGCCGATGGTCACTACCTCCGTCGAGGTAGACATCGACTACGCCGACGGCTCCTTCGACGCTGCGACCGCAGCATTCGAGCTTGTCGACGCCGACGGCCACTCCCTCCTCGACCCCGAGGCCGACGCCGACGGCGACGGTCACACCAACCGCGACGAGGTGGAGAAGCGCTCCAACCCGTTCGACGAGGAAAGCGTTCCCGTGCCGCCGGCTGACTGGAACACCTCCAACGCCAACACCGTCTACCCCGGCGAGGACGTCACCGTTCCCAACAACGGCGGCCGCGTCCAAGTGGGCACCACCGTGAAGGTCGACGGCCCGGGCACCGCCGAGATCAACAAGGACGGCGACCTGGTCATCACCGCCAACGAGGACGCCAAGCCGGGCGACAAGATCGTGGCAACGATGACGGACGCGGACGGCAACCAGATCGACATCGTCCAGGTCTCCGTCAAGGAGGACGAGCGCCTGCAGGGCGACAAGACCAACGCCACCTTCGGTAGCGACCCGTACGTGCTGGTCCCGGGCGAGACCAAGGACACGAACCGCCCATTCGGCCCGTTCGGGATCCCGGATGACACCGAGATCACCGTCCAAGTGCCCGCCGACGCCACCGACTGGAAGTTCGAGGGCAACGAGGACGGCACCGTCACCGCCCAGGCACCATCCGCGGCGCAGCTGGCGGCACAGTTCTCCGCGCTGGACAAGGCAGTCCAGAAGGACTGGGACAAGCTCGCCGAGGCGCTCGCGCCGGTCGTCGCACCGACCGTGGGCGTGAACTTCACGTTCACCGACGGCTCCAACGACTTCGCCAACGCCCGCTTCGAGCTCACCGACGCCAACGACAAGTCCATCCTCGACCCGGACGCTGACTTCGACGACGACGGCCGCACCAACAAGCAGGAAGTCGACACCGGCACCAACCCGTTCGAGCGCAACTACTTCGAGCCCCACTGGGATGCCACCGAGGGCGAAGGCAGCGCCGAGCCGGGCGGCAAGCTCACCATCCCGAACAAGGGCGGCAAGATTCCGAAGGGAGCGATTGTCGACGTCGCCGGCCCCGGCGACGCCGTCATCGACGACCGCGGCAACCTGGTTGTCGCAGTCGAGGAGCAGGCCATCCCGGGCGACGAGATCATCGCGACCGTGAAGGACGAGCAGGGCGCTGAGATCCAGAGGATCGTCATCATCGTCAACGCGAAGGTGAACAGCAACACCCACACCGCGGTCGGCAAGCCTGGCAAGGACACGTCCCTGAGCTCCAACATTGACCAGGGCAAGTGCTCCGCAGCCGCGATCGGCTTCGGACTCCCGCTGCTGGCGATCGTCCCGCTCGCCATCGCCACCCAGGCAGCCATCCCGGGCCTGGCTGGCTTCCGCGAGCAGGTTGCCATGCAGATCGAGCAGGTGAACTCCCAGATCCAGAACGGCCTGGGCATCATGAACCCGCAGATCGCCAAGCAGGTCTCTGACATTAACGGCCAGCTCCGCCAGTACGGCACGAACGTGGCCACGATCGGCGGCGGCCTGCTGCTCTTCGCCGCAGGCATCGGCGTCACCGCCCTGATCGTTGATAGCTGCAAGCCGGGCGGCCCGACCAGCTCCAACTAGCTCACCCAACGGCAACGTCGGCCCCGCTCCTCACTCCAGAGGATGCGGGACCGACGTTCTTCGTTATTGCAGCAGACGCTACACGCTGGCGAGGAACAGCTCTGCGCCGTCAGCGCCCTCCGCCGTGAACACTACGCGCGCGTCGCTCGCCGGGACCCACGCCGCCTGGCCCGGGCGCAGGGTGAGCTCCTCCCCCGCAGCGCCGCGCCCGACGGCCTCGCCGCTCGTGCACAGCACGATCGCCGGCCCATCCGACTCCACCGCCAGCTCCGCGCCGTCACCCAGGGCGTAACGGCTCAGCCGGAAGTCCTCGATGGGGAGGACGAACTCCTCCCCCACCGCGCCGCCATCCGCCGCGCGGGTCTTCGCCCGCGGGGACTCCAGCGCCTCGAACTTGAGCACGCGCACCAGCTCCGGCACGTCCACGTGCTTCGACGTGAGCCCGCCGCGCAGCACGTTGTCCGAATTTGCCATGATCTCCACGCCCAGGCCCGACTGGTAGGCGTGCAGCTGGCCGGCGTCCAGGTACAGCGCCTCGCCCGGCTCGAGGGTGAAGTAGTTCAGCAGCAGCGCCGCGAGGGCGCCGATGTCGCCCGGGTAGGCCTCCGCAAGCTCGAGGAACATGGCGAGCACCTCGACCATCCACGGCTCCACGCCGGCGCCCCCGGCCTCGTCGGGATTTTCCAGGAGGGTGCGGGCGCGGTTGACGGTTTCGTCGACAAGCAAATTGCTCGCCTTGCGCGGCAGCGAGATGAGGGTGGTGAACAGCGCGCGCAGGCTCGCCTCTTCCTCGCTGGGGTCGACCATGCTGGTGTAGCGGCTGAGCAGTGGCGATCCCAGCGCGTCGAGCAGGCGGGCGGTGCGCGCGTACGGGCGGAACCCGGCGAGCGCCTTGAACTGCGTCAGCGCGACGATCAGCTCGGGCTTGTGGTTCGGGTCCTTGTAGTTGCGGCGCGGGTCGTGCAGGTCAATGCCCGCCGCCTCCTCGCTGCGGAACCCCTCGACGGCCTGCGCTTTCGACGGGTGCGCTTGCAGCGACAGCGGCGCGCCCGCCGCCAGCAGCTTGAGCAGGAACGGCAGGTGTTCGTTGAACTTGTCGGCCACGCGCTGCCCAAGCGCCGCGCGGGGATCGTCCGCGATGATCGCGTCCAGGCCGCGGGAGCCGATTGTCGACGGCGCAGCCGGGTGCGCACCGAACCACAGCTCCGCCTCCGGGCTGGGGGCGGGCGACGCGGTACCGCGCAGATCGGCGAGCATGGTGCGCGAGCCCCACGGGTAGGTGCGCAGGGCAGGTTCGAGGAGCTCCATCGGTGTCTGTGCCTCGTTTCCTTCGGTGATGGGTGTGGGCTACTCGTCGCTGGGGTCGTCGAGCGCAGTCACGGCGTACGCGCGCGCCAGTAGCCGCAGCACCGTGACGGACTCGCCAAGGTGCTGCGACGCGACCGTCTCAGCGCGGGTGTTGGGCGCGACCGGGGCGTGCGCGTCCGGTTGCGCCCAAAGAACGACCTTTAAGGGTACCAGCTCCACCGGGCCGTCAAGGAATGGATCGTGGAAGATGTCTTCGGCCGGGGCGGGTGCGCCGCCGCGGGCGAGCTCGAGGGCCTGCGGGAGCTCGTCGGCGTCGACGAAGCCGCTCGCCAGGCCGCGGCAGGACCACAGGGCGGCCACGAGCTCCGCAAGCGCGAGGCCGTGGCGGGTGGTGCCGGAGTGCACGACGCGCGCGTCGCGGGCAAAGGCGCGCAGCTGGCGGGCGGCGTTGACGTCCTCGGCGCGTTCCGGGGACACGGCGGTGAGCTCGGCGTCCAGCTCGTCCGCGAGCATGCGGAACCGCTCTGCCAGCGCCTCCGCCGCCGCGCGGGGGTCGAGCGCGTCGAGTACCGCCGACAGCACCGCGATCGTGCGCGCCGGCGACGGGCCCATCGTGGTGGGCAGGGCCGGGACGATGACGGTTGATGCGGGCGCCTCGTCAACGATCGGGCCGCGGGCTGGCCCCGCCAGCACCGTTTCCGCGCCGCGCTGCGCCGCTGTGAGCAGGGCGCGCACGTCGCGCTCGCGCGCCGCGGCGTCCCCCACCATGACCACGACGTCGAGCGCGCCGACGTAGCCGGGCAGCGTGTCCGTCACCACCACCGGCAGCGGGAGCGGTGCGCGCACCTGCGCCACGGCGCGTGCGGCGGCGCGCGCGACCTGGTCGGTCGCCACCACGATCACGCTGCGGGGTTGCATCCCGCGGAGGTTGGCGAGGGACGGCAGGGCGTCGATAATAGCCCTGACCTGCGCCCCCTCGTGGGCGATGTCGAAGAAGCGGACGGTCTCGCGGTCGTAATCGCCCGCGCCCTCGTAGTAGTCGCTCATGACCGCGATCTTACGCAGCGCCGGCGCGCGCGGGTCTAGGCGCGGATGATTCCCAGGATCTCCTCGACCAATTCCTGGACTTCCTGCTCCGTCTCCGCCTCAACGTTCAGGCGTAGCAGCGGCTCGGTGTTGGACGCGCGCACGTTGAACCACGCCTTCGTGTCCTTGAGCCACACGGTCACACCGTCGAGGCGGTCGAGCTTGTCGGTGCGCTCCGCAAACGCGTCGAGGACGCGCTGAGTGGTCGCGTCCTGGTCGGCCACCTCGGAGTTGATCTCGCCGGAGGCGGCGTAGCGGTTGTACTCAGCCATCAGCTCGCTCAGCGGCGCATCCTGCTCGGCGAGCGCGGCGAGCACGTGCAGCGCGGCGACCAGGCCGGAGTCGGCGTTGAAGAAGTCGGCAAAGTAGTAGTGCGCGGAGTGCTCGCCGCCGAAGCGCGCTCCGGTGCGCGCCATTTCCGCCTTGATGTAGGAGTGCCCGACGCGTGTGCGCACGGCCTCGCCGCCCTGCTCAGCGATGATCTCCGGCACCGCCTGCGAGGTGATCAGGTTGTGGATGATCGTCGCACCCGGGTGCTGCGCCAGCGTGCGGTGCGCGATCAAAGCGCTAATCGACGACGCGCTCACCGGCTCCCCACGCTCGTCCACCACAAAGCAACGGTCCGCGTCGCCATCGAAGGCCAGGCCGATGTCCGCGCCCTGCTCCACCGTGAACTTCTGCAGGTCCACCAGGTTCTTCGGGTCCAGCGGGTTCGCCTCGTGGTTGGGGAACGTGCCGTCGAGTTCGAAGTAGAGCGGGCGGACGTCCATGTCATCCAGCACGGCGGGCACGGTCAGGCCCGCCATGCCGTTGGCGGCGTCGACGGCCACGACGAGCTTCCGGTCTGTGGGCACCGGCACCAGGTCGCGCAGGAACGTCGCGTAGTCGGCCAGGATGTCCTTCTCGGTCACGGTGCCCGTGGCCACGTCCGTGGCGGGCACGCCCTCGAGCACCATCCGCCCGATCTCGCCCAGGCCGGTATCGGTGGACACCGGGGTTGCTCCGGCGCGGCACAACTTGATGCCGTTGTACTTGGCCGGGTTGTGCGAGGCGGTGAACATCGCGCCGGCGCACTTGAGCGTGCCGGCGGCGAAGTAGAGCTCGTCGGTGCTGGTCAGGCCCAACGAAACCACGTCGAGCCCCTGGGAGGTCGCGCCCTCCGCGAAGGCGCCGGCGAGCTCCGGCGAGGAGGGGCGCATGTCGTAGCCCACGGCGATGCGGGTTTCGCCCTCGCCGCGCAAGATGTGGGCGAACGCCGCGCCGACGGTGCGGACAAAGTCGGCGTCGATGGTCTCGCCGACCACGCCGCGCACGTCGTACGCCTTGATGACGTTCTTTAACGTTGCTTCAGTGTGTGCAATTGCCATG
>NZ_RDRE01000038.1 GCF_003693265.1 Corynebacterium gottingense
AATCTCCAACAAGGATGAACTACCGAAGGGCATCACTGCGAACTTCAAGGGCAAGGTCGACACCTCTTCCGTGGGCACCAAGAAGGTGACCGTCGAAGTCACCTACCCCGACGGCACCAGCGAAGAGATCCAGACCGACCTCACCATCAAGCGCCGCACAGACGCAGAGGTCAACGACCCGATCGTCGGCGACGGTATCGCTACCAAGGTCGGCGCGAAGGTGACCAACGACGCCGCAAAGAAGGCCATCACCAACCTGGACAAGCTCCCGGTCAAAGACGTCACCTTCAAGAACGCGGTCGATACCTCAAAGCCCGGCGATACCACCGCCACCATCGTCGTTTCCTACACCGACGGAAGCACGGACGAGGTAAAGGTCGACGTCCACGTCAACGACCTCACCGACGCCGAGAAGTACACCCCGGCTCCAACCGGTATCACCATCAAGGAAGGCGAAACCGCCGACCCGCTCGCGGCAATCTCCAACAAGGATGAACTACCGAAGGGCATCACTGCGAACTTCAAGGGCAAGGTCGACACCTCTTCCGTGGGCACCAAGAAGGTGACCGTCGAAGTCACCTACCCCGACGGCACCAGCGAAGAGGTCACTACCGACCTCACCGTCGAGCGCCGCACGGACGCGGAAAAGAACGAGCCGACAGTCGACGAGAACTTCGAAATCATCGCTGGCTCCAAGCTGCGCCAGGAACATGCCGAGAAGATCATTGAGAACATCGGCTCCCTGCCCAGCGGCACCTCCGCGGACTTCAAGGACAAGGGCGAGGGCTCGCTGAGCACAGAGAACCCGACTCCGAATGACATCGACAAGGATGTCACCATCGTGGTCACCTACCCGGACGGCTCTACCGAGGAGATCGACACCAAGATCACCATCAAGCCGCGCCCGGACAACTGGGACTTCCAGCCGCAGGTCCGCGAAAAGGTCATCACCGCCGGCGATAAGCTCGAGGCTCGCGACGTCATCGAGAACCTTCACGAGCTGCCGCAGGACATTGAGGTCGAGCTCGACGGCGACGTGGACACCTCCACCCCGGGCGCGTACAACCCGCAGGTCGTGGTCACCTACCCGGACGGCTCCCAGGACCGCGTCGGCTCGACCATCATCGTCAATCCGAAGCCGCTGACCAACAAGCAATTCGACCCCAACTACGGCGACACCGTGCAGCTCACCGCGGGTGAGTCCAAGAGCGCCGAGAACCCATTCGGCGACGAGGCGGCGCCGGAGGGCACGAAGTACGAGGCCAAGTTCCGCTCGGACGCCACCGACTGGACCTTCGACGAGGACAAAGCCAACGAGACGGGCGTCGTCACCGCTCAGGCACCATCCGCCAGGGATCTGGCGCAGGAGTTCGCCCGCGTGACCAAGTACACGCACCTCGACTGGGACACCCTCGCAGCGGTGCTCAAGCCGATGGTCACTACCTCCGTCGAGGTAGACATCGACTATGCCGACGGCTCCTTCGACGCTGCGACCGCAGCATTCGAGCTTGTCGACGCCGACGGCCACTCCCTCCTCGACCCCGAGGCTGACGCCGACGGCGACGGTCACACCAACCGCGACGAGGTAGAGAAGCGCTCCAACCCGTTCGACGAGGAAAGCGTTCCCGTACCGCCGGCAGACTGGAACACCTCCAACGCCAACACCGTCTACCCCGGCGAGGACGTCACCGTTCCCAACAACGGCGGCCGCGTCCAGGTGGGCACCACCGTGAAGGTCGACGGCCCGGGCACCGCCGAGATCAACAAGGACGGTGACCTGGTCATCACCGCCAACGAGGACGCCAAGCCGGGCGACAAGATCGTGGCAACGATGACGGACTCGGACGGCAACCAGATCGACATCGTCCAGGTCTCCGTCAAGGAGGACGAGCGCCTGCAGGGCGACAAGACCAACGCCTCCTTCGGCAGCGACCCGTACGTGCTGATCCCGGGCGAGACCAAGGACACGAACCGCCCGTTCGGCCCGTTCGGTATCCCGGATGACACCGAGATCACCGTCCAGGTGCCCGCCGACGCCACCGACTGGAAGTTCGAGGGCAACGAGGACGGCACCGTCACCGCCCAGGCACCATCCGCGGCGCAGCTGGCGGCACAGTTCTCCGCGCTGGACAAGGCAGTCCAGAAGGACTGGGACAAGCTCGCCGAGGCCCTCGCGCCGGTCGTCGCACCGACCGTGGGCGTGAACTTCACGTTCACCGACGGCTCCAACGACTTCGCCAACGCCCGCTTCAAGCTCACCGACGCCAACGACAAGTCCATCCTCGACCCGGACGCTGACTTCGACGACGACGGCCGCACCAACAAGCAGGAAGTCGACACCGGCACCAACCCGTTCGAGCGCAACTACTTCGAACCCCATTGGGATGCCACCGAGGGCGAAGGCAGCGCCGAGCCGGGCGGCAAGCTCACCATCCCGAACAAGGGCGGCAAGATTCCGAAGGGCGCGATTGTCGACGTCGCCGGCCCCGGCGACGCCGTCATCGACGACCGCGGCAACCTGGTTGTCGCAGTCGAGGAGCAGGCCATCCCGGGCGACGAGATCATTGCGACCGTGAAGGACGAGCAGGGCGCTGAGATCCAGAGGATCGTCATCATCGTCAACGCGAAGGTGAACAGCAACACCCACACCGAGGTCGGCGAGCCTGGCAAGGACACGTCCCTGAGCTCCAACATTGACCAGGGCAAGTGCTCCGCAGCCGCGATCGGCTTCGGGCTCCCGCTGCTGGCGATCGTCCCGCTCGCCATCGCCACCCAGGCAGCCATCCCGGGCCTGGCCGGCTTCCGCGAGCAGGTTGCCGTGCAGATCGAGCAGGTGAACTCCCAGATCCAAAACGGCCTGGGCATTATGAATCCGCAGATCGCCAAGCAGGTCTCTGACATTAACGGCCAGCTCCGCCAGTACGGCACGAACGTGGCCACGATCGGCGGCGGCCTGCTGCTCTTCGCCGCAGGCATCGGCGTCACCGCCCTGATCGTTGATAGCTGCAAGCCGGGCGGCCCGACCAGCTCCAACTAGCTCACCCAACGGCAACGCCGGCCCCGCTCCTCACTCCAGAGGATGCGGGGCCGGCGTTCTTCGTTACTGCAGCAGACGCTACACGCTGGCGAGGAACAGCTCTGCGCCGTCAGCGCCCTCCGCCGTGAACACTACGCGCGCGTCGCTCGCCGGGACCCACGCCGCTTGGCCCGGGCGCAGGGTGAGCTCGTCCCCTGCCGCGCCGCATCCCGCGGCCTCGCCGCTCGTGCACAGCACGATCGCCGGCCCATCCGACTCCACCGCCAGCTCCGCGCCCTCACCCAGGGCGTAACGGCTCAGCCGGAAGTCTTCCATTGGCAGGACGAACTCCTCCCCCGATGCGCCGCCATCCACCGCGCGGGTCTTCGCCCGCGGGGACTCTAGCGCCTCGAACTTGAGCACGCGCACCAGCTCCGGCACGTCCACGTGTTTCGACGTGAGCCCGCCGCGGAGCACGTTGTCCGAGTTCGCCATAATCTCCACACCCAGACCCGACTGGTAGGCGTGCAGCTGGCCGGCGTCCAGGTACAGCGCCTCGCCCGGTTCGAGGGTGAAGTGGTTCAGCAGCAGCGCCGCGAGGGCGCCGATGTCGCCCGGGTAGGCCGCCGCAAGCTCGAGGAACATGGTGAGTACCTCGACCATCCACGGCTCCACGCCGGCGCCCCCGGCCTCGTCGGGATTTTC
Source organism: Corynebacterium gottingense (assembly GCF_003693265.1). Taxonomy (GTDB): domain Bacteria; phylum Actinomycetota; class Actinomycetes; order Mycobacteriales; family Mycobacteriaceae; genus Corynebacterium; species Corynebacterium gottingense. The sequence continues at coordinate 3,722 of NZ_RDRE01000038.1, forward strand.
CAGGAGGGTGCGGGCGCGGTTGACGGTTTCGTCGATAAGCAAATTGCTCGCCTTGCGCGGCAGCGAGATGAGGGTGGTGAACAGCGCGCGCAGGCTCGCCTCTTCCTCGCTGGGGTCGACCATGCTGGTGTAGCGGCTGAGCAGCGGCGAGCCCAGCGCGTCGAGCAGGCGGGCGGTGCGCGCGTACGGGCGGAACCCGGCGAGCGCCTTGAACTGCGTCAGCGCGACGATCAGCTCGGGCTTGTGGTTCGGGTCCTTGTAGTTGCGGCGCGGGTCGTGCAGGTCAATGCCCGCCGCCTCCTCGCTGCGGAACCCCTCGACGGCCTGCGCTTTCGACGGGTGCGCTTGCAGCGACAGCGGCGCGCCCGCCGCCAGCAGCTTGAGCAGGAACGGCAGGTGTTCGTCGAACTTGTCGGCCACGCGCTGCCCAAGCGCCGCGCGGGGATCGTCCGCGATGATCGCGTCCAGGCCGCGGGAGCCGATTGTCGACGGCGCAGCCGGGTGCGCACCGAACCACAGCTCCGCCTCCGGGCTGGGGGCGGGCGACGCGGTGCCGCGCAGGTCAGCGAGCATGGTGCGCGAGCCCCACGGGTAGGCGCGCAGGGCAGGTTCGAGGAGCTCCATCGGTGTTTGTGCCTCGTTTCCTTCGGTGATGAGTGTGGGCTACCCGTCGCTGGGGTCGTCGAGCGCAGTCACGGCGTACGCGCGCGCCAGTAGCCGCAGCACCGTGACGGACTCGCCCAGGTGCTGCGACGCGACCATCTCAGCGCGGGTGTTGGGCGCGACCGGGGCGTGCGCGTCCGGTTGCGCCCAAAGAACGACCTTTAAGGGTACCAGCTCCACCGGGCTGTCAAGGAATGGATCGTGGAAGATGTCATCGGCCGGGGCGGGTGCGCCGCCGCGGGCGAGCTCGAGGGCCTGCGGGAGCTCGTCGGCGTCGACGAAGCCGCTCGCCAGGCCGCGGCAGGACCACAGGGTGGCCACGAGCTCCGCAAGCGCGAGGCCGTGGCGGGTGGTGCCGGAGTGCACGACGCGCGCGTCGCGGGCAAAGGCGCGCAGCTGGCGGGCGGCGTTGACGTCCTCGGCGCGTTCCGGGGACACGGCGGTCAGCTCGGCGTCCAGCTCGTCCGCGAGCATGCGGAACCGCTCTGCCAGCGCCTCCGCCGCCGCGCGGGGGTCGAGCGCGTCGAGCACCGCCGACAGCACCGCGATCGTGCGCGCCGGCGACGGGCCCATCGTGGTGGGCAGGGCCGGGACGACGACGGTGGAGTCGGGCGCCTCGTCAACGATCGGGCCGCGGGCGGGCCCCGCCAGCACCGTTTCCGCGCCGCGCTGCGCCGCCGTGAGCAGGGCGCGCACGTCGCGCTCGCGCGCCGCGGCGTCCCCCACCATGACCACGACGTCGAGCGCGCCGACGTAGCCGGGCAGCGTCTCCGTCACCACCACCGGCAGCGGGAGCGGTGCGCGCACCTGGGCCACGGCGCGTGCGGCGGCGCGCGCGACCTGGTCGGTCGCCACCACGATCACGCTACGGGGTTGCAACCCGCGGAGGTTGGCGAGGGACGGCAAAGCGTCGATAATAGCCCTGACCTGTGCCCCCTCGTGGGCGATGTCGAAGAAGCGGACGGTCTCGCGGTCGTAATCGCCGGTGCCCTCGTAGTAGTCGCTCATGACCGCGATCTTACGCAGCGCCGGCGCGCGCGGGCCTAGGCGCGGATGATTCCCAGGATCTCCTCGACCAATTCCTGGACTTCCTGCTCCGTCTCCGCCTCAACGTTCAGGCGCAGCAGCGGCTCGGTGTTGGACGCGCGCACGTTAAACCACGCCTTCGTGTCCTTGAGCCACACGGTGACGCCGTCGAGGCGGTCGAGCTTCTCGGTGCGATCGGCAAAGGCGTCGAGGACGCGCTGGGTGGTCGCGTCCTGGTCGGCCACCTCGGAGTTGATCTCGCCGGAGGCGGCGTAGCGGTTGTACTCGGCCATCAGCTCGCTGAGCGGCGCGTCCTGCTCGGCCAGCGCGGCGAGCACGTGCAGCGCGGCGACCAGGCCGGAGTCGGCGTTGAAGAAGTCGGCGAAGTAGTAGTGCGCGGAGTGCTCGCCGCCGAAGCGCGCTCCGGTGCGCGCCATCTCCGCCTTGATGTAGGAGTGCCCGACGCGCGTGCGCACGGCCTCGCCGCCCTGCTCAGCGATGATTTCCGGCACCGCCTGCGAGGTGATCAGGTTGTGGATGATCGTCGCGCCCGGGTGCTGCGCCAGCGTGCGGTGCGCGATCAAAGCGCTAATCGACGACGCGCTCACCGGCTCCCCACGCTCGTCCACCACAAAGCAACGGTCCGCGTCGCCGTCGAAGGCCAGGCCGATGTCCGCGCCCTGCTCCACCGTGAACCTCTGCAGGTCCACCAGGTTCTTCGGGTCCAGCGGGTTCGCCTCGTGGTTGGGGAACGTGCCGTCGAGCTCGAAGTAGAACGGGCGCACGTCCATGTCATCCAGCACGGCGGGCACGGTCAGCCCCGCCATACCGTTGGCGGCGTCGACGGCCACGACGAGAGTGCGGTCCTCCGGCACCGGCACCAGGTCGCGCAGGAACGTCGCGTAGTCGGCCAGGATGTCCTTCTCAGTCACGGTACCCGCGGCCACGTCAGCGGCGGGCACGCCCTCGAGCACCATCCGCCCGATCTCGCCCAGTCCGGTGTCGGTGGACACCGGGGTGGCGCCGGCGCGGCACAGCTTGATGCCGTTGTACTTGGCCGGGTTGTGCGAGGCGGTGAACATCGCGCCGGCGCACTTGAGCGTGCCGGCGGCGAAGTAGAGCTCGTCGGTGCTGGTCAGGCCCAGCGCAATCACGTCGAGCCCCTGGGAGGTCGCGCCCTCCGCGAAGGCGCCGGCGAGCTCCGGCGAGGAGGGACGCATGTCGTAGCCCACGGCGATGCGGGTCTCGCCCTCGCCGCGCAGGATGTGGGCGAACGCCGCGCCGACGGTGCGGACAAAGTCGGCGTCGATGGTCTCGCCGACCACGCCGCGCACGTCGTACGCCTTGATGACGTTCTTTAACGTTGCTTCAGTGTGTGCAATTGCCATG
>NZ_RDRE01000039.1 GCF_003693265.1 Corynebacterium gottingense
GCGCTTGTACGGCATGCCTTCAAGAAACTTATCAACTGCTTGCTCCCGGATCTCACGGGGAAAATGCGCGGACATCAGAAACCCTCTCCGCCCCCGGGGACACTCCAACTATTTGTCCGCGGTCCCTCTTTGTCGCATCCTCGTCAACCAGTTCTCGTCATCTGGGTGTCGAGAGCGCTGTCCCCGCCGTCGCCGCGGGCTGGCCGCCCTGTTGCCCCGGCGAGCGCAGGCGCCCCTCCCTACAGCCCTACAGCGAGGACTCGCCGCGGCGCTCGTCGCGCCAGTCGAACAGCTTGCCCTGCAGCTTCTGGACGCCAAAGCCGACGAGCGAGCCGAGCAGCACGCCCACAACCATGCCGAGCAGCGGGAAATCCGAGAACAGCGCGCCGCCGGCGTAGCCGATGCCCACGGAGAGGATGGCCCAGACGATGACGCCGATCGTGTCGTAGATGACGAAGGCGAACCAGTTAAAGCGCACCGAGCCGAGCACGATCGTGGCTACCCAGCGGGCCCAGGGGATGAAGCGGGCGACGATGATGGTGGCGCCCGCGCCGCGGTTCATGTTGCGGCGCACCCAGAGGATCGCCTGCCCGGCCTTGGACTCCGCGTCGAGCCGCTCGACATAACCGATGAGGCGGCCGCCGAGGGCGAAGCAGATGTTGTCGCCGATAATGCCGCCAATGATCGCGGCGACGATCACGGCCGTCGCATCGGGCACGCCCTGCGAGCCGGCGAAGGCCCCGGCCAGGTTCAGCACGGACTCGGACGGGACGATCGGCGCGAGGGCGTCGGCGACGATGAGCACCGTGACGAGGGGGTAGAACATTGGGGTGCCCATGAGCATGTGGAGGAAGTTGATGAACGGATCGAACATCTCCATGGGGTTCCTCCTCTCAAAACGCCTGGTCACTGGCTTGCCGCAGCGGTGCGATGGGCGCGGCGCTGCCGTATGCTCCCCGCTACGATACGCGCATGCGCCGGGGACTGCGAGATCTCGGGTCTGCTACAAATGTTGGTGTTTGAGATTCGGCGTTTAGGCGCGCCCGCCGGGTGTGTGCATATACTGCGAGAAAGCGCATGTATCACATCAGTACATATATATAGGTGCGAATCGAGTAAATAGAGCGAGGTGTCACAAAGCGTGGCGGGAAACGGCAAAACCCTGGTCATCGTGGAGTCGGCGACGAAGGCGAAGAAGATCCAGAAGTACCTGGGCAACGACTACATCGTCGAGGCGTCCGTCGGCCACATCCGTGACCTGCCGGGCCGCGCCGCCGACATCCCCGCGAAGTACAAGAAGGAGCCGTGGGCGAAGCTGGGCGTGAACCCGGAGGCGGGATTCTCGCCGATCTACGTGGTCAGCCCGGACAAGAAGAAGAAGGTCGCTGACCTGCGCGCCAAGCTCAAGGAGTCGGACAAGCTGCTGCTCGCCACAGACCCCGACCGCGAGGGCGAGGCGATCGCGTGGCACCTGCTGGAGACGCTGAAGCCGAAGGTCCCGGTGGAGCGCATGGTGTTCAACGAGATTACCGAGTCCGCGATCCGCGAGGCCGCCGAAAACACCCGCGAGCTGGACATGGACCTGGTGGAGGCGCAGGAGACCCGCCGCATCCTGGACCGCCTGTACGGCTATGAGGTCTCGCCGGTGCTGTGGAAGAAGGTCATGCCGCGCCTGTCCGCCGGCCGCGTCCAGTCCGTGGCCACCCGCGTCATCGTGGAGCGGGAGCGTGAGCGCATGGCGTTCATCGCCGCCGAGTACTGGGACATCACCGCGTCACTGCTGCCGCAGCAGGGCGAGAAGACCGAGTTCGACGCGAAGCTGGCCACGCTCGACGGGCAGCGCGTGGCGCAGGGCCGCGACTTTGATGATCGGGGGCGGCTGAAGGGCGAGGCGGTGGTCGTCGATAAGCAAAAGGCCAATTCGCTTGCCGACGGCCTCCGCGACCGCCCCACGCGCGTCACCGCAGTGGAGGAAAAGCCGTACACCCGCCGCCCGCACGCGCCGTTTATGACCTCGACCCTGCAGCAGGAAGCAGGGCGCAAGCTGCACTTCACGTCCGCGCGCACGATGCGCATCGCGCAGCGCCTGTACGAAAACGGCCACATTACGTATATGCGTACGGACTCGACCTCCCTGTCCAAGCAGGGCCTGCAGGCCGCGCGCTCCGCGGCAACCGAACTGTACGGCGACAGCTTCGTCTCCAAGTCCCCGCGCACCTACGACCGTAAGGTGAAGAACTCGCAGGAGGCGCACGAGGCGATCCGCCCCGCCGGTGAGCGCTTCGCCACCCCCGGCCAGCTCGGCGGGTCGCTGGACGCGGAGGAGTTCAAGCTCTACGAGCTGATCTGGCAGCGCACCGTGGCCTCGCAGATGGCGGACGCGCGCGGCAACTCCACCAAGGTCACCGTCGCCGGCGAGGCGGAAAGCGGCGAGCGCGCCGAGTTCACCGCCACCGGCCGCACCATTACCTTCCCGGGCTGGCTGCGCGCGTACTCCGACACCAACGACAAGGAGACGCACCTGCCGCAGCTGGCCAAGGGCGACGTGTTGGACGCGACGAAGCTCAGCGCCGACGAGCACACCACCAACCCGCCGTCGCGCTACAACGAGGCCAGCCTGGTCAAAAAGATGGAGGACCTGGGCATCGGCCGCCCGTCCACCTACGCCAGCATCATCAAGACCATCCAGGACCGCGGCTACGTGGTTACCCGCGGCAACGCGCTCGTGCCCACCTGGGTGGCGTTCTCCGTCATCGGGCTCATGGAGAACAACTTCGACGCGCTGGTGGACTACGACTTCACCTCCTCCATGGAGGACGAGCTGGACGAGATCGCGCACGGCAACGAGGACCGCACCGAGTGGCTCACCGGCTTCTACTTCGGCGACGCCGAGGCGGACGAGAACATGGCCGAGGCCGTCGCGCGCCGCGGCGGGCTCAAACACATCATCGAGGCCAACCTGGAAAGCATCGACGCGCGCCAGGTGAACTCGCTCAAGCTCTTCGAGGACGCCGAGGGTCGCGACATCAACGTGCGCGTCGGCCGCTACGGTCCCTACATCGAGCGCCAGGTGGGCGTGACCGCCGACGGCGAGCCGGACTACCAGCGCGCCAACCTGCCGGAGGCCTCCACCCCGGACGGCATCACGCTCGACATGGCGGAGAAGCTCTTCGCCACCCCGCAGTCCGGCCGCGAGCTGGGGGAGAACCCGGCCAACGGCCGCACCGTGGTGGCCAAGGAGGGCCGCTACGGCCCGTACGTCACCGAGCTTGTGCGTGACGACGAGCGCGCCACCGCCGAGGCCCACGCCGAGGAGGTCATCGCGGCCGAGCGCGCCGAGGAGGACGCCCAGCGCGCCGAAGAAGGCAAGCGCAAGAAGAACTGGGAGACCAAGACGGCGGCGAAGCAGAAAGAAAAGCGCCTGGCCGAATTGGTGGACGAGCAACTCAAGCCCGCCACGGCGTCCCTGTTCCAGGACATGGAGCCGGCATCGGTCACGCTCGAAGAAGCGCTGAAGCTGCTGAGCCTCCCGCGCGAGGTGGGCACGGACCCGGCAGACGGCGAGGTCATCACCGCGCAGAACGGCCGCTACGGCCCGTACCTGAAGAAGGGTACGGACTCGCGTTCCCTGGCCAGCGAGGACCAAATCTTCAGCATCACCCTCGACGAAGCCCGCCGCATCTACGCGGAGCCGAAGCGCCGCGGCCGCGCCGCCGCGAAGCCACCGCTGAAGATGCTGGGCGACAACGACGTCTCCGGCAAACCCATGACCATCAAGGACGGCCGTTTCGGCCCGTACGTCACCGACGGCGAGACCAACGCGTCGCTGCAGCGCGGCGACACCCCGGAGACGGTCACCGACCAGCGCGCAAATGAGCTGCTCTCCGCCCGCCGCGCCCGCGAGGCCGAAGAGGGCCCGAAGAAGGCAACCAAGAAGAAGGTCACGAAGAAGAAGGCCACCAAGAAGAAGGCGACTAAGCGCGCGAAGAAGACGGTGAAGAAGCCCACGCAGACCACCAAGCGCGTGGTCAAGGCCGGCTCCAGGAAGAAGTAAATGTTCACCCGCACGCTCCGGGGCGCCGAAGCGCTTGTCGACGCCCTGCTTCCCCACACCAACCCCATCCCAGCCCGCCTCGCGTGGGCCGGGTGCGCGGACGCCGCCGGCATCGCACACCTCGCCGGTTCACGCAGGGCTGCGCGTGTTGCCGAGCCGGCCTCCCGCGTCGCGCTCGCCGCGGTGCCGCTGCACCGGGAGGGCGGACGCGGCGCTGCCTCCGGCGCCGACGCTGTCCTGACCTGCGCCGTCCTGGCCTCCGCCGTCGCCGTCTTCGAGCAGCACCGCGCCCCGACGCGCCCGTCGGCGCTCGGCGTTGCGGCCCTGGTCGGCGCGCAGGCCGGCTATATCCCGCGGCTCGTGCAGCGCGGCGCGACGGTGGGGAAGCGCGGCGCCGCTGCGGCCGCTGGCGTCGTCGCCGCTGGTGGTGTGGTCGCGGCCCGGGCGGACCGCCGCTTGCTGCCCGCCACGCTGATCGGCGGCGCGGCCGTGGTGGCGACGGCCGCGCTGGCGAACGACCCGGCCTTCCGCGCCGACGCGAACGCGACCACCATCGACCCGGCCCGCGAGGGGTTAAGCCACGGCGCGAACCTCCTTGTTGCCGCCGAGGGGCTGCGCCTGCTCACCAACTCCGGCCTGGCTGCCCGGGTGTGCCGCGCCGCGGGCTTCCCGGCGTGGCTTGGTGAGCGCGGCACGCGCGCCGCGGTCTCCTGGGCGGGGTCGATCGGCCAGCTGCTGCTCGTCCACGGGCTCACTGCGCCGGACCGACAGTGACAGATTTGCTCGGCGCGGGGGAGCCGGGAGGGGGCGACCTGGGGGAATAGGGCTGGGTGCGGGAAATTTTACGCACTCTCGTCATTTGTGGGGCCCAGCAGCCCCCAAGCAACAACCTGCCTAGTACTGGTCCGCCATGGTGGAGCGCACTGGGCGCGCCAGCTGCGTCATCTTGTTACGGCCGCGCAGCTCGACCGACTTCATGAGGGTCCAGCGCTGCTGCTCGACCTCGTTGGCGGCGCGCAGGGTCGACGCGTTGGTGAGTACCCGGCCCTGGACGCCCTTGGCCAGCTCGGTGAGGCGGGCGGCGGCGTTGACGGCGTCGCCAATCACGGTGTACTCGAAGCGGTCGTGGCCGCCGATGTGGCCCGCCACGACGTGGCCGGAGGCGACGCCCACGCCGGCTTCGAGCTCCAGCCCGCCGAGCTCCTGGCGGAGTTCCCGGGCTGCTTGGAGGGCGTGCGAGGTGGCGTCGTGAAGCGAAACTGGGGCCCCGAAGACGGCGAGCGCCGCATCGCCCTGGAACTTGTTGATCACGCCCTTGTTGCGGTGGACGACCTCGACGACGATTTCGAAGAACTTGTTCAGCGCCGCGACGACCTCCTCGGGGGTGTGGTCGACGGCAAAGGTGGTGGAGCCGACGACGTCGACAAACACGACGGCGACCTTGCGGTCCTCGCCGCCCAGCTCCGGCTTTTCCTCGAGTGCCTTCTGGGCGACCTCGCTGCCCACGTAGCGGCCGAAGATGTCGCGGACGCGCTGGCGTTCGCGCAAGCCCCGCATCATCTCGTTGAACCCGGCCTGGAGGACGCCGATTTCGGAGCCGTCGTAAATGTCCACCTGCGTATTCGTCTCGCCGCGGCGCACGCTGTTGATGGCGTCCTGCAGCTCCTTGATTGGGTCGACCACGCTCATGATCACAAACGCGGTGCCGAACGCGCCCGTGACCAGGGCGGAGATGGCGAGCGCGAAGACGGCTGGCCCGAGCTCGCCCGGGGTATCGGTGAAGAAGCCGCGCGCCTGCGCAACGAAGAGCAGGACGATGCCCAGAATCGGCACCGCGGAGGTGGTGAACCACGTCATGTACAGGCGCTGCTTGATCGGCGGCTCCAGCGTGGAGTCCTCGAAGCGGCGCGCGAGCGCGGTGGCGGCGATCGGCCGCACGAGGCGCTCAGCCTGCAGGTAGGTGAGCACGGCGGTAACGAAGCAGGCCATGGAGGTCGCGATGAAAATGACCAGCGCAAACGGGCCGCTCGTGCGCGCGGTGATCACGGCGAGGATGGCGATACCGATGAGCCACACCACCACCACGATCATCGTCTGCAACACCGGCAGACGAAGCACCAGGTGGCGCACCATGTTTGGGTCGTGGTCCTCGGGGCTTCGCTGCCATTCCAGCACGGGCCGGAAGAGGAAGAACGTGACCACCATGCCCACGATCACGGCGAACACCACGTACACCAGCCCGATCAGGCCGAGCGTGGAGCTGTGCAGCGCCAGTTCATCGGTCTCCGGCATGGGGATGAAGTACCTGATGAACAACATGATTGCGGCGGCGCCGAGCACGTTGGTGCCAAGCACGGTTGCGGCGTACAGGGGCCATGAGGTGCCCCACACCCAACGCAGTCCGTGCCAGAATCTCTCCATGACCTATCACCTTAGCGTTCATCGTGGTTGTGGGGGCGAACTAGTAGGCTAGAGCTGTCATGTCTAGGGACTTTTTGGACAAGGAGTCCAGGAGGTTTTTGGACAGGATGTCTAGTAGCTTTTTGGACGCCTACAGCGGTGGAATAGCCGGATGGCTATTCCACTACACAAGCGCAGAAAGG
>NZ_RDRE01000004.1 GCF_003693265.1 Corynebacterium gottingense
CAAGACTCCAGGCGGACCATTTCGATGATCTGATGGACCGCCTTCTCCTTGAATTCGGCGGAATATTTTCTGGGCATAGTGCCAATCCTTCCTTAGCAGAGGTAGGAACCAAACCCAGGACGCTTCACTCAGGCGCTACCAGATACTCACCACACCGCTACCATTTCAGTCTTCTGAACAGGTCGTACACCACAACCGTAATTTTGGATACGGCGCGGTGGAAGTGACCGTGCCCAGGGATCGTGCCGGCACGTTTACTCCCCGCATGGTGCCCAAGGGCGCACGCAGGCTCACAGAGCTCGACGACATGATCGTCTCGCTCTACGCCGGCGGGATGACAGTACGCGATATTTGCCATCATCTCACCACCACCCTTGGGGTGGATGTAAGCCCGGATCGACTCAACCCCAGATACCACCAGAACACCAACGCATCAGTACTAGACACGTGGTCTACAGAAAAAGATGAATCGCGCAATGCACCAGTCACCGACACTTGAATCACCTATATATGACCGATGCATGCAGACAAGACCCGGTACAGGGCTGAATAGCACGCGAAGCCACGATGAAAACTGCGCTTCGAGAAAGATGCTTTTAACCTTGGAAACCGGGATCGGGATACTGAAAGTGATTGCTAGTCTAACGTCCCACCAAGACCGTACAAAGCCCTACCCGCACTGCAGAGCCGCCCGCATCTTCTCGTCGACAATCGTTTGCGAATTTCCAAGTTTCACTACGGATCGTGCCACTGAAACCGCATCGTCGTAGGCGGCGGGTGTAGAGAGCGCTCTCAAATCTTCGGCCACGTCTGAGGGGGTGAATCGGAACAGGCCGTGGTCCCCTAAGTTGCTCCAAATCCCGGCGCGCAGGTTTTGCTTGGTCTGAATTCCAACGGTCGCACGAGCACCTGTCCCTAAGCACAACGAGCCAGACGCTAGGGCACGCATGCCTGCCATGCCCGCGGCCACAGATAGGTATGCACGATTCATCATCTTCGGAACTTCACTTGGCTCTACCCAGCCATGCATTACATGCGAAACATTCGGAATTGAGAGGCTCAGTCGCTCGTAGCGCGTATTGAAGTAGTCGCGGAGCGGCCCGTCTCCGCACACGTCAATGATCCATGTGATGTCGGGGTACAGATCCGTAAGCGCCCGTACAGCTTCTTCAACTGAATCAATCTGCGGGACCTTATCCTTCGAAAGTCGAGACGCTGTCACGATATGCCCGACTCCGTTCTCGAGCTTTTCGTCATGGCTGAGCAGAGGAAGCTCAAACACTTCATCTGGTGCAGCATTAGGAAGGCTCGTAACCTTCCATGGCGCTACCCTGCCGAATGTTTGCGTAAAGTGCACGAGTGATGGGCTCGCAGCAACAAACGCGTCCACTTGGTCTGACCACTCGTACATATAGTCGTGATATGCGCCGTGCACCATCACGATATGTTCTTTTTGCGCGATTGAGTTCGCAACTAGCCCGAATTGTCTACCAGCTGGCGCGTGCGAAAAGATAAGGTCGAAGTCGGCCTTCTCACCGATTTCGCGGGCAATCGGCTCCCAATCTCGATGCCAGTTCACAACGCGAAACTTGGCTCCCGTTGCTTCGGCTCGCTCCTTGAATACGACGCCACTTCCGATAAAGGTGACTTCGTGTCCATCTCTGATTAACGCCGACGCCGCATCCACAGTCCATTCGTGCACGCCGCCCCACTCGGCAACGGTTCGAACAGGCATGAGTATCTTACGCTTCGCCATACTTCAGCATCCCTTCCATCGCACTCTTTTCAACAATGCGAGTTCTCACGCCGATAGCCGCGCAAATCTCTATAAGATCTGCGCATTCCTCTCTAGAAAGAGCCCCAACATTTTCGACAATGAGCATCGTAGACTTCCAATCACCGGCGAGTAGAAGGCCGGTGGCAACCAACGCCGTAGTCGTGTTAATACCGGTTTGGTCGACGAACATCCTGTAATTCGACGCAAATTCAACTCTGTCAAGCGAGAACAGTTTTCCCGCCCAGCGTGAGCTATCCCGGCATTGGATAAGCACGTTCCGTCCCTTGCCATCCGGTTGAATTGGAAACGCGCTGTCTCTGTGGTCCGCCAGCAAAAGCTGGGTGTGATTGTCGTGTGTGCTTTCAGCCAGCGGGTCGACAACGAGGTGCGGCGAATACTCTCCGCGCTGGCGCCGGAGTGTCCGATCAAGCTGCAGGCTAGCGCTTGGCGCATTGATCAGCCCACTTCCATCATTGACCCCGAATAATAGGAGCGCTGCCGTTAATGCTTTGAGCGGGTCTACATCAATGAGTGTGAGGTCAACATGAAACTCGCGCGGAAAACTGATGACGTCAGTCACTCCGTCACTAATCTGCGTGAGCGAAAACTTGCCACTGTCTCGATTCTCAAACGCAAAATGCATTCTTACACACCCGCCAATCCAGAGTCGTCGATAGAATCACGGACCACCGCGTCACCAATCTCCTGACCGATCTCCGCAAAAACCGTGGCGGGATCTTCATTCATCAAAAACACCCCGGCGGATGAATCAAGTTCCGACAGTCTATTCAGGGCCTGTATCGAAGCACGCGAAGATTCAAAGCCCAAGAGGTACGCGCTTGCCGACACTCCCAATTCAGCAGATGCGACAATTCGCCGCAGGACCGTAGGTTCGCATGCTGCAAGATGGCTTTCAAAGTGCGGACCCGCGTCATTCGAGGTAGCAACTACGAAATGGGTCCGTCCGTTCTGCTTTGAGATATGATCGGCGGCGTCGCGCAGACGCGTCAACATGAGATGCTGAACTCGTTGCCCAATCTCAAGTTCGAGGACTTTTTCATCCTCAACGACATGCTCATGATCTTCAAACCCTGCACGAGGTCCAGTGCTTCGCACCTCAAAATTTGTAACTCCGGCTTTCCGCAACGCGACCAAATCTGCCTGACGCACATCTTTGATAGTGCCTTCCTCAAAGATGAGGCGTCCGCTCAGCAGATCGCGGTCCGTCACGATGGAGGAAACACGCTCCGGCATGTCTGCCGCTCGAGACTTTGTCACGGAATTGCCTTTAAAGACCAACTCTCGGCGAACCAAATGGTCTGGGAGGTAGCCAGCAAATTCTTGATTGAGGGCACCGGATCCCTTCACCTTGGGGTATGCGGAAGCTGAGCCTTTCTCCGACATCTTTTCCAGACCAGATTTCACGGTAAGGAATCGGTTGGCCAGCTTAGATAGCGTGTGCCCGGCTTTTTGGTTATCTGTGTCCTGCGCAGTGATCTGCAAATCGTGCACTCGCCGCAGATACATAAATTGCTGCACGTGGTGCCACCGAACGCCCGCATTTGCCATACGGGCTGCAAGTTCGTGGTCAACAGACGAAGTCAAACGCTCGTCGTATTTGAATTGCTGCACCAATCGTGTAGGCACCGTCCACGTACTGTGCCCAGGTCCAGAGCCGTTAAACGCGATCAGATTTGCGTCAAAGCCGACTCGAGTGAGGAAGCCCTTTAGCTCGCCAGTTTCGTCATCGAAGTTGATCCAGCTTCCGTACGTCGCGTCAATTTGATCGCTCAGTGGCTTGATGCCTTCGAGCAGTCGATCCGGCAGCATGATGTCATCGTCGTCATGCACCGCGGTAAGCAGACACGTCGAGTGACTTGCCGCGGTGTTACGCGCCGCCGCGACGCCTTGGCTCTCCGAGTGCGCATAGAATCTGATCCGAGGGTCGTTCAGCGCTTCAATTGACTTCCGGGTGCCTTCCTGGTCTTCGGAACCATCATCGACCACGATGATTTCAAATTCCTGGAAGCTCTGATAACGAACCGAATTAATGCTTTCGATCAGCATGTTGCCGCGGTCTTTCGAAGCAATAGCGACTGAGACGAGTGGCTCTCGCAGGACCGGGTCGACAGACCATGCGTTCAAATTTCTATACAAAGTGTGCGTGGCAATGGCGGCTTTTTTAAAGTCCGTTTCCGATCCCGTCTCACTATGGAAGTCGGTTTGCCCGATGAGAGCGTTGTACCCTGCCAACTTCTGATCGACCGGCAAACTAGCGCGACGCTGCCGCAGCAAGAGATCGTAGCCGAGTGCACCGAAGACGTCGTCACTTTCGTCGTACCCACGCATCTCAAGAAAGTGCTTCTTTGTGATCAGGAACGCCAGACCAACTTCTTCGTCAGGGACGGGTATTTCAAAAACCGATGCCTTTTCGTCTGCGACACCCGCGACACCAGCGACACCATCCGAAATGGTTCGCTGAATTTGCCGAATAGAACGGGCATCATCCAGCTCATGCCAAGCTCGTTGCTCGTCCGCTCGGAACGCTAACCAAAATGGCTTTTCAAGCAGCAAGAGGGTATCCGTTTTCGCAGATGCTGCGGCCTGATTCAGCAGTTGAGCGGCATTGTCTGCTTCACTAGAAACGATGACCTCAAAAAAGTCGTCTGCAAGCGAAAACATTCTTGAATACTCCGAGGCCGACCCATCCTTTACGGCGATCCGACACTCTGAAACATGCTCAATCGAACGGAGATGCTCGATGTATGGGCTCCACAGGCGCTGATCAGCCGGGAGCGCTTGCAAGATCACTGAAACGCTCATTTCGCCCTAATCCTTCCAGTCCAGATGAAATTCGTATCTGTGTCTGCTGCCACTGCAAAAAGTTGACTTTGCACCGCACGAGCTTTGGCACCGTCCCGCGACTTCCACGGTAGAACGTCCACTTCGACCGATTTTGCCGGTCTGATCAATCTGATTGGTTTGATGACGCTCTGCCCGACCCCCGCGTCGGAAGAATGGAGATACCTGAAGTACGCGCCAAGTTTGTTTGAGTAGCTTGCGTCCAAGTCGCTGTCGCCGAGCAGGTCGCCGGCGTGACTAAAGAAGCGAAAAGTAGCAACAAAGTCCCGATGCTCGAATGGTGCCGGCCCGCCTAAAACAAGTCGGAATTCTGTGAATTCGCTCGGGAATACAACCCTCCGTAAGTGCCCTGACAAAATCTCGGTATCCCTCTAGTCAACAACTTCATTTAGCTGCGCCAACGACGCAATTCTGGCAACTTTGCGGATATTCTATAACATTATCCAGCCTATCGTTTGTGAATACATCACATTAGTGACGTCGCCCATAGCATCGAATACTTGTGGCCCCATCCCACGGCTGAAGAAGCACCGACGCCTCGACACCAAACGGATCTTTTCATACTAAAGCTGGCACAGGTGGTAGAACGGAATCATATACCGCCGTTGAGCCGTGTTCACAAGGGCACGCTGCAGCCGCCTAAGTCCACAAGCGAAAGAATGTTTGGAGCTCTTAAATGACGACTAGGCCCATCAAGAAGATGGACTTTAATCGCTTTGCATCAGTAGAGGATTTCCGCGCTTTGTGGCGGCCCGATCTTGAAGGCCCGATTCGCATCGACGATGAGCTACCCATTCTGCTGGATTGGCAAAACAATCAATCTGCATCCACAATCATTTGTTTCAGCGCCGCCTCACAAAAGATCCGCGAGCTTCCTTTTTGGACTGGGCGAAGTCTCGTAGCAGACCTTGACGCAAATGTTCTCTTAGTGTCCGATCCCTCCCTATCGATGGATCGCACGCTTAATCTAGGGTGGTACGCGGGAAGCAAAAAGCAGCCAGATCTCATTACGACGCTCGCTGAAATCTTCAAAACCATTGTTCGCAACACCACGCCAATTTTCTTCGGAGCATCCGCGGGCGGCTGGGCGGCTCTAACTTACGCGGCAGAATTTAAGAATGCGATTGCCGTCCCGATCAACCCTCAGGTTGATATATCTCGCTACATTTATTTCCCTTATTACACCAGAAAGGCCTGGGCTTCAGAACCCGAATCGGTAGAACTTCCATTCGAGGGGAATGCTGCCAACAGATACACCAGCGATAGCACAACGACAGTCGTTTATATCCAGAACAAGGGCGACGCTCACCACTATGAGGATCACTTTCAGCCCTTCCAACAACAACTCGGGAATTCAAAGCATCTCATAGCGCTAACGCCGAACTTGGGGCAAGGTCACATAGCGCCAGACAAGAAGTCGCTCCAGATCGTCCTCCAAATTGTGACGACATCGACAAACTTCGACGCGTTGTCAACCTCACTCGACAAAGTACAGCTGCGTTCCAGCGGAGTAGACAAAGAAGCAAAGGCTGAGGAGCTCCAGGCTCAAGAAAGGTCGTTGGATAAGCGCTACCCAGTGCTCTCTACGCAATCGATCCCCCTTTTACCTTCTACTGAGACTTTAACTATCGAGGTCGATTCCCCTCACCACCTCGAACCAAAAGCATTGCTGTTCGAAGTGGCGTTTAGCGGAGTCGAACTCTCGCGATCATCAGCCAAGGCCCTCGGGCTTAGCTGGTCCCCCGCATTCCACGCACCGTTTCAGTATTCCCCTGCAGTTTCAGGAAGCGGGTGGACTGGAGGAAACGAGATCAACATCCCCGCGGGCGCGAAAACGGTCACGGTGACCACGCGCGAGTGGAATAGATCGGCGCAGTATGATTTGGCGAAAGTTAGCACCCGACTGTCATTTCACACGACCCCAACAGTTCACGACCAGACCACCTAGTTGTTAGCGCGGAGGTGTCGTCTACCGCCCCACGGTGACTACGAGGCGACGATTTGGTAGTCCAGCTGTTTCCGCTTCTCTTCACCATTCGTAGTCATCGTCGAGAGAATCCGGATGTTCCAGGTCCCGGGTTTGAACCTGCCGACGAGTTTAAAGTTGCCGTCAGTCTCGTCTGCAGTAACTTCCTGGACTGTGCGGTAGATCCCCGTTTTACCGGTAACACTCATTGAAACCGTGGCGCCCGCGTTGCTAGTTCCAGTGAACGAAACCGTGCCGGCACGTACCTTGGTGCCATTGAGTGGCTTCAGCATGTACAAGAAGGGCTCCGCTGGATCAAAAATCTTCGAGTTAGTCTTGATAATCTCGCGCTTGAGCCGTTGCATTTCTGCTTTGAGACTATCCAGTTGCCACCGCTCTCCCTGCGCGCGTCGCCACGTGAGGCCCACCGTCTTCGGCAACGACTTTTGTTTCTCCACCCACGCCTCAAGGGGTGCTACCTTGAGTCCAAACCGATCTACGTCATGAGAATTCAGCTCACGCCACTTCTCCACCCGGGACACTCGCTTCTCATAAGAACCGTCACCTTGTTTATGGTACGTATACAAGAATTGACCGGACTTTGACGTCACATCAAGTGACCTGAAGCCAAGGGCCTCAGCGGACTGCAGCCACTTCACGTGGTTGCGGAACATGATCCGGTCCAATTCCGCGCGTGTTCCGTAGAATACCGTGTTACATGGGTGGGACGGATACGAGAGCTCACCAATAGCACGATCAGGTGCGTTAAACGCGAATCCTCTGGAAAGCGAAATGACGGCAGGCTTCTCGGGATCTTCGAGCGCAAGAGCTAACGCGTTCTCGAAGAAGTCGGAACTCACAGCATCGTCGTCGTCGATGCGCATCGCAAGGCAACGCTGCTCTGGAGCGGCGACAGACTTCACTGCATTAAACATTCCCTCACGCACGAATGCAGGGTTGTCAACGAAACTGAACCGCACAAACCTACACCCAGATTCTTGGACCATCTCTTGAAGCGCTGCGTACACATTGTTGGGCACCGCAGAGTCAAGGAGGATGTGCCAGGTAAAATCGAGGTCTCCGAAGCGAGTGAGACTTGGGAAAGTAATCGCTTTCAATAGCTCAAGTCTGGACTCCCACCACTTCTGGTCGTAAATGCCGATGCCACAGCGTGTAACAGCGACGATAGGTACTGAGCTCAAAGACATGAATTCCCTTTACGTTGTTGATCAATCGCTCTATCAGGCAAACGCACGTCCTACGCGCCTACATGATTCCATCGTACTGACTCTAACCATGCTCGGATGAGTATGGACTTTTCATTCCACCCCTTCCCCCATTTGCGGGGAAGACCATTGCGAGTTAGGCAAACGACTCACGCTGCGGATCAACCAATTCTCAGCCCCCGGAAGCGAACCATGCCTTGGTGATATATTCGACGTACCGATGCAAACATCTAACACTGAATCAATCTAGCGAACGGGGCCACCTTGACCACACCACGCCAAGAACCCGAGGCTTTGGCAATAGCCGACAGGGCAAATAGGAAAATTGGTGAATTAGCAAGGGAGCTTAGCGACGTCTATGCTCTTTTGACCGACGAACTCGATCGTGATGGGAAACTCCTCACAGGTATCGAGAAAAGGGATAGTGCAATTGCCAAACACAAGTCCCGGATCAAAGAACTCGAATCGAAAGTGCACAGACTCGAGGCGCACATCGAAAAGCTCGAAGCAACCAAGGCAATTCGATACCAAAAAAAGTACTGGTCGGTCCGCAAGAAGATTTCTGGAAAGTAAGATGCGTAAATCTGCAATCACTAATCGCCGTAAGCAACTCGAGCAGCTCAAAGCTGACGCAGCCGCTGGAAAGGCACGGGCAGACCACCTTGTCGAGCTGACGTCAGCCGATCTCTACAAGCAATATCTGCTTGGCCAAATCAAACTCCTCGAGCCCATTCGCTCCCGCGAAGACTACTTAGCGCAATACGAACAGTTCCGGGATAAGCCTGCTGCGCAGATTCAACAATTGATTGAAGAATCGAAGAGCTTGCCGCACAGCAATGGTCAAAAGTGGAACACGCGACGCAAGACCAAAATCGGCATTATTGCGGACGAATTTCTGTTTAATTCGTTAGAGTGCGCTGCAGATTTCTACCCTCTCACTCCTGACAATTTTAGATCTCAGATTCCTAATCTGGACCTTGTCCTCATCGTTTCCGCGTGGCGTGGCCTTGAAGAAGAATGGCTCGGACTCGCTCAACCCTCCTGGGAGACTCGGCGCATTGCCGAAGAAGAACTGATCCCGTTCGCAAAACAACACGATCTTCCCGTCATTTTCTATTCCAAGGAGGATCCACCGAATTACGCAAACTTCTTGGGGCTTGCGCGGCTGGCAGACCACGTCTTCACCTCTGCAGAAGAAATGATTCCGAAGTACAAGAACGATCTCGGCGATGACGCCAAGGTGTCCGCGATTCGGTTCGGTGTCAACTACCAGTACCACAATCCCCTGGGGTCTGCGCGCCACATTGGCAGAGAAGTCTTGTTCGCCGGCTCGTGGCTCAATCATAAGTACTCCCAACGGCGGGCCGCAGCGGAAAAGATTTTTGATGGCGTCGTCGCCTCTGACGAGCAGTTCGTAATTCTCGACCGAAATTTGGAGCTTGACCCAGAGGCCTTCAGCAATTTGGAGCGGTATAATTTCCCTGACCGCTTCGTGCCCCATCTTCACGCGCCTCTCGATCACCGGGAGCTTCAAGAGATTCAAAGGCTCCTGCCGCTAGCAATAAACCTCAACTCTGTGGTTGCAAGTCAGACTATGTTCGCTAACCGAGTCGTTGAACTACAGGCTATGGGAACCTTGCTTCTCTCCAACTACAGCGCCGGGGTAAACACGCACTACCCGAACGTCACGATGCTTGACTCAAAAGTTGACACCGAGCAGTTCTTGCGCACGTTGTCCGATGACTACATCAAGTACTGCCAAGTCGAGGGAATTCGCTCTGTATTTTTGGGCGACACAGCATTCGAACGCGTGGATGCAATTTTGGATGCTGCAGGTATTGAGGCACCGGTAGATAGCCACCGTGTATACGTGGTGGCAAACTCTCGCGAATCATTTGAGGAATTTGAGCGTTCGCAGGCGACTGATATTCCACTCACGTTCGTCCCCTCCGACGAGGTGGATTCACTTCGAGGGACGGCGGACGGAGATCTGGTCATTTTCCCGGACAGGATCAACCTCGATAGCCCCGACATCGTCAGCGACGCAGTATGTGCATACCGTTATTCTGCTCCATCCAGGTTGTACATTGATGGATTTGACTCTGACCTCCCTGCCTACGAGTGGTTTGATTCCGAGGATCTACCGCCACACGCACTATGGCTCGACCACGGTAGCACTCCAACCGATGCTGGAAAACTTTCATTGCGAATCCGGACAAGTGGACGCACCAAGGCGGACCAGATTCCGGCAGCGGAAAATCCTGACATCTCCGTTATCGTGCCCGTCTACAACAACGGGAAGCACCTCCTGCACAAGTGTATGCAGTCCCTCAGGCGAAGCTCTATCTATCCCAAGTCAGAGATTCTTCTCGTCGACGACGGGTCTACAGATGTGAAAACAAAGGCGATCCTGCGGCTGCTCGATTCGGTTCATGAAAACGTCAAAGTCTATAGCTTCCCTGAAGGCGGTTCTGGAAGCGCTTCCCGCCCCAGAAACAAAGGATTGGAACTCGTCCGGACGCCTTGGGTCACCTATCTTGATCCCGATAATGAACAAGTAAACGACGCATATTCCACGCTTCTCGGAATGATCGAAGGCGACGAAGACGCAAACTTTGCAATAGGAAACATGGTTCGCTTCAAAGACAAGCGAAGCACGTTTAACAACGCGCGTTTTTTGAAAAATGCAATCGCAAAGACAGGGCAGCTTAACGGGAAGAACAACGAGCTACTCCAAGCGCTCAACTTCAAACCTATGAGTATTCAGGCCCTCGTGGCCGATACCGATTGGCTGCGTTCTCTTGGAATCGAACAGCCGCTAGGCGCCGTCGGGCAAGACTCTTACTTCTTCCAGCAAATGTTGTACTACGCGGACAAGATCCTCATCTCTAGGTTGCCTGCGCATATCTACTACGCCGATGTCGCAAATTCGACTGTAAACTCCATCTCGCCGAACTACTACCGTAAGTATCTGCCTCTTGAAAAATCACGTGCAGCATGGCTCAAAGAAGTCGGACTCCTTGAGAGCTATCAAGCGACCCGGTTCAATCAATTCCTGGAGCACTGGTACGTCAAGAAGCTCGAAAATGTTGCACCCGCAGATTTGAATGAATGCCTGACCCTTATCCGAGAGATTATTGAGATCTATGGGATGAGCGAGGCGACGAACCCTGAAACTGCCCGAATTATGCAGGCAGCCGAGGAGCTTTGCGCACAGTGACCCCTGGAATCCCGAGTCGCCACATAGGAGCCCAGTTCACGGGAAGTAGCAATATTGCCGAGAGTTTTTAGCAACATCGAAGAGTTCGACTTGACTGAAATCCAATCTGATGCACAGACGGATTTTTTGCTGGTCGAACCCTCACCCATAGCGTTTCGATGGATCCCAAAAGGGAGTGGTCGTACCGTAGTTTGTCTGGTAAACCAACTTCAAAACTCAGACCTGCCAGCCGCCCTTGCATCGGACAGAATCGATGCCAATGTTCTTCTCTGTGGCGTCGCTACCCCGCTGGGCGAGCTAATGTCAAGAGAGATTCACCATTCTGAGCTCCTCGACGCGTGCTTCCGCACCATTTTTAAAGTCTGTGGCACGCAGCGATGTATCATCGTCGCCGAAGGCGATGCCGCGTCCAGCGCGACTGTGCTAGGGGGTGCGCTCCCCCAGGCAACTACGGTTCTGTTCACGCCATGTCTCTCGTCGGTTCCCGATAGAGCTGAATTCACTGGAGGTCAACGTCGTGACATCGATACACCTCCAAGAGTTCTTTCAATTTGGGACACCAACTCTGAGCGGGACTTGCTGTCGGAACGATTCGTCGAGTCTCTGCCGCTGAATGTCGACGCACATACGGCAGTTTTGGATTGCACCGAAGGGATCACGCGGGCTACCCAAGTGGAGTTCGTAAGACTCGCTATCGAATTCCCCGATTGGAACGAGGTATGTTCTGAAGTAGATCATTATGCTGAATCCCTTGGCTCAATCCTAGGGCCAAAGGATAAAGAATTTCCCGTACGAACCGTTGAGCTAGATCTTCTCAACAGGAATTACGCCTTTTCAGTCAGCATGGTGTCCTATGTCGATTTGGACGCAAAAGATCTTGCGGTGGTCGTCGACTTTAGCGGCTGGACCGATCCCCCTATACATGAGTTCAGCCCGTTTCTCCACTGGTCGCCAGGACTGCACAGACACTTCTACTATTTGGATGCTACCCGGGCGAACGAGCAACAAGAAATACTCTCGTTTTCGGGAAAGGCTCCATGTGGCCGAATCGCCGTTTCGGTATTGAGGTGGGACATCGAAGCGTCGAAATCTTGCAGTTTAGACCTCGAATTAACACTCACCACGGCGAATTAATGCTCTCTCGAGTCAAGTAGCCTTAGCGCCTTTGCATACACCTCCTTTTGCTTACGGTCCTCAAAAGGCAGGCTAAGCATGGCCTCAAAAATTCTTCTGCTGTTGAATGGGAGCGCGACGTCGATAGCTAGTTCATACTCGGAGTAGCCTCCGGCCGCCCACCCGCTCAACCGACTTTCCCAGTAGAACAGATCGTAGAAGTCTAGCTCGGAGCAATCCACTTTATCGAGTTCCGTATAGGAGATGTATCGGTCGAACTCTTCGATAAGCGACGCGTTTGTAGACATCTTGGACTGCGTATACTTTTCAGCCAGTGCGCTTCCGCTCAAGTCTGCGTCGCGCTGCCGATAAAAAGCAGTTCCGATTTCAGGACCGATCCCCAAAAACAAGACTCCGTCACTCCTGAGCTCATTGGCAAATAGGCAAGCCAGTGCAGGAAACCTTGACCATCCTCGAAACGATTCGCGATACGCGTCAAGGAATCCTCGCTCGTTCGAGGCAGGAACCAAATCTAGAATTAGGTGTGGGAGCCCAAGCGCTAATGCGCGCTTGTTGGCACCCAACAAGTCCAAATATGAATGCCTGGGATTCGTTTTGAATTTATGGTACGTGATTGCAATGGTTCGCGCGGCTCTAAAGTCCCGTAACGCAGACCTCAGCATGACATACGAGTCAGCTCCCGCTGTAAGCGCCAGATACGGTTCACCGCCCCGCTTCAGCGCAGCCCTCGTCATTGCTGAGGATTCGTCGATCATGACGCGCGCTGCCTCGCCCGGCGTCAACTTGGGTAGTCGATGACCTGGTGCAGGATAGAAGCGACGATGGGTAGCCTTACCATTGAAAAACTCAAGACAACAGTTGGCGAACACCATATTGATCGCATCATGTGGGCAGACCGTTCCCGGCAGCCACTTTCCGGCTGGGCTGTCGTAGTCTGGGTGGGTCAAAAACCATCGTGCTCTTTCACTCGACACTTCGCCTGCCACTGTTGCAACAAGTGTGGCGTGCGAACCTACTACAAGCACCCCGTCCTTCGAATACCAAAATGCGGAACGGCTCGCCGTCGCATCCACATGCACGCGAGCATCTGACTTACGAGCCACAAAG
The DNA here is from genome assembly GCF_003693265.1 of Corynebacterium gottingense. Taxonomy (GTDB): domain Bacteria; phylum Actinomycetota; class Actinomycetes; order Mycobacteriales; family Mycobacteriaceae; genus Corynebacterium; species Corynebacterium gottingense. The sequence goes on from NZ_RDRE01000004.1 coordinate 13,293, forward strand.
ACAACGTATCTTCCGCCCTGCCAGCACACTTCGTCATCAATCGCCGAGAGATCCCGTCCCTCGAGCTTCCTGAGCAGCACCTGGTCAAGAGGCCCCTGCTCGTTGTCGCCTGAGCTGCTGACGGGCTCCCCCACGACTAAGACGACCGAGTCACCCTTCATTGAATACCGGTGTGGAAGCAGGGGATCAATGAAAGCCTTCCAGTTCCCCATTTCGACTAACTTCCACCCATGCGGGGCATCGACCTCTAGGTCGCTTGAGCAAATAAGATAGCCGCGAGAAAAAGCTCGAACTTTGTTGCGTTCATCAGCAGCCCTTTCAAGCGGCGAGACAAGGGCCTGGCGTGTACGCTTGCTGCCTTTCGCAACCAGCTTTCGACTTAATGCAGCAGCCTTTCTTGCTGCAGCAGTGATGGAAGCTGCTTTCCTTACGCTGTCTCTCACGGTAACTACCCTTTTTTCGTCTAACCGCGGGTTGACATCGAAACAACCGCGTTGTTGATTCGTGTATACAATCCCTTTTCATAGTGAAAGGGCGCGCTTCCCCATTTATGGTTCGGATCTGCGACTGTGTCGTGAATGCGGAGCACCTTGAACCCGAGGGTCTCGAGGCGCTGATAATAGCGCTTATAAAGGTCATTAAAGTCTGCGGCAGATAGACCGGCTGTCCGTCCTGTCTTCTTGCCATTAAGGTCTTTTTCAGCCCAATCTGGAGCTAGGACGAGAAATCGCTCCTGGAGCCCGAGCTCTCGAACAATGTTGGAATACATGGCAGCACTGCCCGCCCATCGGGCAAAATGCTCGTCGCTACCGAACGGTATGTGGCGAGCCGATTTGAAAAACTGCTGATTCTGATTCGCTTTCCTCAGCTCAGCCGAGTTGGTGACCACACTGCCGTCACCAAATTCATACACACCGGAACGCTCCACTACAAGGTCCCACAAGACAATATCGCAATGTCGTATCCGACGAAGTTCGCCGATGAGATTACCGCGGACATCAAACTCGGCCATCCGTCGTTGAAAGTTACCGGGGATCTCAAGCGCTGAGATATTTGCAGCAGCATCGCTACCCGCAGACAATAGAGAGTGCCGAGCAATGTACCGGATCAGTCGATACGTCTCTGGCTCCGCGAACTCCACGCTGTCTCTGCTTACGCAGCCTCCGTGGATGAACACCCGAATCGGGTGGCCGACCTTATAGCTCGCTTTAGCAGAATCTTGCATGCTAAGCAGCATACCAAGAGGGGAATTCGGACTACGGCAACCAAAGCTGAAGAGCCAAGCTTATGCGCGTGAGTAGCGGGAAAGTAAGATAGACCGGGCAATATAGAAAGAAGCGAGGTACACCGTGAGCAGACATCGTAAAGATGCGGCGAACACCTACACTGTCCCTGTATCGCAAGTCAGACAGAAGGCGTCGAAGGAACTCGACCCTGACGCAACTGTAGTTTCACGTGCCAATCTGACGACGGTCGCTGCTCGCCCGCCGATCGCTCAATACCTCGGGGAATTATGGGAGCGCCGACACTTCATTGTGTTCGATGCGCGCAGCAGAGCTTTCAAATCCTCCCGAAACATGATTCTCGGGCGTGCATGGCTCATTATTCAGCCACTCCTCGACATCATGATCTACGCTCTGATATTCGGAATCGTTTTGAAGACGTCTCGAGGAATCGATAACTTCCTGGGGTATCTCACTATTGGCGTTGTGTTCTTCAAGTTCTTCTCTTCCGGAATTAGTTCTGGTAGCAACCTGATCCAGTCCTCGAGGGGTTTGATTTCTTCCTTTTCATTTCCGAAGGCTGCGCTTCCGATCGCCACAACGATCCGGCAATTTATTGACAACCTTATTCCCGCGATCGTTGCAGTAATTCTGGCGTTCCTATTCCAGTTTCCATCGGGCCCGTCGTGGCACGTAGTCCTCATTGTGCCCCTATATGTGCTCCTGCATATCATGATCTTGGGGTGTGAGTTTATCGTTGCGCGGGCTACCGCCTTCATCCCAGATCTGAGGGCCATCGTCGGTGTGCTCACACGCGCTTTGTTCTTCACCTCTGGTGTGTTCTTTTCTATCGACCGTTTCGATTCCAGTCCTACTGCAGCAGCCATCATGAATAACAATCCAGGATATATTTTCCTGCAGGCGTGCCGCGACGTCACTATTTACAACACTCTGCCGTCGCTGAGCATTTGGGTACACCTGCTTTGCTGGACTCTTGGACTCACCATTTTTGGATTCATCTACTTCTGGTTCGCGGAGGAAAGGTACGCAGGTGTCCAATAAAACCACCGTTGTAGCAAGAGGTCTTGGGAAGAGCTACTACATCGCGAAAAACGGTAACTACCAAAGCCTCTTTCGAAGCCGCATGCAGGAAGTAAAGGCGCTTCAGTCAGCATCGTTCATTGCCAGCGCGGGTGAATCTGTCGGCATTTTGGGAAAGAATGGCTCCGGGAAGTCAACGCTTATCCGCCTGATCGCAGGTACGGAATCTCCCTCACGCGGTGAAGTATTCGTCAAGGCTAAACCAACGCTGCTCGGCGTTTCTGCTGCGCTTCAGCGCGAAATGTCCGGCAGAGACAACGTACGTCTTGGACTGCTGGCCATGGGACTATCGCCCGAAGAAGTCGCGGAGAAAAGTCCAGAAGTGATTGAATGGGCTGAGCTTACCGACGCAATCGACCGTCCGCTAAAGACATACTCTTCGGGCATGACTGCTCGACTGAAGTTCTCGATTGCGACTTCCGTAAAACGCGAGATTTTGTTGGTTGATGAGGCGCTATCTACGGGAGACAGCACCTTCACCGCAAAGGCGAAGGACCGAATGAAAGAGTTTCTCGATACCGCAGGCACTGTCTTTTTGGTCTCTCATGGTGCGACGACGATTCAAGAGCACTGTACAAGAGCCATCTGGCTTCATGAAGGAGAGATGATTGCTGACGGTCCTGCCGAGCAAATCACAAAGTCTTACCGCGTATGGGGCAATCGAAGAGCCACGGGCAAAGACGATGAAGCTGCGAAAATCATCGAGCAGATGAAAGGCCGGTTCCGCGAACCTACGATCGTTTTTGAGGATGAGCTGCCGCCGAAAATGTCTGGCTAGGCTAAGGCTTAGAATTCTACAGATCGCCGGAAGTCTTCAAATTGGACAACGGTCCCGTTTGCGAGAAATTCGAGGTCTCCGCTCTCCCACGTGTGCGAGTTCCCGTGTCGCACCTGGACGAAATTGAATCGATCACTTGAATAGATCCGCTTTCCTGCTCGTACGAGACGGTTCAAGAGATCTGAGTCCTCTCCCCTCGTTTTGGAAGCAAAGGGAAATTCCTCGAACGTTTCCCGCGGACCGAAGAGGGTGGGCCCCGCAACAAATTCAGTCCACCGGTGTTCTTTTTCCGGGCTCCTCAGTACTTTGGCCCCTGACTCCACAAGGTCGACGTACACCGCTTGCTTCCCGATGAGGTCGGCACCTGAAAATCGGTGTGCTTGTACCAAGTCGAAGAGGTAGTGTTCACCGTAAAAGTCGTCGTCATCCATTTTCGAAATGTACGGCGACGAAGAGATGGCTACGAGCTCATTTAGGCACTCCCCGAGCGTTAAAGATTCATCGGCCGAGCGAATCTTCAGCACATCGATGTCGTGTTCAGATGCAAGTTGATGAAGTTCGGCTTCACCGAGATCAAATCCGTGTTGCATCAGACATAGCTCAACTTCAACGCCGCGCTGCCGACCCACCTGGTTGAATAGATGACCGAGCTGGTCAGGACGGTTCGTCGACGCGATGACGGAAACGCGAGGGGGTTTTTGGAGTTCCGTCGATGTGCCTAAGGCAACTTCCACAACACGAGCCGCACGGTGCGCATACGTATGCTGGCCCCAAATTTTGCGCTGTCCCCGGTGAATTTGCCGATCTCGGAGGAGCTTTGAATTAAGGACTGATCGAAGAAGGAGTTCCGCTTCGCGTTGTGCCTCCACGACAAACAGTTCATTTGGATCGAAAAAATGTCGAATCGCGGGACTCGAGGTGCTCACCACCAATGCCCCTGCTGCGGTTAATTCAAAGACACGGCGCGCACACATAGATTCGCTGTTCACGACCGAATTTACGTTGAGGAAGACTTTGAACTTTCGATACGCTCGAAGCATCTTATCGTAAGGTAACGAACCAACGACATAGCCATCGAGCGGGGCTGGGAATTGGTACTTCTTCTCTCCACCCACATAGCGGGAGAAGATTACAAACTTATCTCGGTCATTTTTCGATACATTAGCCGCTGCCCCCAGTAACAAATCCATCTGCTCGCGCCGCTCCGGGAACTTATGGGCAAAGTACATTCCCCCGAACGCTATCTCGCCATCACGCACCGTTGAGCTCCGACGGATTGGGTTATGCAGTGACGCAGACGCTGCGAATGGTAGTAGGTGAACCGACGTTGCGTTCGTCCGCTGCTTATAGTCCTCGATCCGTTCGGAGGCAGTGGTAAAGATATGGTCAAAAAGTGCGGCCGTGTCGATAAATTCTTCGAAGTGAGTCGGGTCTTCCTTATTCCAAAATACTGTCGGGATCCCCTGGGCTTGAAACGCTGAGACGAGCGCAACCAGATCTTTAGATGGCGCGGACTGGCCCGTGAGTTGATATTGCCACTCACCGCTGTTTCCATTCCAGGCGGATTCGACAAATAGCAAGTCAAAATGAGAAATGCTTTGATCTCCTGCTGCAATCTGTTCCGCCGTCGCCTTGGTGATGAGCGTCAGGTCAAACTCCTCCGACCACACGGTTGCAGAAAACTCATCGAATACCCCTGCCACTTTTACGTTTGGAAATGATTTCTGTCGATATGTTGGCGGAAGCGGATTGAGAGCAATCTTGCTGCCACCTACCGCAGAATTGAGAAATTCTTTCCGCACGCTTCTGCTGATCTTCAAGACAGTATTCTTGAGACCTTTGTTTTGGAAGTTTTTCCGTGTTCTTTGGAGGTTAGTTGTGGTGAAGATCCGAGTCACTTTTCGATCCATCCTTGAAATATTCTTCTGCCGTCACTTTTCGCGCTTTAGCTCATTAGCAAGTTGTTGCGTACTCGAACTCCATGTTCTGCTTTTCAACCAGCGCGAAAACTCCATAGAGCTAGGTGGCCCAGAATCGAGAGCGTTTGCAACCGCCCTTTCGAAAGATTCTAAGTCTTCAGGTGCATAGTAGTGCGCCCACCCGCCTGTTGCCTCTTCTACGGCAGGCAAGCGAGAGGCGACGACGGGTACACGTTGATTCAAAGCTTCCGTCGCTTTGATGGGGGTTACTCGCTTCGTTACATCGATTGCCTTTCGCGTCAACGCGAAGACGTCGAAACTCCGATACCAATTCTGGATTGAAGAGGGATCTTGTGTGCCTACGAATCGCACGCGAGACTCTATCCCTAGCTGTTTTGCCCTGTTTTCCAGAGACCTCCGGGAAGTCCCGTCGCCAACTACGACAACGAGACATCGACTGTTGGATTTTGCAGCGTAATCAATGAGGAGATCAACGCCCTCGTAGTCAACCAAGCTGCTCACGGTCCCGATTACAAAGTCGTAGTCGTCGTCGATCCCAAGCTGCTTTCGTACCTCTACCTTGTCTGCCAGATCTTGGTCATCAGTTACGTGTCCAATGGAATTTGGAATGACGAACAGGTTCTCCGCCGCAATTCCGTCACTAAGAAGACGCCGCTGTGCGATGCTGCTCAATACAATGCACAGTGCGGCACTAGCCTCGGCCATTCGTTCCATTCTTGACGCGTAAACATAGTACGGGGCTGCCTTTTTCGTCGCGCTCTCAGCGGAAGACCATGCACTTAACCAAGTATTTTCACGTTCGCCGCGAATCTCGTACCCCCAGGGAATTTGCAATTGGAAAGCCGCATGAGAGGTAACCACCGCGTTCTTGTAGTCCGTAGTGGTGAGAAGAAATTGCGCGCCGTGCTTGCGTGCAGCCGAAACAAGCAGCTCGACTTCCTTCTCGGTTGCTCTACGAGCATTTCTCGGATAGAGCTTTGGGAGTAGGCGTCGATAGGCGACTCCCCCAGTGACGAAGCTTTCTTCAGAAAGGATTCCCTTACCAATGACAAGCGGGTAGCCGAGCCGAGTGACTACCTCCACCTCTAGTCCGTTTTCCAATAGACCTTTGGCCACTCCATGGGTGCGCACCGAGTAGCCGGAAACGGTCTGCGGAAATGAATTTGTCACGTAGTAAGAAATCCTCGTGATCCTGGAATCCTGCCAGCCACAACTCGGAATGATGTCGTGCGTGCTCCGATAGCGCTTTGGCTCCGATGCGCTATTTAAGCATGACGGAAAGTGCACGAAACGGGCTAGTGAAAACCGCTGAAAAATCTTCTTCAGGAATGCGGGAAGGTTTGTCGTCGATTCCACGAAAACGACAGATCCGAGGAGCAGGGCTCTCTTTATCGGCTTGGAACAGTTGCTACGTCTCATCGCTGGTGCGCTTCTTACTTACTGCGCTCAGAAGTTGAATTAACGCAGCCGGCGCCTCTTTTTCGCGTACAGATGCGACCCACTGGCTCGCTCGCATATTCATTTCGAGTCGCTCAGGCGAACGCGCGAGTTGCTCCCAAAGCGCCGCCAATGCTTCTGGGTCCTCAGGCGGGACAACATCTCCTGCCTGCTGGTCTCGGATAAGCTGAGCTGTTTCGCCATCGATGACTCCCGAAATGTGGAGGCCAACTTCCATGAGCTCATAGGTCTTTGAAGGCACCGCCCTCTTCAGTCCGTCCCAGTCCGTGAGATGCACAAGAGCGGTGTCTGCCCACGCGTAATCGTCATCAAGCGCATCAGCCGGCTTTCTAACGGCAAACTCGGCGTCGACGCCAAGCGAATCGGCGAGCTTTGAAACCGAGTCCCGAGCTGCGCCTGCACCAATAAACCGAAGCCGTATATCGATTCCATTGTCCTTCGCAATGGCTGCAGCCTTCACAGCGTTTTGCAGGTGCTGAGCTCGACCAAGTGTTCCTGCGTAAATGACTCTCAGTGTCCCGCTATCGCGGGGATCAGGAGTCGAACGGCGGAACTTAGTCTCAGGTGGAAAGACGTTGCGGATAGTCGCTATCCGCAGCGAGCCCTTGTTGAGCCCGTATCGAGTACGAAGTTCCTCTTCGAGTGCGCTCGACGTGACAATGATTCCATCCGCTTCCCGAAGTACCTTCCGCAAAATGGCTTCCGTGAATCGAACGAGCAGCTGGAGTGGCCCCTTCGAGAGAATCTTTTCCCGCAGTGATCGGCGCCCAGTACTTTCGTTCCAAGAATCCGCTTCCGACAGCAAATCTGGCCATGCGTCGCGTAAATCAATGACGTAGGGAATGCGCAAGGCAGAGGCAACGAGCGCGGTTATAGGAGCTACCGGCAATGCAGGAACCGTGCCGACAATGACATCGGGAAGCTCACGGTCCCCATGCTTGAAACGGCGCAGTACCTCGAGGCCGATTCCGCCAGCAACCACTGCCTGGTTGACAGCACGCGACGTCAGCGAGTGACTCGACGGGAAATATGCACTGCGGAAAATAGTTTCGCCATTGGCCCCAGTCTCAATGGCCGTTGCTTTCCTCGTCCGGCTATTGCGAATCCATTCACGAAGGGATTCTTCGCGCATATAGTGCGACGGTGGAGCCACGACGTCAACGTCTACGTTTTCGCGGGCCAAGATTTCGGTGAACCAAGCCCAGCGCCTCTGCGGGACGCCGTTTTCAGGCCGCCAGTACTGCGAAAGAACGAGTATCTTCACCGATTCTACCTATTTATCAAAACCGCGAGCTTGGCGGATGGACAGCATTTCTCTATGTCTTCACCGCATTACACACATTACCCAGCCAGGGCCAGGAAAGAAAACAGCCGCCGACTGGGTAGTGCGCGTCAATACAAGGCGTGTGCCTCGTGTAGGGGCGGGAGGACTAGACGCTCCAGACGCCCTTCGTATCAATGACCGTCTTCGATCCAAGCTTTGAGGTATCGAACGCCAGGATCTCCTTGTGGTTGACCAGCAACAGGACAATATCTGCAGCCTCTACCGCGTCGTCGAGGTCCTGCTTCTGGATGTTCGAAAGCTCCGCGAGCGACTCGGGCAGTTCATCCACGTTCGGTTCAACGACTCGAATATCTGCCTTCGGGTTCTCCTCGGCCAGCTGGCGCACGATATTCAGTGAGGGCGATTCACGCAGATCATCAATGTCGTTCTTGAAGGCGATCCCCAATGCAGCAACTACAGGGGATTCCAGGCCCTCCATCGCGTCGACGACCTTGTTGATAACCCATTGTGGCTTGCCGTCATTCACATCGCGAGCCATCTTCACGATCTTTGCTTCTTCTGGTGTGGCAGACACGATGAACCACGGATCGACCGCGATGCAGTGTCCGCCCACGCCCGGGCCCGGTTGGAGAATATTCACACGCGGGTGGTGGTTGGCGAGCTCGATCAGTTCCCACACGTCGATGCCGAGGCGATCGCAAATAAGGGAGAGCTCGTTTGCAAACGCGATATTGACGTCACGGAACGAGTTCTCAGTGAGCTTTGCCATTTCTGCGGTTGTAGCATCGGTCGTCAGCAGTTCCGCAGTACAGAACGTCGAATAGAGGTCTCGAGCAAGCTCGGTCGCGCGAGGCGTGAGTCCACCGACGACGCGGTCGTTGTTCTCCATCTCCTCCATGATCTGTCCCGGCAATACGCGTTCCGGGCAGTGGGCGACAAAGATTGCATTTTCCTCATCGTCACCAACCGCGAGGTCCGGACGCTTTTCCAGAATGTAGTCAGCCATGGCACGCGTGGTCCCCGGAGGCGAAGTCGACTCGAGCACTACGAGAGCACCAGGTCGCAGGTGGGGCGCCATCGCATCAACCGCCGAGTTGATGAATTTGGTGTCAACCTCGTGATTCTCACCCTTAAACGGAGTGGGAACGCAAACGATGTACGCGTCTGCTTCGATTTGATCAAAGCGAGCGGTCAACAGACCACGGTTGACAACGTCCTTCAACATCTCGTCGAACCCGGGCTCTACGAACGGAACTTCGCCCTTGTTGATGGTCTCAACAAACGCGGGGTTCACGTCAACACCGGTAACTTTAATCCCCTTTGACGCAATGAATGCTGCAGTCGGAAGACCGATGTACCCCAATCCGACGACGCAGACGTCATTGAACTGTTGTTGCGCGTTAGTCATGTTTGGAAGAATCCCTTTCGTTGACAACTAATAGCTACCTAGCTTGCAGTACTGCCGGTATTAGACCTCAAGTGTTAAAGATACACGGAAGCACATGTAATCTTCGACGGCAGTCCAATCACTGCTCGGACAGCTCTGGGTTAAATTCCTCAATCCGTTCCCCGATGCCTGTGAGCTCCGCGATCGCCGCAACCGCGCGTTCAGCAGCTTTTCCATCACCATATGGATTGACTGCGTTGGCCATCGCTTCGTAAGCAGCATCCTGATCGAGGAGGTTCTTGGCCTCGGCCTCGATGCGTCCCCGATCCGTGCCAACCAGCTTCACGGTGCCGGCGACGACTGCCTCAGGGCGCTCGGTGTTCTCGCGCATGACCAGAACCGGCTTACCCAGCGAGGGCGCCTCTTCCTGTACTCCGCCCGAGTCCGTGAGCACGAGGTACGCACGATTCAGTAGCGCAGTGAACTGGTCATACGGGAGCGGATCTGTGATGATCACATTTGGCAGATCCTCAACCTCAGGAAGCACCGCATCACGGACCTTCGGATTCAGATGGAGCGGGAGCGCGAACGCGTAATCGGGGTATGCCTTCGCCAGGTCCTGCACCGCACCTCCTATTTCGGTCATCGCGTCGAGGTTCTCGCGACGGTGGGTGGTCACCAGAACGACCTTCTGATCATTGTCCTGCAGGCCCTGGAGGCGCTCGTCATCAAATGCAACGTCCCATTCCTTGGCAGCCAAGAGGGCGTCGATCACCGTGTTGCCCGTGACCACGATGTCCTTGCTTCGGAAGTTCTCACGGCGAAGGTTTTCCTTGGACTGCTCGGTCGGCGCGAGATGGAGGCTGGCGAGCTGGCCAATAATTTTGCGGTTTGCTTCCTCCGGGAACGGGGAGAGGATATTGCCGGTACGCAGCCCTGCTTCGAGGTGAACGATCTTAACCCCACTGTGGAAGCCCGCGAGAGCAGCGGCCATGGCCGTCGAGGTGTCGCCCTGGGAGATGACGACGTCGGGGGCTTCGGCCTTAATGATTGGGTCAAGTCCCTGAATTGCCCTAGAGACGAGCTCATTGAGGGACTGTCCCGGCTTCATCAGTCCCATGTCGTGATCAGGCTCGATCCCGAAGCGCTTGTTCACCTGCTCGAGCATTTCGCGGTGCTGACCTGTGGACACCACCACAGACTCGAAGCGGTCATCGTTCTCGAGTGCTTTGATTACTGGCGCGACTTTGATTGCCTCGGGCCGGGTGCCGTAGACAGTCATCACTTTCGGTTTGGGGGAAGACACGATTCCTCGCTGTGATGTTGGGGGATAATGTACTTCCCCCTAATCTATCGCAACAACCGTCAACACGTTGTGCCAGTGCCATCAAGCAGTAAGGTGGGGGCCATGTATCAATTCGTTGTCGGAGCAGCCGCCGGGTACGTATTCGGCACGAAGGCCGGCCGCAAGCGCTACCACCAGATTGTCAACGCCACCCAAGCGGCGGTGAACTCGCCAGTGACCAAACAGGTCGTTGAGTCCACCCGCAAAGCCATCGCGAACAAGATTGACCCCGAGCCGCGCATGCGCGAGGTCAAGGACCTACGCAAGGGTCGCAGGCTGCGGGGAAAGAAGAATCCGGAGCTCGAGGACCAGATTCTCGAGCCGGACGAGGACTAAGGCGGCTAGGCGGCCAGTAGGCCGGACACGATGCCGTCGAGAATGTCCTTTTCGCTGATGATGAAGGAGGACGCGCCGGCATCGCCAGCGAATGCATCCATCATCTCCTCCACGACGGTGGAGCCGGAGCCGATGACGTCGGCGCGGCCGGGGTGCATCGGGCCGTACTCGAGGCGCTGCGACGCGGTGCGGGCGCGCAGGTCCGCGGTGACCTCCCGCATACGCTCGAAGGGGATCTCCGACATGTGGATGCGCGCGGGGTCGTAGGAGTCGAGGTCCTGGGCGAGTGCGGAAAGCGTCGTAAAGGTGCCCGCACAGCCCACGAACGTGTGGGCCTGGGCGAAGGGGACGACCTCGGCGGCCTCGGCGATGCGATCGCGGATGTAGGCGCGCGCGGACTCGGTTTCTTGGGCAGTCGGTGGGTTGGTGCGCATGAAGCGCTCAGTGATGCGGACACACCCCATTTGGGTGGAGCGCGCACCCTGCTCCATGACGAACTCGGTGGAACCGCCGCCGAGGTCGATGACGCAGAAGGGCCCGCGGGCGGGGTCGATGTCCGCCGTGGCGCCGAGGAACGACAGGTGTGCTTCCTCTTCGCCGGAAATGACTTCGGCCTGCGCACCCGGCTGAATCTGGCCGAGGAGTTCGCGGGTCATGGCGAAGAAGTCCTCACGGTTGGAGGCGTCGCGGGTGGCGGAGGTGGCGACCATACGGACGCGCTGCACGCCCTCGGCGCGCATGCGCTCGGTGTAGGTGGCAAGCGCCTGGCGGGTGCGCTCGATGGCCTCCGGGTTGAAGCGGCCTGTCTCGTCCACGCCTTGGCCGAGGCGGACGATGGTGTTCTCGCGGGTGACCTCGGTAAGCGTGCCATCGGCGTCTCGGCGGGTGATGAGCAGGCGGATGGAGTTGGTGCCGCAGTCGACCGCGGCGACGGTCATCGGTGCGTGCTGTGGGGTGGTCATGCGAGCCCCTCCCCTGCCTCGTCGAGGGTGATGCCCAGGTCCTCGAGCGTGGGCCAGTCCGCGGGGATCGCGGAGCCGCGGAGGTTGCCGTGCTCGGCTGCAAGCGCGACGGCTTCGTCGCCGAAGCGGACGCGGCCTGGGCCCTCTGCAAGCGCGTAGGCGATGAGCACGTGGAGGCACTTGATGCGCTCCGGCATGCCGCCGCCGGAGAAGTCCGTGCCCAGGTCCTCGATGGCGTTGCGCTCGGCCAGGTAGTGCTCGTGCGCGGCGAGGTAGTCCTTGCGCAGCGCCTCGCCGTTGTCGGAGTCCTCGTTTAGGCGGGACTCCATCCACTTCATCACCTGGGCGACCTCGAGCCGGGACGCTTCGGCGGTGAGGCGTGGGTCTGTGAGGTAGTAGAGGGTTGGGAAGGGCGTGCCGTCGTCAAGCTTTGGCGCGGTCTTGAGCACAGCTGGCTGGGCGTCGGGCGTGCGGTAGGCGATGGCGAGGACGCCGCGGGGCGCGCGGCCGAGCTGCTCGGCGACGGTGGCGAGGTCGTCCTGCGTGGGGGTTTCGTGTTGCAGCATGATGCACATTGTGTCACAGGCTGCAACATGCTGAGCCACAGTGGGAGGCAGCTACTGAGCTCTCCAATCGTCTGCAGCCTCCGCTGGTACAGCGTCTTCCGGCGGCACGGCTTCCGGGTTCGCGGCGTCCGGCGCTGGGACGGGCTGATTAGCTTGCTCCTCCCCTGCCGGGGGCTCCACGGACTCCGGTGACTCCGGGGCTTCCGGTGACTCCGGGGCTTCCGGGAGCTCGCGGAGCGAATCCCACATGACGGCGGGCCAGGAGCGCTCGTCGGGAAGCTCATCGGTGGTGATGGAGGGGCTGTGGGACATGCGCGGGTCGATGATGCGCCAGGCGGACTCCCCCTCCGCCATCACGCCCAGGCGGCGGCGTGTCTCCTGCTCCACGTAGGCGGGGTCGTCGTACTTGGCGATGTCCTCTTCCAGCTGCGCTTTCCGGCGCTCCAGCTGCTCGATGGAGGACTGCGCGCGGGCGATCTCGGCGCGGCCCTCGTAGTAGTTGCGCAGCGGGACCGCGATGGCGATGAGGACCGCGATCACCAACGCGATGAGGATGGCCATGCTGGTGATGTCCTGCTGGAACAGCGCGGGCAGGCGGCGCTTCTTCACGCCAGCGGCGGCCTCTTCGGCGCGGCGGCGCTGCTCGCGCTCGCGCGAAGCCACCGGCACCCGCCTGGGTGCTTTGTTGCGCCCGCGTCTCCGGCCGGGCTCCTGCGTTACGCGTGAGGACATAGTGATTGGAAGTGTAGCGCTCCGGGCCAGGCACGCGTGTAGGCGCGCGGGCGACTAAGGCAGCTGGATGCCGTACTTGGAGAGGTCGATGCCCAGCCGCGGCGCGAGCGCCACACCGGCGCCCAGGACGGCGAGGACGCCCAGGACCACTGCGACGGCCGTGTCCGCGGTAGTGCTGCCATCGGTACCGGTGCCTGCGGCAGGTGTCTCCAGCGCAGCCGGCTCCTCCGGCTTGTCCGCTCGCGCCTTCGCCAGCGCAACGGTGGCGCGCCGCAGCTCCTCCCGCGCGTCCTCCACGGCCTGTGTGCGCACGGAGAGTTCGACGCGTTCGGTTTCGGCGTCGATGTTGGCATCGTTGACTGCGTCGGTGGCGTCGGCAAGCGCTTGCTCGTCAGCGGCGTCCGCATCGAGCGCCTCGAGCTTGCGCTTTGCGACGTTGCGCGCCTCCACCTTCCGGTCCAGCGCTGCCTGCGCGGCGTCAACCTTGGCCTGCTGCGCCTCAACCGCCTGCTTCGCCTCCGCGAGCGCGGCCTTCGCATCGGTCACGGCCTGCTCGGCGGCGGCGAGCTGGGTGGCGTGGGTGGATGCAGCGGCATCAGGTGCGAGCGCCAGCATGACGGAGCCGGCCGTGGCGACGGCGAGGGCGCGCGCGGAGCGGGAAGACACGGGGTGGCCTTTCTACGAGCATGGGGATGACACGCACAAGCCTAAGCGCCCGCCCACAGTTTGTCCCAAGGCGGGCGGGTACTGCGCCCCTTCCCTAGCGTCAGGGCAGCTGGATACCGAACTGGGAGAGGTCGATACCCAGCTGCGGGGCGAACGCGATTCCCGCGGCGAGGATTGCCAGCAGGCTGGCGACGACCGCGATGGCGGTCCCAGCCGTGCTGCTGCCCCGGGCTCCGCGGGTGCATGGGCCGCGGTGGTGGCCGCCTCGGCCGGCGTGGCCGCGGTGGTGGTCGTCTCGGCCGGCGTGGCTGCCGTAGTCGTCTCGGCCGCCGTGGTCGTCTCGGTCGGCGTGGCCGCCGTGATGGTTGTCTCGGCCGGTGTCACGTCCTCCGACGTTGGTGCGGGAGCCGGTGCCGGCGGCTGCGGTTCCCGGGCGCGCACCTGCGCGAGGGCAGCGCGGGCGGATTCGACGGCGTTGCGCGCGGGGCCCTGCGCGTCCGAGAGTTCGGCGGCTGCTGCACGTTCCGCTTCGAGGGTGGACTTGGCGTGGTCGAGGGTGACGGTGGCGTCGGCAAGCGACTGCTCATACGGCGCGCGCGGGATCGCACGCTTGCGCTCCAGCGCTGTGGATGCGGAGGTCAGGCGGGCCTTCGCGCTGACGACGTCGACGTCCGCGTCTACCTCGGCCTGATCCGCGTTCTGCTGCGCGGCGGTGGCCTCGTCGTGCGCGGCGTTCGCCTCGTCGAACTGGCTAGTGAGGCGGTCCAGCTCCGCGGAAGCCGCAGCCGCCTCTTCCGCGGCCTCGGTGGAACGATGCTCCAGCGCGATGTACTGCTGGGTGAAGGACTCGATCGCCTCGGTAAGGTCAACCGGTTCAACTGACGGATCCAGTCCTGCATCGGTGTACTCGGACTTGTCCAAGCCGTCGAGGATTAGATCGCCGTAATCTCGTTCGTCGCCGGGGTTGAATTCTGGGTTGGCCAGGGATTCTGCTCGCATGAGGTCGGTCGCGCCCGCGGGGAGGTAGAACGGCTCGCCGCTTTCCAACGCCTTGCGGGTCATGGCGTCAGTCGGGTAGAAGCTGTCGTCCGAATGCGTGTCCTCGATGAAGAACATCGTGGTTGCGAAAATTCCGCCCTTGCTGTCGGTCGCGATGCCCACGCCCATGCGCTGCATCTGCGGCGCGAGCATGTTGCGGTTGTGCCCGGGCGAGTGGCGCCACCCGTCAAACAGGTAGTACGGCACCGACTCCCAGGTTTGGCGCGTCCATGCGTTGACGTCCTCACCACGCTGGGGCTCATAGGTGAAAATGATGTTTTCGCCCGAACGGCCCCACTCTTCTCCGTTGGAGTGGCGGAACGCGGCGTCGAGGTCGCCGGACTCGTCGTAGTCACGCGCCATCACTTCGGACCAGGCCTCGGCTTGCTCGGTAAATACGGGGTGCACCGTCAGCGGGTGGAGGCCGTGGGCCTCGCGGTACTCATTGATCATTTCCTCGATGGACTGGGAGGCAAGGCGCTTCCAGTCCTGGACGGAGTAATCCGAACCGGAGATGTCGCGGCGCTCAAGGTCGTCGAGCTCCGCGCCGACGGAGAAGAGCTCATCTTCCGCCTCGTCGCGCGTGCGCTCGCGCTCCTCGAGCGTGCCGGCCTGCGCATCGCGCCGCTGTTCCGCCTCGCCGAGGCGCTTTGCCGCCTCAGCTTCCGCGGCCGCGGCGTCCTGGGCAGACTGGGCGGCTGCCGACGCGGCGGCCTCCGCAGCAGCGAGCGCGTCCTTCGCCTGCTGCACGTCCCGCTCCAGCGCGGTCACGTCAAGGTCGGCTAGGTCGGCCTTCGCCTGCTCGTACCGTGTCGTGGCGGCGTCCAGGTCCGCCTGCGCCGCGTCGGCCTTCGCCTGCTGCTGCTGGGCTTCCGATTGCGCGGCGGCGAGCGCTGCGTCGGCGTCGGTGACGGCCCGCTCGGCGTCGGCGAGTTCCTGCTTCCAGGCGGCCAGGTCGGCCTGGTACTGGTCCGCAGGATCAGCGGTGGTGGCGATCGTGGCGCTGGCGGTGTCGGAGACGGCGGCGAGCGCCGTCGGCGCCTGGACGAGGGCAAGGGAAAGTGAGGTTGCCGCAGCAACGGCGACGAAAGTACGGGAATACACGGGAACGGCCTTTCTCGGCACGGGAAGTTGCATACATAACTCTATCCGCCCGTGCACAGAAAACCCCAAGCATTACCCAAGAAAATTGGAAGAACATGCGCGCACGCGAAACCCCCTTGCGCTCCGCAGCGTTGGGCGGGGTGCAAGGGGGCGTCGAAAAGCGCTTACTTCTTGAAGCGCGGGAACGCGGAGCGGCCGGCGTACACGGCGGCGTCGTCAAGCTCCTGCTCGATGCGCAGCAGCTGGTTGTACTTGGCAACGCGCTCGGAACGGGCCGGAGCACCGGTCTTGATCTGGCCGCAGCCCAGGGCGACGGCGAGGTCCGCGATGGTGGTGTCCTCGGTCTCGCCGGAGCGGTGGGACATCATGGTGCGGTAGCCGTTGCGGTGAGCCAGGTCGACTGCGTCGAAGGTCTCGGTGAGGGTACCGATCTGGTTAACCTTCACCAGCAGGGCGTTCGCAGCCTTCTCCTCGATGCCGCGCGCCAGGCGGTCCGGGTTGGTGACGAAGAAGTCGTCGCCGACGATCTGGACCTTGTCGCCGATCGCGGCGGTGAGCTTGGTGTAGCCCTCCCAGTCGTCCTCCTGCAGCGGATCCTCGATGGAGACGATCGGGTACTGCTCAATGAGCTCCTCGTAGACCTTCGCCATCTCCTCGGCGGAGTGCTCGCCGCCCTCGAACTTGTACACGCCGTCCTCGAAGAACTCGGAGGACGCGACGTCGAGCGCCAGGGCTATGTCCTCGCCCGGCTTCAGGCCGGCCTTCTCAATGGCCTCGACGATGAGGTCGAGCGCAGCCTTGGTGGAGTCGACGGACGGGGCGAAGCCGCCCTCGTCGCCCAGGCCGGTGGACAGGCCCTTGGCCTTGATCACGGACTTCAGCGCGTGGTAGACCTCGGCGCCCATGCGCAGCGCCTCGGCGAAGGACTCGGCGCCGATCGGGGCGATCATGAACTCCTGGACGTCCACGCCGGAGTCAGCGTGAGCGCCGCCGTTAACGATGTTCATCATCGGGACCGGCAGGATATGCGCGTTCGGGCCGCCGATGTAGCGGTACAGCGGCAGGCCGGCGGACTCCGCAGCGGCCTTCGCGGCGGCGATGGACACACCCAGGATGGCGTTGGCGCCCAGGCGGGACTTGTTGTCGGTGCCGTCCAGGTCAATCATGGCCTTATCAATCAGGCGCTGGTCATCAGCATCGATGCCGGCCACAGCGTCAGCGATCTCCTCGTTGACGTTCTCCACGGCCTTCTGCACGCCCTTGCCGTTGTAACGGTCGCCGCCGTCACGCAGCTCGTGGGCCTCGTGCACACCAGTGGACGCGCCGGAGGGAACGCCAGCGACGCCGCTGGACATATCGTCGAGCAGCACCTCTGCCTCGACGGTGGGGTTGCCGCGGGAATCAAGAATCTCGCGGGCGAAGGCGTGGATAATGATAGCCATTGGGGCTCAACTCCTTGAGAGTGGACATTGAAGTTTCCGCCTCCCAATTCTTCCAGAGTTTTGCCGAGAATGCTCGCCCCGACGGGGAATCGGTAGCCCCGTTTGTGTTTGGATACGCCCGGTTGTGTGGTGTTAGCGGGGCGCCGACTGGTTCAGCGCGTAGTTCGCCGCCGCGTTGCGCACCTTGCGCACGTACTCGTTGGACTGGTTGTAGGCGTGCACCGCGTCGTACCATCCGTCCTCCGTGTCCAGGTCGCGCCCGTTCGCGCACAGGAGGTTGGCGGTGCCGAGGGCGGCGTCGTCAATCTGCTGCGGATCCGGGTAGCCGTCGCCGTTCGCGTCGCGCCCGTAGCGCTGCCACGACTCCGGGATAAACTGCATGGGCCCGAGCGCGCGGTCAAACGTCGTGTCGCCATCGAACTCGCCGCCGTCCGTGTCGTGGACCACCGCGAAGGATTCGCTGCCGTCAAGCTGGGGGCCGATTATCGACGGCACCGCCACCCCATCCTCACCCAACCGGGCAGAATCAAACGTGTGCCCCGTATACGTGCCGTGACGCGTCTCCACCCAGCCGATGCCGGCGAGCGTATTCCAGTTCAGGTGGCAGGCCGGCCACGCCTCCGCCGCGATGAGGGCCGCGTTGCCGTAGGCGCGCACCGCCTGCGCGTCGACGCCCGTCTGCTCCGCGATCGGGGCGGCCCACTCGGCGAGCTGGTCGGAGGTGCGGCCGGGGGCGTGGACGTCGATGAGCGGGGGCGCCTCGGCGGCCGCCGGGGGGATCGTGTCCGGGACCGGGGTGCGGGTCTGGCGCGGGATCGGCTGCCCCAGGAACGAGAGGACCCACGCCACCACGGAGATGGCCAGCACGACGGCGAGCGTCATGACGAGGAGGCCGACGCAGCCGCAGCCACGGGCGGCGCGACGGGCGTGAGTCGAATTTGCCATAGCTGCCGAGCATACCGGCCCCGCGGTGCCAGAAAGGAACGGACAGGCCGTGAGTCACATGAGTCACACGCGTCACTTGCGTAACGTGTAGGCTGTTGCGCGGACGGCCGAACGGCCCACGCCACGTACCCGAAAATTCTTGCTTCCCGGAAGGAACCCCCATGACCGCAATCGCTGCCCTGCGCCGCACCGCTCTCGCCGCCGCGGGCGTCCTCGTCGCCACGTCGCTCATCTCCCCCGCCACCGCCGGCGCCGACACCAACTACGTCGAGCTGGTCCGCGTCCTCAACGGCAACGTCAAGACGATGGACTGCAACGCCCTGCGCACCGTCGTCCGCGGCACCGGGCTTGCCGACGAAAACACCACCCGCTCCCAGTTCGTCGGCAACGTCAACAAGGCCGTCGGCGAGGACGCAGCCCTGCGCCTCGTCGCTGCCCCCACCGTGAACACGCTCGGCGACCGCGCCCTCGAGTGCGGCGTGGTCAAGCCGGACCAGGCCACCCCGCTCTCCCAGGCCATCGCGATGAGCTCGCAGATGTCCTCGCAGGCCGGCCTGCCGGAGATCCGCAACTTGCTGCCCGCCGTCGCCGCGCAGTAACCGCGGCTAGTCCGCCTCTCGGGCCTTGCCCTCCGCCCAGAGGCGGTCCTGCGTCGCCTGATCCACGATCCCCGTCGACCCGTCGAAGAAATACGGGGCCCGCGAGCGCATCTTCGCCACGAACGCCGCAGCCACGTCGCCGAAATCGAACGCGCCGCGCTCGTCGGCGATTTCGGCGTGGAAGAGGACTTGCAGGAGGACGTCGGCAAGCTCATGCTTCAACGCCTCATCACCCGCGCCCTGCTCGATCGCCTCCGCCAGCTCGGCTGATTCCTCGCGAAGAAACGGCAGCAGGCTCACGTGCGTCATCTGCCGCTCCCACTCGCCGCGGCGACGGGCGTCGCGCATGATGCGGCGGGCCTCCACGAGCGGGTCCTCTAGCGACGGCACGCGCACGACCTCCTCACCGGCCGCGACGCGCTCGCGCACCTCCGGGTCGGCGGGATCCGTCGTAACCAGCCACGGCTCGCCCACCGTCGACGGCGCGCTCAGCGACCACCGCACCGACACCGGCACCTCCCCGGTGAACGCCAGCGGCCCAACCAGCCGCTGCACCACGTCCACCGGCACCATCTGCGGCCACCGAGCATCAAGCACCAACACAGTCATACCGCGCATTGTAGCGGCCACCCGGACATGCAAGGATGGACGCATGACAATCGCAGAAGCGCTTCACGACGCCACCCCAACCCCCGAGGACGTCGCCGCAGACTCCTCGACCTTCTCCCCCATCCGCTGGAAAACCGGATGGCCGCACCACCTCCGCCGCGTCCCGCCGTTCCGCGACGACGCCACCGCGTCGCTGACCCGCCGCGACGTGTTCCTCTTCGCTCAGGACGTGGTCGACTCGGAGTACAACCGCGACCAGATCATCGACTTCCTCGGCGCCGCCTTCGCGTTCGCGGCCGGCCAGTCGAACCAGGTCATGCAGCTGCAGCAGTTCTTGCGCAACAAGCACAAGGCCAACCAGCTGCTGCAGGCGATCCGCAACATCGGCGGTAAGTCCGCGGTGGACGCCTACGCGTCGCTCGTTGAAACCGGGCTGGCGCCGAAGTTCGCGTCGCACGTGGCCTATTTCCTCGCCGGGCCGCAGGAGGCCGGCGACGAGAAGCCGGTGATCATCTGCTCCAAGCGCGCCGCCGGCGCCGGGCTGCCCAAGGACGCCGACTTGACCGCCGAAGACTACGCCGAGTACCTCACGGCGCTTCGCGAGGCCCGCGACGCCCACGACTCCTCCCTGCCGCTCGACGCGGTAGAGTACGCGCTGCGCAAGCACGCCGACGCCTAACGCCCGCGCAACGCAGACGGCGCCCGTCCCCCAATGTTTCGGGGACGGGCGCCGTTCGTTTTTGGGCGTTAGCTGCTCAGGCCGCTGATGCCGGTGAGGCCGAGGTTGCTGAACCTGTAGCCGAGCGCCAGGACGATGCCGACGACTGGCGCGAGCATCGCGACGGTCGGGTCCGTGGTGATGGTCTTCGGAAGTCCCTGGAACTCCGTCACCTTCTGGCCCTCGACCTCGCAGGACTGCATGCCGGCCTTCGCGTTGGACAGGCAGAGGACGCGGTCGCCCTCGAACTTGCCAAGGACGCGGACGCCGTCGGCGCCGTAGTCGAAGAAGCGGGGGTCGCCGAAGCGGATGACGTCGTAGCTGCGCCACGTGGTGGCGTAGCCGGGGTCGGACGGGAACTCCTCTTCGGGGACGTAGTAGCCGCCGGTCCAGTCGGTGCCTTCGAACGGCTCTTCTGCGGACGCGGGGGCGGCGTTGATGACGGAAGTTGCGGACAGGGTCAGGACTGCGGAGAGGGCGGCGACGCGGGCCGCGCGGTGCTGTGTGCTCATACTCATTTAATCTACGTGTATGCGGCGCGCGTTACAGCTGTTCGGAAGTTTTTGGCACGCCAAAGCGGCGCGGCCTCACCGGCGCGCCTTGGCGTGAGCGTTTACGGGGACGTCGGTGGCGGCTCCCCGTCCACCGCGGAGTAGGCGCGCCCCGTCGGTACGACGTGGCCGCCCGGGCTGATCCACACGATCCGCCCGGCGCGCCGCTCCACCCGCCCGAACTGCGGCAACCCGTTGACTCCGTTGTGGAACGAGCACAGCCAGCACAGGTTCCCGGCGTGCGTCTCGCCGCCGTCGCGGTATTCGTGGATGTGGTGCGCCTGCGCCTTCGCGGCCGGCGCGCGGCAGTCCGGCCAGCAGCACCGGGCGCCGTCGGTGTCGATCATCCGCCGGTGCTTGTCGTGGGCGAATCGCGCCCGGTACGTGTTGAGCGGCCCCTCCATCGGCGAGACAAGCGTGATGTAGCCGTTGCCCTGCAGCTTGCGCTCGAGCAGTTCCGCGCCCGTGAGCACGGCGCCGTTGGACATCTCGACCCGGATGTCGTCGCCGTCGCCGGTGAGGATCCGGGCGTAGTCGGTCACAGTGAGCACAACGTTGGCGACGGCCGTGGTTTCGGCGACGGGTTTGCGGCTGAGGAGCCAGGCGGTGGCGTCGAAAAGCGAATCGCTTTGCGCGTCGGCCTCCATCGAGTCGACCACGTCCTGGAGCTGCGCCGAGGGCCCGACGAAGGAGAGCCGCATTGTGCCGTCGGCGTAGCGCGCCACGCGGTAGCCGTGCGCGGGCGGCGGCGTGGGTGTGCGTTTGAGGACTCGCGCTTGACGACGCACCTCCGCCCCGTCGCCAGACGTCGCGCACAACGCCTCGCGGAACTGCCAGCGCTCCGTGGGGTCGGTGATCGTGCGCGACGCGCGGGCGATGTACGCGAGGGTATCCAGGCGGTGGCCGTTCTCCAGCGCCTTGTCGCGGCAGCGGCGCTGGTAGGCGCTGTGGGAGGTCGGGCCATAGAAGGTGGCGGCGACGGTGACAAACTGCTCGGCGCGATCCGCCTCCATGCCGCGCGCGGTGAGCTCCGCGGCGGTCATGCCCGCGACGAGGCCCGCGAGCGCGATGGCGCGGCGGTCCAGGTCGATGAGCGCGTCGATGTCTGTCAAGGTGTCCATGCCGACCACACTATGGGCCCATCGGGGCAGGTCACAAGGGTTTGTGATTCTTCTCCGACTTTGCCGCCGAAAGGGAACCGAGGCGGTGTTCGCTGCGTCTAAAAGGGGTTAGGCGCGCGAGGCGCGGTCGTTGAGCTCGCGGCGCGCCTGCTCCAGCGCCACGAGGTCCGAGAACAGGGCGTTGTAGGCCTCCGGCTCCTCGGCGGGGCGCATGCGCTGGAGCTGGGACTTCAGCTGCGCGATCTGGTCGCCCACGCGCGTCTCCTGCAGGCGTGAGAGCACGGAGTCGACGTAGCGGTCCATGTCGTCGGCGTGGATCGGCTCGACGGCGAGCTCGGAGACGAAGTTGCGGCCGGCCAGGTCGCGCATCTCCGCGGCGACGGCGGCGAGGAAGTTCGCGCCGTGCTCGGTGGCGGAGGCGACGCCGCCCGCGCTGGCGATGGCCTCGCGGACCTGGCGGTAGGCGTCGTTGGTGAACGCGTCCGGGTTGATGCCCTCGAAGTAGGTGCCCGCCTTGTCCGGGTATTGCAGCGCGATCTTCAGCGCCTCGCGCTGCGGCCACAGGAGCGGGTCCTGCGGGTTCGGCGGTTGCAGGGCCGGGGGCTGGCCGGGGGCCGGTTCGGAGCCGGAGGGGGTGGGGCGGGGGCGTCGGTTGGGTTTCTGGGGGCGTCGAGAAGCACTCCGCACCTGGTCGAGCACCTCGTCCGGGTTGGGCCAACCGACCCAGCCCGCGAGGCGGCGCGCGTACTCCTGCTGCAGGACGGTGTCCTTGATGGAGGCAACGACGGGGACGGTGCGGCGCAGCGCCTGCACGCGGCCCTCGGCGGAGTCGAGCGAGTAGTCGGCGAGCAGGGATTCGATGACGAACTCGAACATGGGCACGCGCTTGGCCACCAGGTCGCGCAGCGCCACGTCGCCGCGGGCCAGGCGCAGGTCGCACGGGTCCATCCCGTCCGGCGCGACGGAGACGAAGGACTGCCCCGTGAACTGCTGGTTGCCCTCGAAGGCGCGCATGGCCGCCTTCTGGCCGGCCTCGTCGCCGTCGAAGGTGTAGATGAGCTCGCCGCGGAAGTAGCTGTCGTCCAGCATGTGGCGGCGGATCGCGGAGAGGTGGTCCGCGCCGAACGCCGTGCCGCACGCCGCCACGGCGGTGGTCACGCCCGCCGCGTGCATGGCCATAACGTCCGTGTAGCCCTCCACGATCACGGTCTGGTGCCGCTCCGAGATGTCGCGTTTGGCCAGGTCCAGGCCGAACAGCACCTTCGACTTGTGGTACAGGAGCGTGTCCTGCGTGTTCATGTACTTGCCCATCGGGTCGTCGTCGAAGAGCTTGCGGGCGCCGAAGCCGATGGTGTTGCCGGCGGCGTCCTTGATCGGCCAGATGAGGCGGCGGCGGAACTTGTCGATGGGTCCGCGGCGGCCCATGGAGGAAATGCCGGCGTCGATAAGCTCCTGCACCTCGAAGCCGCGGCGGAGCAGGTGCTTCGTCAGGGTGTCCCAACCGTCGGGCGCGTAGCCGCACTCGAAGCGGTAGATGAGCTCCTTGTCAAAGCCACGCTCAAGCAGGAAATTGCGGCCCGGCTCAGCCTCCGGGGTCTCGAGCTGCTCGCGGTAGAACTCGTGCGCCGCCTTGTTCGCGGCCAGGAGGCGCTGGCGGGTGCCGGGCTTGACGTCGCGCGCGCCCGTGGATCCGCCCTGGTAGTTGATGTGGTAGCCGATCGTGTCCGCGACCGCCTCGACGGCTTCGGGGAACGTGAGCTGCTCCAACTCCATGAGGAAGTTGAAGACGTCGCCGCCCTTGCCGGTGGAAAAGCAGTGGTAGTAGCCGCGTGCGGGGCGGACGTGGAAGCTCGGCGTCTTCTCGTCCTTGAACGGGCTGAGTCCCTTCAGCGAGTCGTGGCCCGCCGGTTTGAGCTGGACGTACTCGCCGACGATGTCCTCGATCGCCGCGCGCTCGCGGATCGCCTCAATGTCGCTTTCCGGAATCCTGCCCCTTGCCATGCGCCCAATCGTAGTGTGCAACAATGCGTGGCGTGAAAAAGCTTGTCGTCGCACTCGCGGGCGTGCTCAGCGCATGCTCGCTTATCGACGCCCCCGCGTCCCCCACCATCCCAACCTGCAAAAACCTCCCGCAAGAGGCCAGCGAGACGATCTCGCTCGTGCAGCGTGGCGGGCCGTTCCCCTACCCCGACAACGACAACGCCCGCTTTGGCAACTACGAGGGCGTACTCCCCGACGAGGACTTGGGCTTCTACCGCGAGTTCACCGTGGACACGCCGGGTGTGTCACACCGCGGCGCGCGGCGCATCATCACCGGAAGCCGCGACAACGACGGCGGCGCCGGCGACGAGACCCCCGAGGTGTGGTACTACACCGCCGACCACTACGAGAGCTTCTGCCAGGTGGAGGAGGTTCAAGATGTATAGGACAGGACACGGACGCAACCGAAACCCGGTGCTGCTCACCGCGCCGGTGCACACGGTCGCGGACGTTGCCGGGGCGATCTCCGTCGCGGTGTTCGGGCCCGAGCGCCCGGCGCCGCGCAACCTCGACGGCCTCGCCGACCTGCTGCGCGAGGCGCGGCCGGCGCGCGTCGTCGCCTGCGACTGGCACCTGCCGGCGGATGAGACGCGCAAGGTCGCGGCCGTCTTCCGCGACAACCGCGTCGAGCTGGTGCGCTAGCTAGACCTGGATGTTCGCGAGGTCCGAGAGGTCCGGGAACTCCGGCAGCGCGATGCCGAGCTGGGGACCCACCGCGGCCACGGTCGCGAGCGACACGCCGAGCGCCGCAAGCAGCGAGAAGACGACGACGCCGGCGGTCGCGCCTGCCGACGACGCCTCGCCCCGGTGGGGCTGCGAGCTGCCCGGCGCGGGCGCGCTCTGCACGGGATCCGCAGTGGGCAGGTCGACGTTAGCCAGCTTCGCGCTACCGGCAAGCAGGTTGTGGCAGCGCAGCTCCGCCTGCTCGAGCGCCTGGTGGTAGGCCAGGCGGTCGTTGAAGTACTTGCCGGTGGCGTCATTTTGCAGCACGTACGCCAGCGAATCCGCCTTTTCCTTGGCCAGCCCGGGGAACGCGGCCTGCAGCTGCTGCGTCAGCGAGCGCCCGTTTTCGCGGTCCCCCGCAGTGGTGGTGGCCGTGGTATCGGCGACGTTGACGGTGCCCAGGCCCGCGACCGCCTCGGCGGTCGGGCCGAACGGGACGTCGGCGGCGGCTTCGGACCCGCGCACCGCCAGGTAGTGCTCCGCCAGGCTGCGGGGCATGACCTTCTGCAGGAGGTCGAGGTCGTTGTAGGCGCTGGCCTCGGGGTAGACGTCCTCGATGGCGCGGACCCACGTGCCGGCGATCCGCTTGCCGCCCAGGTCCTTTTCCTCGCTCTTGAAGGAGTCGGCGTAGGCGCGCTCGGCGGCGGTCATCGTGAGCGTGCAGGACGCCTCGCCCTTGGGCGCGAGCTCCGCGGCCGTGGCGTGCGGGGCGACAAGGGCTGCGGCGGCGAGGGCCGCGGCGGAGAAGGCGGGGAGGTATGAAGTGCGCATGGTGCGTGTCCTTTCTGTGAGCCGTCTACTTGTTGTATCGGGAGTTGCGGTAGGAGCGTAACGGTGGCTGTGGCCAAGTTGCATGTTCCAGGGACGGCTTTAAGGTGTGAGATATTACATTTGTATCTCTCAAAGGAGTCACGCATGCGTAGTCGTACCGTCATCGCGTTAGGGGTCTCAGCCTCGATCGCGCTCTCGCCAGTCACAGCCACTGCAGACCCGAGTGCTGCGGTTCCGGTCACGGTCGGCCAGAACGGCACTTCGCTTCACGTAGGCGATGTAACGGTGCCGGTTACGGCGGCTGTCGCCGCCGTTGCCGGTATCGGCGTGCTCATAGGCGGCGCGCTCACTGTAGCCATTCAGGTGCTTCTGGCCGCAGGGGCAGAGAAGAACGAAGAGGGAGTGTCATCCAGCGATCTCCCAAGTGCAGAGTACGTCAGTCGTTTTGACTTCAGTGCGACTGAGCATGACCCCGCGATCGGCGGGCTCAGCGGCATGGATCAGCTCGAGGATGGGCGATACATCGCAATTTCCGATGACAAGCATGAACACGGCCCTATCCGCGCATACATCTTCACTACTCAGGATCATCGCAGGTTCGCGCATGAAGGTGAGGTGCGCCTCACGCTTCCTGACGGCTCCGACTACACCGAATTCATCGACGCGGAAGAGATTCGCCAGCTGCCCAATGGCAACTTGTTGTGGACCACCGAGGGAGACGCGCGCGAGGGACAGGTCGCTCCACCGCAACTGATTGAGTCGACCGCTGCTGGTCGCGAAGTCCGCCGAATCAATCCACCCGCATACCACTTCCCCGATGGACACGACACGAAGGGCATCCACCACAACAACGGACCGGAAGCAATGACATTGGCGGATGGTGGTACAACCGCGCTGACAATCAATGAGAATGCGCTCGCGCAAGACGGGACCAGCAACGATCCGAAGCACAGCTCAGTCAATCGCATCACCGAATATAACCTGGCCAACGGAAACGCCACTCACGAGTACGCGGTACGCGCGAACCCCGGTCGCGGAATCACATCCGTGCTCGAGGCAGAAGACGGGTCGCTCTATGTCCTTGAGCGCGGGTTCTACCCTGAGCTGGGAAAAAGCGGCGAAGTCCGCGGAGAGATTTACCGACTCACACTCAGCGGCGCGGACGATGTTCTCGGCAAGGACACGCTCGACGGGACTGAGCAGCTCGCAACTAAAGAATTGGTGTACGACTTCGCCGACAACCCACCGCAGCCCGACAACGTCGAGGCACTTTCATGGGGGCCAATGCTGGATGACGGCCGCCGTACCCTCCACATTGCTGTCGACGACAATTTCAACGACACACAGTCAACACTATTTCACACAGTTCTTGTGCCGTAAGGGGGCGGGGGAGCGTCGATAAGCAACGCCCCCCACTTTGCACCACGCCGTGTGATGTGTGGCATACTTCTCACAGTTGTGACACGAACCACGGAAAGAAAGTTGGCGTATGAACTCGTTACTCCTTGTCATCATCGGACTCGCCATGATGGTGGCCGGTTACCTGCTGTATTCCAGGTTCCTCGGCCGCAGCGTGTTCAAGCTGTCGGACGCGTTCCGCACGCCGGCGCACACCATGGAAGACGGCGTGGACTACGTGCCCACGAACAAGTACGTGCTGTGGGGGCACCACTTCACCTCCGTGGCGGGCGCGGCACCGATCATCGGACCGGCCGTTGCCGTGATCTGGGGCTGGCTGCCGGCGTTTTTGTGGGTCACGCTCGGCACCGTGTTCTTTGCGGGGATGCACGACTTGGGGGCGCTGTGGGCGTCGCAAAGGCACAAGGGCCAGTCGATCGGCACGCTGTCCGGGCGCTACATCGGCGCGCGCGGGCGCAACCTCTTCCTCGTGGTCATTTTCCTGCTGCTGCTCATGGTGAACACCGCGTTCGCCGTGGTGATTTCGAACCTGCTCATCGCCACGCCGTCGGCGGTCATCCCCACGTGGGGCGCGATTATCGTCGCCGTCCTGATCGGCCAGGCGATTTACCGCCTCAAGTGGAACCTGCCGCTGGTCTCGCTGGTCGGCGTGGCCGCGCTCTACGCGCTCATCGTGCTCGGCGACCGCTTCCCCGTCGCCCTGCCCGAAACCGTCATGGGCATCCCGGACCGAGGCGTGTGGATCATCCTGCTGTTTGTCTACGCCTTCATCGCCTCGCTGCTGCCGGTGTGGGTCCTGCTGCAGCCGCGCGACTACATCAACGGCCTGCAGCTGTTCGTCGGCCTTATCATCCTGTACGGCTCGTTCTTCATCGTCCGCCCGGAGATCGTCGCGCCGACGCTCAATGACGCCGTCCCCGCCGGCACCCCGAGCATCTTCCCGCTCCTGTTCGTCACCATCGCGTGCGGCGCCGTCTCCGGCTTCCACGGCATCGTCGCCTCGGGCACGTCAGCCAAGCAGCTGGACAAGGAGACGGACGCGCGCTTCGTCGGCTACTTCGGCGCCGTCGGCGAGGGCCTGCTCTCCCTGGGCACCATCGTGGCCACCACCGCCGGATACAAGACGCTCGCCGACTGGGAAAGCGTGTACAACGAGTGGAACGCCGGCGGCGTCAACGCGTTCGTCGAGGGCGGCGGCGCGCTCATGAACGAGGGCCTCGGCATCCCGACGTCCCTGTCCGCCACCATCCTGGCCACAATGGCCGTCCTGTTCGCCGCTACCACCATGGACTCCGGCGTGCGACTGCAGCGCATGGTCGTCGGCGAGATCGCCGAGATCATGGGCGTGAAGCTCTCCGGCCTGGTCGCCACCATCATCGCCGTCGGCGCCGCACTGGGCCTGACGTTCTCCACCGGCATGGACGGCTCCGGCGGCATGATCATCTGGCCGCTGTTCGGCACCACCAACCAGCTCATGGCCGGCCTCACCCTGTCCGTCCTGGTAGTCATCCTGACCAAGCTGCGCCGCCCCACCCTGCCGCTGCTCATCCCGCTGGTGTTTGTCACCCTCATGTCGCTCTGGGCCGCCGTGCTGCAGCTGCGCACGCTCTTTGAGGCCGGCAACTGGCTGCTGCTGGGCATCGACGTCGTCATCATTGTTGCGGCCGTGTGGGTGGTGGTTGAGGCGGTGGCGTCGATTAGCAAGGCGCGCCGCGAGCCCGCGATGACCTGGGACGACGAGTATGCAACTGCTTAAGCGCCTCGGGGCGGGCCTCAGCGAGTTCTACCAGGCGCCGTACCGCCGCGAGTTCGCCCGCGCAGCCCGCGAGGAGGACGACCTGTTTACGCTGCTCGTGGCGTCGGAAACGCTCGGCATCCCCAACCCGGCCAGCTACTACACGCTCGAGTTGCTGCCGCTGCTGTACGACGACTTCCACGCCTGGCACACCCGCATGGGCATGGAACGCTCACCACTCGACGGGATCTCATGCTGCTAGACGCACCAGTCATGTTCTTCGGCGGCAAAGGCGGCGTGGGCAAAACCACCATCTCCGCCGCCACCGCCGTGCGTCTTGCCGCGCGCGGTCGCCGCGTCTTGCTCGTTTCCACCGACCCCGCCCACAATCTCGGCCACATCTGGGGCGAGGCGCTTCACGACGCCCCCGTCACCCTCGAGCCACGCCTCGACGCCATCGAGCTCGACCCGGCCGCCATCACGCAGCAGCACCTGCGCGCCGTCGGCGACTCCATGCGCGCGATGATGCCGGAGCGCCTCCACCGCGAAGTGGACCGGCACCTGGAAATGTCGCGCCACTCCCCCGGCATGCACGAGGCGGCGCTGCTCGAGCGCATCGCCGACCTGGTTGCTGGGTCCGAATACGACAACCTCATCCTCGACACCGCGCCCTCCGGCCACACCTCCCGCCTCGTGGCGCTGCCGGAGCTCATGGCCGCCTACACTGACGGGCTGCTCGAGCGGCGCGACAAGTCGGACAAGTTCAGCGACCTCGTCCGCGGCATGGGCGGCTCGAGCATCGGCGGCTCGCCCGTCGACCGCCGCAACCAGCAGATCCGCGCCACGCTGCTCGCCCGTCGCCGCAAGTTCGAGCGCCTGCGCGCCATGCTCACCGATCCCACCAAGTGCGTTTTCCACATCGTGCTCACCGCCGAGCGCCTTCCCGTGATGGAGTCGATGGAGTTCTACGAGGAGCTCACCGCAAACGGGGTGCACGTGGGAAGCGCGATTGTGAACCGGCGCACGCCGGATGAGGCGGGGACGTTTCTGGAGGGACGGCGGGGCGTGGAACAACAAGCGCTCGCGCTCTTGGACCTACCGGTGCCGGTGGTGGAGCTGCCGTGGCTCCCGGGCGAAATCGGCACGCGCGAGGCGCTCGGGCAGATCGCCGAGCGGCTCTAGGCGGAGCTACAGGAACCCGTCGAAGGCGGCCGCCTTGTCCGCCACGCGCTCCAGGCGCGACTCCGTCATCGACGCGATCTGGTCCACGATCACCCGCTCGCGCTCCAGGTCCGTGTCCGCGGCCTCGAACCAGGCGCGGAACACGGTGTCCAGCGTGCCGGGCGCGCCGGCGCGCAGGTACTCGTGGACGCGGAAGATGCGCTCGCGCTGCCGGTCCTGGCGCGCGATGTGGGCGGGCAGGTCCATCACGTAGAGGACGGCGACCGTCTTGAGCAGGCGGACCTCTGCCTCCGTGTCGGGTGGGACGACGAGGTTGCCGTGGGCCCGGCCGAGCCCCGTGACGAGTTCCTGGTTCGCTGCGCTCGCAAGCGTGGCCTCGGTGACCGCGCCGACGTAGCGCCCCACCAGCTGCGAGGTCAGGGACTTCAACCCCGTCCAGGACTGCAGCGTGAAGTCGAAGTCCGCGGCCGCGGCGATGGCGGGCAGGGAGCGGAGGCGATCGGCGGCGTCGATGAGCTGGTCTGCCGTGCCGCCGAAGGCGTCCGCGCCCTTCTGCGCCAGCGCAGCAAGCTCCACGAAGTCCCACAGGACCTGCAGCGAGACGCGGCCGGAGACGATGCCGTCCTCCACGTCGTGCACGGAGTAGGCGATGTCGTCGGAGAAGTCCATGACCTGGGCTTCCATCGGCGGGCGGTCGTCGGTGTGCCCGGCGCGCGCCCAGGCGAGCACGTCCGCGTCCTCGTCGTAGGCCGAGTACTTGCGGTTGATCGTGCCGTCCGCGTTGGTGCGGGTGCGCGGGTACTTCACGGCGGCGTCGAGGGAGGCCCGGGTGAGGTTGAGTCCGTATGAGGTGGCGTCGATAAGCACTTTGGGCTCGAGGCGCGCGAGGATGCGCAGGGTCTGCGCGTTGCCCTCGAAGCCGCAGGGCGCGACGGCGTTGAGCGCGTTTTCCCCGTTGTGGCCATACGGCGGGTGGCCGATGTCGTGGGTCAGGCCGGCCATTTCGCACAGGTCGGGGTGCAGGCCGAGGCGGCTGCCGATCCCGCGCGCGATCTGCGCGACCTCCAGCGAGTGCGTCAGGCGCGTGCGCGGGGTGTCGCCGTCGCGGGGGCCGACCACCTGCGTCTTATCCGCGAGCCGGCGCAGCGCGGCGGAGTGCAGCACGCGGGCCCGGTCGCGCGCGAAGGCGTCGCGCGTGTCCTGCTCCGGCGCGATCTGCGCCTGCTTCGGGGCCTCCGGCGCGCGGCGGGCGAAATCCTCAGTTGTATAGGTGTACACGCCCCAAGCGTAAAGGCTGCAGCGCGCGTTCCCCGGTTGCGACTACCCTAGTTGGCATGAATTCGCGCTATCTACGCATCGTGGCAACCGCGCCGCTCATCGCCGGGGCATTGCTTATCGACGCCCCCATGACCGCCGCCCACGCCACCCCGCCAACCCCCGACGCACCGTCCGTCCTCGCGCAGGCCGTGGACACCGCGACGGCGCCGGGCAAGCTCGCGCAGCCTGTCACGGACGACGCGGGTGTGCTCTCCGATGCAGAGCTGGCCAGCGTCAAGGACGCCGTGACGAAGGTGAGCCAGGAGAAGCACCTCTCGCTGCGCGTGGTGTACGCCAGCTCGCTGGGCACCCTGACCGGCCCGCAGTGGGCGGAGCAGGCCGTCGCCGCGAACGGCGCGAACACCGCCGTGCTGGTCGTCGCGCCGGACGAGCGCGCCTACGGCGTCTTCGGCGGCAACGACTGGACGCAGAAGGACATCGACGCGATGGACGCTGCTGCCTATGAGAAGCTGTCGGCCAAGGACTGGGCGGGCGTCGGCACCGCTGCGGCTGAGGCCGCAATCAGCGGCAAGGGCGGTTCCGGGAGCGGCGGTTCCGATGGCGGCTCGGGCGCCGGCTGGGCCGCGGGCGGCGTCGGCGTGCTCGCGCTCGCCGGCGGCGGCGCCTACGTAGCGTCGCGCCGCAACACCAAGAAGCAGAACGCGAAGCAACTCGAGTCCGCCAAGGCGCTCACGCCCGGCGACACCGATTCGCTCGGCCGCCTGCCCACGCCGACGCTCGAGCAGGTGGCGCGCGACGCCCTCGTCGCCGCCGACGAGTCGATCACGCAGGGCAAGGAGGAGCTGCAGGTGGCGTCCGCGGAGTTCGGCGCCGAGCGCGTGCGCCCGTTCACCTCGGCGATGAACCAGGCGACCTCCACGCTGCAGCGCGCGTTTCACACCCACCAGAAGCTCTACGACGCCATCCCGGAGACCGAGCCGGAAAAGCGCACCATGCTCATTGACATCATCTCCAGCTGCGGCAAGGCCGAGGAGGCGCTCAAGGCGAAGACGGATGAGTTCAACGCCATGCGCGGCACGCTCATGCGCGCCGACGAAGAGGTGAACGCGCTTCGCGCCCGCACCATCGACATCCGCGCGCGCATCGAGCCGGCGAAGGCGACGCTGGAGGAGCTGCGCAGCCGCCACAACGAGGGGATGCTGCACTCGATCGATGAAAACGTCGACGTCGCCGAGTCCTCACTCGCGGAAGCCGAGAAACAGCTGAGCGAGGCCAGCGCGCTCGCCGCGAAGCCAGCGGGCCAGCAGGGCGCGCTTATCGACGTCCTCGCCACCGCCACCCAAGCCGTCAAGGTCGCCGACACCAACCTCGCCGCCATCGAGCACGCCGAGGACAACCTGGCCAAGGCGCAGCACAACCTGCCCGCGCTGATCAAGGAGATCGAGGGCGAGCTGCGCGAAATCGACCAGGTTAAGGACTCCACGCAGCAGGGCGCGCGTATCGACGTCGCATCCCTGGACGCCATCGCCGCGCAGGCCCGCGAGGCCCTGTCACAGATGGGCGACCGCGCTGAGACCGACCCGCTCGCCCTCTACACCGAGCTGACGGACCTGGATGGGCGCATCGACGCCCAGCTGGACCGCGCCAAGGGTGTTGCCAACGACCAGTCCCGCGCCCTCCAGCTGTTTACCCAGCAGATGCAGGTAGCCACGACCCAGATCCAGTCGGCCGAAGACCTCATCCGCTCCCGCGGCCGCATCATCGGCTCGCACCCACGCTCCCTGCTCGCCGAGTCCCAGCGCCAGTACGCCGAGGCACACCAGCGGCGGACCAGCGACACCCGCGGCGCGATCGACTTCGCCCGCGCCGCCACGGACACCGCGCGGCGCGCCTACCAGGCGGCCAAGGACGACGTGGACCACTACCGCTCCCAGCAGAACCGCCAGACCGCCGGCGACATCGCGCGCGCAGCCATGTGGGGCGCGATTCTCAGCGGCGGCTTTGGCGGCGGTGGCGGTGGCGGCGGCTTCTCCGGCGGTGGCGGTGGCGGCAACATTAGCCGCGGCGGCACGTTCTAGCAGCACAGACAGGTGTCCCGTTGCTAGAACGGCCGGGGTTCCGTAGTGTCTGAATCACAGCTGCGATACATTAGATCCACATAAGCTTTGGTTGGCAAACATCAGCCAGCCACCACGAGCGGAAGCGGGAGGTTTTCACGATGAGGGCGCTTATCACCAAGCAACTCACCCCTGAAGACCTCAACGAGCTCGACGCACTCCGCCGCTGCTCCAGTTCGGCTGCGGCGCGCGAAACACTGGCGCAGCTCGTGTCGGCGTTGCGCAGGGGCGAGAGCATCTACGTCGGCTCGCCGGACGACGCCGAGTAGGGGTGGATTAGTAGCGGGTGCGGCGCACGGGGGCGTCGATAAGCGTCAAGCACCACGTCATGAACACGATGTCCAAGGTGATCTCCCGCGGGACGGTGACCGCGAGATCGCCGTTCGCGCGCGCGACGGTCAGCGCGACGATGTTCCCCTGGGCGTCAACGATCTCGCGACGCGGGCGCAGCCCAGTCCGGTTGAGCTCGTATGCGGCGCCGTTGCAGTCCGCGGCGTAGCGCGCGACGGTGAACGACGTTTTGCGGACCGCGAACTGCTCGCCGTGCGCGCCCTCAGCGCGCAGGTCAGCCGGGTTGCCGCTGGTGAAGCGGAGGGGCGTGGCGCCGAAGCGCAGCGTGCCGTCCTCCACCGCCGCGAGGCGCGCGCCGCCCTCGGCGGGCGGGTCATCGTCCTCGCGGATCAGCAGGTTGTCGCGCCAAATCACAGCACGAACACTAGCACGGCAACAAGCGAGAAGAGCAGGAGCGTTGCGATCAGCACGTTGGAGGAGACGATCTTGCGCGCCTCCAAGATTTCGCGGGATACCCAGGCGAGCGCGGCGACGTCGAGAAGCGAAAGCTCGGTCTCGCCCTCGAACTCCAGGATGGCCTTGCGCACGCCGTTGTGATCGGAGGTGAACTGGGCGACCTTCGTGCCGGAGGCATCGTCGACGATCCAGTTCTTCGAGGTCTCCGCGACCATCTGGTAGGTGCGGCCCTCCACGTCGACGCGGATCTGCTTCGCGCGCTTCAGCGAATCGTGCGCGCGCACGAACTCGCTGCCGCCTCGCGACGCCACCGC
This sequence comes from Corynebacterium gottingense, assembly GCF_003693265.1. Classification (GTDB taxonomy): domain Bacteria; phylum Actinomycetota; class Actinomycetes; order Mycobacteriales; family Mycobacteriaceae; genus Corynebacterium; species Corynebacterium gottingense. Next base: position 47,525 of record NZ_RDRE01000004.1, read on the forward strand.
ACCCGACTCCGGCGACGCGAGCAGTTCCCACTGCTGCCCCGCCACGACGGCGCGGTCGTGCGTGAACTCGCCGAGCACTTCGGGGCCTGCCTCGGCGAGCAACTTCAGGTTGTCCCGATCCGAGCGGTCCCAGCTGACGTAGTGCATCGCGCTTATGCCCCGATCAGGCGGGCGGCGAGGTAGGCCTCGAGCTCGTCAATCTTCACGCGCTCCTGCTCCATCGTGTCGCGCTCGCGGACAGTGACCGCGTTGTCCTCGAGGGTGTCGAAGTCGTAGGTGACGCAGAACGGCGTACCGATCTCGTCCTGGCGGCGGTAGCGGCGGCCGATCGCGCCGGAGGTGTCAAAGTCGACATTCCAGTACTTGCGCAGCGTGTTCGACAGCTCGCGGGCGGGGACGGACAGCTCCTCCTTCTTGGACAGCGGCAGCACTGCCACCTTCACCGGAGCCAGGCGGCGGTCCAGGCGCAGAACGACGCGCTTGTCGGTGCCGCCCTTGGCGTTGGGCGCCTCTTCCTCGTCGTACGCGTCCACCAGGAAGGCCATCATGGAACGGCCCAGGCCGGCGGCCGGCTCGATGACGTAGGGGATCCAGCGTTCCTCGTTGGCCTGGTCGTAGTAGGACAGGTCCTCGCCGGAGCCCTTCGCGTGCACCGAGAGGTCGTAGTCCGTGCGGTTGGCCACGCCCTCCAGCTCACCCCACTTGGAGCCCTTGAAGCCGAAGGCGTACTCCACGTCCACGGTGCACTTGGAGTAGTGCGACAGCTTCTCCTTCGGGTGCTCGTACAGGCGGAGGTTCTCCTCCTTGATGCCCAGGTCGACGTACCAGTTGTAGCGGTCATCAATCCAGTACTGGTGCCACTCTTCATCCTCGCCCGGCTTGACAAAGAACTCCATCTCCATCTGCTCGAACTCGCGGGTGCGGAAGATGAAATTGCCCGGGGTGATCTCGTTGCGGAAGGACTTGCCAATGTTGGCGATGCCGAACGGCGGCTTCATGCGCGACGAGGTCATCACGTTCTTGAAGTTGACGAAGATGCCCTGGGCGGTCTCGGGGCGCAGGTAGTGCAGGCCCTGCTCATCATCCACCGGGCCCAGGAAGGTTTTGAGCAGACCGGAGAACGCCTTCGGCTCGGTCCAGTCGCCGGGCTGGCCGGTCTCCGGGTCGTTGATGTCTGCCAGGCCGTTCTCCGGCTCGTGGCCGTGCTTCTCCTCGTACGCCTCGATGAGGTGATCGGCGCGATAGCGCTTGCCGGTATGGCGGGACTCCACCAGCGGGTCCGTGAAGACCTCGACGTGGCCGGAAGACACCCACACCTGGCGCGGCTGGATCACGGACGTGTCCACGCCCACGACGTCGTCGCGGGACTGCACCATGTGGCGCCACCACTGGCGCTTAATGTTTTCCTTCAGCTCTACGCCCAGCGGGCCGTAGTCCCATGCCGAGCGCGTACCGCCGTAAATCTCGCCCGCGGGGAACACGAGTCCACGGCGTTTGCAGAGGTTGACAACGGTATCGATCTTGCTGGCGGGCACGGATAGCCTCCTGTAATCCGGTTTCGGGTAACGGTGCTAGTGTAGCCCAGCGCACGCCCGGCGTATGCGCATGGGGCGCGCACCGCGCGAATGCCCCACGCCCGCTCAAGCCCTTGGGCAAGAAACTGGCAAAAGCCTCGTAAATTTCCTAAACTGAGAATTCTGAGAACGCCCACAGCGATTAGAAAGGGGCGGCGCCTTGGCACGACGTAAACGAAGCGCCCCAGCAAACCTCGACGCAACCGCGGAGCTCATCAGCGCGCTGAACTCCGAGCTGCGGCTGCAGATTTTGCTCATGCTGTACAACGGCGATCACGTGGTCCACGAGCTGGTGGCCAACTTGAAGAAGTCTCAGCCGCTGATCTCGCAGCACCTCCGCGTGCTCAAGTCCGCCGGGCTGGTCACCTCCTCGCGCTCCGGCCGCGAGGTGATCTACAGCCTTGTGGTGCCGGAGGCCGGAGATGTCATCTTCGCGCTCTCCCGGGCCGCCACCCGGGTGACCAAGGAGGCAGAGGAAGCGAACGCCGAGCGCGACGATCTGGCCGAGAAGCGCAGCGAACGCGAGCACGGCGGGGACAGCGACGCGCCTACCTCCCCCGGCGTGGGCGCCGGCATGGGCGCGGCGATCGTGGCCCCACCAACGATGTCCCCCACCGTGGCTCCCACCGCGGACCCCGGGATCGTTCCGCAGACCCCGCGGCAGCCGGTGGAGTAGCCGCGCTACCGTAGATAAGTATGGCACAGCAGCACCAGAGGACGCCGAAGGAGCCCATCCCCAAACTCGGAGCGCGCATGACGCGCCAGCGCACGGCGGTGGTGGAGACGCTGCGCGACGTCGATAAGTTTGCCACCGCCAAAGAAATCCACGCCGAGCTGGATGCGCGTGGAGAGAAGGTCGGCCTGACCACCGTGTATCGCACGCTGCAGTCGCTCGCGGAGATCGACGCCGTCGACGTGCTCCAGAACGCCGACGGCGAGACGCTCTTCCGCCACTGCATCACCGAGCACCACCACCATCACCTCGTGTGCACGAAGTGCGGCTGCAGCGAGGAGATCGACGGCGGGCCCATCGAGGCCTGGGCGCGCGAAACCGCGAACTCGTTTGGCTACCAGCTCGTCGCCCACGACGCCGAGATCTACGGCATCTGCGCCGAGTGCAGGAAGCTTCTCGACGCCAACGCGTAGCCTTACTTCTCCGCGAACTTATCCACCGCGCCGCCGAAGCGCCGGTCGCGCTTGGCGTACTCGTAGACCGCCTCGAACAGGTCGTCCTTGGTAAAGTCCGGGAACAGCTTGTCCTGGTAGACCATCTCCGCGTAGGCCGACTGCCAGAGCAGGAAGTTCGAGGTGCGCTGCTCGCCGCTGGGGCGCAGGAACAAGTCCACGTCCGGCATGTCGGGCCGGTAGAGGTACTTGGAAAACGTCTGCTCGTTGATGTCCTGCGGGCGGATCTTGCCGTCACGAGCGTCAGTGGCGAGCTGGCGTGCGCCGTCGATAATCTCTGCCCTGCCGCCGTAATTGATGCACATCGCGAGCGTCAGTCCGGTGTTGTCCTGGGTCAGCTCCTCGGCCGCTTCCAGCTCGCGCAGCACCGAACGCCACAGGCGCGGGCGCCGACCGGCCCAGACGATGCGGACGTTCTTCTCGTTCAGCTCGTCGCGCTGGCGGTGCAGCACGTCGCGGGAAAAACCGAGGATGAAGCGGACCTCGGACGCCGCGCGGCGCCAGTTTTCCGTAGAAAACGCGTAGGCCGACAGCCACTCGACCGTGCCCATCTCGATGCAGGCATCGACGCAGTCCATGAGCACTGCCTCGCCGCGCTTGTGCCCCTCGGTGCGCTTCATGCCGCGCTGCTGCGCCCAACGGCCGTTGCCGTCCATCACGAGTGCGATGTGGCGGGGGATGAATTCCGGATCGATCTGGCGCAAAGTCATGCCCTTATTATGCCTGTTCCATCATTCGCAAACTCTTCAACCCGGACTCCAGGTGGTACTGCAGGTGCGCGGTCGCCGCGCGGTGCACCTGCGCCTCCACCGTCGACTCCGCTGTCGCCGAGTCTGGCGTGTACTCATAGCCCCGCGCGAGCAGCCACATCGCGTGCAGGGTTTCCTCCGCCACCGTCATCGACCCCGGCGGGCGGCAGTTCGTGCACACCGCCCCGCCCACGGCGGCGTTGAACGCCCGGTGCGGGCCAGGCTTCTCGCAGTTCGCGCAGTTGTACAGCGACAGCCCCCAGCCGGCGTGGTCGGTGGCGCGCAGGATGAACGCGTCGAGGACCTGCGTCGGCGCCTCCGTCGTCTGTAGCTGGCGGATGCCGTCCTTGACCAGGTCGAACAGCTCGGGGTCCGCCTCCTCGTACGCGAGTTTGTCCGCCGCCTCCAGGATCGCGCACGCCGCGGCGTAGCGCTCGAAGTCCTCGATGATGCGCGCGCCGTGGTAGGCCACGGTATCGGCGGCGGTGATTGTAGACAATCCCTTGCCCGGGTAGATCTGTACGTCCAAGTCGACGAAGGGCTGCAGGCGGGAGCCGAACCGGGAGCGCGCCTTGCGCACGCCCTTGGCCACGCCGCGGACCAGGCCGTGGGAGCGCGTGAGCAGGACGACGACGCGGTCGGCCTCGCCGAAGTCGTAGGTGCGGACGACGAACGCGCGGTCGCGCCAGGACGGGCGGCCCGGGCGCGAAGGCCTCGAAGACCGAGTAGGCCGAGTCGCCTTAGAAGCCAAGGCGGCCCAGCGCCTTCGGGTCCTGCTGCCAGTTCTTCAGCACCTTCAGGCGCAGGTCAAGGTACACGTTGTGGCCTACCAGGTCTATGATCTGCTGGCGCGAGCGGTGGGTGATCCCGGACAGGCGACGGCCGTTTGGCCCCTCCAGGATCCGGCGCTGCCCGGGGCGCTCGAGGTAGATCACGGCGTAGATCATGGTGCGGTTCGGGTTGTCCGGGTCCGGCACCATCTCATCGATCTGGACGGCTACGGAGTGCGGCAGTTCGTCGCGAAGCCCCTGCAGCGCCTCCTCACGGATCAGCTCGGCGATGCGCGCCTCGAGGTCCTCGTCGGTGACGTCGCCGACCGGGTAGAAGCGCGGGCCCTCCGGCAGCTGGCCAACCAGGATGTCCATCAGCACGTCCGTCTGCACGCCGTCCGTGGCGGAGACCGGCACCACCTCGCAGTCACCGCCGAGCAGCTCGTGCAGCGCGAGCAGGCGCCCGCCGACCATATCGCGCGATGCCTTGTCCAACTTGGTCACAATGCCAACGATCGGCGTGTTCGGCTTCATGCGGCGGATCTGGTCCAGGATGAAACGGTCGCCGGGGCCGATCTTCTCGTCCGCGGGCACGGTGAACCCGATGACGTCGACGTCTGCGAAGGTGTCCTTGACCACGTCGTTGAGCCGCTCGCCGAGCAGCGTCCGCGGGCGGTGCATGCCGGGCGTGTCCACGATGATGACCTGCGCGTCCTCCCGGTTCACGATGCCGCGGATCGGCCGGCGCGTCGTCTCCGGCTGGTCCGCCATGATGGCCACTTTCTCGCCCACGAGCGCGTTGGTCAGCGTGGACTTGCCGGTGTTGGGCCGGCCGACGAAGCTGACGAATCCGGAGCGGAAGCCCTCCGGCGTGTCGGTGAAGCCGGGCACGGTCGAGCGGGGCGCCGCGTCCGTGCCACCGGTGGTATCGGCGCGCGCGTCGTCTGGCAGGTCGGCCTCGTCGGGGAAGAAAGTGCTCATGGCGCGTAATCCTACCCGGTGCGAAGCCCCCGGTACCTGTTCACCGCGGCCAGGATCTCAAACCGCCGCGGCGCCGTGAGGTGCCCCGGGTGCGCGCGCCCCGGCACGAGTGCCGCGAGCCCGCCGGACTCGAGCTCGCCGAGCAGCTTCTCGACGCCCACCGCCACCGGTGCCCCGCCGCGGCCGCACCACTCGTCCAGCCGCTCCAGCGCGGCGGCGATCGCCGCCGTTTGCGGTGCCCCGGCCAGCTGCGGCAGGAAGGACATGTCGATGTCGCTCTTGCCCACGCTGATGGTGTCCTGCCCCCGCGCCTTCGGCCCGCGGCGCCGCCCGCCGCTTGAGCCGCTTGAGCCGCCGGAGACAAAGGTCGGGCCCGACAGCGTGCGGGCATCCGGCGCGAACATCTCCGGTGTGACCGGCAGCTGCGCGGGCGCGTGCCCGCGCCCGACCTCGTGGGCCCGTTCTGTCACGTCGCTCGGCACGTAGGCGTCCAGGGCGATCACGGTGTCCGCGAGCCCCAAGTACGCGCCGGAGCCGCCGGCGACCAGCACCGTCGACACGCCGAGTGCCTCGTAGAGCCCGCGGACGCGCGCGCTGAACGGCGTGATCGGTTCGCGGTCGGCGGCGATGAGCTCCGCCATCACGGTGTCTCTGATCATGAAGTTGGTGGCGGAGGTGTCTTCGTCGATAAGCAACGTGCTCGCACTCGCCTGGAGAGCCTCGATAACGTTGGCTGCTTGGGACGTGGAGCCGGAGGCGTTGGCGGTGGAAAAGTGCGCGGTGTCGGCGCCGTTGGGCAGGTTGGCAATGAACGTGGAGATGTCCTGCGACGTCACCGGGCGGCCGTCCTCCGCACGCACCGTCACGGCGTCGGCGCGGGTGATGGCAAACTCGCGGCCGTCGCCGAGCGTGTGCGGGTACACGCCGCGCTCAAGTGCGCGCAGCAGCGTGGACTTGCCGTGGTAGCCGCCGCCGACGATGACGGTGAGCCCCTCCGGGACGCCCATCCCGGTGACGGTGCGGCCGCTAGGCAGGTCGAACGTGACACGCAGCGGCTCCGGACTGCGGAACGGGACGCCGCCGTCGAGCGGCAGGTCGCTCGCGCCCGACTTCCGGGGAAGGTTCGCGCCGTCGGCGACGAACGCGACGAGCCCGCGGCCCGGCAGTTCGGCGCGGAGCGCCTCCTGGTCCCGGAGCAGCCACACCGCGTCTTCCAGGGCTTGGCGCGACACCGCCGCCGCCCGCTGCACGAGCTGGGGGACGTCCTGCGTGAGCAGCTGCGCCGCCTGTTTGCCCAGCACCCGCCGCCCGCGCGCGGGCAGCCCGACGAGCAGGCGGAATTCTACGTCGCGCTCCCCCACCAGCACGTTGGTGCGCTCGAGGACCTCCTGGCCGAGCGCCCCGATGCTGATGGTGTTGGATTTGCCGCTTCCCCCTCCGCGGCCGGGCGCGCCGCCGGAGCGCAGGAGTGCCGCAGCCTCGCGCGCCAGCACGTCGGCGACGGCGATGCGGTCGCCGCGCGTCGCGGTGAACTCGCCACCCAAATCGAGCGCATCGCGCGGCACGATGACGCGGATTTTCGACGGCGACGCGAACGGGTCCGACTGCACCTTGTCCACCACCAGGCGGAACTCGCCGCCCTCGTACTCGCCCGCGAGCTTCTTGTACGCGCCGTAGCCGGCGCCGTCGATGTCGCGGCACATCCGATCCAGCTGGTCGATGGTGCCGCGCCGCTGTGCGGGGCGCGAGCTCCGCGCGTCGGTTCGGTGGTTCCGGTGTCTGCGTTGCTGTGCCATGCCCGCCACCGTAGTCGGGGACGCGCCACCCCCGATCGGCGGCCGGTGTCCGCGTACCCCTACTCGGTATGCGTTACACTGGCCGTGCTTTTGTGCTTGAACCCACTGCTGAAAAAGAAAGTGAAGCAGATGCCTTTCTATGAATTTCGTTGCCCAACCGGCCACACCACCGAGCGGCTTCTTCCCATGTCCTCCCAGTCGCGCACGACGGACTGCAAGGACTGCGGCGAGGAGGCGACGAGGGTGATTAGTGCACCGGCTGTGGGAAGCGTCGATAAGCGAAAGGCCCAGCTGGTGGAGGCAACGCAGAAGAGCGCATACGAACCCGCGGTCGTGAACTCGGTCCCGCGTGCCGGCAACCGGCGCGCCACCCCGGTCTCGCACAACCCGCAACACGCCAAACTTCCGAAGCCTTAGGAGGCAGCATGCCGAAGAATCTTTTCCCACTCGATTCCGCCAAGCCGTTCCCGGATCAGGAGACCGTCGGCCACAACCGCTGGCACCCCGACATCCCGGCGATCCAGACGGTGCAGCCCGGTGACACCTTCCGCGTTGACTGCCGCGAGTGGTTCGACGGCGACATCCACAACGACGACAGCGCCGACGACATCCGCGACGCGCCGCTGAACAAGGTCCACGCGCTGTCCGGCCCGTTCCGCATCGAAGGCGCGAAGCCGGGCGACCTGCTGGTTGTGGACATCCTGGACGTGGGGCCGATCCCGCAGGAGGAGGGCCCGCTCGCCGGCCAGGGCTGGGGCTACACTGGCATCTTTGCCAAGAAGAACGGCGGCAGCTTCCTCACCGACCAGTTCCCCGACGCGTACAAGGCCGTGTGGGACTTCACCGGCCAGACCGCGACCTCGCGCCACATCCCGGGCGTGAGCTTCACCGGCATCATCCACCCGGGCCTCATGGGCACCGCCCCGTCCCACGAGCTGCTGGGCAAGTGGAACCAGCGCGAGGCCGCGCTCATCGCCACCGACCCGGAGCGCGTCCCTCCGCTCGCGCTGCCGCCGGAGCCGGACCACGCCATCCTCGGCTCGCTCACCGGCGCTGACTTCGACCGCGTCGCCGGCGAGGGCGCCCGCACCGCCCCGCCGCGCGAAAACGGCGGCAACCAGGACATCAAGAACCTGTCCAAGGGCACGCGTGTGTTCTACCCCGTCTACGTCGACGGCGCGAACTTCTCCGTCGGCGACCTGCACTTCTCCCAGGGCGACGGCGAGATCACGTTCTGCGGCGGCATCGAGATGGGCGGCTTCATCGACTTCCACGTCGACGTGATCAAGGACGGCATGGCCAAGTACGGCGTGACCGAAAACGCCATCTTCATGCCGGGCAACGTCGAGCCGCAGTACAGCCAGTGGCTCGCGTTCTCCGGCACCTCCGTCACGCTCGAGGGCGAGCAGCGCTACCTGGATTCCCAGCTGGCGTACCAGCGCGCGTGCCTCCACGCCATTGATTACCTCACCACGTTCGGCTGGTCCCCGGAGCAGGCCTACCTGCTGCTGGGCGCGGCGCCGATCGAGGGCCGCTTCTCCGGTGTGGTGGACATTCCGAACGCGTGCGCCACGGTGTACCTGCCGACGGAAATCTTTGACATTGACATCCGCCCCGGCGCCGGTGAGCCGCCGCGCATCGACCCGGGCATCGGCGCGCCGCGCTCGTCCTTCGCCTAGGCGGTACGTGCGGGGTCGACGATGCACTCCTGCAGCTCAACGAGCGGCAGCTCGTCGAGCCCGCGCTCGCGCACCGCGCGCACCATCGCGCCCATCGTCCCGGCGAGGTGGTCGAGGCGCTGCTGCGGCGCGACGTCGATGAGCGCGGCGTACAGCGCCGTCGCTAGGTCACCCGCACCAACAATGTTGCCGCCGAGCCGCGGGGCGTCCGTGCGCAGGACGCTTGTCGACGCCACGTCGACCATCCCAATCGTCTCCGGGTTGCCCGTCTCCACCGAGGTGATGAGCGCGTTGCTGCACAGCGACCGCGCGGCGTCCGCCAGCGCCTCGGTGTACTCCGCGTACTCCGCGTCCGCGGCGTACGCAGCGTCGCCCGGGTCGAGGCGCCGGCCGGTCAGCAGCGAGAGCTCCCACTGGTTGGGCGTGATGGCGTCGGCAAGCGGGATGAGCGTCTCCGTATACACATCGGGGATGTCCGCGCTGACAAACGAGCCGACCTCCGAGTTACCAATCACCGGGTCGCACACGTAGCGCGCCTGCGGGTTGGCCTCCTTGATTGCCACGACGGCGTCGCGCACCACCTCCGCCATCTCGGCAGTGCCGAGGTACCCGCTGACAAACAGGTCTACCTGCGGGAAAGCGAACTCCATGCCGCGCAGGATCTCGCGCACGTTGTCAGCGCCCAGCACGGGCCCGCGCCAGGTCGGGTACTCCGTGTGGTTTGAAAAGTTGACGGTGTGCACCGGCCACACCTCGTGGCCGAGGCGCTGCATGGGGAACACGGCGGCCGAGTTGCCGACGTGCCCGTACGCCACCGCCGACTGCAGCGAAACGATGTTCACTACAGCGCTTCCACGTTGAACTGCAGCTGCGGGTTGGCGTAGTAGTCCTGCGCCTCCACAAGCTTGAGCTCCTGCGAGTCCGCCTCGTGGGTGAGGCGCAACATGTCGTACACGGAGCTTGCGGTGCGCGCCAGCGCGTCCGCCGCGTCGCCGCCGCGCAGGTAGTGGCCGGTGAACAGGGCGGCGGTCACGTCGCCGGAGCCGTTGCGCTTAAACGGCAGGCGCGGGGTGCGCACGATCCACTTGCCCTTGTCGTCCACGGCGATCATCTCCATGACGTCCTCCGGCGCGTCGGGGCGTTCGACGGAGGTGACCAGCACGGTCGACGGGCCCATCTCGCGGGCGGCGTCCACGGCTGCCAGCGTCGAGTCCAGGTCGGTGACGTCGCGCTCGGTGAGGTAGCCCAGCTCGAACTGGTTCGGGGTGATCAGGTCGGCGGCCGGCACGACCTTGTCGCGCAGCAGCGGCGGGATGTTGTCGGAGACGTGGCAGCCCGACTTCGCGTTGCCCATCACCGGGTCGCACGCGTAGATGGCGTTCGGGTTCTTGGCCTTGACCTGCGCGACGGCGTCGACGATCACGTCGGCGATGTCGTCGCCGCCCTGGTAGCCGGAAAGCACCGCGTCGACACGCTCGAGGGCGCCGCGCTCATCCATGCCCTTGATGATGTCCGCGACATCCGAGGCCGGGATCATCGGGCCGGTCCAGTGACCGTAACCGGTGTGGTTGGAAAAGTTGACGGTGTACACCGGCCACACCTCGTGGCCGATGCGTTGCAGGGGAAAGACGGCGGCCGAGTTGCCCACGTGCCCATACGCAACTGCCGATTGGATGGAGAGAATGTTACTCATACCACCTATTGTGCCCCCGCCGCTTTGCGACGGGGGCGTTAGGGGCCACAAACGCAGCCCCGAGAATTTCCTAATATTCTCTACAGCTCCGGAGAGACGAGGATCTTCACCGCGGTCTCGTTGCGGTTGATCAGGGTGTCAAAGCCCTCGTCGACCACGCCGTCGAAACCGATCTTGCCGGTGATGAACGGCTTGAGGTCGATCTTGCCGGACTCGACGAGCTTGATGGTCTGCTCGTGGTCGTGTGCGTAGCCGATGATGCCGCGCAGCGTCAGCTCCTTCATGACGACGCTGTGGATGTCCAGCGATGCCTTCTTGGACCAGATGGACTCCACGACCAGGGTGCCCTTGAGCTTCAGGCAGTCCACCAGCTGGTCCAGCACCACGTTCACGGAGGTGGCCTCGAAAGCGATGTCCGCGCCCTTGCCGTCTGTGATCTTCATGATCTCTTCCTTGAGGTCCTGGCTGCTCGGGTCGATGGCGTAGTCGACCACGCCGGCGTCGAGCGCCTTCTGGCGACGCAGCTCGGAGAGCTCGGAGATGACCACGGTGCAGCCGTATGCCTTCGCCACCGCGGCGGTGAGCACGCCGATCGGGCCGGCACCGCCGATCAGGGCCACGTCGCCTTCCTTCGCGTCTGCGGCGGAGAAGCCGTGGTGGGCAACGGAAAGGGGCTCGATCAGGGCAGCCTCATCCAGCGGGATGTCGTTGGAAATCGTGTGGACCCAGCGGCGCTGGACCGCAATCTTCTCGGAGAGGCCGCCGCCACCGCCAGCCAGGCCAATGAAGTTGACGTCCGGGTGCAGGTTGTACGGACCCGGCTTCTTCGGGTCGACGTCATCCGGCAGGACGTACGGCTCGACGACAACGTGCTGGCCGACCTCCAGGTCGTCCACGCCCTCGCCCAGCGCCGAAACCACGCCGGAGAACTCGTGGCCCAGGGTGACCGGCGGCTCTTCGCCCGTGATCGGGTGCGGGTGGCCCGGCTTCGGGCAGAAGATTGGCCCCTCCAGGTACTCGTGCAGGTCGGTGCCGCAGATGCCGCACCAGGCGATGTCGATGAGCACCTCGCCCTTGCCCGCCTCCGGCGCGTCAATCTCTTCGACGCGGATGTCTTTCTGACCGTAGTAGCGCACTGCACGCATTGGAAAAGCCCCTTTCAAGAGGAAAAACTGACAGGTACTATCTTACTCAGATTCTTGTTGCGAGATGGTAGAGATTGCGTTCTAGTGAGGAAAGTAACCGACATCCTCTGCGGAGCACTTCAACAGCTGCTCTCGATATTCACGCGGCATCAGCGCAGCCTGCAAATCTTCTTCGCGGTAGCACGGTGACGCCAAACCATACTTTCGAGTACCGGCAGCTCTCATTTCAGTCCAGGTGCCGTCCTTGTGCTCGAGGTTTATTATCCAGTCAGTGTTCTTTTGACCAACCCTGGCAAAATTCCCGTCGCACCAAGTTACCGAAGGGCGATCCATACCCGGCAGCGTCTCGGTCAGAGCCGCTGTAGAGCACTCTCCAGTTTTCACCAACTTCACGTTGGTGACCGCGCCCTTGCTCGACACGCGCAGGAGCCCCAAAGGCATCCCTGCATCCGTCTGCCACCAGGATTTCTCCGGATCTACTGTAATTTCAACCTTCTTGCCCACCAGCGACGGCCAATCTCCTTCTCCGTGGATAGGGCCATATGACGCATTCCCGAAGTCCTCAAAGCTTCCCAACGAAACTTCTGTCTGATTCTCCCGAGTCAGAGTGTCCTGAAGCTTTTTCCCGGTAAGAGCCGTCGGTTTGTCTAGCTCCAAGACATAGAAGCGACTCTTCGAAGATTCTCCATTTGGGCCCTCTACCTTGCCAGTAAGCTGTTTGACTGTCTTAGCGCGGACAACGCCTGTAAGTGTGCGACCATCTCTACTATCTTCATTTTCCGGTTCGGGTGCTTTAGTTGTATCCGTCGGTTGCGAAGGCTCCGTCTCATTTCCCACGAGACCCGATTCGCCACTTTCCTCCCAAATCGTAAACTCTTCGATAGGGAATTTTTTCGATTGTCTTCCGTGCTCGGTCAGAGGCTGTACAAAGGCTTCCAGGTCCGGTTTGAAAATCCACTTGGTGGATCCGCTCAGCACATGCGACATGAGGTCGTACGCCAAATCGCTTTGAAGCTTTAGCCAGGCAGCACCCCCTACGCCAATGAGGCGGTACATTGTTGCTTCTAATGTGAGTTCTGGACCACCTGCTATCGAGGATTTAGCGGTCATTTCAGGAAGTTCGCCATTCACTTCGGGCTTCTGGGTGAGATCTAAAATCGGTTCGATCTTGCCATCACCACCATTTTCACCTTCCGCGTATTGCACACCGATTCGCTGGGTGTGCGAAAGGCTTGGTTGGAAAGAAAATTCTCCTTCAACAGAAGCGTTCGCTCGAAAACCAATGTCGGATTTCCAATTCAGAACAACCGGTACGCCACCCGGGAAAAACCAAAATTGGCCTTTTGCCTTTCCGAACACCACTTTCTTGTCGAAATCAAACTCTCGTGATGCCTTCAAGGTGAAGTCCGTGCTCACAGAATCTGTAATGGCGAGAGAATAGTCAGCTGGTTTCAAAAGTGGTTTGTCAAAGGTCCACTCCGCCTCCAGACCTATCGAACCATTCACCGAGAAGTCATCGATGTGCTCTTGGACATTCTCGGCAACCTCTGGCTTGAGGTCCTTCTTGTATTCGAAGGTCTTAATCTCTTTCGTTCCACTGTCGTGAGGAATGTAGCCATCGTTCGAACCGACAACTCTAAGATCGGTGTTCGGCGCGGGTTCAACTTCAAACTTTCCAGGAGTTCCAGTCAATGAGAACTCTCCGTCAGTCTCCAGAATTATGTCACTTAGATCAGCTTGAGCGGTAGCGAAGGTCGTGTCTTCTCCAGCGGATTCCACATCCGAAATCTTGACGAGCTGACCGACAGGAAAAGCCTCACTCGGAGGAAGAGAAAGGACCGTTCCTTCGACTAATCCGAGGTCCGTAATCGTGCTTGTAGGCAAAGAGATCATTTCGCCTACCTGGTCTTCGCCTCTAGGGAAAAGCAGCTTGGTCTCTTCAGAGTTTGCGCCCCGCGCCAATGGATTGACTCTCGCCTGGTCTCCGTCATCGTCGTAGATGGTGTCACCGCCAAACTTTGGCGTGGTGCGACGCTGGCTACCATTTCCACAAGCAGTCGAACCACCATCACCATTGCTCGACCCTGAGCAGCCTCCAGCCCGAGCAATCAAAACACCAATCCCGACCATGCTTCCAACCGCAAGTGCCGACCCAACGGCTACGTTTACCAGCGGGATACGGTTCCCCATGAGGACGAGTTCGTTGCCCTCAATGCGGACGGGTTGCGAAAAGTCTACGACAGGCGCTGCATAGCTTTCTACGACCGGAAATTCCTGCTCCTGCGCCCCGGCAGAGACAGGATTCGTCATGCCAATCAGTAAGGTGATCGTCGCTCCTACCGCGATCCCCGATCGGTGATTGAAGCCCATAATCCAAGTCTTTCAGATACAACTACAAGAACTTCTTTATCATAAATTGATGTTCCTAAAGTTTCTCTCCAAATGGCAAAGGACTTCCTCAACAAATGTTGGTGAACAAGCTGGTCCTCCCACTAGTTGCGCTGTTAAGCGGTTTCACGAATGTCACTCATTCGACGCTTGAGGCCGAGCGATTCCCGTCACTAGAAGTAGCAAACACTCGAACCGGAAACACCTGCACCACGGGCTTCGTAAATTTTGCGATTGGACGGGCCTACACAGCGGGCCACTGCGGAACCAATGGCGATGTTATGGAACTTATCGGCTATCGAGGAAAATTCACGTCTCACGGGCAAGATGGTACTCACGATTGGGGTTACGCCTCGATTCCCGCGCTTTCATGGCTTGCTTCTGCAGGCCCCTCATGGAGCCAAGAGCCACCGAAAGTTGGAGACCGGGTGTGTTACCAATCGAGGGCCCTAGGCGAGCGTTGCGGGATAGTTTTGGAATCCACTGACTCCGCCTTTTTCACGACTACCGAAGGGATCGGGATGCCCGGGGATTCTGGAGCTGCCGCGTATCGTGATGCCCAGGTCGCCGGACTTTATACGGGAATTTCTATCGGCGACGGCGGAGACGTACGTGCAAGCTTCGTGAGATTACCCGCTGATGAACGTACCGACTCGAAGAGCCGCCCACACAAGCTATCCTCTTCGCTGCTTTCTTCGAGCTAGCCTCTGCAGTGGAAACACCTGATGCAATGGACCTAGTCATTGGTCACAGGCAGCGGCTCTTCGGGGGTTCGGGGACGTCGATAAGCACTGTCCTCGTCTTGATGCGGCCGCGGCGGTCGAAGCCGCCCTCGGCGGTGTAGCGCACGCCGTCGATCACCGTCGACGACCCCGGGAGCGGGACGCGGCCAAGCTGGTAGGACAGTAGGCCGGCGAGGGTGTCCACGGAGTCGGTGAGCTCGTCGTCGAACTCGACTTCGTAATCGAAGTGGTCCTCGAGGTAGTCCACCAAGTCATCGAGCGGCAGGCGGGACTGGGCGCGGAACTGGCGCTCGCCGATCTGCTCGATCGGGGCGTCCTCGTCCTCGTCGAACTCGTCGGTGATCTCGCCGACGATCTCCTCCAGCAGGTCCTCCATGGTGAGGAGGCCGGCCACGTTGCCGAACTCGTCAATGACGATAGCGATGTGCGTGTTTTGCTGCTGCATCTGCTTGAGCAGCTCATCCAGCGGCTTCGACTCCGGCACGAACAGCGGATCGCGCATCAGCCCGGTCAGCTGCGTCGACGCGTCGACCGGGGCACCGTTGTCGCCGAACATGTCCTTGAGGTAGGCCACGCCGACGATCTCGTCGACGCTCTCGCCGATGAGCGGAACGCGCGAGTGACCCGAGCGAACCATCAGGCTCGTGGCCTGGCGCGCCGTCTTTTCGCTCTCGATCCAGATCATTTCCGGGCGCGGCACCATCACCTGGCGGGCGTGGGTGGACGCGAGGTCGAAGATGTTTTGGATCATGCGGCCCTCGGTGGTCTCCACCACGCCCTTCTCCTGCGCAATGTCAACGGCCTCGCGCAGCTCCACTTCGGTGGCGTACGGGCCGTCGCGGAAGTCCGCGCCCGGGTGGAACAGGTTGCCCAGCTTGATCAGGAAACGGGACACCGGGCCCAGCACCGCGTGGAACACCACGAGCCACTGGGCCGCCTTCAGCGAGATGGTGTACGGGTTGCGCTTGCCAGCCGTGCGGGCGAAGACGCCGATGATGCTGAACTGCAGCAGCGCTACCGCCACGATCGCCGCGGTGATCGCCCAGCCTTCCGCGTCAATGAGGTCCATGGCTGTGATCGCCGCGAACACCGCCGCCGTGATGTCCAGCGTGGTAGACAGCAGCACGAGCATGTTGACGTGGTTCGCGCGCGCGTTGACCACGCGCAGCAGCGCCGGCGCGCCGGCGACCTCGTCCTTCACCATGTTTTCCACACGCGCCCGGGAGACCGGGGTCAGGGCGGATTCGACGGAGCCAAGAAGGCCGGACAACAGCATCGCCGCGAGCGCGATGATGCCGTAGAAAATGGTGTTGTGCATTGAGGTGTTAGTTCTCGTTCTGGGTCGGTGCGTTGGGGCCGCGGGTGCCGTGGGGGCTGTGGGGGTCTGCGTGCTGCGCCTCGCGCTCACGCATCAGACGGTCGAGCTCCTCGCGGTCAGCGGCGGAGGGGAACGCGTGCGCCCCGGTCGGCTTCGGCTGGTACTCCACCCCGCGCGCGGTCATGGAGTCGTACCAGTCGGCGAGGATCTCGTTCTGCAGCGCGAACATCTCGCGCTCGTCGGCGGGCTGGATGTGGTCGTAGCCGAGCAGGTGCAGGACACCGTGGACAGTAAGCAGCGCGAGCTCGTGCGCCAAATCGTGGCCGGCCATCTCCGCCTGCCTGCGGTCAAACGCCGGGCACAGGATGATGTCGCCGAGCATCGCCGCGCCCAGTGGGGTCGCGTCGGGGCGGCCGCCGCCCGGGGTCAGCTCGTCCATGGGGAAGCTCATCACGTCGGTCGGGCCCTCAAGGTCCATCCAGCGGACGTGGAGATCGGCCATCGTCGGCTCATCCACGAGCGTGATCGTGGCCTCGGTGTCCGGGTGGACGTCCATGGTTTGGAGGGCGAACGAGCAAACGTCGATAAGCATTTGCTCGTTGACGTCGGCCTCGCCGGACTCGTTGAGAACTTCAATGCTCACTGGCTGGCTTCCTCCTCGCGCTCGCGCTCAAGCTCCTGCTGGCGCTTTTCGTAGCGCATCGAATTCTGGGCATCGTGCCGGTCGTACGCGGCGACGATGCGGGAGATCAGGTGGTGGCGCACGACGTCCTCGCCGCGCATCTCCTGGAACGCGATGTCATCGATGTTGGACAGAATGCGCCGGGCAACGCGCAGGCCGGACACGGTGCCGCGCGGCAGGTCCACCTGCGAGATGTCGCCGGTGACCACCATCTTCGAGCGGAAGCCCAGGCGGGTGAGGAACATCTTCATCTGGGCACCGGTGGTGTTCTGCGCCTCGTCCAGGATCACGAACGCGTCCGACAGGGTGCGACCGCGCATGTAGGCGAGGGGGGCGACCTCGATGATGTTGGCGTCGACGAGCTTGGGGATCATCTCCGGGTCCAACATGTCCCGCAGCGCGTCGTAGAGCGGGCGCAGGTACGGGTCGATTTTGTCGTTCAGCGTGCCCGGGAGGAAGCCAAGCTTCTCGCCCGCTTCCACGGCGGGGCGGGTGAGGATAATGCGCTTGACCTCCTTGGCCTGCAACGCCTGCACCGCCTTCGCCACGGCCAGGTAGGTCTTGCCGGAGCCGGCGGGGCCGATGCCGAAGGTGATGGTGTGCTCATCAATCGCGTCGACGTACTGGCGCTGGCCCGCGGTCTTGGGGCGGATCACTTTGCCGCGGCGGGCGACGATCTCGGCGCCGAGGATCTCGGACGCGGATTCTGGCGTGTCCGTCTCCATAATGCGGGCGGCGTGGACGACGGAGTCCGGGTCCACCGGCACGCCACGGCGCGCCATGGACTCAAGCTCATCGACGACGCGCGCCGCGTAGGCCACGTCCGCCTCGGCACCGCGCAGCGTCAGCGTCGTGCCTCGCGCGTGGATGTCAGCGGCGAGCTGCCGGTTGAGGACCCGCAGGTTGCCGTCGTTGACTCCGAGGACGGCCTGGGCGTAGGCGGAGTCCAATTCGAGTTTGCGGGTAACTGGATTTTGCATGCTGCTCCTCAACACTACCAGCGAGACGTCAACGCGCCGATGGCGCAAAGTGCCGCGAACCCGGCGCTCGCTGTGCGCAGGACTTGCGGCCCCATCCGCACGGGGTGGGCTCCGAGCAAATCTAACTCATCCTGGCCAATGCCGCCCTCCGGGCCGACGATGAGGAAGACCTCTTCGCCGAAATTAAGGTCCTTGATGGAGTCGGTCGCATCTTCGTGCAGCACGACCGCGGGCTTGCCGGCGATGAGGTCCTTGAGTTGGTTGGTCGTCACCGCGTCGTGGACCTTAGGCAGCCACGCCCGGCGCGACTGCTTCGCGGAGGCGGCTGCCTGGTTTTGCCACTTCTGCACCTGCTTCGCCTGCTTGTCGTTCCCCCACCGCGCGATGGTGCGGTGCGAGATCCAGGGAATGATGGCGTCCGCGCCGCCCTGCACGGCGAGGTCGACGGCCAGCTCGGCGCGCTCCGACTTCGGCACCGCTTGCACGAGCGTGACGCGCGGCGTGGGCGCGGCTTCGGTGTGTTCGGCCACCACGTCGCCGACGACACGGTCGCGCGAGCAGTCGCGGACGACGACTTCGGCGGCGTTGCCGTGGCCGTCGACAAGCATGATGTGCTCCCCCGGGCCGATGCGCTTGACGTGGGCGTGTTTCGCTTCGGCGCCGTCGAGCTCGCCGGAGCTTGGCTGCGCGGCGTAAAAGTACGGCAGGCTCATCAGCGGCGGAACTTACCACGCATGCGGGAGAAGAAGCTTTCCCCGCCGGACTCCTCGCTGGAGTGCACGCGCGCCTCGTCGTCGTGCGACTCGCGCAGCTGCTCCAGCGCGGCGCGCTCGTCCTTATTCAGGTCGGTCGGCACGACCACCTTCACGTGCGCGACCATGTCGCCCGCGCCCTCGGCCCGCAGGCGCGGCATGCCCTCGCCGTGCAGGACGATCTCCTCATCCGGCTGCACGCCAGCCGGAACCTGGATGGTGGTCTGCTCGCCGGCCAAGTTCTCCACGGCCAGATCGGTGCCAAGCGCAGCGTCATACATTGGCACGCGCAGCTGCAGGTGCAGGTCGTTGCCCTCACGGGCGAAGACGGCGTGCGGGGCGGTGTGGACCTCCACGTAGAGGTCGCCCGCCGGGCCGCCGCCGTGGCCGACCTCGCCCTGGTTGGCCATGCGGATGCGCATGCCGGACGCGATGCCGGCCGGGACATTCACGGTGAGGTCGCGGGTGGTGCGCACGCGGCCGTCGCCGGCGCACTGGCGGCACGGGTCCTTAATAATCTCGCCGTAGCCGTGGCACTTCGGGCACTCGTGGGTGGTCATCACGTTGCCCAGGAAGGACTGCTGCATCTCCTGCACCGCGCCCTGTCCCTGGCAGTAGTCGCAGGTTTCCGGCTTGGCGCCCGACTCGGAGCCGGAGCCCTGGCACTTGTTGCACAACACGGCGGTGTCCACGGTGACGTCCTTCTTCACGCCGGCAAACGCCTCTTCCAGCGTGATCTGGGTGCGCAGCAGGGCGTCGTTGCCCGGCTGCACGCGCGAACGCGGCTCGCGACCCGCGCCACCCCCGCCGAAGAACGCCTCGAAGATGTCGCCGACGCCGCCGAATCCACCGAAGCCGCCGCCGGGCCCGGCCGCGCCGCCCTGCTCCATTGGGTCTCCGCCGCGGTCCACAATGCTGCGCTTCTTCGGGTCCAGCAGGACCTCCTGCGCCAGCGAAATGTCCGCGAACTTCTCCGCTGCCTCCTCGGACGGGTTCACGTCCGGGTGGTACTTGCGGGCGAGCTTGCGGTACGCCTTCTTAATCTCTTGCTCCGTGGCTTCCCGGTCGACGCCGAGAATGCCGTAGTAGTCTCGTGCCAAAGTATTTACCCTTTCAGATTTATAGAAGTGTGAAAAAGTGCTTCGCCCGCTGGTCGCGGCTGCTATTCGCCCCGCAGGATGCGGCTAATGTATTGGGCCACGGTGGCAACCTTTTGAATCGTACCGGGGTAGTCCATGTACGTCGGACCGACCACCCCGAGTCCGCCAAGTGCCTCGTCGCCCGCGCCATATGCAGTAGTAACAATCGCGGCCTGGGAAAATTCCTCGTTTTCGTTCTCCCGCCCGATCCGCACGGACACCCGCTCCAGATCTTGCGCGCTGGCCAGGAGCTTCAGCACGACGACCTGCTGCTCCAGGGCCTCGATCACGTTGTGCAGGTCCGCCAGCCGGTGCACGGTCAGGTTGCCCGCGCCGGCGATGAGCAGGCGGTCCGCGGTCGTGTCCACCAGCGTGTCCACGAGGACGGCGGCGCAGCGCCCGACGGCGTCGGCGAGTTCCCGCGGCGCCCTCGCGTGCAGGGTGGACAGCCCGGCGGCGGCCTCGCGCATCGTCCGGCCGACGAGAACGTCGTTGAGGAGGTCGCGGAGGACGGGCACGTGGGCGTCGACAAGCGGCCCCTTGAGCTCGACATTGCGCTGGTCAACGCGCCCGGTGTCGGTGATGACCACCAGCAGCAGGCGCGTCGGGGTGAGCGAGACGACCTCGCAGTGCTTCACGCGCGACAGGTCGAGGTTGGGCAGCTGCACCACCGCGGCCTGGTTGGTCAGCTGGGCGAGCAGCTGGACGCTGCGGCGCAGCACGTCCTCGAGGTCCACGCCGTGCTCGAGAAAGTCCAGGATGGCGTGGCGCTCGGAGACGGAGAGCGGTTTGACGTCGTCGTGCAGCGCGTCCACGAACGCGCGGTACCCGGCCTGCGTGGGGACGCGGCCGGAGGAGGTGTGGGTTTGGCTGATGTAGCCCTGTTGCTCCAGCACGCTCATGTCGTTCCTGATGGTCGCCGAGCTCACGCCGAGCCCGTGGCGCTCCACCAGTGCCTTCGATCCGACTGGTTCTTGCTGCGCGATGTAGTCTGCAACGATTGCGCGCAGCACCGCCTTGCGGCGGTCATCAGCAGCACTCATTAGCACTCCCTCTCATCGACTGCCAGCTATCCTACTCGGCGGCCAGAATATCGGTCACGATGCCGTCGGCAAGCAATCGGCCCGCATCCGTCACCGCGATGCGCTCGCCCGCGGTGAGCAGGCCGCCGCGCACGTGCTTGTCGACGACCTCGCGCGCCCCCTCCCCTACCCAGCCGGCAGGGATACCCTCCTTGAGCCGCAGGCCGAGCATCACCTGCTCGTCGTGGTGCTCCGCATCCGTCACCGTCTCCGTGAACCCGATTGGCAGGTCGCCACCCCGCAGGGTGTCGGCGTAACGCTCTGGGCGCTTCACGTTGGCGAAGCGCTCGCGGCCGATATAAGAGTGCGCCCCCGGACCCGCGCCCCACCATTGACCATCGCGCCAGTACAGCAGGTTGTGCCGGCACTCCCCGCCCGGCTTCGACCAGTTCGACACCTCGTACCAGCCAAACCCCGCGCCCTCGAGCGCCTCGGCGATCAACTCGTAGCGGCGCGCGTACACCTCCTCCTCGGGCGCCGGCAGCTCGCCCCGGCGCACCTTGCGCGCCATCGCGGTGCTGTCCTCCACGATGAGCGAGTACGCGGACACGTGATCCACGCCCGTGGACAGGATCGCGTCGAGCGTCGCGCGCACGTCGTCGTCCGTTTCCGTCGGGGTGCCGTAGATCATGTCCAGGTTGACGTGGTCGAACCCGGCGGCGAGCGCCTCGCGGGCAGCGGCGACAGCGCGCCCCGGCGTGTGCGTGCGATCCAGCACCTTGAGTACGGGCGTGGAGGCGGACTGCATCCCGAGCGAGACGCGAGTAAAGCCGGCCTCGCGCAGCCCCGCGAAGTAGCCGGGGCTGGTGGACTCCGGGTTCGACTCCGTGGTGACCTCGGCGTTCGGCGCAAGGCCGAAGGTGTTGCGGACGGCGCCCAGCAGACGCGACAGTCCGTCCGCGCCGAGCAGCGACGGGGTGCCCCCGCCCACGAACACAGTGTCCGCGCGCGGCGGGGTGCGCTCGCCCCGCTCGGCGGCGGTGCGCGCGGCGGCGAGCTCCAGCTCGCGCTCGATCGCGTCCAGGTACTCCGCGTGCGAGGACGCTACCTCGGTGGGCGTGTACGTATTGAAGTCGCAGTAGCCACAACGGGTCGCGCAGAACGGGACGTGAAGGTAGACGCCAAAAGAGTCGTGTTCAGCCATGCGGCCAGTTTAGGCACCGCGCCGGGAGCGCTTCGCCGCGACCTTCTCCACGATCCGGTTGATGCGGGCGCGCTCGTCCAAAAACTCCGGCGGGTTGGTTCCGCGCATGGTGCGCACGAACGCCGGGTGGTCGACGCACACGGTCTCCACCCACCCCTCGACGGCAGCCTCGACCAGCTCGGCCACGGTGGCGTAAAGGTGCGGCAGGCTCACCGCGCCGAGCTCGCGCGCGACCATGTCGGTCTGCTCGAGGGTGTAGGCGACAATCTCGGTGAGGTGCTGGACGGTGAGGTCGGTGCGGCCGGTGAGCGCGTCCTCCATCGTCTGCACGGAAAACGGCGCAGAAAGCGGGAAGAGCTCTTCCAGCCCGGTGGCGTCGAGAAGCTCCGGCTCGGGGACCTTCTCCTCGGGGCAGGCGGAGGCGGACAGGACGCCCGCGCGCATCCCCGAGGTCAGTGCCTGGCGCAAGCCGATGAGCTCGCCGACCACGCGGCGCGCGTCCACGCGGGCGTCGTCGGCGATCTCCACAAACTCAGCGAGGCAGTCGTCCGTGAGCTCGCCGTCATAGTCCGCGACGGCCTCTGCAATGTGCTCGATGTACTCGGCGACCTCGTCGCCGATGTTGTAAATCTCCTGCGTGAGCTCGCGGTGCCGCAGCATTGCAGCCGTCTTGTGCACGGACAAGCCCCCTTTTTGTATTGCTCAGGACGAGTTACGGATTTGCTGGGAGCAATGCTAAGGCACGGGCGCGCTCCGGCGCGGAAGGCGCGCCGAAGCTACGCCGCACCCACCCCGCCCCCGGCGGGCGCTAGCGCTCGTAGAGCTTGTCGATGTCCTCGCGGAAGCGCTGGAAGACCACGTTGCGCTTGACCTTCATCGTCGGCGTCATCTCGTTGTCGCGCTCGGAGAGGTCGCGGTCCAGGATGCGGAACTTCTTAATCGCCTCGGCGTGCGAAACGGTCGCGTTGGCCATGTTGATCGCGTCCTGCACCTCCGCGCGCAGGCTGGCGTCCTGGGCGAGCTCCGAGAGCTTCTTCTGCTCCGGGATGTTGTGGGTGGCCTTCCAGCGGGCCAGCTCGTCCTCGTCCAGCGTGACCAGCACGCCGATAAATGGCTTGCCGTCGCCGACGATGAGCGCGTTGGAGATCAGCGGGTCCTGGCGGATGATCTCCTCCATCGGCCCGGGCGAAACGTTCTTGCCGCCCGCGGTGACAATGAGATCCTTCTTGCGGCCGGTGATGCGCACGAAGCCCTCGTCGTCCACCTCGCCCAGGTCGCCGGTGTTGAACCAGCCCTCGTCGAACGCCTCGGCCGTGGCGTCCGGGTTGTTCCAGTACTGCTTGAACACGCCGGGGCCGGAGAACTCGATCTCGCCGTCGTCGTTGATCCGCACCGAGTAGCCGTTGACCGGCGGGCCGACGGTACCGATCTTCTGCCCGACCTTGTTGTTCACACACGCCGCGGCGCAGGTCTCGGTCAGCCCGTAGCCCTCATAAATGGGCACGCCCATCCCGCGGAAGAAGTGCGACAGCTCGGCGCTCATCGCGGAACCGCCCGTGATTCCGTAGGTCACGGCGCCGCCCATGGCGTCCTTGAGCTTGGAGTAGACGAGCTTTTCAAACACCTTCCGCTTCGCCTTCTGCACGCGGTTCGGCCCCTCCGGCGTATCCAGCGCCTTGGAGTACTCGATGGCGGCGCGCTCGGCCTCGAGGAAGACGCGCTTGCCCACGGCGGAGCCGTCAGCGGCCTTGTTGTAGGCGGCGTTGCGCACCTTCTCAAACACGCGCGGCACGCCGAGCACCATGTTCGGCCGGGCACGCTGCAGCTCCACCGTGAGGGTGGAGGTGTCGGACCAGTGCGACTGGGTCGCGCCCGCCATCGCCAGCGCCAGCGACACCGCGCGCTGCAGCACGTGCGCGAGCGGCAGGAAGGTGACAACGCGCTTGCCGGGCACGGCGACCTCGCCGATCTCGTTCTTAATCAGCGCCCAGGTCTGGTAGGCCCAGTTGCCGTGCGTGAGCTCCACGCCCTTCGGCCGGCCGGTGGTGCCCGAGGTGTAGACGATCGAGCCGATGTCGTCGTGGGTGATGGCGGCCACGCGGGCGTCGATAAGCGACTGCTCCACCTCGCGCCCCTCAAACTTGAGCGTCTCCACGCCCGAGGCATTAAATTCATAGACCTTGCGCAGCTGGGACGTGGAGCCCGCCAGCCGCGGCGTGCCATCCTCCTGCAGCACGAACGAGCTGATCAGCTGCGTATGATCACGCGTCTCCGTCAGCGCCAGCTTCGCGCCGGAATCCTCCAGAATCCACTGGATCTGCGACATCGAGCTCGACGGGTAAATCGGCACCGACGCCGCCCCGGCTGCCCAGATGGCAAAGTCCATCAGCGACCACTCGTAGCGAGTCGCCGACAGGATCGCCACGCGGTCGCCGGGCTCAATACCAGCCGCCACCAGGCCCTTCGCCGCCTCATAGACTTCTTCGAGGAACTCACCGGCAGTCACGTTCACCCAGTCGTAGTTACGCGGGCGGGAAAACAGCACCGTGTGCGGGTGCTCCGTGCACAGCGTGACCAGCTGGCTCAGGCAGTTTTCCGACGCGTCGAGCTCGAATCCGAGGTCCGTGGTGAAAGAATTCTGTGACATCTGTGACATAAGCCCTCACCCTACCGCGTCAACAGCTGCTTGGCCCCGCTCCGGGCGAGCGCGCGGCACGTTTGGCACAATATGCCTTGTGTTCACTGTGATGAATGAAGAACTTTTGCTGTCACTCGCCCGGTCGTACGGCTTCGGCACGTCCTACCGATCCGACGTAGGGAAGTTGATCACGCCGCCGGCGCAGTCCTTCATGAAACTGCTGCGCGCAATCGGCGTGCCGCTGTCTGAATCCCCCTCAGACCAGGAGCTCCAGGAGCTTATCGACGCACGCGCGACCGCCCTGGCGACCCGCCCCCTCCCCTTGACTGTGGTCGCCACCGCGGGCGGGGAGCAACACTTCAACGTCCACGTCAAGGACGGCCACTACGCGCACTGCTGGATCCGCCTGGAGGACGGGTCCTCGCGCGACGCCTACCAGGACGAGAACTGGGCGCCGCCGACCACCGCCGCCGACGGCACCGTCTGGGGCGAGGCGACCTTCCACGTCCCCGGCGACCTGCCCGAAGGTTGGCACGAGCTGCACCTGGAGTCCGACGACCTGGACGAGGTCTGCCCGCTCATTGTGGTGCCGGCCCGCCTGACCACCAACGAGGCGCTCGAGCGCCGGCCCGCGTACGGCGTGATGGCGCAGCTCTACTCCGTGCGCTCCACGCAGTCCTGGGGCATCGGCGACTTTGAGGACCTCGCGCGCATCGCCGAGGCTGTCGCCGCCGAGGGCGCGGACTACCTGTTGATCAACCCGGTGCACGCGGCGCAGCCCGTCCCGCCGGTGGAGGACTCCCCGTACCTCCCCGCCTCGCGCCGCTTTGTCAATCCCATTTACATTTCCGTCGAGGCGGTCCCCGAGTTCACCAAACTGGGCGTGGAAACGCGCGCGGAGGTCAACCAGCTGGTCAGCCCGCTGAAAGCGATGAACCACACCGCCGACCCGCTGGACCGCAACGCCGTGTTTGAGGTGAAGCTCGCGGTCCTGCGCGAGCTGTTCTACCTGTCCCAGCAGGACCCGGGGCGCTCGCACGACTTCGAGCTGTACACGCTGGACGAGGGCGAGGGCCTGCGCGAGTTCGGCGAGTGGTGCGCCGTCCAGGCCGACGCGGTCGAGCACGGCCAGCACGCGGCGAAGGCCGCCGACGAGGAAACGATCCAGTTCTACATGTGGCTGCAGTTCATCGCGGACGAGCAGCGCCGCGTCGCCCAGGACCGCGCGCTGGCCGCCGGCATGCGCATCGGCATCATGACGGACCTCGCCGTGGGCATTCACCCGGACGGCGCGGACGCGCACACGCTGGCTGATGTGCTGGTTGCCGACGCCTCGGTTGGCGCGCCGCCGGACATGTACTCCCAGCAGGGGCAGGACTGGTCCCAACCGCCGTGGAACCCGGAGGCACTCGCCCAGCAGGGGTACGGCCCGTGGCGCGACTTGCTGCGCACGGTGCTGCGCCACTCCGGCGGCATCCGCGTCGACCACATCCTGGGTCTGTTCCGCCTGTTCTGGATGCCGCGCGAGGACAAGCCGGCTGACGGCCTGTACATGAACTACGACTACCGGGCGATGGTGGGCATCCTCCTGCTTGAGGCGCAGCGCGCAGGCGCCGTGGTGATCGGCGAGGACCTGGGCACCTTCGAGCCGTGGGTGCAGGACGTGCTGCGCGACACCGGTGTGTTCGGCACGACGGTCCTGTGGTTCGAGGCGACCGATTCCGACGACCCACGCCCGGCCGACCAGTACCGGGCGCTGGCGCTGTCCGCCGTTGGCACGCACGACCTGCCGCCGACCGCCGGCTACATGGAGGGCGTGCACAACGAGCTGCGCTCCCGCCTGGGCCTGGTCGCGGAGTCGCTCGAAGAGCTCAACGCCGAGGACGGCGTGTGGATCGGCCGCGTGCTCAACCAGGTGCGCGCCGAGGGCGCGTTCGCGGGCACGCCGTTCGCGGACACCGACTTTACCCAGTACGACCTCGGCGAGTTCGACAGCGCGGGCTCGCTGGATGACCTGCTTGTCGGACTCACCCGCTTCATCGCCTCGACCCCGTCCGCGATGACGTGCACGAACCTCGTGGACATGGTGGGCGACCGCCGCATCCAAAACCAGCCGGGCACCAACGCGCACCAGTACGCAAACTGGTGTATCCCCCTCACCGATGCCGCAGGGAAGCCGGTGCTTATCGACGCCCTGCCGTCCAACCCCCTCTTCCACCGGGTCGCAGAGGCGTCGCGGCGGCCGCAGCGCTAGCTTGGCCGCTGTGCGCCGCCGGCGCAGGTCCCGCGCAGGTGCGGGCTCGACCGGCTCGGCCTGCTACACCAGGCTACCGACGATCGCCGCAATAACGACGAGCGCGAGCATCACGTACAGTGCCTGCGTCACCCGCGACTGCGGGTACTTGCGTTGCTGCCGTGGCAGGCGCTGATCCTGCTTGCGCAATTCTTCCGGGTTTGCCATGGCGCTAGTGTACTTCCCTGTCCGCCGCGGCCGAAACTTCGCCGTGTGCGCTTCCGGTCTCTTGGGCGCTTTTGGCCCCGCGAGTTCTGTCGCGCAAGAACGCCAGCCAATCCGCCACGCGCAGCATCGCCCACGCGGCGAGCCCGGCCGCCGGCAGCGCGACGGCAAGCACGATCGGGAGCTGGAGCCAGGGGCTCAGTGCAAACATGAAGGTCCCTCCTCCGTGTACGCCTACACGCGCCCAGTGTTGGGCGCGATGTCGGTGCCCTCGAGCCCACGCCGCACGAGCAGCGGGCGCGTATCTTTCTCGCGGCCGCGGAACGCCGTGTACGCCTCGGTGTAGTCGCGCGCAGCGCCGCGCGACAGGATAGCGTCGCGGAACTTCGCGCCGGTCGCCCGGTTGATGCCTCCCTCCTGCACCAGGTCGTACCCGTCCGCGTCCAGTGCTTCGGCCCACAGATAGGAGTAGTACCCGGCGGAGTAGCCGCCGGCGAAGATGTGGTTGAACCACGTCGAGCGGTACCGAGGCGTGAGCCCGGGAACGTCGAGGTGGTAGCGCCGCAGGACGTCCTCTTCGAAGGCGTCGATGTCGGTCGGGGTGGCGTCGGTAAGCGAATGCCACTCGAGGTCGATGGCGCTGGCGGCGAGGTACTCGGCGGTGGCAAAACCCTGGCCAAACTGGCGCGCGGCGCGGACGGACTCGAGCAACGCGGGCGGGATCGGCGCGCCGGTGTCCACGTGGCGGGCGTAGTTGCGCACGATTTCGGGCGCAAACGCGTAGTTCTCGTTGATCTGCGAGGGGAATTCCACCCAGTCCCGCGGGACGTTGGTGCCGGACAGCGACGGGTAGCGCACGTTGGAGAGCAGACCGTGCAGCGCGTGGCCGAACTCGTGGAAGACGGTAGTGACCTCGTCGATGGTGAGCAGTTCGCTGTTCACGCTCATGACGTTGACCACCACCGGTGCCGTGCCGGCGAGCCGGGACTGGTCCATGAACGAGCTCATCCACGCCCCGCCGCGCTTCGTCTCGCGCGCCGAGTAGTCCGTGAGCAGCAGGCCGAGACCCGTGCCATCTTCTTCCTTGACCTCCCACACCTGCACGTCGTCGCGGTAGCCGCGCAGGTCCGCGCGGCGCGTGACGGTGATGCCGTAGAGCAGGTTCGCCGCGTAAAACACGCCGTCCTCCAGCACCTGCCAGAGCGGGAAGTAGTTGCGCAGCTCGGCCTCGTCCAAGTTGAGTTCCTCGGCGCGGCGCTGCGCCGCCCAGTACGGCCAGTCCGCACCGTCAGGGCCATCGGGGCTCGCAAGATCCGCGCCGCGCGACCGCGCGAGCTCGCCGGCGAGCTTGCGTTCCGCCTCCGCGTTCGCCGCGGCAGCCGGAGCCAGGTCCGCGATCAACGCGCGGGCCGCGTCGGCGGTGCCAGCGGTTTCCTCCGCAATCACGTAGTCCGCGTGCGTGTCGTACCCCAGGAGCTTGGCGCGCTCCTGCCGCAGCGTGACCGTCTCCACTACGATGTCAACGTTCGACTCGGCACCGCGCTGCTGGGAGGCGTCGAAAAGCGCGCGCCGTGCGGCGGGGTCCTCCAGCTCGGCCTGCAGCGACTGGGTCGTGGGAAGTTCGAGGGGCACGATGTACTCGCCGCTCCCATCGTCCGCCGCGAACGCGTGCAGCTGGTCCTCGCTGAGGCCCGCGAGCTCGTCGCGCGAGAGCCGCACGGCGAGGCGCTTCGTGTCGGCGAGCAGGTTGCGGCCGAACTGCTCCGAGAGTTCGGACAGCCGCCCGTTGATAGCCGCCAGGCGCGCCTTGCCGTTCGCGTCCAAGTCCGCGCCGCGGCGGACGAAGCGGCGCACGAGCAGCTCGTGCAGGCGCCGCGACTCCTCGTCATCGGGCACCGCCACCGCGCGCAGCCGGGAATACAGCTCCGCGTTTTGGTAGATCGCGTCCGTGTGCGCGGACAGCTGCGGGACGATGCGGTCGGCCACGGCGTCAAACTCCGCGGTGGCGTCAGTCCCCTGCAGGTTGAAGAACCAGGCGAGCACGCGCGATAGGTCCTGCCCCGCGAGCTCGAGCGCCTCGACGGTGTTCTCCCAGTTCGGCGACTCCTGCGCGCAGATTTCCGCGATCTCCGCGTCGTGACGCGCGAGCGCTTCCTCAAACGCGGGCTCGACGTGCGCGAGCCTGATGTGGGCAAAGTCCGGCAGCTGGTACGGCAGCTCCGACGGGGCAAGCAGTGGGTTGGTCATGGCGGCCATCATAGGCGGTTACGATTACGGCATGGCTACGCGCGAAACTCAGGTCACTTGTCCCGCCGGCGCAATCGTCGGCACCAGCGACGGAGCAGTCCGCGAATTCCACTCGATCCCGTACGCGCGCTTCACCGCCGCGTTCGACCCGCCCGCTCCAGCGCCCACGGGCATGCTTATCGACGCCACTACTCCCCTCCCCCACGCCACCCGCCTGAGCATCACCGCCCCGGAGGGCGCTCGCAGAAACGACGACCTGCCGGTGCTGGTGTGGATCCACGGCGGCCGGTTCGAGGAGGGCACCCACGCCGATGACCGCGCCAACGGCCCCGCCTTCGCCCGCGACGGGATCATCCTGGTGCAGGTGGGGTACCGGCTGAAGTTTCCGGGGATGCTGCCGGTGGGCGGTGACGCCCCCGGCCAGTACCGGGCCGTGCAGGACTGCGCGGCGGCGCTGAGCTGGGTGCAGCGCAACATCGAGGCGTTCGGCGGGGACCCCACCAACGTCACCGTCGCGGGCCAAAGCGCCGGAGCGGACATCGCCGTCTGGCTGTGCCGGCGCGACCACTACAAGGGCGAGTTCCGTCGCGCGGTGGCGGCGTCGCCGGTGTTCCCGCGCCGCGGGATGGACTCGCGCCGGTGGGCGGCGCGCGGCGCGCTCGGACGGGCGCTGCTGCGCGAGGAGCTCAACCCGCTCTACGACCGCTCGCCGCAGCGGTTCGACCGCGCCTACCGCCGCTTCCGCACGCAGTATTTCACCGACATCGCACTCGGCCCGTTCCCGCTGGAGCCCGCGAAGCTCGCTCGCGTCCCCCTGGTGGTCACCTCCACCCGCGACGAGTTCTTCCCCAACGGCGCGTTTGCGGACCGCACCGCCCTGGCCACCCCCGTGGCGCGGGCGCTGGGCCGGCACATGGGGCTGGCCAAGGGGCGCGCCGGCGAGTACCTCGGCGCGGCGTCGCGCATGGACCCGGGCCACGTGGTGGGGCGCCTGCTTTCCGACGCCATGTGCCGCCGCTGGGTCGACGACATTGCTGAGGGCGCGCCGGGAACGGTGTGGCAGGCGGAGCTCGTCGCCAGCGCCGACCTCCCGGCGCACCACGCCGCCGACCTCGCCCCCGCGTTCGGCGCCGATGGCGCCTACGGCACCGGGCTCAACCGGTGGCTCACCCAATTTGTGCGCGGCGGCGACGTCGGGTGGGAGCCCTACAGCGGCGGCACGCGCGCGGGGACGGGGCGGACCGCGCTGCGCGTGGCGCTGGACGGCTCGGGCGCGCAGGAGGTGACGGATCCGCTCGGCTACCTGCGGGGCGCGTTCAGCCCCGTGGCTCACGAGCTTTAGTGCGAACCGGCCCGGGTGAGCGCGCGGCGCAGGCGCGGGTCCGTGAGCTCATCAACGAGCCACGGCGAGAACACGAACGGGGTGGCGTCGACGGCGCGGATGAGCTCCTCCGGCGCGACCCAGTCCCAGGAGTCGACCTCGTCCGGGTTGGCGTTCAGCGCCGCGCCCGGCGCGAGACGGGCGACGTAGACCGGGCAGCACTCGTTTTCCACGATGCCGGAGGAATCAACGGCGCGGTAGCGGAAGTCCGGCAGGATCTCCGTCAGCCCGTCGATCGCAGCAATGCCCAGCTCCTCGGTGGCGCGGCGGCGCACCGCATCGGCCACCGCTTCGCCCGGGCCCGGGTGGCCGCAAAAGGAGTTCGTCCACACCCCGGGCCACGCAATCTTGGAAAGCGCACGGCGCGTGAGCAGCACCTCGCCGTCGGCGTTGCGCAGCCAGCAAGAGAACGCGAGGTGCAGCGGGGTGTCGGTGGTGTGCACCGTGGCTTTGTCGGCGGTGCCGATTGGGGTCCGCGTGGCGTCGACAAGCACTACTTGCTCGCGCATTAGTTGTTCAGATTCCCCTTGAAGGTGACATTGCCGATGGTGAACTCGGCGTCCCACAGGTTGCCGGTGGACACGTTGAAGGCGTACTTCGCGTTCGTGGTGGCGCCGGGGCCGAGCGGCAGGTCCACGCCGACGATCTCCACGCCGGCGTTCTCGCCGCTCATCGGGTCGGCGTTTTGCATGTTGTTGTTGCCGGAGTTGTAGCGCAGCTTCGGGGTGAGGGTGTCCGCGGGCATCGGGACCTCGCTCTCGTTGGTCACAGCCACGACGACCACGGTGCCGCCACCGGGCGCAGCGCTGGTGCCCTGCCACTTGTAGGAGAGGTCCATCGCCGGGTCCTCCACGCGCTCGCCCGTGATCTCGTCGCTGATCAGCGGGTCGGTCTCCTCAGCCTTGAACTCCGGGGCGGGGGCGCCAGTCGGCGTCGTGATCTCGATTTCAGATTCCTTCGCCTCCTCGCTCTCGTTGCCGCTCACGCACGCGGACAACGCAAAGACGGACGTGGCGGCAAGCAGCACGGCGGTGAGCTGCGAACGGTGTGACATAAACGCCTCTTTTACCTCGTTGTGGCACTGCACTGAAATGCGCCGATCAGGCGCTTTCCAATTCTTCCTCACTGTACAGCCCTAGTACCCTAACCAAATTATGCAGTCATTGTTGCGTGTCCTCCGCAGCGCCTCTGCGCTGTGGCCCTACTACCTCGCCGTCGTAATCATTTCCTCCGGTGTCGCAGCGTTGGGGTTGGTCTCCCCTTTCATCATCCGGGAGGCCACCGACACCATCGTCGGATACGTCAGCGGTGGCAGCGAGGGGCCGTCGCCGGTGCGCGCTGTCGTGTGGCTGGCCATCGCGCTGTTTGCTGCCGAATCCGCTGCGGCGCTGCTGCGCAACGTCGCCGGCTACCTGGGCGACGTGATGGTGGCGCGCATCCGACAGATCATGTCCACGCGCTACTTTGCCAAGCTGCTCGCGCTGCCGCAGCGCTACTTTGACAACCAGGTCACGGGCACGATCATCGCCCGCCTGGACCGCTCGATTGCAAACGTCACCCAGTTCATCCAGTCCTTTGCCAACAGCTTCCTGCCGATGCTGTTGCAGGTCGTGGCGATCCTGGCGATCACGGCGTACTACTACTGGCCGCTCACCATCCTCCTGGCGCTGTTGTTCCCGCTCTACATGTGGCTCACGGCGCTCACGTCCACGCGGTGGCAGCGCTTCGAGCAGGAGAAAAACGCCAACATCGACGAGGGCAACGGCCGCTTCGCCGAGGTGGTCGGTCAGGTCAAGGTGACCAAGTCCTTCGTGGCGGAGGTTCGCGAGCTGGACAAGTTTGGCACCCACTACAACAACACCGTGGACATCACGCGCCCGCAGTCGCGCTGGTGGCACAGCATGGACACGGTGCGCGGCATCGCCATGACGGCGGTCTTTTTGGGCATCTACCTGATCCTGTTCGTGCGCACGCTCCACGGCGACTTCACCATCGGCGAGATGGTCATGCTCATCCAGATGGTCACCATGGCTCGCCAGCCCGCGCAGATGATGAGCTGGATCGTGGACGCCGCGCAGCGCGCCATCGCGGGCTCGCGCGATTACTTCACGGTGATGGACGAGCCGAACGAGCCCACCGCCAACCGCGAGCTCGTCGCCGCGACCCAGTCCACAGGCGTGCCGGAGCTGACGCAGGTGACGCACGAGCCGCTCGAGGTACGCGAACCGGTCATCGCGTTCGACGACGTCTCCTTCGCGTACAACCCGGGCGAGCCAGTCCTGGAGGGCCTGACCTTTTCCGCGCACGAGGGTGAAAAGATCGCGCTGGTGGGCGAGTCTGGTGGCGGCAAGTCCACCATCGTCAACCTGTTGCTGGGGCTCTACCCGCTTCACGACGGCACGCTCACCATCTGCGGCCGCAACCTCGAGGACTTGAGCGTGGAGGAACTGCGCGCGTCTTCCGGCGTGGTCTTCCAGGAACCCGCGCTGTTTTCCGGCACCGTGGCGGAAAACATCGCCTACGGTAAGCCCGGCGCGACGCGCGAGGAGGTCATCGACGTGGCCAAGCGCGCGAACGCCCACGACTTCATCACCCGGTTCAAGGACGGCTACGACACCGTCATCGGCGAGCGCGGCCTGCGGCTGTCCGGCGGGCAGAAACAGCGCGTCGCCGTCGCGCGCGCCATGCTCAAGGACGCACCCATCCTGGTGCTCGACGAGGCAACCTCGGCCCTGGACACCAAGGCGGAGCGCGCCGTGCAGGCCGGCCTGGACGAGCTGATGAAGGACCGCACGACCATCATGATCGCGCACCGCCTCTCCACCATCGCCGACGTGGACACTATCATCACCCTGGACAACGGCCGGATCGATGAGATCGGCTCGCCGGCGGAGCTCGCTGCCTCCGGCGGTATTTATTCAGAGCTGCTCACGCTCACCGCGTCCTCGTCCGCCGCGGACCGGGCGCGCCTGAAGTCCTTCGGCTTCCAGCTAGACGGCGAATACGACGCCGAGGACGAGGACGCCGCGGACGCGGAGGGCGCCGCGCAGCCCCACAACGCCTGATCCCGCGCGGCGGCGTGGCGGAGGGGGCGGGTGGGCGTCGTTAAGCTTGGGGCCATGGATTTCCCCGAGCTTGAGCAACTCCGCGCACGCGGAACCCGCAAATGGACCCAGTACGACGACGATGTACTGCCGCTGTTCATCGCCGAGAGCGACTTCACCACCGCCGAGCCCGTGCGCGCGGCGATCGCCGACGCCGTCGAGCGCGAGATGTTCGGCTACACCCCCGCCCCGAGCGCGCAGCAGCTGCCTGGGCTGGTGGCCGACTTCTACGACGCGCGCTACGGCTGGCGGCCGGACCCCGCGCGCATCTTCCCCATCCCCGACGTGGTGCGCGGCGTGTTGCTATCCATCCAGCACTTCACCGAGGGCCCGGTCATCGTGCCGGTGCCCGCCTACCACCCGTTCTTGGAGGTGGCGGGGACCGCCGGACGCGTGCGCATCAACGTGCGCGCCGTGCCAGGGTTGGACCTGGACGAACTGGACGCGGCGTTTGCCCGCGGCGCGGGCTCGCTCGTGCTCACCAACCCGTACAACCCCGGCGGGTGGACCTTTACGCCCGAGCGGCTCGATGAGATCTGTGCCCTTGCCCGCCGCCACGGCGCGCGTGTGATCGTCGATGAGATCCACGCGCCGCTGGTCTACGACGGCGTCCACACGTGCGCGGCCGCGAACAATGCGGACGTGTGCATCACTATTACGGCGGCATCGAAGGCCTGGAACGTGGCGGGCCTGAAGTGCGCGCAGCTGATCTTCTCCAACGACGCCGATGTCAAGACCTGGCAGGGACTCAGCGGGGTGGCGAAAGACGGCACGGGCACCCTCGGCATCGTCGCCGCCGAGGCGTGCTACCGGGACGGGGGTGACTTCCTCGACGGTGAAATTGCGCAGCTGCGCGAGAACCGCGACTGGCTCGTGGAAACCCTTCCCCGCGAAATTCCCGGCATCGAGGTCGAGGTCCCGCAGGCCACCTACCTCATGCTCCTGGACTTCCGGAATACCAAGTTGACCACGGAAAAGCCGGCCATTTGGTTGCGCACGCACGCGAAGGTGGCCATGAACGAGGGCGTGAGCTTCGGCCCCGGTGGCCGGCACAAGACGCGCCTGAATTTTGCCACCAGCCCCGCGATCCTGCGCGAGGCAGTCGAGCGCATGGCGGGGGCAATTCGCCTACTGTAGGTGGGCATGGAGCAGACCCCGCAGGCCTCAGATTACCTACCCCCCGCACCCCCGGAACAGCCCTGGGAGCGGCCCGACCCCGAGTGGTACAAGGACGCCGTATTCTACGAAGTCCTCGTCCGCGCCTTCTACGACCCGGACGGCACGGGGTTGGGCACGCTCAAGGGGCTGGAGGAGAAGCTCGATTACCTGCAGTGGTTGGGGGTGGATTGCCTGTGGATCCCGCCGTTCTACGACTCCCCACTGCGCGACGGCGGCTACGACATCCGCGACTTCCGCAAGGTCCTGCCCGAGTTCGGCACCGTCGAAGACTTCATTTCGCTTATCGACGCCGCGCATAAACGCGGCATCCGCATCATCACGGACTTTCCCATCAACCACACCTCCGACTCCCACGCCTGGTTCCAGGCGTCCCGGCAGGACCCGGATGGGCCGTACGGCGACTATTACGTGTGGACCGACGACAACACCCAGTACGACGGCACCCGCATCATCTTCATCGACACCGAGGAATCCAACTGGACCTGGGACCCGGTGCGCAAGCAGTACTTCTGGCACCGCTTCTTCTCCCACCAGCCGGACATGAACTATGACAACCCGGCTGTGCAGGAGGAGATCCTGGACATCATCCGCTTCTGGCTCGACCTGGGCATGGACGGCATCCGCCTCGACGCC
This sequence comes from Corynebacterium gottingense, assembly GCF_003693265.1. Classification (GTDB taxonomy): domain Bacteria; phylum Actinomycetota; class Actinomycetes; order Mycobacteriales; family Mycobacteriaceae; genus Corynebacterium; species Corynebacterium gottingense. The sequence goes on from NZ_RDRE01000004.1 coordinate 82,965, forward strand.
ATCCCCTACCTCTTCGAGCGCGAGGGCACCTCGTCTGAAAACCTGCCGGAGACGCACGGCTTTATCAAGCGCGTGCGCGCGCTCTTTGACGAGGAATACCCCGGCCGCTTCCTGCTCGCCGAGGCCAACCAGCTCCCCGCCGAGGTGGTGGAGTACTTCGGCGACGGCGGCACCGACGAGCACGGCAACCCCGACGGCTCCGGCGACGAGTGCCAGATGGCGTTCCACTTCCCCGTCATGCCGCGCATTTTCATGGGAATTCACCAGGAATCGGCGACGCCCATCATTGACATCCTGCGCGAAACCCCGGCGATCCCGGCGTCCGCCCAGTGGGGCATCTTCCTGCGCAACCACGACGAGCTCACCCTCGAGATGGTGTCGGAGGAAGAGCGCGACTACATGTACAAGCACTACGCATCCGACCCGCGCATGCGCGCCAACGTGGGTATCCGCCGCCGCCTCGCCCCACTGCTCGGCGGGCACCGCGACCGCTTGGAGCTCGCGCACGCCCTGCTGCTCAGCCTGCCCGGCTCCCCGTTCCTGTACTACGGCGACGAGATTGGCATGGGCGACAACATTTGGCTGCCCGACCGCGACGGCGTGCGCACGCCCATGCAGTGGTCCAACGACCGCAACGGCGGGTTTTCCAAGGCCGAACCGGAGCGGCTCTACCTGCCCCCGGTGCGCAACGACCAGTACGGCTACCACATCGTGAACGTGGAATCCCAGATGGACCGCGAGAACTCGCTGCTGCAGTGGGTGCGCACGCAGGTGCACATTCGCAAGCAGTACAAGGCGTTCGGGCGCGGCTCGTATATAGAGGTGGACCACGGCAACGAGCAGGTGCTGGCCTTCATCCGCGAGTACGACGCTTCCGCGGACGGGACCCCCGGCGGCGGGGTCGAGCGAATCCTGTGCGTGCACAACATGAGCTCGCGCCCGCAAGCGGTGGAGATGCACCTTTCGCAGTACGCCGGCGTCGTTCCCCGCGAGCTGTCCGGCGGCCTGGAGTTCCCCGCCATCGGCGAGCTGCCCTGGTTGGTTACCCTCGCGCCGCACGGCTTCTTCTGGTTCGACATCTCCTAGGGAGGGCGGCATGTTCGATCTCGCCTCGCAACGATTCTACGGCGCAAAGTCAGACACCATCGACGCGATCACCGTCGCCACCGCGCGGCCGATCGCCGTCGCTGGTTGCGGTGCCACGGCGCAGTGGCAGCTTCTCGACGTCGCACGCGGCGCCGACTCGGACACCTACCAGGTCCTCCTTGCGGAGTCGGCGAGCGGTGAGACGCAGGACATTCTGAGCACCGACTCCGGGGCCACCGCCTACGTGGCCGCGCTCCCCGAGCTCGGCGAGGTCCACGGCGACCTGATCACCGGCGCCGCTACCCCACTGGGCGCCGAGCAGTCCAACACCAACCTCGTCGTCGGCAACACGATTGTGAAGGTGTTCCGCCACCTCGAGGACGGCCTCAACCCGGACGTTGAACTGCTCACCCGCATCGGCGACTGCCCGCACGTCGCCGCCGTGAACGCCTACGTCACCCGCGGCGAGCAGACGCTAGCGATGCAGCAGGAATTCATCCGCGGCGGCATCGACGGGTTCGTGCTCACTACCGGGGGCTCCGGCGAGGGGACGCTGCCGGAGGCCGAGGTCGCCGCGCAGGCGGAGTCGCTCGGGCGCGCGATGCGGACCGTGCACGAGGCGCTTGCCCACGCATTCGGCGTCCAGGAACGGCCGACGCGCGCGATCGCCGACACGCTCACCGCAAACCTGGATGCATACGTGCGCCGCGCACCGTTGCTCGCCGATTTCGCCCCGCGGATCCGCGAGCTCTACGCGGAGCTCGGCCGCACTGAGTCAACCGTGCCGGTGCAACGGGTCCACGGCGACCTGCACCTGGGACAGACGCTCAAGACCCCCGAGCGGTGGTACCTCATCGACTTCGAGGGCGAGCCGGCGCGGCCCCTCGCGCAGCGGCGCCGCCCGGACCATCGGCTGCGTGACGTGGCCGGGATGGTGCGCTCGTACGGGTACGCCCGCGCCGTCGGCGGGTTTGACGTGGAATGGGAGCGCGGCGGCGTCGAGAAGCTGCTCGCAGGGTACGGCGCCGAACGCGACGCGCTGCTCGCCGCCTACATCGTGGACAAGGCCGCCTACGAGGTGATTTACGAGGCGAACAACCGCCCGGACTGGGTGGACATCCCCCTCGACGCGATCCGCGACCTGGTGTAGGAGCGGATTAGGCCAGTAGGGCGCTGCCGAAGTAGTCGTCCTGGTCGGCGACGCCGGGCAGGGCGAAGAAGTAGCCGCCGCCGTAGGGGCGGATGTAGTCCGCGAGCGGCTCGCCCTCCAGGCGCTTCTGCACGGTGACGAACTGGCGCTCCAAGTCCTGCTGGAAGCAGACGAAGAGCAGGCCGACGTCGAGGGTGCCATTGTCGCGCACGCCGTTGTCGTAGTTGTAGGCGCGGCGCAGCATGAGCTGGTCCGCGGTCTCCGGGGTGCGCGGGTTGGCCAGGCGGATGTGTGCGTCGGTGGGGATCACGTCGCCGTTCGCGTCATCGAGGTAGTCCGGGGCGGCGTACTCGTCGCCGCCGGAGAGCGGCCCGCCGGTGGCGCGGTCGCGGCCGAAGATCTGCTCCTGCTCCGCGATGGAGATGCGGTCCCAAAACTCCGTATACATGGCGATCAGGCGCACGACCATGTAGCTGCCGCCCGCGGTCCAGTCGGGCTCGCCGTCGCCCACCCACACCAGGTCGTCGAACTGCTTCGGCGAGGGGTTGACGATGCCATCTTTAAACCCGAGGTGGTTGCGCTGCGTGCCGGTCGGCCGGGGCTCGTTCATATAGCCGTTCTGGCGCCAGCGCACGGCAACGTCGCCGCGGGTGTGGCGCAAGATGTCGCGCAGCGCGTGGGTCACGGTGTCGTGCTGGTCGGCGCAGATCTGCAGCACCAGGTCGCCGTGGCAGAGATCGGGGTTGAGCGTGTCGTCCGCGAACGCCTCCATCGCGCGCAGGCGGGCGGGCTTGCGGTTTGCGAGCCCGAAGCGGGAGTCGAAGAGGGACTCGCCCACCGCGAGGGTGATGGACAGGTTGTCGGTGGGCAGGTCCGGGCCAAGCTCGCCCGAGTCGCTGGCGGGGAATGCGATGCCGTCGACGGCGGTCGCGCCCCCGGCCGTGAGCGCGCGGGAGCGCTCGGTGATCGTGCGCAGGAGCTGCTCCAGGCGGGCGCGGTCCCCCTGCTGGATGTCCAGGGCGACGATTTCCGCGTACTTCTGCGGCTGGTTGATGATGCCCTGCTGGTGCTCGCCGTGGAATTCCAGGCGCGCCTCCGGGTTGTTCACGGTCGCGTTGTCGGAGCGCGGCGTGCCGTCGCCCCGGGGCGAGTCCGCCTGCTGCGCCTGCGTCGTCGCCTGGACCCCAAGCGCCGCCGTGGCCGTGGCGGCGCCGGCGAGGAACGTGCGTCGGTTGAAGTGGAACGGGCAGGTCACTAGTTCATCCTCCGGATCACAGTCATGGTGGCCACCGTGGCCAGCAGCTCATTCGCGCGGGCGACCTCGGCTTGTAGCCTCAGCCGGTCGTCTTGCTCCCAGTCGTCGTAGGCCGTCGGCGTGCCGCCGGCGCCGTACTTCGCGTCCATCTCGTTGGCGAGCTGCTCGAGCGCGTCCAGCTGGTCATAAATTGGGGTGGTGTCCAGGCCGCGCCCCTCCACGAGTTCGCGCACCGGGTCCATCGTCGCCCGGGTCGAGGTCACGTTTCCGCGCAGCGCCGTGGGCAGCGCGTGTGCGCCGAAGTCCCGCTCGCCGCGCATGTCAAAACGCTCGAACTCCTCCATCACCTCGTGCGTGCGCAGCCCATAATCGGGTGCCGGGATGGCAAAGTGCATGGTCTGAAGCGCGTGCGCCGCCTTGTCGACGGCGTCGGCCAGCGCCTCCGCGGGCGCCACCGCGTCCTGCACCGGTGCCTCAGAGAAGAGCAGCTTTTCGACGTCCTCGTACCCGCCAAGTGCCGCGCCCGGCCACATCTCGGACGCGTCGTCGAAGGAGCGGTACGTCTCCAGGTATGCCAGGTAGGAGGCCTGCGCCTCGCTGCGGTTACCGGAGCGGGTGGCGTCGACAAGCGCCTGCGCGTTGGCCTGCAGCTCGGGGACGCGCTGTTTCTGCGCGGCAGCGTGGGCGGTGGAGACGGCGGCGACTTCTCGGTCTGTGATGGGCACCATCTTCGGGGCGTCCGTGATGGGGGATCCGGTGACCTGGAACGGTTCGGACTTCACCGCGGAATCACTGTGAAACACGCACGTCAGGTGGTACGTGCCGTTTTGAAGTTTGGGGGTCCAGGCGCGCTCGGCGGGGAAGCCGACGCGCTCGAGGACCTGGTAGGCGTAGCCGTCATCGTCCGATACGTAGACGGTGAGGGCCAGGCCTGAGGTGTTGTAGACATTCCAATTCGCCTGGTCCTGCACATCCCCGGGCGACGGGCAGTTGTACACGTCGCGCACGTGCAGCGTGAGCTGGTCGGGGTTGTCACTCGGTGCGGGCTGCGCGGAGGGCTGCGTGGAAGGCTGGCCCTGCGACTGCGACGAGGAGCCACTCGAGCCTTCCGTGCCACTCGAGCTTGAGATTCCTGGGATGTGCACGATGCCGACGATGACTGCGATGAGTGCAGCCAGCGCCGCCAGAGCGTATTGGATGTTTTCCTGCATTGCTGAGCGTGTGCCTTAGAACGGGAGCTTGATGGAGTCCTTGATATTCGCGGGCAGACCCGGCATGCCGTTCATGACCCAAGCGCCGATGCCACCCAGGACAGCAAGGACGGCGACGACCGCGGCGATGATGCCGCCGGTGGAGGATCCGTCCTGCTCGCCGGCGGGATCACCCTTGCCCGGCTGCTGCGCACCCGGCTGCGCGTCGCGGTTGACCATCTTGGCCACCTCGGCGACACCGTTCTCGGTGACCAGCGGGTTGTTCATGCCTTCTGCGACCGGCTTGAGGTTAGAGATCTCGCGGGAGGTGTTGTCCACCTTCTCAATCGAGGCGTAATCCTTGGCCACGGTGCCGTCGGTCTCGTTGAGGAACAGCTTCGGCGCCTTCTCACCGTTGAAGTCGAACATGTTGTTCAGCTCGCCGGCGCGCTCGTCGAAAGCGATGCCTCCCAGTCGGCCCAGCCCCCAGTTGTCCTGGATGAACTTAGTGATGGAGGTCTGCTCGGTGTAGGTGGAGTCGACAAAGTTGGTCTTTGCGTACGGGGAGACGATCAGCAGCGGCTGACGGGTACCCGGGCCGCACTGGCCGTGCTTGTCGCCCGCGACGCCGACCTTCTTGGCTGCCGCGGTGCAGATCTCCGCGTCCTGGTGCGGATCGTTGGAGCCGTTGAGGATCGTCGGTGCCTGGTGGTCGTACCAGCCGTCGGAGTCGTCGTAGGCGATGACGACCGCGGTGGAGTCCCACTCCGGCGAGTTCTGCAGCTCGTTGATGTAGTGGGTAATGAAGGCCTGCTCGTCGTACGGGTTGGAGTAACCGGCGTGGCCGTCCTGGTAGTTCGCGGCCTTGAGGAAGGAAACGGCCGGCAGGTTGCCCTGCTCGATGACCTTGTCAAAGTCGGTCAGGTCGTACTGGTGGTTCGCGCGGTCGGTCTTACCAATCATCTCATCGCTGGACGGCGCGAAGTGGTGCGGGTTCGCGGTGGATGCGTAGTACTGGAACGGCTGGTGGTGCGGGTTGTAGTCCGTCTTATCCTGGCCGGTCAGCGTCTTGTGCGCGGCGCCGCAGCGTGCACGGGAGGAATCGGTTGCCTCTTCGGTCGGGCGGAACCCGCCCTGGAACCAGCCCCAGGTGATGTCCTTCTCATTGAGCTGGTCACCGATGTTCTTGGAGTGCATCGCGGTGACCTGGTTGGTGCCCGCGGAGGAGGAGTTGGAGCAGTCGTCGAACAGCGGGTCCGGGTCGCCGACGACGGTCGCGGTCTTGCCGTCCTCGGAGACGCCGGCGAGGGCGTGGTTCTGGCCGTCGACGATCTTCTGCTGCTCGCCGGTGGCCGGGTCGTGCATGGTGGCGTCGGCCACGGTGCCGGAAATCAGGTTGAGCGCACCCGGGGTGGACGGGCCGAAGATGGTGGAGAACGAGTTGTCGTTCATGGCGAAGTTCTGCGCGTAGTTCCACAGGCCGGTGACGGTGTTGCCGTCGTAGTAGCCCATGGTCGTGCCGACAGTGGCGAAGGAGCCCTCGCCGTACTTGTCCACATCGGTGGACACGGTCTCTGCGAACTTGTCCATCTTGCCGCCGTTGTAGGCCTTCTGCTCGTCACCGTAGTGGTGGTTCTGGTCCGTAGTCACGGCCTGGCCCGGGGTGAGGCGGAACGGCTTCGTGGAGTTCGGGTTCTTCTCGCCGAGCAGGTCGTTGTTTTCCAGGTTGTTGACCTTCGGGGTGTCCTTCTTGGCGGTGAACTTCGGGGCGTCGTTGCCCGAGCCCTGCATTTTCTCGCCGTCGAGGTTTGCGGCGTTGGGGTAGGTGCCGAAGTAGTGATCGAAGGAGATGTTCTCCGAGTAAATGACCACGACGTGCTCGATCGGGGTCTTAGTGTCGGCCTGGGCCACACCCGGGACGATTGCAGTGGTCGCGGCGACTGCGGCGCACGCGGCGATAGCGCGGTGACGAAGCTTCATGGCGAAGTCCAATCTTGAAGTAAGCGGATACTGCGGTAACGACGAAAGCTGCGGCACCCCTGCGCGAGGACCGTATCCTTTCAGCGCCTATTTAAATTCCCGCCAGGTCACTTTGCAAAGCCTGTCAATCCATCCATTTCCCGCGCGTTCAATCCTGTGAGCTGGAACAATAGTGAAATTCTCGCCCGATCACACCTACTGTTGACGCAAAATTCACCAACAGTTTGCCTAACTTTCCACTTTCTCGCTCCGCTCGCGCCGATCGCTTATCGCCGCAAACCCGCTGGCAAATTAGTTACATTCCCCAAATTTTCCACTATTTGGGACAATGTTTCCCAAAAATGGAATCTTCGATGTACGCTGAAAGCCACCCAACACCTACAAGGAGGGTTTCAATGAGTTCCACAGCAACGTCCGCCGGAGCCTCGGGCAGCACCGGCGGCCAGACGAAAACGATCGTCATCACCGCGCTCGCACTGTTTTCCATGTTTTTCGGTGCTGGCAACCTAATTTTCCCGCCGATGCTGGCGGTCTCGGCCGGCGACAACTTCTGGCCCGCCATTCTCGGCTTCCTGGGCACCGGCGCACTCCTGCCAGTGCTCGCGGTGATCGCGATCGCCATGTCCGGCGCGAACGTCCGCGACCTTGCGCAGCGCGCCGGTTCCGTCTTCGGCGTCGTCTTTCCGGTGCTCGCTTACCTGTCTATCGGCGCCTTCTACGCGCTGCCCCGCACCGGCGCCGTGTCCATGGAAACGGCGATCACGCCGCTGTTTGGGTGGGACGGGTTGTTCGCCTCCGCCGTCTTTAACGTGATCTTCTTCGGAGTCTCCCTGGCGCTGGCGTGGAACCCCACCCGCATTATGGAAACCCTGGGCAAATTCCTCGTGCCCGCCCTGGTGGTCCTGCTGATCATCATGATCTCCGTGTCCATTGTCAAGTGGGACGCGGAGCCTTCCGCCCCGAGTGAGACCTACGCAGACGGCCCGTTCACCTCCGGCCTGCTCGAGGGCTACCTCACCATGGACTCCATCGCCGCGTTGGCGTTCTCAATCGTGGTCATCTCCACGCTGCAGTTCAAGGGGTTCAAGGAGGGCAAGGAAATTGTCCGCGGCACGATCCTCGCCGGCGTTGGCGCGGGCATCATGCTGGGCGCCATCTACCTCGGCCTGGGCACTATCGGCCGCGTCATCCCCAACCCCACCCAGTACGACAACGGCGCGGGCCTGCTTGCAGACGCTTCCAACCTGACCATGGGCATGGCGGGCCAGATCATCTTCGCGCTGATCGTCCTGCTCGCATGCTTGACCACGTCGGTCGGTCTGATCACCGCGACCGCCGAGTACTTCTCCTCGCAGTTCCCGGGCTCCTACAAGATCTGGGCCGTCGTATTCACCGTCACGTCGATGGTCATCGCAACGCAGGGCCTCGACTTCGTCATGACGATTGCGGCCCCGGTCATCGGCTTCCTGTACCCGCCCGCCATCTCCCTGATCTTGGTAACGCTGGTCGAGCCGGCGTTTGCCAAGCGCACCCGTTTTACCTGGGCGTTCTTCCTGCCCATCTGGGTCGCTGTGATCTACTCGGCGATCGAGACCTGCATTTCCCAGGGGTGGGGCGCGGACGCGCTCACGCCGCTGGTGTCCTGGCTGCCGCTGCACGCCGAGGGACTGGGGTGGATCGTCCCGGTTGTCATCGCCTTCCTCATCGGCCTGGCCATCGACTGGGCACACCCCAAGACGCCGATGGCGGTGGGCACCAACGAGACCGTCGACGGTGACGTAGTCACCGCGTAGTGTGGGGGCATGAATACGCGTGCCCCACTGTCACTCATTGATTTTTGCACCCGCTACCCCGACGAATCCGTCGGCGAGGCCATGGAGCGCTCCGTAGCCTTCGCCCAGCACGCGGAGTCGTTGGGGTATTCGCGTATCTGGTACTCCGAGCACCACAACATGAGCTCGATTGTCTCCTCCACGCCCGCGGTGCTCATCGCCCACATCGGCGCCAAGACTGAGCGCATCCGCCTGGGCTCCGGCGGCGTGATGCTGCCCAACCACTCCCCCTACGTCATCGCCGAGCAGTTCGGCATGCTCGAGGAGCTCTACCCCGGCCGCATTGATCTGGGCTTGGGCCGCGCCCCCGGCACCGACCAGCAAACACTGGGCCGTGCGTTGCGACGCGACCCCCGCGCCGCCGAAAATTTCCCGCAGGATGTCCTCGAGCTCCAGGCATGGCTGTCCAACGAGTCGCCGCTCCCGGGCGTAACCGCCGTCCCCGGCTTCAACACCAACGTGCCGCTGATCATCCTCGGCTCGTCCATGTTCGGCGCGTCCCTGGCCGCCAAGCTGGGCCTGCCCTACGCGTTCGCGTCCCACTTCGCGCCGCAACACCTGGAGCAGGCCACCGCCTACTACCGCGAAAACTACGAACCCTCCGAGCGCTACCCCGAGCCGTACTGTGTGGCCGCTGTCAACGTCACCGCCGCGGAAACCGAGGAGGACGCGGAGCGGCAGACCGGGCTGGTGCACCGCAACCGCGTGCGCGCGATGTTGGGCCGGAGGGGCCAGGTGCTTGACGACGCCCAACTGGACGCCGTCGTCAACTCCTACCAGGGCCGGCAGATCATTGACATGCTGCGGTACACCGCACAGGGCACCGGCGAGCAAGTCGTCGAGTACCTCGACTGGTTTGCACAGCACACGGGCGCGGACGAGCTCATGATTTCGCTGCAGGCACCCAGCCACGAGGAAGTACTCGCCTCCATGGACATCCTCGCAAGCCACTGGAAACATTAATTCGCCGATGCGTGAACACTCAGGATCCTGGTATAGGGTCTAGCCGAGTTCATACTTTTAGGCGCGCTATAGCTGGGAGAGTGTCATGTCCGTTTCGCCGCTTCGCCCCCCGCAACAACACGAGGAAATCGCGGCGCATCTGCGCGATGAAATCTTCACGGGCCGGATCCCCGCGGGCGAACCACTCCCCTCTGAGGCGGACCTGTGCGAGCAGTTCAATTCGTCCCGCGGCCCCGTCCGTCAGGCGATGGCCACCCTGCGTGCCGAGGGACTCATCTCCTCCGGCCGCGGCCGGCGCTCGCTCGTGCTCTCCAACATCCGCACCGAGTCGTTCGAAGAGATCCTGTCCAACACGGCCTGGATTGTGAACCTGGGGAAGGCCCCCGGCCAGGTCCTGGAGCACTACGGCCTCGCCCCGCTGCCCGAGCACGCGGCGGACGTGCTGCGCGTCCCCGGCGGCGACGAGGCGGTGACCGTGCAGCGCACCCGCACCGCCGACGGTGCCCCGCTGGTGATCGAGTCTCTCTACTTCCACCCCAGTGTGACCAACGCCCTTGACGGGGTTGATCCGGAGCACGATTCCATTCACCGCCGCCTCGTGAGTAGTGGGATCGACTTCAACAACCTGTCCCGCGCGCTGACGGTCCACGCCGCGACCGACAACGAGGCGGACGCGCTCGACATCGCCCCAGGTACACCGGTGATTCAGGTGGAGATGCGCGTCTTCGACCACTCAGGCAGGCCCGTCGAGCTCGCGGTGCAAACCTACCGCGCCGACATGATCACCATCGGGCTGAACAATGTGCGGGGGCACTCGTCCCCCCTGTGGTTTGAAATCGATTCGTAGTCGCCGCGTGGACCCCGTTACACTCTGCCCATGGCTTCCACAGCTGGTTCCCACCTTCCCCGGCTCGCCGGGGCGCTTGCCGCGTCCTGCGCGCTACTGACCACCGCAGCGTGCGGCAGCGGAGGAGACACGGACGCGGCCCCCGAGCATGCCCGCGGAGAAGTCGTCGTCGCCACGCAAGCGGCACCCGCCAGCCTGGATTTCACCACCACCGGCGGCGCGGCCGTCCCCCAGGCGATGATGGGCAACGTCTACGAAACCCTGGTCCGGATCGACGAATCGGGTAAACCGCAGCCGTTCCTCGCCACCAGCTGGGAGGAAAGCACCGACGGCACCGAATACACCTTCCACCTGCGCGACGACGTCGCATTTGCCGACGGCACCCCCTTCGACGCCGACACCGCCGCGTTTTCCATCAACTACGTCAAAGACCAGTGGACGAACGGCCTGAAGAGCCAGATGGCGCCGGTGCGGGAAGCGGTGAGCGTCGATAAGCACACGCTCCGCGTCACGCTCGACTCCCCGAGCCCGGACTGGTTATGGTCCATGGGCACGCTGACCGGCGCGATGATGGCGCCGGCGAGCGTGGACCGGCTCGCCACGGATCCGCTCGGGACCGGCCCATACGTAGTGGACAACTTCCGCGTCGGCGAAGCCATCGAATTCAGTGCGCGCGAGGACTACTGGGGCGAGCCCGCCGAGCACGACGCCAAAATCCGCTACTTCGACGATTCGATTGCCGCTGTCAACGCGCTGCGCACTGGCGACGCCGACGTGGTGTGGGCGATGCAGGCACCGCAGCTCATCGACGCGCTCCCCGACGACATCACGGTGGACATCGGCACCACCAACGGCGAGGTCCTATTTTCCATGAATAATAATCGCGCTCCGTTTGATGACCCCGACGTCCGCCGCGCTGCTGCCTTTGCCATCGACCGCGCGGCGGTGAATAGCGTCGTGTACAACGGACTCGCCACCGACACCGGCGGCGCACCCGTGCCGCCGACCGACCCCTGGTATACGGGCGAGAATTACTACCCCTACGATCCGGAACGCGCGCGAGAGCTTCTCGGCGGGCGCGCTCCGGAAATCACCATCACCGTGCCGAACCTGCCGTACGCGCAAACGGCCAGCGAACTTATCTACTCCCAGCTCACCGACGTCGGATTCCGCGTTCACCTTGAAACGGTCGAGTTCCCCGCGGTCTGGCTCGCAGACGTGCTCAAGGGGCACGACTACCAGGCGTCCTTGGTCGCGCACGTGGAACCGCGTGACCTGGGTGTGCTGTTTGGCGACCCCGACTATTACCTCGGCTACGACTCCGAAGCAGCACGCGCCGCGCTCGGCAGCGGCGACCGCGTGCACGCCGTGGACACGATCATGGCGGACGCCGGCGCGCTCACCCTGGTCAACGCCCCAAACGTCGTCCTCTACGCCCCGGGCGTGCACGGCCTGAACCCCAACGTCGTCACCGACTCGCTACCGTTAAAGGAGGTAGAACGGTGAGCAAGCTCCTTTCGCGCGAGCACCGTGCGGACAGCACCGTCAGAGCCAGGGGTGGTGCCTCCGCGTTCGCGGCGCGCCTCGGCCGCGCGCTCCTGCGCTTTGTCCTATTACTCCTCGCCGCGAGCGTCATCATCTTCGTGTTGCTCCGCGCCGTCCCCGGCGACCCGGCGCGCGTCGCCCTCGGCGTGAGCGCAACCGACGAGGCGGTCGCGGAGCTCTCCCACCGGCTGGGCACCGACCGTCCGCTCGTGGTCCAGTACCTGGACTGGGTAGGTGGGATGCTCACCGGAAACTTCGGCATCTCCATGGCCAGCGGCACTGAGCTCGCCCCCGTCGTGGCGGAGCGCGCAGGCGCGTCGCTCACGCTGACCGTCATCGCGATGGTGTGCTCGCTGGCCATCGCGGTGCCGGCGGGCACCTACCTGGCGCGCCGCCGCGGCCACGCCGACGCCGCGCTCATCAACGCGCTGACCCAGGTCGGCATCGTGGTCCCCTCATTCCTGGTGGGCATCCTCGCCGTCGCGGGCTTCTCCGTCCGACTGGGTTGGCTTCCCGCGAACGGGTGGGGCACGCCGTCGCACATCGTGCTGCCGGTGTTCGCGCTGACGTTGGTGCAGGCATCGATCCTCACCCGCTACGTGCGCGCTGCGATTTCGGAGGAGCTCACGAAAGACTATATGCGCACGGCGAGGGCGAGCGGGGCGTCGGTAAGCACTGCCCTGGCGCGCCACGCGCTGCGCAACGCCGCGCTGCCGGTACTGACGGTGACGGGCGTGCAACTGTCCACCCTCATCGTTGGCGCTGTGGTGATTGAGCGCGTGTTTGCGGTGCCTGGCCTCGGGAGCATGCTTATCGACGCCGTGTCGACCCGCGATCTCACCGCGGTCCAAACGGTGATGATGTGCATCGTCGCGTTTACGCTCGCGGTCAACCTCGCGGTGGACGTCAGCTACGCCGCGATCGATCCGCGAACGAGACAAGCTGGGCGGCCGGGGAGGTTCGCATAATGGTGACAACGCGTAAACGCTTCGGAGCGGGGCGCACCTTCGGGCTCGTGCTCGTCGCGGTGGCAGTGCTCGCCGCGCTGCTCTCCCTGGTATGGACTCCGTACGACCCGCTACACGCCGACCCTGCCGCTCGCCTGGTCGGCTCCAGCTGGCAGCACTGGATGGGGACCGACGAGCTCGGCCGCGACATTCTGTCTCGCATCATGGACGGCGCACGCCTCACGCTTGCGGTCTCGCTTGCCGCCGTCGCCGGTTCCGCCCTGGTCGGTGTTCCACTGGGCGTCCTCGCCGGAATGCGTGGCGCAGCAGGCCGCGGCGGCGGCGTGGTCATGGCGGGCGCGGACCTGCTGCTGGCGTTCCCCGCGCTGCTGCTGGCCATCGTCTTTACCGCCGTGTTCGGTGCGTCGATGTGGGTGGTCATCCTCGCTGTCGGCATTGCCGGCGTGCCCGGATTCATCCGCGTCGCCAGGGTCGGCACTATGCAGATCATGCACCAGGATTACGTGCTCGCCGCACGCATCTCTGGCGTTGCTGGGTGGCGCATCGCGCTGCGGCACGTCCTCCCCAACATCGCACCCATTATTACGGTGCAGCTGTCAGTTGCGTTCGCGCTCGCAATCCTCGCGGAGGCGGGGCTCTCCTTCCTCGGCCTGGGTACCCCGGCGCCGTACGCGTCGTGGGGGCGCATGCTGCAGGCGTCGCAGCCGTTCTTGGCCACGTCCCCGCACCTAGCGCTGTGGCCCGGGTTGGCCATCGCGCTGACCGTGCTCGGGTTTAACCTGCTCGGCACCGGAACCGAACGGAGGGCACAGTGATTTTGGCGAATAGCACCGCAGACGGCTCGTCGGCACCGTTCATCACCGTCGACGGGCTGACCATCCCCGGCGTCCTCGACCACGTCAGTTTTACCCTCGAACGCGGCGAGCGGGTCGGCATCATTGGTGAATCCGGCTCGGGCAAGTCGCTCACCGCCTTGTCCATCATGGGACTCGCCGACCAGCCTGGACTTCCGCCGGCCTCAGGCTCGGTCACCGTCGACGGCATCGAGATGGTGGGGACCCGCGACAGGACCCGCCGAAAGGTACGCGGGCAACGCGTCGCCATGGTGTTCCAAGAACCGATGACGGCGCTGGATCCCCTGACCAGGATTGGGCGGCTCGTCCCCCGCGACCTGTTGCGCCAGGTCGGCGTGGATCGCCCGGACGCGTACCCACACCAGTTGTCGGGCGGACAGCGCCAGCGCGTCCTCATTGCGCTCGCCCTCTCGCAGGACCCCGACGTGCTCATCTGCGACGAGCCGACCACCGCGCTCGATGCAACGACGCAAACGGAGGTCCTCGACCTCATCGACTCGCTCGTCACCGAGCGAGGCATGGGGCTGCTGTTCATCTCCCACGACCTCGCGGTCGTGCACCATATGACTGACCGCACCCTTGTCTTCCACCGCGGGCGCATCGAGGAATCCGACGGGGAGTACGCCCGGTCGCTCGCACGCGCCGCGCAGCCGGGCCCGCCCGCGGCAGATCCGCATACGCACGACCGTGAGCTGCGCCAACCCGTGGTCGAGCTTGCCGACGTCACACTGACCCGCGGGGCAACGCGGGCACTCGACCGTGTCAGCCTCACCGTGCGTGAGGGCGACCGCGTGGCCATCGTCGGCGGGTCCGGCTCCGGCAAGACCACGCTCCTGCACGTCATCGCGGGGCTTTTGGCCCCGGATTCCGGTGAGGTGAGTGTTTCCAAGCGATTGCACATGGTGTTCCAGGACCCGTACTCGTCGCTGGACCCCCGCATGCGCGTGCGCGATTCCATCCGCGAGGCCGGCGTCGACGCCGAGCGCGCCGACGCGATGCTTGACGCCGTCGAGCTCGGTGGGACGGGATCGCGACTGCCGAGCGAGTTTTCCGGCGGGCAGCGCCAGCGCATCTCGATCGCCCGCGCCGCAGCGCCGCGCCCCGGGCTCTTGCTTGCCGACGAGCCCGTCTCCGCCCTCGACGCATCCGTGCAGCACCAGGTGCTCGACCTGCTTCGCTCCACCGTCGGCGACGGCACGCTCATCTTTGTCACCCACGACTTACAGGTTGCCCGCGAGCTGTGCCCACGGCTGGCGGTCATGCACCGCGGGCGCATCGTCGAGCACGGAGCGACCGAAAAAATCTGGGCCGACCCGCAGCACGAGTACACCCACCAGCTCCTCGACGCGATCATCCCCTACGAGACCCCGACCGATCTTCCGTACGATGAGGACCTATGAGCCAACACAGCGCACCCCGTCCCGCCGCAACGAGCAACACAGCGAACACCACAGCCACAGCCGACATTGTTGTCGTCGGCTCCGTCAACGCTGACCTGACCGTGAACGTGCCGCGGCACCCCGAGCCCGGAGAGACGCTGCTGGGCAGTGGCGGTGGCATCACCGCCGGTGGCAAGGGCGCGAACCAGGCGTGCGCGGCAGCCAAGCTTGGCGGGCGCGTGGCGCTCGTCGGCGCCGTCGGACGCGACGCGAACGCCACGCCAGCGACCGCGCTCATGCGCGAAGCTGGAGTGAACCTCGACCACCTCGAGGACGTCGACGACGTCACCGGGCTCGCCGTGATTACCGTCGCCGCCGACGGCGAAAACACCGTCCTGGTCATCCCCGGCGCAAACGCTTTGGTCGACGCAACGTTCGTGCGCGCGCACCGTGCCCCCATCGAACAGGCGCCGCTGGTCTTGTTGCAGGGCGAAATTCCGGCGGACGGGTTCGCCGAGGCCGTCAAGCTGGCTCACGGGCGGGTGGTGATTAACCTTGCGCCCGTTGTCGACGTACCGCGCGACGCGCTGCTCACGGCCGATCCGCTGCTCGCCAACGAACACGAGGCCGGCCTGATCCTGGCGCAGCTTGGCCTCGACGGCTCGGGAACCCCGCCCGAACTGGCGCAGCGCTTGCTCGACGCGGGGGTTGCGTCGGTCGTCCTCACGCTTGGTGCGGCGGGCGCGCTCGTCGCCGATGCTGACGGCCTGCGCGACATCGCGAGCCCGCGCGTGACGGCGGTAGATACTGTCGGTGCCGGGGACTCGTTCGCTGGCGCCCTGTGCTTCCGGCTCGTCGCCGGCGACTCGCTGGATGACGCGGCCGCCTACGCGGCGCGCGTCGGCGCGTTTTCGGTCCAGCGCCCAGGCGCCCAGCCGTCGTACCCAAACTCCGGTGACGAGCTGCCGGGGGCTGCGCGCTAGTCGCGGATGCGGGGCACCAGAGACCAACTCAGCAGGTGCTCCTCAACTCGCTCAAACACGGCCGTGAGGTCCTCAAATTCGTGCGCCTCGGCGGGACTCAACTGCACTTGCTCGCGGGGAACCGGTCGTTGCATGCCCCGATCATAGCCCGCGCGCAACCGCGCGTGCACCCTACACGCACTACCGCTGCGCAGCCATCTCCAACAGCCGCCCAATGACCTCCGTCCCGTGTCGGCGAAGGCCGTCGTGCTGGTACGTTGCAGTCTCCCACACGCTCACTCCCAGCGCGTCGGCGGTGGCCAGCGACAGCTCGCGAGGTACGAAGATGTCGTCGGTGTAGACGGCTGCAACGTGTCTGCCGCCCGCAGCCTCGTGCGCCGCCGCGCCGTCGATGACGCCCGCGTACTGGTTACCCCAATCCGTTTTCTCCGCGAGTGCGTGCGCCGCGTCCTTGAACGGGCGCAACGCGGGGTCCTCGTCAAACTGGAAGGGGAAGATGTGTTCGCCGGTGAGGTAGAACTCCTCGTCGTCTGGCGAGGCGTCGGGACCGAACCCCGCGATGGTGCGCGAGACCCGCTCGGCAGACCAGTTCGTCGCCCCCGGCACGGTGCCGCCGTAGATGGATTCGTGGATAGCGGCGTAGAGCGGGTTGGCCGCGAAGCTGACTCGTTGGCCAACGTTGGCGAGGAAGTCGGTGCGCAGTCGGCCGTTGGGGTGGAAGGGTGATTCGAGGAGGCTCGCGAGCGTCGCAAAGCCGCCCTCGCGCCCAAGCTCAATGCCGACGGTGCGGAAGCGGCGCGCGGTGAGCCGCTCCCCTGTCGGCAGCGTTTCCTCGGCAGCCTCAAGGTGGCGGCACACCTCGCGCATCGTGCGCTCTGCCTCCGGGTAGCTGCGGTTGAACGCGCGGTGGCGGGCGCGCAGCTTGGCAAACGTCGCCTCGTACACCGCGTCGGGGCTCTCGCTTATCGACGCCAACCCGCCCGTAAACATCGCCACGCCGATATGGTCCGGCGCGACCGAGAGGTAGTGCAGCAGGCAGAACCCGCCAAAGGACTGCCCAAGTACGTCCCAGCGCTCGATGCCGAGCTCCTCTCGGATCGCCTCCGCGTCTTTGATGATCTCCGGCGCACGCAGCTGCGCCAACGTATCGGCGTTGATGAGCTCGGGTGTGGCGGCGTCGACGCGCGTCGACCGGCCCGTGCCGCGTTGGTCCAGCAGCACGACTCGATAACCGCGGCGCAGCGCCTCTTCGATCCACGCGAATCGCTCGCGCGGCGCGGGCGAGCCCGGCCCTCCCTGCAAGAACAGCAACGCTGGGGCGTCGGTGTCTCCCAACACGCGAGCGAAGACGGACCATTGGCCTCGGGTGACCTCTACAGTTGACTCCATGCCTGCGATCGTAGACACTTCCCGCATGATCCCCGCCTTCCACCGCCTCGCACGCCGCGACCGCATCCGCCCGTACCGGTGGTGGCGCCCGCTTCTTGAGATCGCAGTCGCCGCTGCACTGTTCGTCGCACTCCAGGCAGTGTGGGTGGTCGCGTTCATTCTCATCAACGGCAAAGAGAGTATCGGTCATATTGCGGACGGCACACCCACATCGATGCTGGTTGGCTTCGGCGCACTCGCGATGACGGTCCCGGCCGCGTTCGTAGCGGCGTGGGCCTCAGGACGCGACGTGCGCGCGCTGTGGTCGGTCGAGCGGCGGTTCCGGTGGCACTACTTCCTGCCCGGGCTCGCAGTGTTTGCGGCGCCCGGCCTGCTCACGCTCGCTGCAGACATCGTCATATACGGCGCGCCTCCCACCCCGTTGGACCCGACCTTCTTCTGGAGCGTCGCCATCGTGCTCAGCCTGGTGCCGCTGCAGTGTCTCGCTGAGGAGCTCCTTTTTCGTGGCGTGGTGGTGCAAAGCTTCGGCGCGTGGATGCGCTCGCCATGGCTCGCATACCTACTGGCCCTGCCAATCTTCGTCGTGGGGCACACTGCGGGCGGCGGCGGCATGGTCACCATTGTGGTCTTCGCGCTGATTGCCTCGCTGCTGGTCCACCGCTCGGGCGGGATCGAGCTTTCGGTGGCGCTGCACATTGTCAATAACATCACTGTCTCGTACGCAAGGTTCTCCGGTCTTATTGATCTGGAATCGGCGCGCGTCCTGCTGCCCATCGTCGGCCAACTTGGCGCGTTCGCCCTCGCACTCATCGCGCTGCCGATCATCGGCAGTAAGGTTGCCCCCATGCCAACCACCGATGCCCACCTGCGTACCCTCCCCCACCCCACCGGCGACCTCCTGTTCAACTCGTCCGCCGGGCCCGAGCACGGCGGCGTCCCCGTGGTTGCGCCGTGGTTCGCACAAACGCTGGGCCCGCAGATGCACGGGTGGGCGCGCGCCTTGCCGTGGATAGTCATCGAGGAGACTGGCGAGACCACCACTGCGGAACTCAGCAACGATCGCCTCCGCCTGATCTACACCGTCCGCCGCGGCCCCGAGCCCGCGTTCACGCTGCGTGCGGTCAATGAGGACGAGGAGTCTCGCCGTATTCAGCTCGCGCTCCACCCTTACTGGGCCGTCGACACCGCGCGCGCACGCGTCACCGGTCTCGCCGACCAGCCGTACTTTGACAAGGTCGCGGGTGAAGCGCGCAGGATTGACGGCGATCTCGCATTTGGCCGGGAGGTCGACAGCGTCGTTCGCACCACCAACGACTGCATGCTTATCGACGACCACCGCGCCCTCACCTTCCGCACCCACGGCACCGACCACGTCGTGGTGTGGAACCCAGGCCCTGAGGAATGCGCCGCCGCCGACGGGCTGCACGCGGACGACTGGACCCGCTTCGTCTGCGTCGAACCCGCGCTCCTGGGCGAAAACCGCGAAGGTGTTGAGCTCGCCCCGGGTGCGTCTGCAGAACTCTCGCTGACGGTCACTCCGACTGCTGGCAGCAGCGTGCGCGCATGACGGTACCGCTCCATCGCACCGCCGACGCGCGCCCCGGGCGCAGCACGTGGGTTCGCGCAGCAGAGCTCGCGCTGCTCGCGGCGTTTGCCACCGCCTTCGGCGTCGTCGCCGCGCTCGCCATCCAGTTGTGCAGCTCGCGCGGGATCCTGCTCGACGACCCCGCGCAGCGAGCACTCTTTGAGCCGCTGCTGATTCTCGCAGCGACGCTGCCGTCGGCGCCCCTCGCCGCCGCATGCACCGGACGCCACCCCGCGTCATTGGTGTCAACCACGCGGCGTATCAGGTGGCCCGTAGCGGGGCACGCTCTCGCCCTCACGATTGGTGTCTACGCCGCCGCCACGGCAGGCGCCGCCTTATGGGCACGAGTCAGCGGTGAATCCACCCCGCTGAACGAAACGCGCTCGGTTGCGTTTGTGTGTGCGCTGTGCGCCGTGATCACGCTGCAATCGGCAGCAGAAGAGCTCGTGTTCCGCGCCGCGCTCCCCCAGATCATTGGCTCGGGCGCGTTCGGGCGCTGGTGCGCACACCCTGCTATCGCCTACGGCCTGCCCGCGCTCGCGTTCGTCGCGCTGCACACGGGCGGGACCGGCACGATTGTCGACGTCGCCGTGTTTGCCGCCTGCGCGGCGTGGCTGACCTGGCGCACCGACGGAATCGAGGCCGCGTGGGTTTTGCACCTGGTAGGAAACGTGTGGGTGATGGGGGCGTCGATAAGCTCCGCTCCCCTGGGCACAGTCGCGACGGTGGTGTCCGCGGCGCTGATTGCCGCGTTTAACCCTCGTCGGTAGACAGGGCCGCGACGAACGCCTCCTGTGGCACCGTCACGGAACCGATCGCCTTCATGCGCTTCTTACCTGCCTTCTGCTTCTCCAGCAGCTTACGCTTACGCGAGATGTCGCCGCCGTAGCACTTCGACAGGACGTCCTTGCGCATCGCGCGAATGTTTTCGCGGGCGATGATCTTCGAACCAATCGCCGCCTGCACCGGCACCTCAAACTGCTGGCGTGGGATGAGCTCCTTGAGCTTCTTCGTCATCTTGTTGCCATACCACTGCGCGGAATCGCGGTGCACGATCGCGGAAAACGCATCCACGGGATCGCCCTGTAGGAGGATGTCTACCTTCACCAGGTCCGACTCCTGCCAACCTGCCTCCTCGTAGTTGAGCGAGGCGTAGCCCTTCGTGCGCGACTTGAGCATATCGAAGAAGTCAAAAATAATCTCGCCGAGCGGGATGATGTAGCGCAGCTCTACGCGGTCCTCGGACAGGTACTCCATGTTCTTCATCTGACCGCGTTTGGACTGGCACAGCTCCATCGTGGAGCCGACAAACTCCTGCGGCACGATGATCGTCATGTTGACCACCGGCTCAAAGACCTGCTGCAACTTGCCACCCGGCCAATCCGACGGATTGTGCACGAGGTGCTCAGTGCCGTCCTCGGCGATCACGCGGTAGGTGACCGACGGTGCCGTGGAAATCAAGTCCAGGTCAAACTCGCGCTCGAGGCGGTCGCGGGTGATCTCCATGTGCAGGAGGCCGAGGAATCCGCAGCGGAAGCCGAAGCCCAGGGCCACCGACGTTTCGGGCTCCCAAGTCAAGGAGGCGTCGTTGAGCTGGAGCTTCTCCAGGCTCTCACGCAATGTTGGGAAATCCTCCTGGCTGACCGGGAACAGGCCCGAGTAGACCATCGGCTTGACGTCTTCGAAGCCCTCCAGCGCCTCGGTGGCGCCCTTCTGCGCCCAGGTCACCGTGTCACCCACGCGCGTCTCGCGCACATCTTTCACACCGGTGATCAGGTAGCCGACCTCGCCCGGGCCCAGCCCCTTCGTCTTCTTCATGGTTGGAGAGACGACGCCGATCTCGAGGATCTCCAGCGTGGTGCCGGTATTCATCATTTGCACCTTTTGATTCGGCTCGAGCCTGCCGTCCATCATGCGCACGTACGTGACCACACCGCGGTAGGTGTCGTAGACCGAATCGAAAATCAAGGCGCGCGCAGGCGCGTCCGGGCCGTGTTCCGACGTCGGCGGCGGAACGAGCTCGACCACCTTGTCCAGCAGCTCGGCCACGCCCTCGCCGGTTTTCCCGGAGACGCGCAGCACGTCCTCCGGCTCGCAACCGATAATGTTGGCAATCTCCCCCGCGTACTTATCCGGGTCTGCGGCGGGCAGATCGATTTTATTCAGCACGGGGATGATTTCCAGGTCATTCTCCATGGCCATGTACAGATTGGCCAAGGTTTGGGCCTCGATCCCCTGCGCTGCGTCGACAAGCAAGATTGCGCCCTCACACGCGTCGAGGGAACGCGAAACTTCATAGGAAAAGTCCACGTGGCCGGGGGTATCAATCATCTGCAGCACCGTGTCCTGACCGGCGTACTCACCGGTCGTAGGCGTCCAAGGAAGGCGCACATTCTGCGCCTTGATCGTGATGCCACGCTCGCGCTCAATATCCATGTTGTCCAGGTACTGATCGCGCATCTCGCGCGCAGCCACCACGTTTGACAACTGCAAAATCCGGTCAGCGAGGGTAGATTTGCCGTGGTCAATGTGGGCGATAATGCAGAAGTTTCGGATCCGCTCGGGCGAAGTAAACGTCTCTTCCGCAAAATTTTTCGTAGTGGCAGCCATAGTTTCACCATCCTACCGGGCACAACCCACGCGAAACCACTTGTCCCGCCCGCTGCGAACGCCTAGAGTGTCCAGCAACACGGACGGAAGGTTCAGCAGCGTGGAATCACACGGAGACCCCACCCCTCAGGGCGACAAGCCGCGCCCGACCAAAAGGCCCAGAAGCTTTCAACCGCTGAACAAGATCAAGGCGACAACGTCCAAGCTGATCAGGCGCAACCGCGGGAGCAAAGACGAGCACCGCGTAGGTTCGCTGGACCAGGGGCTCGCGTTACTCAACGAGCGCCTGGGGACCCGCAACCCGGCGCACGAGCCCCGCACCGCCACTTACGTCACGGTGAGGCCGACGGCGCACCTGCCGCGCAACATTTACTACGCACCCGATATGGACGGCAACGCCGAACCCGGCGAGGTTGTCTGGGTCACCGTCCCCTCACACCCGCCACGGCAACGCTCGATGCTGGTCGTCGGCCGCGAACGCGGCGAAGTTCTCGGCTTGCTCATCTCCTCCGAAGCCGAGCACGCCAGCGACGAACGCTGGCTGGGCATCGGTGCCGGCGAATGGAACGCCTCTGGAAAGCCCTGTTGGGTGCGCCTGGACAAGACAATGATTGTGCCGGAAAGTGACCTGCACCGTTCCGGCACCATCATCCCGCAGCGCCGATTCGAGCGTGTAGCAAACCGCCTGCGCGACAGGTTCGACTGGGAGTAGCCCACGTTTTGGGGTTTCTCCTGCTGAACTGCTAGGTTTGAGTGGTTGTTTCAGCCCGGGGCATTTCGGGGCTTGCTTGACGACGCGGTCAGGACCTTGGGTCCGCGTAGACCAACGCACGGCGCACGCCGACGAGGGTCGCTACAGCCAGGCAGTTTCTTCCCCGCTTCCGGGAGATCGACACGAACCGATCCGTTTTTACGAAAGACCAAGAGGTACATCATGGCAAACATCAAGCAGCAGAAGAAGCGCGTTCTCACCAACGAGAAGCGTCGTCTGCGCAACAAGTCCATCCGTTCCGCCACTCGCACCGAGATCCGCAAGTTCCGCGAGGCTGTCGAGTCCGGCGACAAGGCTGTCGCAGAGGCTCAGCTCCGCGTGGCTTCCCGCAAGCTTGACAAGGCTGTGACCAAGGGCGTCTACCACCGCAACAGCGCGGCGAACAAGAAGTCCAACATGGCTACCGCCCTAAACAAGATGGCGTAACTGACGCTGAGCGTCGTCGCTCCCGCCCCGGCCGCAAGGTCGGCGCGGGAGCTTTTTCATATTCGCGCACGGGAGGCGCAATACTTGCTCCCAGGTTGGATTACGATTGCCGGGTGATCATTTCCCAATCGTCCAATCCCCGAGCGCCGCGCCTGCCACGATCGTGGCGACGAACAATGAGTGCGGCCGCATTGACCACTGCACTCGCCCTCAGCACCGCGGTTGCATTCAGCGAGGAGGACGGCTTCCTTGCCGTCGCTTCCGCGGATACCCCTGCGGAGAGCCGCCCGCAGGACGCCTCGGTCGGCGTCCTGCCTGCCACGAATGCGTCGCTCGCAGAAGAGCTTCTCAAGAGCCCGCCACGCGGCCTGAACGGAGCTTTCCCTCAGCTTCCCGGGGTAGATCCGGTGGTGGCGCAGCGCATTGGCGTCCTCATCGCACTCATCGCGGTACTGGGCGTTGCGCTTCCGATTGTGGGCACCGAGGGGTCGTCGAAGAACGCTGCTCCCGACGGTGACTATGAAGGCGGAGGGTCGCTTCGACGTCGCACCGTGCAGGCAGGCGGTAGAACCCGCGAGTTCAACGTCGTACTGCCCGCCCACTATCACCAAGGCGATGCCTACCCGGTCATCATCGCCTTTGGCGGTTGGCAGCATTCTGCTGAGCGCTCGCGTGAATACATGCGACTCGAATCGGTCGCTCGTGACGCAATCATTATCTATGCGCAAGGAATCAACAATGCTTGGGGCGGCGCACCATACGCTGACACGACTGTGGACAACGACATCGACTTCGTCCGTGCCGCGATCGACGATGTTGCGACCAACTTCGGTGGCGAGCGGGACCACGTTGCTGCGATCGGGCTATCCAACGGCGGTGGCATGGCTGCCGCGTTGGCGTGCCACGCACCAGAATTGGTCAAAGCAGTTGCTTCGGCTGCCGGTGCGTACTACGACCCGACCGTGAGCAACTGCACGTCCGGCGACGTGGCGACGCTCCTGCTGCACGGGACGAACGACGACGTCGTGGGGTATTTCGGCGGAACCCGACACGGCGCGCACTTTCAACCCGTCGACCGTGTGTTTGCTACGTTTGGCCGGAAGAACGGTTGCTCGACGCAGCTCATTGAAACCCCCGGAGCGTTTTCCACCAGTTTTGAGCCCACGAGTTGTCTCACGCCCACTCGGCTTGAGCGCGTCGACGGTGGCGGCCACACGTGGTTTACCAACCCAGACGCGACGACGGAGTCCGTCAATTTCGTCCTCAACGAGCTCTAACGCGGTGCCAAAGCGGTGCTGCGGGGACTATGCCGCAGCCTTGCACGTTACTGCCCCAATGCGAGTGCGCCGCGTAGAAAGAGCACAACACCGACGACGAAAAAGAAGCAGCCAGCGCCGATGTCGATGAAGGGGCCTGCCCCTAGCATCCGGCGCCGGACGCGATCTGTAGAAATGAACTGGGTATACGCCGCAAACAACGCGAATGAGCTCAGCCACAGCGCCAAGATAACGACAACCGCCGTCAGCGCCGAAGGGTGCGCTGGCAGTAGCGGGGCGATCATCGCTGAGAGGCCGAGAACAATTTTCGGGTTCGCCAGGTTCGTGGTCAGCCCTCGAATGTAGCTGGCCCGTGGCGTGCCGAGTCGGCGTGCAGCCTCAACCGTATTTGGAGGAGGCTTCCTCCTCTCTGCCCAACCGCTACGTACGTTGCCGATCCCCATCCATGCCAAGAAAGCGCCGCCCAATACCTGCACGGCCTCGAGCGCCCACGGAAATGCGTTGAGGAGCGCAGTCGCACCGATCACTGTCAACGTGCACCACAACAGCACCCCAGTTTGGGTCCCCAGGGTCGTGGCCCACGCATGGGTGCGCGACCGAGTCCCTGTCCGCGTAACCAGAATAATGTCCGGCCCCGGTGATGCCGCACCGAGCAAGTTCAGGCCGACGATGACAGCCAGGTCCCCGAACCCGATCATGCGGTCGGTCCCAGCAGATCTTCGCGGCCAAACATACGCGCAGTTTCCCGCGCTGAAGGCTGCCCTGCCTCTGGGCTCGCGTCGGCAGCAAGCAGCACGCTCACCATGTTCTCGTCGCCTTTAAACACCGCACCGGCGAGGATGCTCTGGCCACGGGAGTTGAGGAGTTCAACATCTGCGCCACGGCCGAGCAAACCACGGACCACATCCACATGCCCTGAATAGGCGGCGAGCATGAGCAAGCTATTGCCGTCCTGATTGGACAAATTCACATCCACTCCGGCGTCAACGTAATCCAAGAGCGATACGTCGCCGGAACGTGCCAAGTTGAACATCTTTGTGGCAAATTCCCGTACTTCCTCGGGAATCTTCTCGTCTTGGTGGGCAGGATTGCTCGTGCGCTCACTGGTCATACCGAAAAACTATCACGCGAGCTGTGCGAGGCGGCGGACAGCGTTCTCCACCGCAAACTCGGGAATACCGCCATTGCCTTTCACCTCTGCGTCCAGGTCTGCCACGATGATCACGGCCTGCGACACTGCCTCAGAAGACCACCGTCGCGCGAGCTGCATGGTCTTCTTCACCCCATACGGTGGCATACCGACAACCCTGGCAAGCTGATTTGGGTCCCCACGCTCCCCTTGCAGCTTTGCGAGGTCGCCGACCTTATACGCCAACGCCGCTGCAATAGCTACAGGATCCGTGCCCAGTTGCAACGCCCGGCGCGTCGACGCCAACGCTTTGTCCGCACGGCCCTGCAGCGCGAGTTCCGCAATATCGAACCCGGCTACTTCTGCAACGCCCGTGTAATACTGACGGACTGCTTCGACCGTGATTTCGCCGTTTGTGTCCGCCACGAGCTGACTGACAGCGGACGCCAGCTCCCGCAAGTCAGATCCCACAGATTCAAGCAGCGCGGCGACGACATCCTGATGCGGGCGAACGCCGTGTCGACGAAACTCGGATGTAACCCATGCGGGTCGGTCCCGAGGGCCAACCGGATTTGCTGGATGTACTTCAGCGATCTTCTGGAATTTCTTTACCATCGCTTTTTGGCGCCCACCGCCGGTGTGCTCGATGATGAGCGTCATGCCCGGGGCAGGATCCATACATGCGTTCAGGAGCACCTGGGTGGGATCTTTTCCCGCTATTTCTGCCTTTTTCACCACCACGACACGTTCTTCGGCGAAGAGGGATGGGCTTGTTGCCATCGCGATTTCGCCTTCGGTGACGTCGCCTGCACGCAGCGTGGAGACCTCCGCAGCAGGGCCAATCTGGTCGATGATCTCGTTGGTGATGCGCTCCGCAAGAAACGCCTCTTCACCGAGTACGAGGTGCACGGGGTTGAGCATGTCCACCATCTTAGGGGCCGGAACCGCGAAGCTCCTGCGTGCCATCGGCGTAGAGTCGCACCGGGCCATCACGGTTGGGAAACAGCACCGGGATACCGGATGCCGTTTGCACCGGCCGCGAGTGTGGCCGCCCGGATTCAAGCACCACCACAACCTGGGTTCCGGCTGGAATTGGTTCGACGTCTTCCTTGCTTTCTACGACGTGTGCAGTAAGCTGCCCCGGATCAAGCGTGCGACCATGTCCGGAAAAGGGGGCCTGCATCACGAGGATCAACGACACAATCGTGGCTAACGTCAGTCTCGGGCGTCCCGCGACCAGGCCCGCGACGATCCATCCGTAGGCGACGAGTGCGGACGCTGGCGTGGCGTCGATAAGCGCAAAAGGCATCTCCGATCCCCATGTTGCGACCTTGTGGACCCACCACGCGAACGGTTCTATTGCGCGCAGGAGCACCACCTCGAGGCCTCCTGGCAGCAACGCGAGAACCACCGCGATCAAGCCGAGGACCGTGATGAGGGGAACCACTGGGGCGACGAGGACATTCGCAGCCACCGAGACAAGCGATACCTGTCCCGACATCAGCGCAATGATTGGTATTGTCGCAAGGTCAGCAGCAATTGCTACAGCCAGCGCTCGAACCACAATGTCCGGCCACCCGGTAACTGCAAGGGCGCGGTAAAGCAGTGGGTTGAGCGCGACAATCCCGGCAGTAGCCGCGACGGACAGCGCAAAACCGAAATGCACCGCCAGGTCTGGGTCGATAAAAATCAAGACGATCACCGACAAACACAACGCGTGAATGGGCTCGACTCTTGCCGACGCCACCACCGCCACAACACCGACCAGTCCGGTCACGGACGCACGCAGCACACTCGGATCCGGACCAATCAGCGCGGCAAAGAGCGACAGTGCTATCGCCGCGGCAATGAGGCGCCCCCGCAATCCAAGGCCTACAAGCGACGCGACGACGATCGCAAACGTTGTCACAATCGCTACGTTCGCGCCGGACACCGCGGACAGATGGCTCAGCCCCGTATCAATGTACGCCTGTTGCTCAGCCTCGGTTTGATATTGCGTATCCCCAAGTACCATTCCCGGGATGAGGCCTCCCGCAGCATCCCCGACGTTTGCCTGCACAGATTGTCCAAATGTCGCACGGACATGGTGCGCAAACGCGGCAAAACCGCGCGGCGCAGCCACAGTGTCCACTTCGCCGTTTACTGTCACCGTCCCGATCCCAGGAAACGTGGACTCCCGTACCTGGCCAGATACCGCTACGCTTGCGCCTGAAACGACAGAGTCATCCAGCTCCGGTGCGAAGACTGGAATCTTCGCTGGGTAGCCATCAAGGCTCACGTTTGTAAGGAACCCGCCTGAGCTCAACGGCTTAGGCTGGCCAAGCACCGTAGCGGGGAATTCTGCACTGCGACCAACCTCGTGGCTCAGTGCAAAGGATGTTGCAATACGGATACGCAGAGACGTACAAATAAGGGATGCAGCGCCAAGTCCGGCGACCAGGATCGCCTGCCCCTTTTGCCGCGCACAGAAAAACACCAATGCTGTCGCCACTACAAAGAAGCCTGCGGGGAGCAGGCCGATGAGCAGGCAGCAGATGGTTGCTCCCCACACGACGAGGGCTGCCGGAGCGAGTCGGAGTTCCTGCATAGCTACAGCGTGATCTGGTCTTTGAGGGCGTCAAATTTGGCTGGGCCGATCCCCTTGATGTCCATGAGGTCCTCCAGCTTGGCAAACGGGCCGTTTGACTCCCGGTGGGCAACAATCGCCGCCGCTGTGGCGTCACCAACACCTGAAAGACTGGTCAGCTCTTCTGCTGTAGCGAAGTTGAGTGAAACGAGCCCACCTGCGCCACCCGCCGGAGGCGCACCGCCCGACTGGGCACCGCCAGCTCCGAGCTCGTGAGGAACCGGCGGCGCGCCTTTGCTTGGCACAAGGATCTGTTGGCCGTCGACGAGCAACTGCGCTTGGTTGAGCTGGTAGATGTCCGCGTCACCGGTTGGCCGTGCCACGTTAACGGCATCCGCGATTCGGGCTCCGTCTTGCAGCGTGACAAGCCCCTGGTTTTCCACTTGCCCGATCACGGAAACCACGATTTGGCCACTGGATTCTGCTTCAGTTGCAGTCGATTCCCACTGGGGAACAGACTCGCTGTGAGAGGGTGGGCGGGTGATGGCCCACCCACCGACCGCCAGAAATACGAGCACCACCGCGCTGATGGCATATTTTGGAGCCACCTGGATGCGGGGCGGCGGATATTTTACGTTGAGGAGATCCTCTTCCCCCGTCGGACGAGTGAGTTCTTTAATTCTTGCTAAAGATTCCATATCGCGATAATACGCAATATTCGAATCATTCGGAAGAGGAAACGCACTATTCACTCAACATCGAAAGTAAGTGAATCTGGCCCGTGGGGCACCGACGAAGATCACGCAGGCGAATTACGCCGCAGGCCGCCCCTGCGAAGAGAAGACGACCGAAAGTCCAATAGCCCCACTACCGGTGTGAACTGCGAGCACATCCACCAGAGGCGCGACAAGTACGCGTGACCCGTTTGGCAGCACCTCTCTGAGTGTTTCCGCCAACTGCTCAGCAGCGTCCTCGCATTCGGCGTGTTGGACCGCAGCAAACACAGGGAGGTCCTCAGCGCGCTCCATCACAAGTTCTGCCAGCTTGGCAAACGCCTTCGTCTGCGTCCTCGTCTTCCCCGCCAGCTCGAATTTTCCCTCGTGCAACCGAAGAATGGGCTTCGTTGCCAACAGTGCTGCAGACAGCACCGCCGTGCCAGTTGAAAGCCGCCCGCTCTTACGAAGGTCATCAAGCTGGCTCAAGTACAACCACGTTTCGGAGCGCTCGATCGTGGACCGTGCCATCTCCTCGCATTCGTCCAAATCAGCTCCCTCACGTGCAATCGTTGCCGCCGCCATCGCTGCGGCTCCAACTGCCATACCGGCAGCGTTTGTGTCCACCACTCGCACGTTTCCAGGAAAGACTCCCGCCGCCTGGACAGCCGCGGACCACGTTGAAGAAAACGATTTCGACAGATGCAAGGCGACGACGCCGTCGTCGCCTCCACGCTCGAGTTGGCGGCCGTAGCACGCAGCAAGCTCGATAGCGGTGAGTCCGCTTGTCGACGCCCCCTCGTCCCCGTCCAGCACGTGGAGGTCAACCACGGCAATATCCAACTCTCGCAGGAGCTCCTCCGAGAGTCCCGCTGCAGAATCAACGACTACGCGCACCGTCATGGCACGACCAGCCCTTGGTTCCAGGCTTCGAGGTACCACTGCATTCCGGCATCGGGCTCACTGTAGGCAGGCATCGCGTACAGGCGCGCTGTATTTGTATTGCCTAGGCTCTTAAATAATGGGTATTGCGACACGTCAAGTCCCAGCAGGTTCGCTGTCAGCGCCGAGATCGTCCCTCCGTGCGCAACCAGGAGCACCGCGGAGTCATCCCACGCGTCGTATTCTGCAAGCAGCTCCTCAACAACCGGACGCGCGCGCTGCGCAACTTCGACGCGGCTTTCCCCTTCTGGTGGTGCCCACGTGGCATCGTTGCGCCAGCGAGCCCGCGCACCTGGGTGGGCCGCATCGACTTCTGCGTGCGACTTGCCCTGCCACTCGCCGAGGTGGGTCTCTCGGAGCCGAGCATCAGTCGACACGGGAAGCCCCAGCCGATCCGCGATGATCTGCGCAGTATTTGCCGCACGCTGGAGATCGGAAGCAACAATCTTTGACACTCCGAGCTTGGCCACCAATTCCGCAGCCGACCGCGCCTGCGCCAAACCGGTCTCCGAAAGCGGGGAGTCTAGGTGTCCCTGCATCCTGTCGGTCGCGTTATATGTAGTTTGCCCGTGCCGCAGCAGAATTAGCCGGCGCTGCATCGGCGCTCCTTTGCTCGTAATCAATGTGGCGCGTTGAAAAGGGGATCAACGACGTTGGTTGCTGACGGGGTGGGCGTCGTCAAGCGTTAGTCTTCGTCCTCCGCGACCTCACCGGCAAGCGGCAGGTCTTCCAAGGTTTCGACCTCGCGAACGTCTCCGAAGTCGCTCGGGCGCTCATACGGCGCGATGCCCTCAACCGAGATCGCCGGGCAATCGGCGTACAACCGGTCCAAGCCGTAAAACTCGCGCTCCGCTTCGCGCTGCACGTGGACCACAAAGTTTCCGTAGTCAAGCAGCACCCAGCGGAACTCACGGTTCCCTTCCCGGCGCTTCGGCTCGAGTCCAGCCGCAGTGAGCTCAGACTCGACCTCATCGACAATGGAAGCGACCTGCCGCTCACTGCTTGCAGAGATGACTACAAAAATGTCCGTGATGCCCATGACCTGGGAGACATCGAGGACGGCAATGTTCGTGCCAAGCTTTTCGTCGGCCGCCTTAGCGGCAATCGTGGCTTGATCGATGGAGACCTGCGCTGCACTCAAGAAGCAATTCCTTTTCGCTGATAACAATAATGCGCCCCCATTCTCCCACGATGAGCGCGCAAAGTGCCACTTACTGGTAGAGCTGGTTCTTCCCGATGTATTGCACGACGCCGTCGGGAACCAGATACCAGACTGGCCTCCCCTGTCCTGACCGTTCCCGGCAGTCGGTCGATGAAATCGCCATTGCTGGAATCTCAATCAGATGCACGCGCCGCTGAATTTCCTCCGGAAACATGTCCTCGCTGAGCTCGTAACCGGGGCGCGTCACGCCGACAAATTCCGCGAGCTCAAACATGTGCTCCCAGTCGCGCCACGACATAATCGAGCTCAGCGCGTCCGCTCCCGTGATGAAGTACAGCTGCGCGCTGGGAAACTGCTCGCGGAGATCACGCAGCGTGTCCATCGTGTAGGTGGGCCCTCCCCGGTCAATGTCGACGCGAGAGACAGAGAACCGCGGATTTGACGCTGTGGCGATCACCGTCATCAAATACCTGTCTTCAGCGGCAGTAATTGTGCGTCCCGCCTTCTGCCACGGGTTACCTGTGGGCACAAACACCACCTCGTCGAGCTGGAAGCGGTCCGCGACCTCACTCGCGGCGACGAGGTGCCCATGGTGGATGGGGTCGAAGGTGCCGCCCATGATGCCAATGCGCGCGGCATCATCCAACGAGTCTGCAAAAACGTCGTCCATGCCGCTTAGCGTACGCGGGACGTCGCTCGCATGATGCCACGACTCAGCTGTTCTGACCGGACCGTGGCAACCGGCCTAGTAGCGGACTTGGTCCACAAACCTGCCGAACGAGTCCGATACCTGGTTGTCCCACCGGGAGCCCCAGATGAAGTAGCGCCCGTGATTACCGCCGTTTCCCTGAGAAGCGCGCAGCGTCTGCACGGAAAGGTCGCAGACACCATCGAGGGGCAGGCAGTAGTTCACGCGGTTGCCAGTGCCAGCGGCCGTGCGGGAGTTAAACGGTAAGAATCCGAGAATGCCGCCCGCGCCGCCGCCCGGCACGCCAACGGTGGACGGGTCACCGGCAGCGGTATTCGGATTGCCAAAGTAGACCACACCGGCGAGCTGGCCGCGCCGCGCGAGCTCACGCTCGTGCTCGAGCATGATCATTGCGCCCTGGGAGTATCCCGACAGGATGTACTGCGGGTGGCAGCCCGTCGTAGCTTCGTACCCGTTGATCATGGCCATCACGCCAGTGCGACCAACTTGCACAGAGTCGAGGAACTCGTTCCCGGCGCGCATCGCCATGCGTAGCACGGGGACGGAGTATTGCATTGCGAGGCTAAACGCCTGCAGCGCTGTCGTCGGCGCAATGACGTTGGGGACCTCATACTCGGGGTACACAGCCGGGTAGAAACGAGGCTCAAGACCGAGTACTTCGACGTCCTTCATCAGGGAATTGCCGCCGTGCGTGGCCGCGTAACGCCCTTCAGCGTGGCGGAGGAAGGCACGGATCGTCTGCCCTTCCCAGCCGTTCGACACCCACGGCGCCTGCGGGGAGTAGCTTGTGCGGAATATCTGGTCATTTTGTCCGGACCCGCGCGCGGCAACAAAGGCAACGGCTGGGCATCGGTGCTGCGCTTCGGCCTTTGGGGTCGGGGTCAGCGGACTCGCGACAACGGTAATTGCGGCAACCAGGGCGATGACGATCGCGCAGAGGCGAGCGCGGAGATTGGCATGGGAATTTAACACGCCAATGAGCATATAGCCAGTTGCCGTCAATGTCTCATTACGATCACGGGCGGGTCTGACCATCCCCCTCCAAGATCCACTTTGTGCTGGTCAGCTCGGGAAGCGCCATCGGTCCGCGCGCGTGCAACTTCTGGGTCGATATACCAATCTCTGCGCCCATTCCGTATTCAAAGCCATCAGTAAAGGCAGTCGAAGCGTTCAGCACGACTGCCGCAGCATCGACCGAATCGGCAAACTGCTGCAGCGTCGACGCGTTCAGCGACGCGATCGCCTCGGTGTGCCCGCTGCTGTACTCGGCGATGTGCTGAATCGCACCGTCGACGCCCTCAACCACGGCGCATGCAATGTCCATCGAAAGGTATTCCTCAGCCCAATCAGCCTCGGTAGCCTCAATAATTCCTTGCGCCTGAAACGCGCCAAGCTTTTCGTCGTCGCCATGCACCGTCACCCCCGCTTCCTGCAATGAGTGGACGATTCGGAGTTTGTCTGCGTCCGGGAGCGCGGCGTCGATAAGCACTGTCTCCGTCGCGTTACATACGGAGCACCGGCGGATTTTGCCATTGAGGAGCATCGCTATGGCGTCATCGAGATGGGCGTCACGGTCAATGTAAAAGTGACAATTGCCGGTACCGGTCTCAATAGTCGGAACAGTGGCGTTTTGAACGACTGCGTCGATAAGCGCCGCGCTACCGCGCGGAATGACGACGTCCACTAGACCGCGCGCGGTGATGAGTTCCTGCACCGAATCGTGACTCTCACACGGCAGGAGTTGCACCGCTTCGCGCGGGAGGTCGAACTGGTGGAGGGCGTCCTGGATAATAGTCACCAAGGCGGAGTTGGAATGAACCGCCGACTTCGAGCCCCGCAAAAGCGCGGCGTTGCCTGACTTCAACGCCAACCCGAATGCGTCAACGGTGACGTTGGGTCGTGCTTCGTAGACCATGCCCATCACCCCGAGTGGAACGCGAACTTGTCGCATGCGGATGCCGTTAGGCATGGTATGACCTCGGAGCACCTCGCCGATGGGATCGCCGAGGTTCGCCACCTGCTCCAGGCCGGCAGCCATCGCCTCGACACGCTGTTGGCTGAGCGCCAGGCGGTCCACCATCGCCTCTGACATACCGTTGGCGCGCACCGCCTCAATGTCCTTCTCGTTGGCGGCCAGGATTTCGTCCACTCGCTCCACCAGAGCACCCGCGGCAGCAACGAGAGCGCGGTTCTTCACCGCTGTCGATACTTTCGCAAGCAGCGGCGCGACCCGCTTCGCTTCACGCGCAAGCTCCTCCACGGACACCGTTTCGTCACCGGATTGGGCAGTGCCATCCGCTGTTGTGTTTCCACTCATCCTAGTATCCCGCCTCGACGTCGACTTCGGTGCTCATCGATTCGCCCGCGGCAAATAACTCCCAGTTTCTGGCCGCAAGCGCGCCAACCCGGCGGGCCATGAAGCGCGGAATGTTCGCAGTGTGGGGTGTAATCACCACATTATCCATCTCCCAGAGCGGATGGTCTGCAGGCAACGGTTCGGGGTCCGTTACATCCAATCCGGCACCCGCAATAGCGCCGTCCTGCAGGGCTGTTGTCAGCGCCTCCGTATCAATCAGCGCTCCCCTCCCTACGTTGACGATCACCGCGTTGCTCCGCATCTTCGCCAGCACCGTGGCATCAACCAAGTGCCGAGTTTCCGGAGTCAGTGGCGCCAGGAGAACGACACAGTCGGATTCGGACCACACAACTTCCATCGCTTCGACATCCCCCATGGCAACGGTGCGTTCAGCCCCACTGACGTCACGGCCTGACCGATTCACCGCGGTAATTTCGACGCCGAACGGCGCGGTAAATTCGATGAGCTTCTTCCCGATGCCACCCGCGCCGATGATCGCGAGCTTCTTCGCGTCAAAAAGGTACTCAGTTTCGCCAAAGAGTTGTTCCTGGTTCCACTCGCGAGACACTGCCTTGTGGCGGTGGAGCACAGCGAGGAGCAGTGCCAGCGTCGCTTCTGCAACCGTGTCGTCGTAGATTCCAGCTGCGTTGGCAAAACGGACTCCGTGCTCGGCGTGGCGGGCAAGAATTCCAGCTTCAAGCAGCTGCTCAACACCCGCGTAACCAATCTGCACGACCTTGACGCTTTCCGGCAGTTCAGCGGGGAAATCCGACGCTCCGCCGCGGAAGATTAGCAAGTCAGGGTTCTCCGAAAGGTCGACCATTTCATGACCAGCTGCGCGCAGGTGGTCCGCGGACTCTTTCCACGGTGAGGGCAAAAATGCGTACTTCATGCCCCCACAGTAATCGCTACAGGCGGCTCGCGTACTGAGAAAGGTAGTCCGCATGCACTACCGGCCGACGCTTGTTTTCTTCCAGCTCGGTAGTGTGCTTGCCCAACATCCCATGGAGTTCTGCAGCATCAAATGCAACTTCACCGCGCCCAACGACCTCGGAGTCAGGGCCGAGGATCTCTACAATGTCGCCTGCGTGAAAATCGCCCTCGACATCAGTAATACCCACCGCGAGCAAACTCGTCCCACCCCGAGTCACCGCGTCAACCGCGCCGGCGTCCAAGCGCAGCACGCCCTCTGCGTCTGCAGCATAGAGCGCCCAGAACTTCCACGCCCGTAACTGCGATTCCGGTCGTGTATGGAATACCGTCCCGCAATCGGCCGGACCGAGCGCCTGGTCAATATTGCTTGCCGACGTCAACAACACCGGTACCCCACCCCGCGCCGCGAGCCGTGCCGCCGACACTTTGGCCGCCATACCCCCGGTTCCGAACGCGCCTCCGTCGCCCGCAGCGACTCCCTCGAGGTCGCGGCCACTGCGAACCTCACTGATGAACGTTGCATTGGGGTCGGAGGGGTTTCGGTCATACAACCCGTCGACGTCGGACAAGAGCACGAGTGCGTCCGACGAAGTCAGCGTGGCTACGATGGCCGAGAGCCTGTCGTTATCACCAAATCGCATTTCTGTCGTGGCGACCGTATCGTTCTCGTTCACGATTGGCACCGTGCCAAGCTGCCGCAGCCGGTCAATGGTCCGCTGCGCGTTGCGCGCACGCTCGCGTGCCCTTGCGTCTGCTTGCGTCAGCAGCACCTGGCCGGTGGTTCGCCCGTAGCGTGCAAAAGACGACCCCCAAGCCTGAGCAAGATGGACTTGTCCCACTGCTGAGGCGGCCTGCTTGGTCGCCAGATCGCGCGGACGCTGGTGCAAACCCAGCGGCTTGCAGCCGGCCGCAACAGCACCAGACGAGACGACGATGATGTCTGTTCCCGTGCTCATACGTGCATGCATTGCATCCACGAGCGCGTCGATTTTCGCAGTGCTGACTGCCGAATCCTCATTGACTAAGGAACTCGAACCAATCTTCACCACGACCCGGCGCGCCGCAGCAATTTGTGCACGCAGCTGGGATTCAGAGGCCATGGGTTGCTAGCCCTCCCAGCGCTTCCGCTCGGCTTCTTCACCGTCGCCGTAATCAAACTCATCGATCAGGCCACGGCGAGCCTGCGAGGCACGCTTGCGTTCTGCCGCGGAGACGCGATTCGTGTCGTAGAGGCGAGCGTCGCCACCGCGGCCAGCAAGTGTCGGGTCGCCGCCACGCATCGGTTCCCAATCAAACGAGATTTCACCGATCGTGACCGTATCGCCCTCCTTGGCGCCGATCCGACGGAGCTCGTCCTCAACACCAGCCTTTTCCAGACGGTCGGAGAGATAGCCCACTGCCTCGTCGTTGTCAAAGTCGGTTTGCCGGATCCATCGCTCAGCTTTCTCGCCCGTAACAATCCAGCCCTCGGGGTACAGCGGATCGCGCTCGACAGTGATGCCGGAACCGGACCGCCCTTTTCTCCCCACTGCGCGTGGTCGGATGATCTGCGGCTCCGCGCCCAGTGCGTTGCCGCTCGCACCGGTGGCCTTTCGAGCTGCTTTACGCTGCGCGTCACGCGACTTCTTCACAACGTCCCACATCGCCCACTTCAGCTCTTCGAGCCCCGCGCGAGTCACTGTGGACACGAAGTACACCGGCCAATCAAACTTGTCCTTGATGTCACTGAGCAGGAACTCTGCAAGCTCCGCCGCGTCGGGAATATCCAACTTGTTCAGCACGATGACCCTTGGCCGTTGGCGAAGGTCCCCGAGCCCGGAATCGTGGTCGAGTGCCTCGGCGTAGCTATCAAGCTCAGCCTCGAGTGCTTCAATATCCGAGATCGGATCGCGCCCAGGCTCAAGTGACGCAACATCGACCACGTGAATGAGCACGGCGGTTCGCTCGATGTGGCGAAGGAAATCAAGTCCGAGCCCCTTCCCTTCGCTGGCACCCGGAATAAGTCCCGGCACGTCGGCGATGGTAAACGTGTCGTCGCCGACGTCGACCACGCCGAGATTGGGCGCAAGTGTGGTGAACGGGTAGTCCGCAATTTTCGGCTTCGCAGCGGACAGTACTGAAATGAGGGATGACTTACCGGCCGATGGGAAACCCACCAAGCCCACATCTGCGACAGACTTCAGCTCAAGAATGAGATCATGCGCTTCACCAGGTTCCCCCTTCAGTGCGAACCCCGGGGCCTTCCTCTTCGCGGTGGCCAGTG
Source organism: Corynebacterium gottingense (assembly GCF_003693265.1). Classification (GTDB taxonomy): domain Bacteria; phylum Actinomycetota; class Actinomycetes; order Mycobacteriales; family Mycobacteriaceae; genus Corynebacterium; species Corynebacterium gottingense. Next base: position 119,829 of record NZ_RDRE01000004.1, read on the forward strand.
CTGCATTACCTAGCCCGCCAAAACCGCCTTCTGCGGCAATAAACTTCGTCCCCGGAACGGTGAGGTCGGCGAGTATCTCGCCATCTTCACTGCGTACGACAGTGCCGACGGGCACATGGAGGATGAGGTCTTCGCCCCGGGCGCCATTGCGGTGATCGCCCTCGCCGTTTGCACCACGTTCAGCCTTCACATGCGGCCGGTACTGAAAGTCGAGCAGCGTGTGCACCTGGGTCGACACCTCGAGGACAATGTCCCCACCGTGTCCACCGTTGCCGCCGTCCGGCCCACCGAGTGGCTTGAACTTTTCGCGGTGCACGGAGACACAACCGTGCCCGCCGTCGCCCGCTTGCAGGTGCAGAACCGCACGATCAACAAACTGCGCCATGGTTACGCCCGCCTTTCCGTGATTTCGTGCTTCTCACTTGCAGGGTACCGGGTCGGGGATCGACTACTCGCCGATACCCGCCACCGCGCGAACGGTGTCGTCTGAAATTCGACGAAGCTCCTCACCGGACACATTGTTCTGACTGATCCACAGCTTGTGCTGGTGCTCTAGCCGGTCCGCGAAATTGCGGGCCCAGCGACCATTGCTTCGCTCCGCGGGCGGAAGTGCTTCGTAGGCTGCGACGACAGTAGCGGTGAGCAAGTCAGCGTCGACAAGCCAGCCCCTGCCGGTGATGCTTGCTTCCACAATGCGCGCGACGTCGACGGGCGAGTAATCGGGGAACTCAATGGAGTTCGGGATACGCGAACGCAAGCCTGGGTTTGCATTCATGAACTCGTCCATCTCCTTGGTGTAACCGGCAAGAATGGCGATGAACTTGCTCCGGTCATTCTCCAGGCGAGGAAGCAGTGTCTCCACGGCTTGCAGACCGAAATCGTTAGCGCCGCCTGCTGCGGTGAGCTGGTAGGCCTCGTCGATGAACAGGACGCCGCCGAGCGCTTCATCCAGCGCACGGGTGGTCTGCTTTTCAGTCGCGCCAATCACCGATCCGACGAGGTCAGACCGCGTGACTTCCTTGACAGTGGGGGATTCCAGAATGCCGAGTGCGTGAAAAATTTCCGCCACGATACGCGCAACGGTCGTCTTGCCTGTACCCGGGTTGCCAGAAAAGACCATGTGGTAGGTCGGCGACGACGTCTGCAGACCTTGCGCTTCGAGGCGCTGATTCGTTTCCGCGACGCGCACCAATTCGGCCGCCCACTGCTTGACCTCTTCGAGGCCAATCAGGCTCTCCAGCTGATCCAACAGCTCTTCGACACGCTGACCACTCGATTCTCCGCCCGAAACCGCGCGAATATCGGCGTCAGTCACGCTTGTAATTTCCTCATTCGTCACCTTCGACAGATCACCCGCGTATTCGCGTGCAAGTCGACTACTAATGGAGCTGATGAGCTTATCCTCGAAGTTTCTCGCCCAACGGCCATTCGAACCGTCGCCGGAACGTCGATACTGACGGCGGATCGCCGAATGCAACGCTTCCTCATCAAAGGTGTAGCCCTTCTTTGCCAAGCTCGCCGCACCGATCTGTGCAAGCTCGTCGGCGGAGTAGTCCTCAAAGTCAAACCGGTTCGGAATGCGGGACTTCAAACCGGGGTTCATTGAGAGGAAGTCCTGCATTTTGTCTGTGTAACCTGCAAAGATAATCACGATGTCTTCGCGGTTGTTCTCCATAAATGTCAGGATCGCATTCACGGCTTCCTTACCAAAGTCATTGCCTCCCTCAGAGTGAAGGTCGTAAGCCTCGTCCACAAAAAGGACGCCGCCGCGGGCTTCTTCAAGCACTTTGTTCGTCTTCTGGGCGGTGCCACCAATGTGCTCCGCAACGAGGTCCGCACGTCCAACCTCGACGAAAGTGTTCGTGCGCACCGCTCCTGCGCTGTACAGCGCCTGGCCAAGAAGGCGAGCGACGGTCGTTTTACCTGTACCCGGATTACCGAGGAACATGGAGTGCATAACCACAGGCTCGGACGCGAGGCCAAGCTCATTGCGGCGCTGATTGAATTTCACGCGGTCCATAAAGGAGGCGATCTGCCGCTTCACGCTCGCAAGGCCGATGAGCTCGTTGATCTGCGCCATCGGATCGCCAGGTGCCGAGGCGACAGCCCCAGCAGCGCCGCTTCCTTGGGAACTTCCGCTGACTTGACCGCTCTTCCCCGAGTTTGCTGACGTGGGCCCGTTAACCGGCGTGGGCGCTTGGACCTGCTTCCATTGTCCATCGACGCTTTCGAATACGGCAGCAACGTCGACGTCCACCTGGCTGCCATTTTGGGAGTAGATTGCAATCTGCGCGCCCTGCGTGAGCTTTGTATCTTCGACGCTGAGCACGGAGCCATTGACCAGAAACTCACCGTAGGAGGCAAAGAGAGTGAGCTCATCGAACTCGCCTCGACTGCCGTTTTGGAGGACGAGCTGGCGGAAGTTTGCCATCGACGGGTGGAGCACCAAGGAACCAGATAGCCGCGAGTTTTCAGCCATGATCGAGAACGCTCGCGTGTTTTCAAATACGGCCAGCACACCGTCGAGAATCTGCGACCACCCGAGAAATGACCGCTTGGCCACAAGATCCCCTCCGCTCACCGAGAGCGTCGCATTTGTTACACCCGCGGGTGATTCAACAATCGCATCCTCAAGCAAGAGCCTTCTGCCCCTGGCAAAAATGGCGGGCATATTGCTCGACCGTTGCGCGGTGACGACACGCGTACGAACTAGCTCGCCAAACGACTGGTCAAACACGTTGAAGCAATTTTGCCCATCTGCCTGCAGAATCGTTGCGTCCTCAATGCGCACGGTGCCGCCGTTTTTCGCGCAAAGCGCGCCGGTGACCGCGATCGTGGTTTCGTCGCGACCAGCCCCTCGAATTGTGAAGTGCCGCATCTTTTCCGGCACCGACTGCATCCGGTACTCCCCGGCTTCAAGAATCACCGTCGCCTGTGGCGCAAGCCTTGGGGCTACAACGCGGTCAAAGTCCGCACCTTCGGAAGCACTCCACCGAACTTCTGTTTCGTCAGCGCTCTCCCGCTCCACGACGCATGAGCTCTGATCAACATCAACCGTCGCGCCACCGGAAGCCTTGACGGTAATGCGCTCTCCAGTTTGGCTGCTCATCTGCGGAATCCGGACCGTAGCGTCCTTCACAAAGATCTCGGGGCGGCTCGTATCGACGTGCGCGCGCTGCCCCTCGAGCACACCTCCGCCAGCGACAGCTGCAATTCTCTTACCTGCCGGAGTCTTGATGGCTACGCCTTCGCCGAGGTGGGCACGTCCGCCCTTATTAATGATGAGGGTCCCCACTGTGGACGAAGCGATCGTTGCACTCACATTTGAAAGAATTTCGAGCGCGTCGGTGTGGGATCGTTCAACTGCGATTTGAGCATTTTGCGCGCCAAGGATCGCCTTCTTGGCGTCGCTGCCACGTACATCAGAATTCACCACGTTGAGCTGCGCATCTTTGACCCCGACAGCAGGGTACGTCGAAACTGCCGGGATTCGCACAGTGCAGTAGCTCAGGGTTGCTTGTCCACGGTTACAAATGACGGCGTTAGCCTCATTCGGCCCCATCACGCTCACACCAACTAATGCCGCACCATCGGCAAGTACGACGCGACCGTGGAAGATTACACCCCGACCACTCGCCTGCACGGTGCGCCCCACAACGCGAAGTGTTCCGACTGAGTACTCCCCAGGTGTTACCGTCAGTGTTCCACCCAAAGGAAGCTGCTCAAGTAGGGTTGCGAGATCATCGTGCGTGGTTGCCTGCATCTACACTCCTTTTCGCGAATTCTGCTCCACTTTACGTCAGCCCCGCATGCTTGTGCGCCCACTATGCATTTTCGCAACCCCTTGACAACCCGCACAACGTTTCGGTAGTTTCGCCGTATGGACTACTCAAACGAAATTAGCAACTACTTTATGTTCCGTCGCAATGGCATCAAACTCGCCGAGTGGGTTGCCAGATCAAATAAAACACTCGGCGAGCTCGTTCAACTAGGGATGCCAGAGGACTACGCGATGGATGTGCTCGACCTCGCGGAGCTGCTCTTTCGCCCGGTAGTGCACACGAGATACCAGAAACGGTGCCGAAAGTACGCAGCGAACAACGAACATTGCGTCGAAACTTTAGCGCTCATTTTCCGTGCTTCTCGCAGTATTAAAGATCCGACACAGCGGTGGAAATTCCGCGTAGAACTCTGCAATACTGCAGGTGACACAGACGTTGTCCGTCGCACAGCGCGGAGAATCAAGAAGGCATATCAACCGACCCAGAGCCCCCAGGACGGGGTGCGAGTAAGGCGCTCCGGCGCGAAGACGACTGTGACGTTTACAGGCGATTCCAGCGCTCTAGAGGATGTCGTCAATACGCTCAGGAGCGGCACCAATAAAACCGGTGATCCACTTGATCCAATTCTTTGGCTGTGCGGAAAAAGGCAGGATCACTCAGCAGAAGATCGCGCGCACGCGGTTATGCCGATGAGTGACTTGCAGGCCATTATGAAAGGAAGCGCCTGTTCCACCGGGGTGCGGCTCGCGGATGGATCAGCAGTTCACGGATCCGATTTCGCCGACCGCGAGTTGATCTCATTAGGCCGCATTACGCTTGTAGCCGAGGGATATGGCCCTCCAGGTCACACCACCGTTCCGGCAGATTCTCCAGGCATGCAAAAAGCCGCGTAGCCCCGAAATCGGGGCCACGCGGCCTAGCGTGTTGCCAACTTTGGCTTACGCGGTGGCTTCGTCCTCAACGACGCCTGCAGCCTCTGCCTGCTCCAGGACCTCGGAGGCAACGCCCTCACCATCGGCCGGGATGATGTTCACGATGCGACGCTTACGCTTGATGCCGAACTGGACAGCGCCCGGCTTCAGTGCGAACAGGGTATCGTCCCCGCCACGGCCGACGTTGTCGCCCGGGTGGAACTTGGTACCGCGCTGACGGACGAGGATCTCGCCGGCCTTGACCTGCTGGCCACCAAAGCGCTTCACGCCGAGGCGCTTGGACTCAGAGTCACGACCGTTCGAGGAGCTGGATGCACCCTTCTTGTGTGCCATTTGTCTATCTCCTTAAAATTAAGTCTTACTTGATGCCAGTGATCTTGACCGTGGTCAGCTGCTGGCGGTGGCCCTGGCGGACCTTGTAACCGGTCTTGTTCTTGTACTTGAGGATGTCGATCTTCTTGCCCTTGCCGTGCTCGACGATCTCAGCCTCAACATTGACCTTGGACAGTGCATCTGCGCCGGAGGTGACGTCTGCGCCATCAACGAGAAGGATCGGGGTGAGTGCAACCTTGTCGCCTGCTTCACCCTCCAGCTTCTCGACCTTGACGAGGTCGCCTTCGGCAACCTTGTACTGCTTGCCGCCGGTCTTGACGATCGCGTACATAGAGGGTTACCCCTTATCTCTACTCGCGCATCCGCCGGCATGCTTCGGTGGACGCATGGAACTTCATTTCAGTGCTTCAGGACCTGATCGATCCGCCGTGCCCGCATGCTTGGGCAACGAGGCGGCACGCCCCAAAAACAACGACTGCCAAAGACTACACCGAACCGGGGCGTTTCTCCAAACCGCGACCTGGGGCGCTGTGCCTCAACGACCTCGGGCGCTAGGAGCGGCGCTTGCGTGCGGCCCGTCGGCGGCCGCGCCGGCTTCGCTGGCGTCCTGCCTCCTCACCATGCTGCTCCGAGTCCTTGTCCTTACCTTCGTGTCCACGGGTGCCGCGTTGGCGGCTGGTGTCCCCATGGGCGCCGGCATTGCGAGCGTTAAGCCCGCCATCTTGTCGGGGGTCGGGCGCGGAACCATCCTCGGACGACACACTCCGATTCGTCCGCCGTACCGCTCGACGGCGACGACGGCCTCCAGAGGCATCACGGGAAGTTTCGGCGCTCCCACGATTCCCCGTCAATTCATCGGCGCTCGCCCCTCGGTCTCGCGTTCCAGACTGATCTGTCGTGCCTCGCCTTACAGGTTGCTGGGCTTCACTCGCCTGCGAATCGTCGTCCCACTCGTTGCGTTGCGGCCGTTGATCGGAGCGAGAGTTGCCCCGGGTCTTCCGTCGACGACGCGGTGACTTCTCAAAGTCCGCCATTGCATCTTCAAAGCTCTGCCGCGAGTTCCCAGTGTTCTCGTTTTCTCCGTGCGCAGGAGCTTCAGTCTCGCTCGAGGTGCTACGGGTCGCTGCTCTCCGAGCGCTGCGACGCTTTTTGGATCGCCCTGCTCGCGAGGTTCGCTGCGCCGGCGCGTCTTCGTGGTCGTTGTTGTCGCCGGCATCCCCGGAAGCTCCGCCCGACGCCCCAACTGTCTTCGAGTGCTCGGCCTTCGCATTCTTTCGCTGCGCTTGACGTCGCCTGCGCCTGTTGCGTCCACCACGCTCATTGCCACTTTCGGACTGCGTGGTTTCACTACCGCCCTCGTTGACGCCGGCGTTCTCTGTTGGCTCCGAGCTAAGAACAGTGTTTTCCTCACTGCCGCGCTGATCTTGGTGCTCCCCGGCACCTGGTGCGTTCTGCTCAGGCGCTTGCGAACGATTTCGGCCACGACCTCGACCGGAGCCGCGACGACCGCGTCGCCTCGACGAAGTCTTCGGCTCGTCCTCCTTCTCCTTTTCTGCCGCCACAACGGCATCCGCCAATTCGTCGATGGCCTCGTCATCCAGCGCCTTCTCTACGGGTTTCGGTGTCTCGGAGAGCGCAGGATGCATCGCTCTGGCCGCAGGGTGCTGCCCGGTCGGGAGTCGCCTGGAATCGACGCGCCCGTATCGCGCTCGCTTCTCTTCAACAACTGGATCTTCGGTCAGCAGAATGCCTCGACCGTCGCAGCAATGGCAGGGTACGGAGAACGTCTCAAGAAGACCATTCCCAAGACGCTTTCTAGTGAGCTGTACCAAACCCAGAGAAGTTACCTCGGAGACATTGTGGCGGGTGCGGTCGCGCCCCAGTGATTCCTTGAGACGTCGAACAACCAATTCTTGGTTCTCCGGCAGGATCATGTCGATGAAGTCGATGATGATCATGCCGCCGATGTCGCGCAGGCGGATTTGGCGAACAATCTCCTCGGCTGCTTCGAGGTTGTTTTTCGTCACCGTTTCCTCGAGGTTTCCGCCGGATCCGGTGTACTTGCCGGTGTTGACGTCGATAACCGTCAGTGCCTCGGTGTGTTCGATGATCAAGGTGCCACCGGACGGCAGCCACACCTTCCGAGCCAAAGCCTTTTCGAGTTGCTCATCCACGCGGTACGTCTCAAAAGCATCGCGTCCATCGTGCTTCTTGCTGCGGTACTTCTTGACGCGTCCGAGCAAGTCAGGCGCGACGGATTCAACGTACGCGCGAATAGTTTTGTACGACTTCTTGCCGTCAACGATGAGTTTATTGAAGTCCTCGTTAAAAAGATCCCGCACGACCTTGATCAATAGTGCCGGCTCCTCATAAAGGGTCACCGGCTTCGCGCCATGAGACTTCTTCTCACGTTCGGCGAGTTCCTTGATCTCCTCCCACTGGCTGTGAAGGCGCTGCACGTCCGCCGCAATAGCTTCCTCAGTGATGTTTTCGGCAGCGGTGCGGATGATCGCCCCACCCTCCCCGGGTACAACCTTGTGGAGGATCTCCTTCAAGCGCTTACGCTCCGGGGCCGGAAGTTTGCGGGAGATCCCGGCTGTCCGTCCTCCCGGAACATAGACAAGGAACCGCCCCGCCAACGAAATTTGGGTCGTCAGACGGGCGCCCTTATGCCCAACCGGGTCTTTGGTGACCTGAACAACGACCTGGTCGCCGGACTTCAGCGCGTTTTCAATTCGTCGCGCGCGACCCCCGAGTCCAGCAGACTTCCAGTCGATTTCGCCCGCGTACAGCACACCGTTTCGGCCTTGTCCGTAGTCAATAAACGCGGCTTCCATGCTGGGCAGCACGTTTTGCACGCGCCCAAGGTAGATGTTGCCAACCATGGTGACCTGGTCTTCTGTGTCAACAAAGTGCTCAACAAGCAGGCCGTCCTCGAGCACCCCGACCTGTGTCACCATTCCCGTGCCATAGTGCCGCTCGCGGTCCCGCACCACCATGGTGCGCTGAACGGATTCGCGGCGCGCAAGAAACTCTGCCTGGCTGACGATGCGCGAGCGCTTACGCTCCTCCGCGCTCCGCTCACTGCGGCGACGTCGCTTCGCTTCCAGACGAGCCGATCCCTTGATCGCCTTCGGTTCGTCTATCTGCTCAGCCTCTTGCGTATCGACGCCACGCTCTGCACCATCAGCGTTTTCCTGCCCACGTGAATCGCTGGCCTTGCTCGCCTTTGCGTTGCCGCGGTTCCGTTTCTGCCGCCCGCTGCGCGCGGAGTCCGCAGAGCTTCCTTCCGCTGTGCGCAAGGTACCGTCCCCAGAATCAGAAGATGAGGCGTCCGAGTCATCCAGTCCGTCGGATCCTTCTGCCACCTCGCGGTCAGCGGCACGGGCAGCTTGCGCTGCACGACGAGCGCGTCGACGCTGCGAACGAGTCGGAGCCTTGAACAGCGGAGCGTACTCGGTGACCGACTCGTCCTCTGGCGCCGGCGTCACGTCAGGTTCCACGTCAGTAAGCGGCTCGTCGGAAGCATCGCCGCTCGGATCCGTGCCCGGTTCATCTGCGGTGGCCAACTCGGCATTGACCTTGTCCTCAATTTGGTGGATCTCGTTCTCTACGTCTTTGCGTACGCGGTGTCGGATCTTCTCGTCCGCGTCGGAAGACTCGTCCCCAGCGTCGCTTGATTGGGGTGCGTTGGTGTCGGGAGACAGTGCGTCGAGAAGCTGCTCGCTCTCAGCGCGAGTGAGCGAGGACTGCGCTACCTTGACTACTCCCATGTCCGACAGCGCAACGACCAGGTCTTTCGAAGGCACGTCGAGCTCTTTGGCCAACTGGAAGACGCGCATCTTGTCCTTGAGACGAGAGCGGTCAAACGTCGCGTAGGGGTTGACCGTTGGCTCATTGGCTGGCTGCTCGCGCTTCGCAGGAGCCTTCTTTGTTGACTTCTTTGTCGATTTCTTGGCCGGTTTTGCCGACTTCTTCGCCGTCGCCTTCGTGCTGCGGCGCCTCTTTGGCGTGGATTCCTCGTTCTGTGCCACGAACCTATTCTCCTGTTATGCGTCTGCCCGCACACCTTCTGCGCCGGGCACCGGGCGCTGGCATTTCCTGCCGCCGCCGCACAGTGCCGCACGAATGCGCGGGACTTCAATGTCAAAGTTTGTCAGCACACGCGGCGTCACAACAACGTCAACAACGTGAATATCGTCAAGGACGTCAACGACGCGATGCTTGCCATCTATTGTGGCACAGGCCCCCGCCCCGCGCGTTCACCCCGCCCTGTCCACGGTCAGTCCTCTTGACTAACCGCTACTCGTTCTCGCTCTGCGGCCCCTCTGCAAGCTCGAGGAAGCGCACAACTCCGCCAATGGTTGTTTCGACGACTGGTTTATCCCAGCCAGCAACAACAAGGGACGACCCAACGATTGCTCCGAGAATTGCGTTGCCGTCCGCTTTGGTAACGCCCGCGTACTTGAGCAGTGCGTCGATTGCGTTGACTGCCTCGTAAAACTGCTCTTTGACCATCTCTTGCAACGCGGGTGCCTCACGCTCGGCATCGACGGTTGCGGAAATGATCCCGCGTACCCAGTCTCGGTGCCCACAGGTCACAAGATCCAGCGTCGCCGCAGCGAGCTCACGCCGATCCTCTCGAATCTTGGGGTTCTTGAGCGCCTCCTCGAGGATCGCCGCCTGCACGGCGTGGAATCGCTCAAAGCACGTCTGGATGAGCTTCTCACGGCTCTCGTAGTAGTAACCAATCGAGCCAACCGGCACCCCAGCACGCGCGGCTACGTGCCGATGAGTGACTGAGGACATCCCCTCCTGCAGGAGAAGATCAATCGTGGCCTTTTCGATAGACGCGCGCTTCGCTTTTGCACGTTCTTGCTCTGGCTTGTCGTTGACCATCTCCGAGCCTTTCTCCGATAAAACATACGATGCACTCATCGCAGCGTGACGCTTACCATGCATTGTGACATATGTATTGAGTCGCAATAAATCATCTGAACGTTTAACGAGTTTTGCCCAGGAAAGCATCGAAAAACGCTACCCCAGGATGCGCTCTTCCGGGGGTAGCGTTGTCGAATCTTTGGTGTGGTTGGTTACTTGCCGGGGAACCAGATGGCGATCTCTCGCTCTGCAGATTCCGGGGAATCGGAACCGTGAACCACGTTCTCACCGACGGTCAGCGCGAAGTCGCCACGGATGGTACCCGGGGTAGCCTTCTCCACCGGGTGGGTGCCGCCTGCCAGCTGGCGCCAGGCGGCGATCGCAGACTCGCCCTCAACGATGCCAGCAACCAGCGGCGCAGAGGTGATGAAGTCTACGAGGTCACCGAAGAACGGCTTATCCTTGTGCTCTTCGTAGTGCTTCTCGGCGGTCTCGCGGTCTGCGGTACGCAGATCCATTTCCACCAGCTTCAAGCCCTTGCGCTCGATGCGGGAAATGATTTCACCGACGTGCCCATGGGCAACGCCGTCCGGCTTAATAAGAATCAAAGTACGTTCGGTCATGAACCAGACTTTACCGAAACCTCTCGCACGATGCGCGATGCATCAGCGGGCGTCGCATCACGCTTCCACAACTGCACCTGCCGAACCGCTCCATCTTCATTTCCCTCACGGATCATCCGCAAAATTGTCGTACGCTGTTCCGGATCGAGCGAAAGATCCGGGGCACCCATGTCCTGATACTTCATGTACAGCGCACATGCCAGAGCACCGCCAGCGATCACGATCGCAGCGGCGCCAACCCAACTCGGCCACGCAAACAACGACGCGACAACGGCGACAAGCGACATCACCGCAGCAAGCACCAGCAGGAAGAATCGCATGCTCCCCAAGCTACTAAGGTTTATGGGGATGTACCAGCATGTTCCGCTCCATGAGCTCGCGCTTGGCCAAGGCCTTCCTGACGCACCCGCGTTGACAGACCTGTCCACGGGCTCGACGGTGACCTACCGCGAGCTCCGCACACTCGCTAACAACGTCTCGCGCGTACTCGCCCACGCCATAACATCCCCCTCCCCCGTCATCGCGGTCCAACTCCCAAACTCGGTGGAGTTTGCGGCCGTGATCCTCGGCATTGCCCAGGCGGGGGCAGCGTCCAGTCTGATCGGCCCGCTTCTTCGCAACCATGAAGCGAGACATCTCGCCGAGCTCGCCGGCGCTGACCCACAATTCGGCATCATCCGGATGGAGCAGGCGCAAGCGCTCATACGCGGCACAACTCCGGCCGGTTGGCCACGCCGCGACGCTGCTGACCATACGCCTGCAGTCAGCGCTGCGAATGCACAAGAGCTCGCCTTCGTTCCGTACTCGTCGGGCACCACGGGGATGCAGAAGGCGGTGGGGTTGACGGGGGCGTCGGTAAGCGCAAACATGACCCAGTTTGCTGCAGCGATTGCACGAAGCGGGGTGGGTACTCACACCCCGACGATGTCGCCGCTGCCCTTCTCACACATCTATGGCTTGACCGCGCTGCTGCTCACCCCGCTCATGCTTGGGCATCACGTGCTCACGATGCAGCGCTTTGATCCGGAGCGCTTTGTGGGCGCGCACCGCGATTTCGCCGTACAGCTCACATTTATCGCACCGCCGCTCGCGCGCGTCCTCGAAACCGCCCCGGCCGATGCCTTCAGCGCACTCGATCTGATCATCAGCGGCGCGGATCGACTCGACCCCACGGTGGCACGAACGGTGGAGTCGCGACTGGGCGCGAGCGTAATCCAGGGGTACGGAATGACCGAGACCTCGCCGGTCACCTTTGTTGGCGTGCGTGGCGAAACGTCTCCGGACTCGGTGGGGTTCCCGCTCCCCGATACCCGCTTCCGCATCAGTCCCGACGGTGAATTATCCGTCGCCGGGCCGCAGCTCATGCGTGGCTACCTCGGGCAAGAGCCGATCGGTGAATGGTTTCAAACCGGGGACCTCGCGCGCTTGGGAACGCACGGCGAGCTCTACATCATCGGCCGTGCCAAAGACACGATCAAATACAAGGGCTACCAGGTCGCTCCGGCCGAGCTGGAGGCCACGCTGCTCGAGCATGAAGCAATTGTCGACGCCGCCGTCACCCCCTTTGTGCTCAATGGCACCGAGGTCCCCCGCGCCTTCGTCGTGCCCGCACCCTCACCGTCGGCCACGTCTGCCCGCCTCACAGCGGACGGTGTCATGCGGTTCGTGGCTGACCGGGTCGCGCCGTACAAAAAGGTGCGCGTCGTAGATTTTGTCGAAGAAATCCCCCGGAGCGCAGCCGGGAAAATCCTCCGCACCCAGCTGCGCGACCTGCCGCACGCAGACTAGCGCGCCGGGTCTTCTGCAGTGCCCAGGTGCTGGGTGACTAGGTACCCGGCGCGCATACGCTGCAGCATCTCCGAGCGCAGCTTGATGATGAAGAACCACACCACGCCGAACGTGATGCCGACGGCAGTGACGGACCAGTGGATGAAAAACCCGAAGATGAGCGGAATCTGGAGCACCAGGTCCACCCACAACATCACCGGCTTCTTCTGGAAAAACGCGACGACCACGTGCGCGAGGCCGATGACGGTGACGTAGACCCAGTTAAACGTGGTCCAGAGCTCCCCGTTCTCAACCTTGAGAATCACGGTGAGGATGAGGAAGATCGTGATCGCTTCCATCACGAGCGTGCCGGAAAGTACGCCGGTCAGGCCTGCCATTGGGTCTTTGACCGGGGCCTTGCCCGGGCCGAGGGGGCTCATATCCGGCTCGCGACGCGCGCCGCGGCGCGAGCGCCGGGTGTTGTTCTGGTCAGCCATGCCCTCATCGTATCGCTGTGAACGGTTGGGCCATAACTGGTGCGCGGTGGCGTCGACAAGCGCCTCGATCAACGCGCCTGGACGCAGTACTCAACTACTTGAGCGGCGACGTCGATTCCCGTCACCTCGGTGAGGGAGGCAAATTGGGCGTTCGAGTTCACTTCGCCGACAAGCGGGCTGGACGCGTGGAGGAAATCGACCGAGCCAATATTCAGGCCAAGTGCACCCATCGCTGTGCGTGCAGTGTCCACGAAGTCCGCAGGCGGATCCCACGGCACCGCGCGACCGCCACCGGTCACGTTGGCGCGGAAGTCACCTCCCTGGCCGAACCTTTGCATCGCAGCGACTGGGGTCTCACCAACCATGAAGATGCGGGCGTCTTGGCCGTGGGATTCAGCGATGTATTCCTCCACGATCACGGGCGCAGGATGAGCGGCGCGGAGAAACGCGACCAGCTCCGCGGGCGTGTGGATCAGCTCGACCCCCTGCCCCCACGAGCCGATTGCACGTTTCGCCACAACCGGGTAGCCCAACTGACAGTCTACGGCAGCGAGGAATTCGCTCTCCTCCCATTCCGCGACCGATAAGTTCCGGTAGGCCAGCGGCGCAGTCAGCGTGCGCGGGTGCGCAATGCCGGCGTGAGAAAGCACCGCGTGCGTGTACGCCTTGTTATCGCACGCAGCGATCGCGGCCGCGGTGTTGATGGTGCGCACCCCCAACGCCTCGAGCTGTGCGACGACGGCAACGTCTTTGTCCTGGATAAGCGCGACGCGCGGCAGCGGGCCGGTGCCCATCGCGGCGACAGCCTCATCGGTGCTCACCCGCCGCAAATCAAGCCCTACCGCGTTGGCCGCACGCGCAAGAGCGCCGAACTGCCACTCAAACTTGTCCCAGTGCAGCCAGCGGTTGGTCACCAGCCAGGCAGCGTCGCAGCCCACCGCGCTACGCCTCGGGCTCCTGCGCGTCCAGCGCAGTGAGGTAGGTGCGGGCGTCACCGGCGGTGGCGATGGACCCGGTGACCAACACGCCCATGCCGTCTTCGCCAGACTCTTCGGCGACCTCGCGCGCCAGTTCCACCGCCGCCGGCAGATGCGCCTCGACCCGAACGCGGTCGTCACCGAACACGTCGTACGCCACCTCCGCCAGCTCAGCGACGTCCATCGCACGTGGGGATGAGTTCTGAGTAATCACTACCTCGCGCAGCTCGGGCTCCAGCGCTGTCAGCATCTGGCGTGCGTCTTTGTCCCCAAAAATCGACACCACCCCGATCAGACCCGTGTAATTGAAGTCCCGCTCGAGTGCGGAGGCGAGGGTGCGGGCACCGTGGGGGTTATGGGCGGCGTCGATAAGCACGACCGGGTCCTTACCAAAACGCTCAATCCGCCCCGGGACCGTCACCTGGTCAAATCCCGCGCGAACGGCGTCGGCATCAAGCGGGTGCTCGCGGGTCACGCCGAAGAACGCCTCCACCGCGGCGAGCGCAAGCGACGCATTCGCCACCTGGTGGGCGCCTGCGAGTGGAAGGAAGATGCCGTCGTACTCTCCACCGAGTCCGCGCAGCGTGAGCTGTTGGCCGCCGACGGCGACCGTGGACTCCCCCACCGCGAACTCGCTGCCACTCCGAGCAACGATTGCCTCGGTCTCCACTGCACGCTCGAGAATCGCGTGCATCGCGTCCGGTTCCTGCTCGGCGACCACCGCAATGTTTTCCGCCGGGCTCAACGCGCTCACGCCGTCCGCCTCGCGGGGCTTAATAATCCCGGCCTTCTGTGCCGCGATCGCTGCGATGGTCTGGCCAAGGAACGCTTGGTGGTCAAGCCCGATCGGGGTAATCACGGCGACATCGGCGTCCACCACATTCGTCGCGTCCCAGGTCCCGCCCATGCCGACCTCTAGGACGGCGACGTCGACGGGCGCGTCCGTAAACGCCACGAACGCCATGGCTACGAGCACTTCAAAGCGGCTCAGCGGGGTGGCAAACTGCGCGTCGACCATGTCCACGAAGGGCTCGAGCTCGTCAAAGATTTCCACGAAGCGTTCCGGCGCGATCTCGGCGCCGTCGATGAGCATCGTCTCGGTCACCCGCGTGAGCTCAGGACTGGTGAACAGCCCCACGCGGTGTCCCAGTGCGCGCAGCAACGACTCCGTCATCCGCGCGGTCGACGTCTTCCCGTTCGTGCCCGCAACCTGGATCACCTTCAGCGTGCGCTCGGGCGAACCGAGTAAATCCATCAATGCGGCAACGCGGTCAAGGCTCGGGTTCGGGTCGGCGGCACCGGCGCGAGCATCAAGCTTCTCGCTGACCCGCGTGAGTGCAGCGCTATCCTCGGAGTAGTCAGGGACCCGACTCATCGGTTCGCCGTCGTCGCTCGCCAGCTGCCCAACGCGCATCCCCACCAGCCCAGCGAGGCGCGCAAGCTCGTCGTTCTCCGAGCCTTCCGGAGACCCGTCGGGCTCGGCGCTGTCGGCGGCCCGAGTATCACCCAGACCCCGAGTATCACCCAGATTCAACGTCATGCCACTGTCCGTCATGGAGATACGGCCGAACTCCGTGTCGCGCTCACGCACCGGCGTGAGCTCGTCACGTTCCTGCTCGTCGCTGTGGCTGGTGTTGTCGCTGTGGTTGTGCTGCTCGCTCATGCGAGCCAGTCTACTTCTCCGGCAGCGTCTCCAGTCGCGCGGTCACGCGCTCGAATTCCTCTTGCGCAACCTTCTGCCGCACCTTGATCTTCTCCACGACCTGCTCCGGCGCGTTGGTCAGGAACTGCTCATTGGAAAGCTTCGCACCGGTGGTGTCCAGCTCCTTCTGCGCGGCGGCGAGCTCCTTCTCCAGGCGCTTGCGCTCGGCAGCCACGTCGACCGTACCGGAGGTATCCAGCGCCACGTCGAGGTTGACCTGGCTCAGGCGCATCTCGATGCTTGCCGACGCCGCAAAGTCCTCACCCGGCGCCTCCACTCGAGCGATCTGGCGCACCATGTCCTCCTGGCCAGCCAGGTCCGCGGACGCGAAGTCCAAGCGCGCCGGCACCTTCTGTGACGGCTTCACGCCCTGGTCGGCGCGGAAGCGGCGCAGCTCGGTGATGAGCTTGATGGAGTCCTCGACGCGGCGGCGCGCGTCGAGGTCCGTCTCCACACCACCGTTTGTGTCGTCTGCGGTCGGCCACGCAGCCGTGGTCACGGTCTCCTCACCGGTCAGCGCAGTCCACAGGACCTCGGTAATAAACGGCATGGTCGGGTGCAGCAGGCGCAAGACCACGTCGAGGACACGGCCCAGCACGATCTGGGTGTTGCGGCCCCGCTCCTGTTCTTCCGCTGACGCGTCAGCGTCAGCACGCGGGATCTGGGTCTTGGCAATCTCGAGGTACCAGTCGCACAGCTCGTCCCAAGCGAAGTGGTAAAGCGCCTCGTTGGCCTTTGCAAACTGGTAGTCGTCCAGGTAGGCGTCGACGCGCTTGCGGAGTTCCTCGGCGCGGTCGAGGATCCAGCGGTCGGCGTCGGTAAGCGCTTGGCGCTGTGGCAGCTCGCCGACCCCGGCGCCGTTCATCAGCGCGAACTTCGTGGCGTTGTACAGCTTGGTAGCAAAATTGCGGGCGGCCACGGCGTGGTCGTCGCCGATGGGCAGGTCCACGCCCGGGTTCGCGCCGCGGGCCAGGGCGAAGCGCAGCGCATCCGCACCGAAGCGGCCGACCCAGTCCATCGGATCGATGCCGTTGCCCAGGGACTTGGACATCTTGCGGCCCTTTTCGTCGCGCACCAGGCCGTGCAGGTAGAGGTCCGTGAAGGGCACCTGCGGCCGGCCACCCTTGCCCTCGCCGAGGATCTCCGGGGTGAACTTGCCGGCAAAGGTGCCAAACATCATCATGCGCGCCACCCAGAAGAACAGGATGTCGTACGCGGTGACGAGGACGGAGGTCGGGTAGAACTTGTCCAGCTCAGGCGTCTTCTCGGGCCAGCCCATCGTGGAGAACGGCCACAGCGCGGAGGAGAACCAGGTGTCCAACACGTCCGGGTCCTGCTCGTAGCCGGCGGGCGCTTCCTCGTCGGGGCCGACGCACACCACGTCGCGCTCGCCGTTTTCGTCTTCCGGCCCGTACCAGATCGGGATGCGGTGACCCCACCACAGCTGGCGCGAGATGGTCCAGTCGTGCATATTGTCCACCCAGTCGAAGTAGCGCTTCTCCATCGACTGCGGGTGGATTACCGTGTCGCCGTTGCGCACGGCGTCACCGGACATCTGGGCGAGTTTGTCCACCTTCACAAACCACTGCAGCGACAGGCGCGGCTCGATCGGCTCGCCGGAGCGCTCCGAGTGGCCGACGGAGTGCACGTAGGGGCGGATCTCCTTGACAATGCGGCCCTGCTCCGCGAGTGCCTCGCGCACGGCGACGCGCGCTTCCTCGCGGCTCAAACCGTCGAAGCGGGTGCCCGTGTTGACGATGCGGGCCTGCTCATCCATGATGATCGGCATGTCCAGGTTGTGGCGCAGGCCCATCTCGTAATCGTTCGGGTCGTGCGCCGGCGTGATCTTCACCGCGCCCGTGCCCAGCTCCATATCTACGTAGTCGTCGGCGATGACCTTGACCTTGAGGTCGTCGCGCAGCGGGTGGTCGAACTCCTCGCCGATGAGGTGCGCGTAACGCTCGTCGTCCGGGTGGACGGCGATCGCCACGTCACCCAGCATAGTTTCGACACGGGTGGTGGCCACGACGAGGTGCGGCGCATCGTCGTCAAGCGAGCCGTACCGGATAGAGACGAACTCGCCCTCGACGTCCTTGTACACCACCTCAATGTCCGACACCGCGGTCTCGAGCACCGGCGACCAGTTCACCAGGCGGTAGTCGCGGTACACCATGCCCTGGTCGTACAGCTGCTTGAAGATGGTCTGCACCGCCTTGGACAGCCCATCATCCAGCGTAAAGCGCTCCCGCGACCAGTCGACCGAATCGCCGATCGCCCGCATCTGCGTGGTGATCGTGCCGCCGTACTGCTGCTTCCACTCCCAGACGCGCTCGATGAACTCTTCGCGGCCGTAGTCGTAGCGGTCCTTGCCCTCCTCGGCCTTGAGCTTCGCCTCCACCTTGGTCTGCGTAGCAATGCCGGCGTGGTCCATGCCGGGCAGCCACAGCACCTCGTAGCCTTGCATGCGCTTGCGGCGCACGAGGGAATCCATCAGCGTGTGGTCGAGCGCATGGCCCATGTGCAGCTGGCCGGTCACGTTCGGCGGCGGCAGCATGATGGAGTAGGCGGGCTTGTCGGATGCGGGGTCCGCCGTGAAGTAGCCCTTGTCCACCCACTTCTCGTACAGCGTGGACTCGTGGTCCTGCGGTTCCCAGCTCTTGGGAAGGGCGTCCGCGCGGTTCTTGCCTACTAAATCATTCGTCGCTTCACTCACGGTTGCCCATCATAGCCCCCGCTCAGAACAGCGCGTCAGCCACTTCGGCTTCCTGCCTGAGCGCGTCCACGTTCGCCTGGATGCGCTCGCGCTGGAAGTCGCTCACCTCCAGCCCTGCGACGGGCTCCCACGTCCCGCCGGTCCCCACTGCCGGCACGCCGAAGACCAGGCCAGCGTCGACGCCGTATTCGCTTGTCGACGCCTGCGCCACCGTCACCCAACGCCCATCGGTCCCCTGCACCCAGTCCCGCATGTGGTCCACGGCGGCAGACGCCGCCGACGCCGCGGAGGACTTCCCGCGCACCTCGATGATCTCGCCGCCGCGCTTGGCCACGCGCGGGATGAACTCGTCGACGTACCAGTCCCGGTCCACCTTGTTGGCCAGCGGCTCGCCGTTCACGGTGGCGTAGGTGATGTCTGGGAACTGCGTGTCTGCGTGGTTGCCCCACACCACCAACCGCTCGAGCGCGGTGGAGGGCACGTCGAGGTGCTGTGCCAGCATGGACAGCGCGCGGTTGTGGTCCAAGCGCATCATCGCATTGAAGCGATCGTCGGGAATGTCCGGGGCCGACTTCGAAGCGATGTAGGCGTTAGTGTTGGCGGGGTTGCCGACGACGAGGACGCGGATGTCCTGCGCCGCGGCGTCGTTCAGCGCCTTGCCCTGCTCGATGAAAATCTTGCCGTTGGCCGCGAGCATGTCGGCGCGAGACTCGCCCTTTCCGCGCGGCTTGGCGCCGACCAGGAACGCCGCGTTCGCTCCCTCGAATGCCTTGGCCGCGTTGTCAGCGACAGTGATGGTGTTGAGCAGCGGGAGTGCAGAATCGGCGAGTTCCATCGCGGTCCCCTCCGCGGCGCGCACGGCAGCGGGGATCTCCAGCAGCGTGAGGTTGACCGGCTGGTCCTTGCCAAAGACGTCGCCGGAGGCGACACGCCAGAGCAGCGAGTAAGCAATGTTGCCTGCGGCTCCAGTGACCACAACGTTGACGGGCTGTACCGGGGATTTCGTCATCATGACTCCTTGGCTCGGATGTGTGCTCGATCGTTTACCCGACGAGTATAGAAACGCGACGCCGGTGGGTACTCGCGCATCTCCCCCCATTTGGGCACAACTTTGGCCAGCTTCTGTGGTTTTCGCTTCGAATGGGGACATCGGGGGCGCATGTGGTGCACGATGGAAACGTATGACCTTGGCGTTGACGCGCACCGACCCCTGCCCGCCCTGCATGACCCGAAGGAGACCCTGTGACGCAACAGCACAAGAGCAGTGACGCAGCTGACGCAGTTGACGCAATTGACGGGGCTGCCCAGACCTCAGATACGGGCGAAGCGCGGGCCGACTCCGGCGCCGCATCTTCCGATTCGCTGGACGCGGTCGTCGATACCGCGCTGCGAATGTTTTCCGCGGACGGGTTTCACGACACAAAGCTGGACGCGATTGCCAAGGAATCCGGCATGTCCAAGCGCAAGATCCACTACAACTTCGGGGACAAAAAAGGGCTGTATACGCGGGCGACGCTGCGCGCCCTCGAGCGCCTCACCCCACCCGAGCACGTGTTGAATCGCTCCTACGCCGTACCCGTCGAGGGGATGCGCAAGTTCATCGACGCGCTCTACACGGCCGTCAAGCATAACCCCGATTCCGCAGGCATCCTGCTGCGCGAGGAGTTGGACCCGGTGCTTGACGGCACCACGTCGGCACTCACCCAGCGCACCGACACCGTCGCGCTGCACCTGGAACGCCTCCTGCTCATCGGTCAGGACTCGGGCGCGTTCCGCCCCGGAATCTCGGCCGATGACGTACTGGTGTTGCTCGTCTCGCTCAGCTTCTTCCCCACCGCTTTGGGCGACGTCGCGGAGGGGCTGCGCAACATAAACTTTCGCTCCGAGCGCAACAACACTGGCCTGCGCAGGATGGTCATCGACGCGGTCATCGCGTTCCTGACCACCAACATTTCCCCGTCCGGGTACGACAGCTACTTGGAACCGACGCCTGCGGCGGACGCGACGGACTTACCCGAAGTCCACACCATCGCGGATGTGAGCGCCGACTATCTCGACGACCCGGAGACGCGCATTTACTAACGCGCGCCGCGACCCGCGCGCAGGGCGCGCTTAGGCCGAGCGCTGCTCTTCGTCCGTCAGGTACTGCGGCTCGGCCTCGCCCCGCACCACGTCCGCGGAGATGACCACGCGGTTCACGCCCTCACGGTCGGGGAGGTCGTACATGATGGGCACCAACAGCTCCTCCATGATCCCGCGCAGTCCGCGAGCGCCGGTCTTGCGTTCCGCCGCCTTGTCTGCAATGAGCCCGAGCGCCTCGCCATCCAGCTCAAGCTCGGCACCGTCCATAGCGAACAGGCGCTGATACTGCTTCACCAGGGAGTTCTTCGGCTCCGTGAGCACACGCACCATGGCGTCGCGGTCCAGGTCCTCCACGCTGGCCAGCACCGGCAGACGGCCGATGAACTCGGGGATCAGTCCGAACTTCACCAGGTCGGCCGGCTGCACCTGGGAAAGCAGGTTGGCCTCGTCGCGCTCCGCCTTCGAGTCGATCTCTGCGCCGAAACCGATCCCCTTCTTACCCACGCGCTCCGCGATGACCTTGTCCAGACCAGCGAAGGCGCCGGCCACGATGAACAGGATGTTCGTGGTATCAAGCTGGATGAATTCCTGATTCGGGTGCTTGCGCCCACCCTGCGGCGGGACCGACGCGACCGTGCCCTCCAGGATCTTCAGCAGCGCCTGCTGCACGCCCTCGCCGGAGACGTCACGCGTGATCGACGGGTTCTCCGACTTGCGCGAGATCTTGTCTACCTCGTCGACGTAGATGATCCCAGTCTGCGCGCGGTTGACGTCAAAGTCCGCCGCCTGCAGCAGCTTCAGCAGGATGTTCTCCACGTCCTCGCCCACGTACCCGGCTTCGGTCAGGCTTGTCGCGTCCGCGATTGCAAACGGGACGTTGAGCATTCGGGCCAGCGTTTGCGCAAGGTACGTCTTACCGGAGCCGGTCGGGCCGAGCAGAAGAATGTTGGATTTGGAGATCTCCACGTCCTCCTCGCGGCGGCGCCCCGTCGATGCAAGCGACTCTGCCTTGATGCGCTTGTAGTGGTTGTACACCGCGACGGCGAGCGTCCGCTTCGCCTGATCCTGCCCAATGACGTACTGGTCCAAAAACGCCGTGATTTCGGACGGCCGCGGGAGCCGCTCCGGGTCACCAGCCTGCCCCTGCTGCGAGCTCGCGAGCTCCTCTTCGATGATCTCGTTGCACAGCTCAATGCACTCATCGCAGATGTACACACCGCCGCCTGCGATGAGCTTGCGGACCTGCTTCTGGCTCTTTCCGCAAAACGAGCACTTAAGCAGATCCGATCCGTCGTGTGTTGCTGCCATGTGCGCTATTTACTCCCGTTCGTGCAATCGCCGTGCGGTCTTTCCGTGCAATATACGTGCCCCCGCCACGGACTGACCAAAAGGTTAGATTTCAAGTGTAGTTCCTACGTCAAACCAACGGGCGCACGCCCACGCTGGTTCCCGTTTTGCGCAACAATGGTTGCCGGACCTGCATTTCAGCGGAAAGGACGCAGACAATGACTCACCTTCACGTCACCGAACATGGGGATCCGACTCGCCCGACGGTGGTGCTGCTCAGCTCCATCGCCACAACACACGAGGCCTGGTCCAAACAGGTCCCCGTCTTGGAGGGCGCCTTCCGTGTCGTCACCGTTGATCACCGCGGTCACGGCAAGTCCGACAAGGCTCGGGTTGCGCCCGGGGCATCGCTTATCGACGACCTCGCGTCCGACATCCTCCACGCCCTCGACGAGGCGGGCGTGGACCGCTTCAGCATCGTCGGACTTTCGCTCGGCGGGGCGCTGGCGCAGTACATCGCCGCCACCAGCGGCCGCGTGGACAAGGCTGTGTTCGCCTGCACCGCCACCTACCTTGGCGGGCAGGACAAGTGGTCCGAGCGCACCGCCCTCACCCGCGAGCAGGGCACAGCGGCGCTGGCCGACGGGATGATGGGCAACTGGTTCACCGACGGGTTCCGGAAATCGCACCCGGACGAGGTGCAGCGTATCCATGACATGGTGTCCGGCATCGACGGTGAAGGCTACGCACAAAACGGCGACGCCCTGGCCAAGTGGGACTTTGCCGACCGCCTGGGCGAGATCACCTGCCCGGTGCTGACGATCGCCGGAGCACAGGACCCGTCAACGCCTCCCGCAGAGTTGGAGAAGATCGCGCGCGGCGTCGCGGGGCCGGTGAAGTCGGTGGTGATCGACCCTGGTTCGCACCAGGTTGGCATCGAGCGCCCCGAGGAATTCAACCGGGCCTTGACCGCGTTTCTCTAGGCCGCATCGGCTACGCTAGTAGCGTTCATCGTCGCCGGAAAGGATCTGCTCGTGAAACGCAACCGTACCCAGTCTGTTCTCGCAGCGCTCGTTGCTGCAACGGTATTGGCGGGTTGCTCGTCTTCCGAGGGCGACGAAGCTCGCCTGGCGGAGCCGGTGATCGACTTCCCCGCGACGAGCACGACGGCGTCGCCGACGACGTCGAAGTCCACGTCCACCTCTACATCGAAGAGCGCGGACGAGGACGACGAGGAGGAAACGACGAAGTCGTCGTCGACAAGCACGTCGAAGGCCTCTGAAAAGTCCAGCTCGGAAAAGAAGACCTCGACGAAGAAAACCTCCGAGAAGTCCACGAGCACGCGCAAGACCAGCACCCGCCGAGCCGCAAAGGACGAGGTGGAAGAGCAGGTGATTACGGAGACGGTGCCGGTGGATGACGGCTCGAATGGGTGCGCGTGGCCGGCGCAGGGCGAGGGCAGCGGCAACCAGGAGTACAGCACGTTCTGCGACGGCACCTGGGCGCGCACCATCACGCCTGAAAACGAGCAGGAGTACTTCTGGACTTCCGAAGGCGGAACCTGGACCAGCGTGGACCCGACTGGGTCGAATGAGAACGGCGTGTGCTGGGCCCGCGAGCCGTTTGCGCAAGCGCCTGAGGCCGTGAAGAACGCTGTGCCGTTCTGCGCGTAATACGGGATAGTCCGCGCGCAAACAACGCCACCCGGTTCACTGCCGGGTGGCGTTGTTGGGTGCAGCGCGGGAAGCACCCGCGCGAAGCGTTAGGCGTTGAGCTTGCGGTAGTCAAAGACCTGGTCGATGATCCCGTATTCCACCGATTCCTGGGCGGTAAGGATCTTGTCGCGGTCGGTGTCCTCGCGGACCTGCTCCGCGGTGCGGCCCGTGTGGCGGGCCAGCGTGTCCTCCATGAGGCGGCGCATGCGCTCGATCTCGTTGGCCTGGATCTCCAGGTCAGAGACCTGCCCCTGGGTGCCCTGGGTGGCCGGCTGGTGGATGAGCACGCGGGAGTTGGGTAGCGCAGCGCGCTTTCCCGGGGCGCCGGCGGCGAGGATCACGGCAGCTGCGGACGCGGCCTGCCCGAGGCAGACGGTCTGCACATCGGGGCGGACGTACTGCATCGTGTCGTAAATCGCCATCAGTGCGGTGAAGGAGCCGCCCGGCGAGTTGATGTACATGGTGATGTCGCGGTCCGGGTCCTGCGACTCGAGGACCAGCAGCTGCGCCATGATGTCATTGGCGGAGGTGTCATCCACCTGGGTGCCCAGGAAGACAATGCGCTCTTCAAAGAGCTTGCCGTACGGGTCGATCTGCTTGGTACCAAAGGAGGTTTCCTCCAGGAACTGCGGCAGGACGTAGCGGGAGTTCGGCATCTGGAAAGTCATAAGTTCAGTCCTTTGCGTTGAGGGTGTTCCGGGTTAGTTACCAACTGGGCCGTCGGTCTGCGCAACGTTCTCAATGACGTGGTCGACGATGCCGTACTCCAACGCCTGCTGGGCGGTGAACCAGCGGTCACGGTCCGAGTCCTTGGTGATCTGCTCGAAGGTCTGGCCGGTGTGCTCGGCAATCAACTCAGCCATCTCGCGCTTGGTCTGCGCGAACTGCTCCGCCTGGATCGCGATGTCCGCCGCGGTGCCGCCGACGCCTGCGGACGGCTGGTGCATCATGATGCGCGCGTGCGGCAGCGCGTAGCGCTTGCCCTTCGTCCCGCCGGAGAGCAGGAACTGGCCCATCGACGCGGCGAGGCCCATGCCGTACGTAGCCACGTCGCACGGCGCGTACTTCATCGTGTCATAGATCGCCATGCCGGCCGTCACGGAGCCGCCGGGAGAGTTAATGTACAGCGAAATGTCGCGCGTGGGGTCCTCCGCGGACAGCAGCAGGATCTGCGCGCAAAGCTTGTTCGCAATCTCATCATCAACCTGCTGACCGAGGAAGATGATGCGCTCACGCAGCAGGCGCTCGTAGACGGAGTCTCCGAGGTTCATGCCGTTAGCTGGGGATGTCATATGACGCTCCTTTAATCCTTCGTTTCCGTTGAGTCAATGCCCCTACCCTACTCGGGGCCGCGCGCAATGTGGACCCTGTTCGCTACCGGCGTACGCGCCGTCCGATTCGCGTCGCCCGCGCACGAAAAAAGCCACCGCCCGCACGTGGGGCAGTGGCTTCACTGGGCAGGGGCAGCGTATCGACGCCCCCGTGACCGCTTACTTCTCTTCGGTCGCCTCAGCGGACTCGTTGGACTCTGCAGCTTCAGTGGACTCTGCAGCCTCGTCCTCATCCTCGATCTCGCCGAAGTACTCGTTCGGGTCGATGGTGTTGCCGTCCTCGTCGGTGACGGAGGTGCGGCAGATGGCTGCGGCGAGGGCCTTGCCGCGACGCACGTCTGCGAACAGGTTGCCAATCTGGCCGGACTGCTGCAGCTGGGCCACGAACTGGTTCGGGTCCATGCCGTAGGACTGCGCGGTGAACAGGATGTGGTCGGTGAGCTCTTCCTGGGAGACCTCCGGCTTCTCCTCCTCAGCGACGGCGTCGAGGAACAGCTGGGTGCGCACAGACTCCTCTGCCTGCTCGCGGGTCTGCTTGTCAAACTCCTCGCGGGTGGTGCCCTGCGCCTCGAGCAGCTGAGCCAGCGCGTTCTCGTCGTGCGCCATCTGGCCGAGCAGCTGGTGCAGCTGGTTGTGCGCCTGCTCCTCAACAACGGAGTCCGGCAGCTCGAAGGTGGACTCGGAGAGCGCGGCCTTGAGGACCTCATCGCGGATGTCCGCGGCCTGCTTCGTCTTGGTGTCCTCTTCCAGCTGGGACTTGGTAGCCTCGCGCAGTTCGTCGACGGTGTCGTATGCGGAAGCTTCCTGCACGAAATCGTCGTCAAGCTCGGGGAGCTTGCGCTCCTTGGACTGCTGGACGTGGACCTTGAAGGTGGCCTCCTCGCCCTTGTGCTCGCCCTGCTCGATGGTGGCGGTAAACTCGGCGTCCTCGCCGGTCTTCATGCCGCGCAGCGCGGTGTCCAGGCCCTTGACCAGGTCGTCGCTGCCGATCTGGTAGGTCAGGCCTTCGGAGGAAGCGTCCTCGAGCTTCTCGCCGTTGACGGTTGCCTCGAGGTCGATGATGGCAAAGTCATCGGTCTTCATCTTGCGCTTGGTGTCCTTGAGCTCGCCGAAGCGGGAGCGCAGGTTGTCCAGCTCTGCCTCGACGGCCTCGTCGTCGACCTTGATGGCCGGGACGGTCACAGCGATCTTGGAGAAGTCCGGCACGGTGATCTCCGGGCGGACGTCAACCTCAGCGGTGAACTCGACGACGTCGTTGTCCTCGATCTTGGTGATCTCCAGCTCCGGCTGGGCCAGCGGGGTCAGCTCGTTCTCCGCGATGGCCTGCTCGTAGCGCTGCGGCACCATGTCGTTGACAACCTGCTCGAGGATGGGGCCGCGGCCAAAGCGCGCGTCGATAAGCTGGCGCGGAGCCTTGCCACGACGGAAGCCCGGGATGTTGACCTGCTGTGCAATGGACTTGTAAGCCTGGTCAATTTCCTTACCGAGCTCGTCGAAGGGGACGCTCACGTTCAGCTTGACGCGAGTCTCACTGAGCTTATCGACGGAAGTCTTCACGAAGTAACTCCTGTACTAGTTGATTGAAAAAGATTCGTATGTGCAGCAAGCCCGCTCACGAGGAGCGGGCTTGCTCTTGTCGGGGCGACAGGATTTGAACCTGCGACCCCCTGCTCCCAAAGCAGGTGCGCTACCAAGCTGCGCCACGCCCCGCAATTTTTACGGCATGAGCTGCGGTAAAGCAGGATGGTGGGGCACCCTACCAACTCACGCTAAGCAATTGTAGCGTGCAGCGTACGCGCAATGGAATTAAGGCCCCGTTAAACCGGGTGCGGTGGCGTCGACAAGCAATTACCATGGCAAAACAAAAAGGAGACAGCCATGAAACGCACCGTCGCGCTCGTTGCACTACTCCCCCTCGCTGCGTGCGCACCCAGCCAGGACCTGCGGGAGCACTTGCTTCACGACGCCCCATTCACCCTCGCAGACGTCGCCCGCGAGTCGACCGGCAAAACCGTCGATCGGGCGTACGCGTGGTGCCCCTACCACGACGCGTCGCAGGCCGCTGGGCTCGGCTTTGACGAGCAAGACTTCTTCAGCATCAACCGCAACCCGAGCGCGTGGGAAACCAACACCGGCATCGGGCTCATCTTTACGGACGGAAGCTCCTCCGTCGAATGGTTCGAGCCGGAAGAGATCAACGCCTGCGGAAACGGAATTGAGTCTGGGACCGAGCTCGACCCGGGCGCGGAGCTACGCACACACGTGGAAAAGGTAGAATATTCCGGATCATCTTCCGGGATTGACCAACGCGAGGTGAGGGTGCTCGAGCGTTGAGGGCGGCGTCCCGCACTACCGGTTTTACCGGGAGAAAGTGGAGGGAATGACGGGAATCGAACCCGCGTCTTCAGCTTGGAAGGCTGAGGTATTAGCCACTATACGACATTCCCATAACGCGAAATCAGCGCGAAATCGCTGTGGAAAGTGTAGCGCAGGGCCGGAGTGAAACCAAACCCGCGCCGCATACGCTGCTGCGCGATCATCCCGGCATGCATACTCTCGGTGTGACAAACCTCGACCTCCCCAAGGATGTGACGTTCGTGTTGTGGCCGTTTGTTTTCTTGTTCGTCGGCATCGCACTGTGCGCCTTCATCGTGAACCGCAGTGGCAACGACCCGCGCGAGCGCGTGCTTTTCGACACCGCAGTGTCCGATGCAAAACGCTGGACGGACCACCTGGGCACGCAATTGTCGGGGCTCACGGGCAAGGACGAGGCGTCGCGGCAGGCGCTGGCGGACGCGAACGAGCGGCACGACGCGGCGCAAAAAGCACTCGCGTACGCCCAAGCACCTGACGAGGTACGCGCCGCCCGCAACGCGGCGCTGGAGGGCATGCACTACCTCAACGCCGCACGCGAGATCATGGGCATGGCGACGGAGTCGACCCTTCCGAAGCTCCGGGGCCAACTCGAGGCGGGAAGAGTGGGCGAAGAACGGATGATCCGGCAGGAGGACGGGCCGACGCTGCTGGCATCACCCACGCCGTCGGTAAGCACTCCGCACTTCTACCCCGGCGGCGCGGTCGCGGGTCGCCCGGTGCCGGCCGGCTGGTACTCCGATCCGTGGTGGAAGCAGGCGCTCGTCGCGGGCACGTGGGCCGCGGGTGCTGCGGCACTCTCCTCCTCCGTGTACGCGGAGGCCGAGGAAGATCCCCGCAAGAAGATGGAGTCCGCATCTGGCAGCGGAGGTGGCAGTGGCGACTGGTCGAGCACCCCATCCTCCGGCAACGCCACCTTTGACAACGAAAGCAGGGGCGGCGGGTTCGACGTCGACGACGACCGGGGGCGCGGCGATGGCGGAAGTGACAACGACAGTGGCGGGGGCGGCTGGTTTGGCGGCTTCTTCGGCGGGGACGGCGGTGACGGGGGCGGCGACGGCGGGGGCGGGGACTAACACGCAGATATTCAAAGCCCTGCCCAGCCAACCACCCTTGTGCGATAAACTGCTTGACGTTCAACCGCCCTATATATAAGGAGCCGCAGTGCGCATTGCAGTGTTGCTGAAAGAAGTCCCGGACACCTACAGCGACCGCGACATGAACCTGGAGACCGGTCTCACCGACCGCTCGGGGGACGTCGCCGCCGACGAGGTTGGCGAGCGCGCGGTGGAGGCCGCGCTGCGCATTGCGGAGAAGCTGGGCAAGGACGACGTGCACGTCGAGGTCCTCTCGGTGGGCCCCGCGCAGGCTGCAGAATCGCTCCGACGTGGTATCGCGATGGGCGCGAATGACGCCACGATGGTCACCGACGAGCGCCTGGTTGGCGCCGATACCACGATGACGGCGACGGTGCTGGCAAAGCTGATCGAGCGCGGCGACTACGACCTCGTCGTTGCGGGCACGATGAGCTCGGACGGCGGCTCGGGTGTGATCGCCCCGATGCTGGGCGAGCTGCTGAACTGGCCCGCGCTGACCAATCTCACCTCGCTCGATGTGGACGGTGACACCGTCACCGCGACGCAGACGGGCGATCACGCGACGTCGACGCTGCGCGCGCAGCTGCCCGCAGTTGTCGCGGTTTCCGACGAGTTCGCGGACGCGCGCTTCCCCAACTTCAAGGGCCTCATGGCGGCGAAGAAGAAGGAGCTCACCACGCTCACGCTCGATGACCTTGGGGTTGACGCCGAGGATTACACTCCGGCCCGCGCCATCATGGTGAGCATTGACCGCCGCCCGCCGCGCGAGCAGGGTGAAATCATCGACGCGTCGAGCTCGTCCGCCGCCAAGCTGGTCGATTTCCTCGAGTCTCAGAACCTTATCTAGTTAGGAGCCCACCATGACCACCACAGATCCGGTTCTCGTCGTCTTGCCCGACACGCTCGACGGCCAGCCCGACCCCGCAGCCGCAGAGCTCATCGGCGCCGCCAGCACGCTCGGCGACCCGGTTGTCCTCGCCCGCAGCGCCGACCACGCGGAGGCCCTCGGTGGGCTCGGGGCGACCAAGGTCGCGACCTCGGAGCTTTCGCTTATCGACGCCACCGTGGCCGCCATCGACACCTTCAACCCCCAGGCCATTCTCACCGCCCACGACGTGCGCGGCCGCGACCTGGCCGCCCGTGTGGCCATCCGCGCCGGACGCGCGCTGCTCACCGACGCTACGAACGTCCGGCGCGACGACCAGGGCGTCGTCACCGACCACTCCAACTACGGCGGCGCGTTCACCGCCGTCGCTGCCGCCACCCACTCCGCGCCGGTGGTCACGCTGCGTCTGGGCAGCGTCGACACGCGCGCGGAAGCCACGAACGCGGAGGTCATCGAAGTGACCGGCGACGCACGCGAGCGCCGCGTTGCCGAAGTCGTCGAGTCGACCCCGGTGGAGCGCACCTCCTCCCGCCCGGAGCTGACCACGGCGGACAAGGTCGTCGCCGGCGGCGTCTCGCTCGGCGATGCCGACATGTTCGAGGAGCTCGTCGGCGGCCTCGCGGACGCCCTGGGCGCCGCCGTCGGCGCGACCCGCTCCGCGGTGGACGAGGACCAAGTCCCCTACGAGGCGCAGATCGGTCAGACCGGTGTGCTGGTGTCCCCGAAGCTGTACATCGGCGTGGGCATCTCCGGCGCCGTGCAGCACCTGGTGGGCATGCAGACCTCCGGCGCCATCGTTGCCATCAACAATGACGAGGACGCCCCCATCTTTGAGATCGCCGACTTTGGCATCATCGGCGACCTCTTCGATGTGGTGCCCGAGATCATCTCCGAGATCGAGTCCAGGAAGTAGGCGCTTTATGCAGGTACCCGTACGTCAGGGCCTGCCCCGCGTTTCCGGCGGGGCACCGTGGCCGCCGGTAGAGGTTGCGGAGGTGCCGGAGCCTAAGGGCGGCGCTGCGGCACATTCCGCACAGGCGGAAGACCCGGCACCGAACCCAGCTCACTCTGCGGCCGCAGAGTACGTCACCGTAACCCTGCGCCGCGGCCTGCCCCGCACCCCGGGCGGCCAACCCTGGCCCGCAGCGGAAACCGCCCAGGTCCCAGCACCGAAGATTTCCGCACAAGCGGAAGCACCGGCACCGGAGGCGGATCACTCTGCGGCCGCAGAGTACGTCACCGTTCCGTTGCGCCGCGGCCTGCCCCGCACCCCGGGCGGCCAACCCTGGCCCGCAGCGGAAACCGCCCAGGTTCCGGCGCCAAACTTTTCCGCACAGGCGGAAGCACCGGCACCGGACGCGGATTACTCTCCGGCCGCAGAGCCGGCAGCGCCGGCAGAGTCGACAGAGTCGGCAGCGCACGTCGCCCCGGCGGCACCCGCAACTCCTGCCGCTGCCGCCGGGTCGAC
Organism: Corynebacterium gottingense; assembly: GCF_003693265.1. Classification (GTDB taxonomy): domain Bacteria; phylum Actinomycetota; class Actinomycetes; order Mycobacteriales; family Mycobacteriaceae; genus Corynebacterium; species Corynebacterium gottingense. The sequence goes on from NZ_RDRE01000004.1 coordinate 150,275, forward strand.
GGCGAAGCGTGCGGGGGGTGGCACGGAGGCGTCGAAAAGCACTCCGCACAGCACTAAACCCTGGATTTGGGGCGGTATCCTCGTCGTGCTTGCGGCGATTGGTGTGCTGGCTGCGCGCTGGTTCGTCGGGACGGACACGGGCGCGGACTTCATTGCGCGCTACAGCGGCGCGCAGCCGCTGCCGGAAAGCGCTCCGGAGGGCTTCCCCGCGTGGCTGACGTGGTCGCACTTCTTCAACATGTTCCTCATGGCCATGATCATCAAGACTGGTCTGACGCAGCGTCGCGAGAAGAAGCCGGAGGCGTACTGGGCGCCGCGGAGCAGGCCGCGCGAGAAGATTTCGGTGAACCTGTGGCTGCACGTCGTACTGGACGTGGCGTGGGTCGTGCTTGGCGCGATCTTTTATGTCCTTCTGTTCACCACGGGCCAGTGGGTGCGCATCGTGCCCACGAGCTGGGAGACCTTCCCCAACGCGGTGTCGGCGGGCATCCAATACCTGAGCCTGGATTGGCCGAATGAGAACCCGTGGGTGTTCTACAACTCCCTACAGGAGCTGTCGTACTTCCTGGTGGTGTTCGTGGCGTCGCCGCTGGCGATCATCTCGGGCGCGCGCATGAGCCCGCTGTGGCCGAAGCAGTGGAACTTCATTTCCATGCGCGTGGCTCGCGCGCTCCACTTCCCCACCATGCTGTTCTTCGTCCTGTTCGTGATCATCCACGTCGCGCTCGTATTCACCACGGGCGTGCGCGGCAACCTCAACGCGATGTTCGCCGCCACCGACGACCCGACCGGGTGGACGGGCACGATCCTCTTCGTCATCGCCATCGCGGTCATCGCGGGCGGTTGGGCGCTCGCCCGGCCGATGTTCGTCGCGCCCATCGCTGCACGCACCGGCAACGTGACGCAGCGCTAGGGGCAGTCGCTTATCGACGCCCCCGTCACCCCGCCCGACTACGATGTCGGCCATGACGGAAACGATTCCCGAGCTCAAGCTCAACGACGGCACCCTGATCCCCCAACTCGGCTACGGGCTGCACCGCGTCGACCCGGCCCGCGCTGAGGAACTCACCCTCGCCGCGCTTGAGGCCGGGTACAGGCACCTGGACACCGCCTTCATCTACCACAACGAGGAGGGCGTTGGCCGCGCCATTGCCGCCTCCGGCGTGCCCCGCGACGAGCTGTACGTGACCACGAAACTGTGGAACGACCGGCACCGCGACGCCGAGGCGGCGCTGTCCGAGTCCCTCGAGCGCCTGGAGTTGGACTACGTGGACCTGTACCTGATCCACTGGCCGGTCCCCTCGCAGGGTGCCTACGTGGACGCGTGGAAATCCATGGTCCAGCTGCGCGAGCAGGGGTTGACCACCTCCATCGGCGTCTCGAACTTCCTCCCCAGCCACATCCACGACCTGGAGATGGCTACCGACGTCACCCCGGCGGTCAACCAGGTCGAGCTGCACCCGCTGTTCCAGCGGTGGAAGGAACTCGACGCGATGCGGGTGCACGGGGTGGCCATCGAGGGGTGGGCGCCGCTGGGCGGCGGCAACCTGGACCTTTCCGACTACCCGGAGATCACCGACGCCGCCGAGGCGCACGGGAAGACGCCCGCCCAGGTGGTGCTGCGCTGGCACCTGCAGAACCGGGTAATCGTCTTCCCCAAGACCAACTCGCCGGAGCGCATGGCGGAGAACTTGGACATCTTCGACTTCGAGCTCAGCCACGACGAGATGGCCGCCATGATCGCGCTTGACGAGGAGGAGTTCGGCCGATTCGGGCCGCACCCCGCACACTACGCGGACATGTAGCCTTCAAATTCCCAGCGCCGCGAGCTCGGCGCACAGGGCGTCGATCTGCGCTGGCGTGTGCGTCGCCATGAGGGTGACGCGCAGGATCGCCTGCCCGCGGGCCACGGTTGGCCAGCGGATGGCGGGCACGATGAACCCGCGCTCGAGCAGCTGAGCAGACGCCCGCATCGCGGCGGCCTCGTCGCCCACGTGGACCGGGATGATGGGGCCGGCGCCCGCGGGATCGATCGCGCCTTCGCCGCGGTTGGCGTGCCAGCGGGCGATGTTGGCGTGCAGGCGCTGCACCGGCCTTGGATCGGATTCGAGGACCTCGACCGCAGCAGAGATCGCCGCGCAGGTCGCCGGCGCCGGTGAAGTAGAAAAGACGAAGGAGCGCGCCTGCTGGCGCAGGAGTTGCGCAACCGGCGCGCTGGTGGCCACAGCGGCGCCCTCCGCCCCGAGCGCCTTGCTGGCGGTCACGAGCTGGATGTCGGGGCGCACACCGAAGTACTCGGGTAGGCCGCGGCCGGTGGCGCCGATGGTGCCGATGGCGTGGGCGTCGTCAAGCATGCTCCAGGCGCCGTGCCCCCGGCAGACCTCGAGCAGTGCGGGCAGCGGTGCGCAGACGCCGTCCATGGAAAATAGGCCGTCGGTGACCACGAGCGCGCGGGCGGTCGTGCGCTGGGACAGGGCGCGGGCGACGGCGTCTACGTCGCGATGCGGGGTGACGCGGACTTCGGCGCCGCTGGCCTTGGCCAGGCGGCAACCGTCGATGATGCTGGCGTGGTTGCGCGCATCCGAGATGATCGTGAGGCCGCCGTCGGCGCGAGCACCGGCGGCGAGCGTTTGGAGGGTGGACACGTTGGCCTGGTAGCCGGTGGCGAAGAGTACCGCGTCGTCGTAGCCGGTCAGGCGCGCGCACGCGGCCTCGGCGTCCAGGTGGAGCTCGTTGGTGCCGGTGGTGAGGCGGGAGCCGCCCGAGCCCGCACCAAAGGTCCGGATCGCGGCGATGGCGGCGTCAGCCAGGCGCGGATCCTCGGCAAACCCGAGGTAGTTCGAGGAGCTGAACAGGACCGCGTCGGTGCGGTGTGCCCCGTCCCGGAGGCTCGCCTCGGCGCGCTGGGCGGTGGCGAAGACGGACGGGCTGCGCCACAGGCCACGGGCGCACCAGTCGTCGAGGTTGGCGGCGGCGACGTCGGCAAGCGTCTCGGCCCGCGGTGGCTGGCCGGGGGTCACTGCGCGTCCTCCTGCGACGGAACGCGCACCAACACCGGTTCTCGCTCCAGGTAGCGGATGAGCGCGGCGGTGTCGGCGCCCTCGCAGACGAGGAAGGCGCGCGCACCCGCGGGCGAGCCGGCCGGCTTGATGTTGGGGATGCGCGTGTACGTGCCGGCGTGGGCGACGTAGCCGGTGGTGTAGTCGGGGTCATCTGAGATGCACAGCTCCGCGAGCACGTCGGGGTGCGCGGCGACCTTGCTGCTGAGGACGAGCGCCTCGCGCGCGGCGTCCTTGCCGGGCGCGGCCGTGGTGTCGACTGCAGCTGCGCCATCGACGTGGCTCACGCGTACGCCGCGCTCTCGGTCGGGTTCCAGCCGCGCGCCGGTGCCCGCGCACACGAGCATGGCGCCGCGCATGTCCCGGGCAGCGAACGTGTCGCGGACCAGGGCGTCGGCGTGCGGGGTCAGCGGCGCGAGCAGCGCGCGGATCACCTGCTGCGCCTCACCTGGGTTGGCGCACTCCGCCACCTCCACGGCGAGCGCGGGGACGCGCCGGATCGCATCGGGGTCGAGCGCCTCCACCGTGAGGTGTGTCTCGGCCGCCACCCCCTTTGGGTGGTCCAACGCGCGCTGCGCAAGCTGCCCGCAGGTGGCCGACACGCGCTCTGCGGGCACGATGCGTTCTGCGCCAGAGATGTGCCGACCGTTGGAGCTCGCGCGCATGCGCACCGAAAAGTAGGTCATGTGACCCAACCTACACCCCGCCTTGTACAGTGTTCAATATCGCCACCAGCTGCAGTAATGAAAGGCTCCCATGACGCCCGACGAGACCACCGCGATCGACACCGCGCACATCTGGCACCCCTACGCCGCGCCCGGCTCCGGCAACCTCCCCGTCGTCCGGACCCACGGCGTCTTCCTCGAGCTCGCCGACGGACGCACGCTCATCGACGCCATGTCGTCATGGTGGGCCGCAGCCCACGGCCACGGGCATCCCCGCCTGGTCCGCGCCGCCCACGAACAGATCGACCGCATGTCGCACGTGATGTTCGGCGGGCTCACCCACGAACCGGCAGCGCGCCTGACTCGCAACCTGTTGGCGCTTACCGGCGGCGCCGACGGACCAAACTACAGCCGCGTCTTCCTCGCGGACTCCGGCTCGGTCTCCGTGGAGGTGGCCATCAAGATGGCGCTGCAGTACGCCCGCGGCACCGGACACCCGGAGCGCAACCGCCTGCTCACGTGGCGCTCCGGCTACCACGGCGACACGTTCGCCGCGATGAGCGTGTGCGACCCCGACGGTGGCATGCACTCGATGTGGAAGGGCGTGCTCGCCGAGCAGCGATTCGCCCCCGCCCCGCCAGTACGCGGCGCGAGCGAGGACGAGCGCGCCGCGTACCTTGCCGAGTTTGAGCAGCTCATCACCGACGACATTGCCGCAGTGGTGATCGAGCCCGTCGTCCAAGGCGCCGGCGGCATGCGCTTCCACGACGCGGAGCTGGTCCGCGGTGTGCGCGAGCTCTGCACGAAGCACGGTGTACTCCTGCTTGCAGACGAAATTGCCACCGGCTTCGGGCGCACCGGCCAACTGTTCACCACCCTGGACAACGGCGTGGTCCCCGACATCCTGTGCGTGGGCAAGGCGATCACGGGCGGGTTCATGACGCTCGCCGCGGTGCTCACCACCGACGGGGTCGCGGCCGGCATGGAGCCGTCGGCGATCATGCACGGGCCCACGTTCATGGGCAACCCGCTCGCCTGCGCCGTGGCAGCCGAGGCGACCGGCATCATCGCCGAGGGCGACTGGCGCGAGCAGACCCGCAACATCGAAACCTGGCTTACCCAGGCACTTGCGCCCGCGCGCGACATCGCGGGTGTCGCCGACGTGCGGGTTCTCGGCGCGATCGGCGTGGTGGAGATGGCGTTCGACGTGGACATGGCCGCCACCACGCAGGCCGCGGTGGACCAGGGCGTGTGGATCAGGCCCTTCGGGCGCAACATCTACACCATGCCGCCGTTTGTATGCACCGAGGACCAGGTCCGGCAGATCGGTCGGGCCGTGGTCGCGGCGGCTGACGCGGCCGCAGCCGCACACAAGGATACACAGGAGCAGGACCAATGATTGTTGTCATCACCGGTACAAACACTGACGTGGGCAAAACCATCGCCACCGCGGCGCTCGCATCGGCGTGGCAGGCGGACGGGACGGCTGTGCGGGTGGCCAAACCGCTGCAGACCGGAGAACCGGATGGCTCCGGCGACGCCAACACGGTCGACCGTCTCACCGGCGTGGCCACGCACGAGTACGTCCGCTTCCCCGAGCCGCTCGCCCCCAACTTGTCGGCCCGGCGCGCCGGCATGCAGGTCCCGCCGCTGGGCGAGGTCTGCGATTGGATCCGGGCGCTCGACGCTGAGGACGACGGCCGCGGCGTCACCCTCGTGGAGGGCGCGGGCGGCCTGCTGGTGCGGCTTGCGGACGACTACACCATCGCCGACATCGCCGCCGAGTTGGACGCGCCCGTCGTCGTCGTGACCTCGCTGGGTCTGGGCAGCCTCAACGCCGCGGAGCTGACGGTGCGCGAGGCAACGCGCCGCGGTGTGCGCGTCGCCGGGCTTATCGGCGGCATGCTGCCCGCGGAGCCGGACCTGGCGACGCGGCTCAATCTCGAGGAGCTGCCCGTGGTCACGGGCGTGGACCTGTGGGCGAGTATCCCCGCCGACTCTGGCGCGCTGGAGCGCGATGCGTTTGCGCGGATGGCCGGGGCACTCGGCGTTCCTGCGCCGCCGCGGTAGCTCGGTCTAGAGCGGGCGGCCGACCTCGGAGTGCGCGATTTCCTCCGCGTGGCGGATCACCTTGGCCAGCGCCGCCGCAACGTCGGCCGCCCGCTCGCTGCAAAGGATGTCCTTGCGCACCTCGATCATCACGCCCAGCACCTTCATGTTCTGGGTGAACTCGACGGGGATGTACACGCCGGTAAACGGGGTATTGCGCTCCACGTTGAACCCGGCGGCGGTGAACTCGCGGTCGGTCACGTCCGCAAGCAGCGCCGGGGTGTGGATCGAGTGGGTGCCAATGCAAATATCCGGCAGCAGCGTGCCGGGGTGGATCTGGTACTCGTCGGGCTGGTTGGAGTAGGAGTGCACGTCCACGATCACCGCGCCGTCGAGGGCGTCCAGGCGACCGCGGGTGAGTTCGGTGACGGCCTCTGCGTAGGGCTCGTAGTACTTCGCGCGCAGTTCGGTGGTGTCGAAGCCCGCGGGGCGCAGCAGATTGCCGTCGCCAAGCTTCATATAGACCGCACCGCGGCCCGAGGCGTCCATGGAGTCGCGCTCGTTGGAGAACCGCCCCGGGTCCGCCACCAGGCGCGACAGGTTGTTCACGATCATCCACGGTTCCACCCCGGACTGCTCGCGGGCGGCGGTAGCGAGCTCAAGCGTGCCGTCGTCCGTCACGCGGTCGAGCTCCTGCGCCAGCTGCGCGTTAGTGGCGACGAAGTCAGCGGCCACCTCCTCGGGGATCTCACGCGAGGAGTGCGGGACGTGGATGATTACGGGGCATGCGGCCCCGCCCTGCGTAATGATGTAGTGCTCGGGCTGTGCGGTCATGCACAGAAGCGTAACCGGGATTTTAGGATTGCGCTGAGTGGCCCGGCACCTCCGGAGCCACGCCGGTCTCTTCGTACTTCGCCAGGATGTCGATGCGGCGCTGGTGTCGCTCCTCCTCGCTCCACGGCTGGGCGACGAAGGCGTCGACGATCTTCAACGCCTCCTCCTCGGTGTGCATGCGCCCACCGATGCCGATGAGCTGCGCGTTGTTGTGTTCGCGTGCCAGCCTCGCAGTCTCCTCGGACCAGGCTAGGGCGCAGCGCGCACCCTTCACCTTGTTCGCGGCGATCTGCTCGCCGTTGCCGGAGCCACCCAGCACGATGCCGAGCGAGCCCGGGTTCGCCACCACAGCCTCCGCAGCAGCGATGCAATACGCCGGGTAGTCATCGGCGTCGTCGTACTCGTGGGCACCGCAGTCAATGACCTCGTGGCCTGCCTGCTCCAGGTGGGCTTTGATCTGGTTCTTTCGCTCGAAACCGGCGTGGTCTGCTCCAAGGTAAATTCGCATGCGCACAAGCCTACCTGCCACCCGGCCCGGCCATGGCCCTTACGCCTGTTCGCGGACCTGCGGGTCCTCAGTGCGCGAGCGCTTCAGCTCGAAGAAGTAGGGGAAGGAGGCGAGGGACACGGAGGCGTCGAAAAGCTTGCCTGCCTCTTCGCCCTTGGGCACGCGGGTAATCACTGGGCCGAAGAACGCGGTGTCGCCGAGCTTGACCACGGGCGTGCCGACCTCGTCGCCGACGTTGTCCATGGCCTGCTGGTGGTAGGCGCGCAGCTGGTCGTCGACGACCTCGGAGTTGGCCACATCCGCCAGCTGCGGCGGCAGACCGACCGCGTCGAGGGCCACGCCGATGATCTCGTCGTAGCCGCCAAAGCCTTGCTTGCCGCCCTGGCCCTCGGTGTGCACGAGCGTGCCCATCATCGTGTACAGCTCGTCGATCTTGTCGGGGAATTCGTCCTTCACCTTGGTGAACACGCGGGCCGGGCCCCAGTTCGCCTCCATCATGCGGGCGTAGGTCTCCGAGAGGTTGCGGCCGTCATTGAGCACGCTCAGGGACATCGGCACCCACTCGACCTCGATGTCGCGCACCTGCTCGACCTCCTTGATCCAGCGGGAGGTCAGCCAGCAAAATGGGCAAGAAACATCGAACCAAAACGTGACTTGTTGGGTCATTACATTCTCCTTCGTGTGAGCGGTTGGCCCCCACAGTAGCCACTTCGTGCGTCCGAGTATGTTGGGGCCATGAAAACAAATCTGACTCGGGCCGACGCGCAGCACCGCGCCGCCCTCATTTCCAACGTCCACTACTCCATCGAGCTCGACGTTACTGGCGCCGAGCAGTTCCGCTCGCGCACCACGGTCACCTTCGATTCCCGTGCCGGCGAAACTTCCTTCGACCTGGTCGCGGACTCGTTCACGGCCACCCTGGACGGCTCGCCCGTCGAGGGCCGCGAGCTTTCGCTTACCGACGGCCAACACACCCTCAGCGTCGACGCCACCATCACCTACAACCGCACCGGCGAGGGCCTGCATAAATTCACCGACCCGGTGGACAACAAGGACTACCTCTACACCCAGTTCGAGCCCGCGATGGCGATGAAGGTGTTCGCCTGCTTCGACCAGCCGGACATGAAGGCCACCTACGACATCGCGGTGACCGCACCGGAGTCCTACACCGTGGTCCTCAACGCGCCGACCACGCGCGAGGGCAACACCTGGTCCGCCACCGTGGACTACCCCCTGTCCACCTACCTCATCGCCGTGATCGCCGGCGAGTACGAGCACGTCACCGACACCTACTCCGACGAGCACGGGGAGATCCCCCTGGGCATCTACGCCCGCGCCTCACTCATGGAGCACCTGGACGCCGACCGCCTGTTCCGCCAGACCAAGGACGGCTTCGCCTACTACCACAAGAATTTCGGTGTGGCCTACCCCTTTGGCAAGTACGACCAGATCTTCTGCCCCGAGTACAACATGGGCGCGATGGAAAACGCCGGCGCGGTGACCTTCCGCGACGAGTACGTGTTTACCTCCGAGCCCACCCCGTACCGCCTGGAGCGCCGCAACGACACCATCCTGCACGAGATGGCGCACATGTGGTTCGGCGACCTGGTCACCATGCAGTGGTGGGACGACCTGTGGCTCAACGAATCCTTCGCCACCTGGTCCGCCGCCATCGCGCAGACCGAGATCGGCGAGTACCCGGACGCCTGGACCACTTTCGCCGCCGTGGAGAAGGCGTGGGCTTACCAGCAGGATCAGCTGCCCACCACGCACCCGATCGCGGCGGACGCGCCCGACATCGAGACCGCGGAGCAGAACTTCGACGGCATCACCTACGCCAAGGGCGCGTCCGTGCTCAAGCAGCTGCAAGCCTACGTCGGCCGCGACGAGTTCTTCGCCGGCGTCCACGAGCACTTCACCAACCACGCCCACGCTAACGCCACCTTCGCTGACCTGCTCTCCGCGCTGGAGAAGTCCTCGGGCCGCGACCTATCCAGCTGGTCCGAGCAGTGGCTGCGCACCACCGGTGTCTCCGCGCTGCGCCCGGAAATCACCGAGGACTCCTTCGCCGTCGTGCAGGAATCCGACGTCATGCGCACCCACCGGGTTACCGTGGGGCTCTATTCGCTTATCGACGGCTCCGTCACCCGCACCCACCACGTCACCCTCGACGTCGACGGCGCGCGCACCGAGGTGCCGGAGCTCGCCGGAGTCGACCACGACCTGGCTCTGGTCAACGACGAAGACCTCACCTACTGCAAGATGGGCCTGACCCCCGCGCACCAGCGCTTCGCCCTGGACCACCTGGGGGAGATCACCGACCCGCTGGCGCGCACCCTGGTGTGGTCGTCGCTGTGGGAGTCCGTGCGTGACGGCCAGCTCCCGGCCCGCGAGTTCGTCCGCCTGGTGGCCAAGCACGGCGCCGCCGAGGACCAGCCGAGCGTGCAGGAGCGCCTGCTCGCCCAGGCCACCCTGGCGGTCAAGCAGTACGTCGACCCTGCCTGGCAGTCTGAGGGCTTCCGCCTGCTCAACGACGCCTTTCGCGGCGCCGAGCCGGCCGCGATCTTCGACCGCGCACTCGCCCGCCTCGCTCCGACGCCGGAGACGGTGGACTACCTCAAGCAGCTGCTCGAGCGCTCGGGCAACCAGGAGGTGCGCTGGCTGGCCCTGACCAGCCTCATCGCCGCCGGAGAAGCGCCACTCGAGGACGCGGATAAGGAAGAGGACACCTCGTCCGAGGGCGTGATTTCGCGGTTGCGGTGCCGCGCGACCGTGGAAAAGCGATGGGCGTGGGACACGCTGGTCAACGAGGACCTGACCAACCTGGAGGCGCGCTACCTCATGGACGGTCTCAAGTTCAACGGCGACGAACTCGACGCGTTCACCGACGAGTACTTCCGCGTGGCGCCGGCGCTGTGGGACCGCCTGACCAATGAGATGGCGCAGCGCACCCTCGAGGGCATGTACCCGACCTGGGCGATTTCAGAGGAGGCCGTGCGCAAGGCGGACGCATTGCTTGACGACGCCTCCGTGCCCGCCGGCCTCAAGCGCATCCTCGCCGAGGGCCAGGACCGAGTTGCGCGCGCCGTGCGCAACCGCGCTGCAGACGCTGAAGGGGCTTAAGGTGCTGAAGGCGCTGGCGACGTCAGCTAAGGCGCGGCGCTAGAAGCGCGTGACCGTGCGGAGCTGCGCCACGTCCGGCCGGACGACGATAGTGGCGTAGGCGACGACGAGGCCCCCCTCGTACAGCTTGCGGGTCACGCGCTGCAGTGGCGCATTCGCCGCCATTTGGAGTCGGCCGCGCTCCACATCTGTAGCCGCGCCGGGGGTGACCACGTCCTCGCGCAGCGTTGCCGCCTCCGGCCGCCTGTCCACCGTCAAAGTCAGGCTGCTCACGGCGTAGCCTTCCTCGTATCCTGGGCGCACGTAGAGCGTCTCCGAAAACGCCGGGGCCCCGTCGGCATAGTGCACACGCTCCTCCGCATACACCTTGTCGCTCGCCCCGTCGCCGAGCTCGGCGTCGGTTTCGGTGTCTCCAAAGGCCGCGGCAACAACCCGAGGAGGGGTGATGCGTCCGGAAAACAGCAGTTTGGAGACGATGTCCACCCCTTTCTCCTCCAGCTGCGCCGCCAACCCGGTCGCCCCATTGAGGTCCACGACGGGCGGCAGCGCGCGCACAAACGTGCCCCCGGCTCGGCCGCGCTTGCGCTCAATGATGCCTTCCAGCTGCAACACATCAAGCGCGTGCCGCACTGTCATCCGGGCGACGTTGAACTGGTCGACCAGCTCGCGCTCGGGTGGGAGCTTGTCACCGGGCTTGAGTTCGTGAGACTCAATCCTGGTGCGCAGCGTCTCCGCGATACGGAGATACGCCGGTTTCGTCGCCATAGATACCTTCCCTCGCCCTCCCTCGCGCAAGGGAAAACTCCCAAGACGAGCAACTCGGCCGTTGATTTACGTGCATTTACGCGCAGCCGTCAAAATTGTTGAAAACGGCTGTGTAAATTTCTCTTCGATCAACGTTAATCAACAAAGGATGCAGTTACCCTGCATTCTTTCGACGCGCCCGACCGACAGTTGTTGTCAAATCAATGGTCTAAACTTGGACGAACGTCACCCTTTCCGACCCTGGCAGCACACACCCAAACGGGTGCACACCTCCCCCCGATCACCCCCAAAAGGTACATTCCGACCGGACATGCATGCCATGCATGAAAAACCTTGAAATTACCCCCTATTAGGGGTCTAACTTCGATGCAATTTATGCACCCGCAGGTATAACGAGGCCACCAGGCGAACTCGCCGCACCGAGCTTCCTAGCGTCCGGCTTACAACGCCACCACGGCTTGCTCAAGGTCGGCGATGAGATCGTCCACGTCCTCGATGCCCACCGAGATGCGAACCAACTCCGGCGGGACCTCGAGCGCCGACCCGTTGACCGCCAGGTGCGTCATGGTCGCCGGGTGCTCGACCAGACTCTCTACTCCACCGAGCGATTCTGCGAGGCAGAACAGCTTCGTGGACAAGCAAAACGCCTTCGCCTGCTCCTCGGTCTGGAATTCGACGGACACCATGCCACCGAAGCGCGTCATCTGGCGCTTCGCCACCTCGTGGTTGGGGTGCGAGGCAAGCCCCGGGTAGTGGACCTTGGCCACACAGTCCTGGCGCTGGAGGAACTCGGCGACCGCCTCGGCATTATCGCAGTGGCGGTCCATGCGCACCGCAAGCGTCTTCAGGCCGCGGGCGGTGAGGTAGGTATCAAACGGTGACGGGATCGCGCCGACCCAACCGAAGAAGAAGCGCAGGTCCTCCTCCAGCTTCGCATCCTTGCCACACACGATGCCGCCAACGACGTCAGAGTGGCCACCAATGTACTTGGTGGTGGAGTGCAGCACCACGTCCGCGCCCAGCTCGAATGGCTTTTGCAGGTAGGGAGAGGCGAACGTGTTGTCTACGACGAGGGTTGCTGCGCCTTTAGCCTTACTGATTGCCGTGATGTCCGCGATGTTTAGCAGCGGGTTTGTCGGAGTCTCCACCCAAATCACCTTGGTGTTGGGCTGGATCGCCGCAGTGACCGCGTCGGTGTCCGTAATGTCCACCACCGAGTTCTCCACGCCCCACAGCGTGAAGACCTGTTGGATGAGGCGGTAGGTGCCGCCGTAGGCGTCGTTCCCAATGACGATGTGGTCCCCGGGCTTGAGCAGGATGCGCAGCAGGGAGTCGATCGCCGCCATTCCGGAGGCGAACGCCACGCCGTAGTCCGCCCCCTCCAGCGCGGCGACGGTCTTCTCCAGCGCGGTCACGGTCGGGTTACCCACGCGCGTGTACTCGTACCCACCGCGGAGCTTGGCCAACCCGTCCTGCGCGAATGTGGTGGAGGCGTAGATCGGCACATTGATCGGTCCATACAGGCTGTCAGGCTCGTACCCAGCGTGAATTGAATCTGTGGAGAACCCAGAGGTCATCGCGGTACCTTTCTTGTCGTCGCGGCCCCTCCGTGCGACGCATCCGTGCGGCGAGGGGAAGTTTCCCCGAAGTGTAGACCAAGCGGTTCATTTTGGGTGCGGAATCGGCGAATTTTATGCACAGTACGTTCGTTCCGTCTGGTCAGCTCCGGCACATCCATCTGGTTAAGATTGCACCTGATGAGCTATACAACAACACTTCTCGCAGCAGCATCGAACGGCACCGAGGCGCGCGTTGACAGCGCCGTCTCCGGCCTCTCCACCTGGTGGAACGACCCCGACACGCAGCAAAACTTTGTCACCCGCCCCTTGTGGATCCTCCTGATCATCCTCGTGGCCTCCGTGCTGCAGTGGGTGCTCAACCGCCTGATCCGCCGCGGTGCCGAAAACGCAATCAAGAACCCGGGCAGCGGCGTGCCCTTCCGGCGCGGGGAGCGCGACGTTGATTCGCCACAGGCGCGCTCGCAGGAGCAGCGCCGGCAGGCACGCATCCGCACCCTGTCAAACGTGGGTCGCTCTGCGGTGGCCATTGTCATCTGGGTCTGGGCCATCATGGCCATCCTGGACCAGCTCGGCGTGAACGTCGCCCCGCTCGTGGCCTCCGCAGGCATCGTTGGTGTCGCCCTCGGCTTCGGCGCGCAGTCGCTGGTCAAGGACTTCCTGTCCGGCATGTTCATCCTCCTTGAGAACCAGTACGGTGTGGGCGACGTCATCGCCGTCAATGACGTCGAGGGCACCGTCGAGGACATGACCATGCGCATCACCACGCTGCGCGACATCGACGGCACGCTCTGGTACATCCGCAACGGCGACATCGAGCAGGTTGGCAACAACTCGGATCGCTTCTCGGTCGCCCGCATGGAGGTCCCCGTCTCCCTGTTCGCCGACCCATCGAAGGCCGCAGACGTGATCCTGGATGCCGCCCGCGCCGCTGCTCAGAGCGAGCGCATCCGCCGCGACATCATCGGCGAGCCCGAGCTCCTCGGCGTATCCAGCTTCACTACCGACCACCTCACCTATCGCGTTACCGTAAACACCATGCCCGGCGCGCAGTGGGGCGTGAGTCGTTTCATGTACGAGCAGATCCTCGAGGCGATGCAGGAAGCCGACGTCCGCCTGCCGGGCTCCGAACCCACCCTCGTGCGTAATGACCCGCGCGACAAGATCACCGAAAGAGGGCCCTCCAATGACCAGTAACCCGCAGGAGCATTCGCTTTACGACGCCCTTGGCGCCGACTTTTTCCAACGCCTCGTCGAAGGCTTTTACAACCAGGTCAAAGAAGACGACCTCATCGGTCCGATGTACCCGGACCAGGACTGGGACGGCGCGCAGGACCGGCTCCGTTGGTTCCTCGTGCAGTACTGGGGCGGTCCCCGGACCTACCAGGAAAAGCGCGGCAGCCCCATGCTGCGGCGCCGCCACTTCCCCTTCCCCATCGGCGAGCCAGAGGCGGATAGGTGGCTGCACCTCATGGAAAATTCGCTGAACCAGTTTTCGGACGAGGAGCTTCCCGAGGCGTACCGCTTCGCCCTGTGGAACCACATGCAGCGCGTCGCCTACATGATGATCAACCAGGGTCCGCGCGCGTACTAAACGAGGGCGATTAGACGAACAGCCCGAGTCCTGTTGAGTGGTAGACGGACCCAAACGGGGCGTCGAGACGCACCCAGCGCCCCGCGGTGGACACTCGCAGGTGGCGCGGGATGTCAATGGGGGCAGCAAAGCCCGGGATAAACCCCAGCGACGTGCAGGTAAAAATCATTCGCATGGGGATCTCCACCGGGCTTGCAGACTCCGCATCGGCGGTCAGCACCGTCGAGTCCAACAGCGACTTCGGCGGCCCCATCGGCCCGGAAAATTGGCGGGCGAGCTCTCGCCCCTTGTCGGCGAGCTGGCGCGCCACCGAAACTGGCACCTCGTCGCGCACCGTGAACCCCTCACGCGGGGGCAGCGCGCCGGGCCAGTTGGGGTCCCGCGCTGCACCAACTTCGGCGCGGCCTGCCTGCAACGCAGCCAACAGATCGCTTGCCGCAACCACTGCCCCATCGCGCGAGGCCTCGCCGCTCACCCGGCGCGACGCGATGCAGTCGAAGGGGGTGGTGACATAGACGTCGACCGCGGGGGCGCCTGCGTCGAGCGACTGGAACCGGGCCGACGCGGAGGCGTCGAGGCCGGTGGCCCGGCCGACCAGCGCTGTCAGCCCCGGAGCACCGTCCGTAATGCGGAGGGACTCCATTTACTCCTCGCCAGCTTCGTCGATGCTCGAGGCAACGCGGGTCAGGATGCCGATTTCCTTCTGGGTGATCTGTCGCGGAGACGTCGTCGCGGTGTCCACGGTGACCTGCACGGTTTCCACCACGCAGCAGATGTGGCCTTGCGCGTCCTTAATCTCCTGGCGCGTGGTGAAGGAGGTGTTGCCCAGCCGCACAACCTCGGTGTCCACGGTGACCTCGGTCGTGTTGGGCAGCAGCGGGCGGATGTAGTCCGCGTCAACGCGGCGGACAAACACGACGAACTCGTGGCCCTGCGCCTCGAAGAACTGCTGCGCAAACGCCAGGCGCGCCTCCTGGGCGAGCTCGATGTAGGCGGAGTTGGTGACGTGGCCGTACCGGTCAAAGTCGCCCCAGCGCAGCGAAACCTTGTGAGTATGCGGGGCCCCGGCGCCGTTCGCGCTTGCGGTCTCGCCGTGTCCTGGTTGCTCAGCCATATTCTCCACTCCAAACTTCGCGGGTATGCGGTGCACGTACTGCCGACATGCTACCCCACAACCAACGCCCCGCCACGGAACCAGTGTGAGCTGGCCCTCGGGGCGGGGCGTGAAGCGGGAGGCCGGGTGGCGTCGAGAAGCGTGTGCCTAGCGCGTCAGCTTGCGGTGCGTGACGCGGGACGGCTTCGCGGCCTCTTCGCCCAGTCGCTCGACCTTGTTCTTCTCGTAGTCGCCGAAGTTGCCTTCAAACCAGTACCACTGGCCTTCCTCAACGTTGCCTTCCCAGGCGAGAATGTGGGTGCAGGTGCGGTCCAGGAACCAGCGGTCGTGCGAGATGACCACGGCGCAGCCCGGGAACGCCTGCAGCGCGTTTTCCAGCGAACCCAGGGTTTCCACGTCGAGGTCGTTGGTGGGCTCATCGAGCAGGATCAGGTTGCCGCCCTGCTTCAGCGTGAGCGCCAGGTTGAGACGGTTGCGCTCACCACCGGAGAGGACCTTGGACGGCTTCTGCTGGTCAGCGCCCTTGAAGCCGAAGGCGGACAGGTACGCGCGCGAGGGCATCTCGTTCTGGCCAACGTGGATGTAGTCCAGGCCGTCCGAGACGACCTCCCACACCGTCTTCTCCGGGTCAATGTTGGCGCGGTTCTGGTCCACGTAGGACAGCTCTACGGTGGAGCCCACCTCAACGTCGCCGGAATCCGGGTCCTCGAGGCCCACGATGGTCTTGAACAGGGTGGTCTTACCCACGCCGTTCGGGCCGATCACGCCGACGATGCCGTTGCGCGGCAGGGTGAACGAGAGGTCCTTGATCAGCGTGCGTCCGTCGAAGCCCTTGTTCAGGTTTTCCACCTCGACGACCTTATTGCCCAGGCGCTGCGGGGTCGGGATCTGGATTTCCTCAAAGTCCAGCTTCTTGTACTTCTCCGCCTCTGCCGCCATCTCTTCGTAACGCTCCAGGCGGGCCTTGTTCTTTGCCTGGCGAGCCTTCGGCGAGGAGCGAACCCAGTCCAGCTCCTTCTTCAGGCGCTTCTGCAGCTTCTGGTCCTTCTTGCCCGCGACCTGGAGGCGCTCCTGCTTCTTCTCCAGGTAGGTGGAGTAGTTGCCCTCGTACGGGTAGAGCTGGCCACGGTCAACCTCGCAGATCCACTCCGCGACGTTGTCCAGGAAGTAGCGGTCGTGCGTCACGGCGAGGACGGCGCCCGGGTAGTCCTGGAGGTGGCGCTCCAGCCACAGCACGCTCTCCGCGTCGAGGTGGTTGGTCGGCTCGTCCAGCAGGAGCAAGTCGGGCTCGGAAAGCAGCAGCTTCGCCAGCGCCACTCGGCGCCGCTCACCACCCGACAGGTTGGTCACCGGGGAATCCGACGGTGGGCAGCGCAGTGCTTCCATCGCCTGCTCGATCTTGGAGTCGACCTCCCACGCGTCAGCCGCGTCGAGCTCCTCCTGGAGCTTGCCCATTTCCTCCATGAGCTCGTCGGAGTAGTTGGTCGCCATCTCTTCGGCGATCTGCTCGAAGCGGGCCTTCTTCTCAAAAATGTCGCCGAGGCCCTCCTCGACGTTCTCGCGGACCGTCTTCTCCTCGTTCAGCGGCGGCTCCTGCAGCAGGATGCCCACCGACGCGCCGGGCTGGAGGAATGCCTCGCCGTTGTTCGGCTGGTCAATTCCTGCCATGATCTTGAGCAACGACGACTTACCAGCGCCGTTGGGGCCCACGACACCGATCTTGGCGCCGGGGTAGAAAGCCATAGTGACGTTGTCCAGAATGACCTTGTCACCGATGGCCCTGCGAACGTTTTTCATCGTGTAGATGAATTCAGCCACGTGAAGTCCCCTCTTGTGAATTCGACTGCGAAATTGGCGTAAATGCTTTCCACAGACTACATCATTTCGGGGCCTCCACATGGCCTGACTGCCTGCACCAGACCAAGCATCGCGCGCGGGGAAGCAGCGACAGATCAGCGTTGGGTGAAGTGACGGTTTAGAACGGCACCCCCTCGGCGTCCGCGGAATCCGAAGAGTCTGCGGAATCTGCTGCGTTTGCGCCACCCGCGCCGCCACCGCCGGCGGCCGCGCCGACCAACACGGGCTCGCGCTCTTTGGCGCGCTTCGCGTGCCCGATGGCGTCTTCCTCGCTCATCAGCCGGTCAGTAACGTCCCCGCGACTGTCGCGCGTCAGTTCCTCCGTTGTCTTCGCCCGAAGCGGTTCCTGCCCGGCCAGCGTGTTGCCAACGGGCTCGCTACGCACCGAGCTGACCTGGTGGCGGGCCAGGTCGAACGCAACTTGGGTCGCCTTCAGCACGATCTTTGAGCGCTTGAGCTTCTCCTGCTCGGCACCCTCCGGCGCGTCAACCAGCCACGTTTCCGTCACCAACTTGCCGCAGACGGAAACCGGTAGTCCCCGCTTCAGCGACGCCGCCACGTTGGTGGCGAGCTGCCCCCAGCATTCGACATCGATATACAGCTGATCCACATCCTCCCACAGCACCTTCCCGGAGGAATCCTTTTCCTCCGTCGGGCGACGGCGCGAGGTGGCGAGGCGAAATTTGCACAGCACCGAATCGGTGTCCTTAAACACGCGGAGGTCTGGGTTATCAATCAGGTTGCCGTGGATGTGAGTGTGCAAGTGGCTCATGGGAGAGCCACCCCCTTTCCTAAACTTTGACGTTTGTTTCGTGCAACGGGGCGTCGACAAGCGTTTGCTCCGTTACGAGCATTTTTACACGAAACGTACGAAATAGAAAGGGGTGGCGCAAAAATAGCGCAAAACGGCAGCTAGCGGCGGTTGTATTGCGCGAGCATCTCGTTGTATTGGCGCCATTCCTCGTCGTCTGTTTCTTCTGCCTTGCGGTCGGATTCGATCGCCTCCCGGTTGTCCTCCGCAAACCACGCGCGGAACAGCTGCGCAAACACGATGACCAGCGGGAACGAGCCGGCCGCCCAGCCGATACCGCCGCCCACCTTTTGATCATCAAGCAGGTCCGGATCCCACGGAAGCTGGAGCGACTGGTAGAAATCCTCGCCCAGCACGAAGTTGAGCTGCATCAGGTACACGCCCATAAAGAGGTGGAACGGCATGGCGATCCACAGCCACGCCAGGCGGACTTTCGCCGAGTGACGCGCGGGCAGCTCGTCCGGCCCAATGAGCTCCCAGAAGTAGAAGTAGCCGGAAACAAGGAACACGGCGTTCATGATCACGTGGCCCGCGTGCTCCGAGATCATCAGCTCATACAGCGAGGGGAAGACGTACATGACGTAGAAGAGCACGAGGAACTGCACCGCGGACACCGGCGGGTAGGTGATCACGCGGACGAAGCGCGAGTGCTGGAAGCTCTCCGCCCACAGGCGCGGGTTGAACTCGCCGGCCGGGTAGGCCTCGCGGACCAGCGTGAGCGGCGCGCCGAGCACGAAGAAGACGGGAGCGCCCATCGAAAGGATCATGTGCACTGTCATGTGCGTGGAGTACGCGGCCGCCATGTGCATCCCCAGCCCGGAGCTCAGCGTGACCACCACCGTGGCGCAGCCGAGCAGCCACCACGCCGTGCGAGACGCGCGCCATCCGGACACGCGGCGCACCAGGTGCAGGTAGTACACGGCAAGCAGCAGCGCGATGACGCTGTACAGCAGCTCCGGGCGCCACTGCGTCAGCCAGTTGCCCCACGTGAGCGGCTCGGCAAGGTTGTAGCCCAGCGCCACCTGCATCGCAGTCAGGTCCGGGTCCAGCGGCGGCGGGGGTGGGGTGCGCCCGAGTGTGACCGACAGGCCCGCAATTGCCGCCATGACCACGACCTCCACGAGGGCGAAGCGGGTGAACGCGCCGGGGCGCGAACCCAGCTGCGGCAGCGTGAGCTGGCGGTGCGCATATCCCATCAGGCCGAGCACGAGGATGCCCGCAAACTTGATCACTAGCACCCAGCCGTAGGCGTAATCGAGTAAGTCGGACAGCCGCACCCGAATCAGCGCGTTGGTCAGCCCAGATACCAGCATGACCAGCAGCGCGAACAGGGCAACCGCGGAATACCGCCGCGCCGCCGCCTCCAGGTTGGGGCCCAGCCTGCGGCCGTGCGCCACCAGCGCCATCAGACCGCCGACCCAGATGAGCATGAACGCCAGGTGCCAGATCAGCGAGTTCGTGCCAAAGTCGTGGCTTCCGCCCGACGCCGAGTGGCCCGTCAGCGCCAGTGGCATTATCGACGCCAACGCACCCCCACACAGCGCCACCTGGGAGAACCAGCTGCGCGCCAGGAGTCCGCACACGCCAACGACCGCGGCGATGATGGCGGTGACCAGCCACACCTTCGCGTCGGCCACCTGCTCCAGCGCGACGGACCAGGCACTGAGCTGGAAGACGACCTCCCCGAGCGGTTCGCCGGAGACGTCGGAAAGCACGAGCGGAATCATCGTCAACCCGACAAGCGCGATGCCAAGCTGCGCCCAGCCGCCGGTCCGCGACGCGATGATCCCGTCGACGGTGAGCTGCGCGCCGTTCAGATCCGCGCCCTCGCCGCGCCGCGTCGGCGGGATCAGCCACGCGGTGAGGAAGAACGACCCCACCGACAGCGCAAACAGCAGCCAGGCGACGCCGCGCAACGCGGGCAGGCCGGCAGTGGTCAGCGCACCGGGATCAGGGATGCCGAGCGCGCTTAACGACGCCCCCGCGAACGATTGCGCCACCGCACCCGCCACCACCGCGGCGATCACGCAGACTGCAACGTACACCGGCCAGGCGGGCCGCACTGCCCGCTTGTGAACTCCCGCTTCAGACATGCCCCCTACCCTACTTTTGATTGATTGGGGTGCCTAACTGGCCTTGCGCTACAATAAGCGGGCTACACGGAGCGCCCGGGCGTACGGGCGCCCTCGTGAGCGCTGCCCCCATAGCTCAGTGGATTAGAGCATCCGGTTTCTACCCGGCTGGTCGCGGGTTCGAGTCCTGCTGGGGGCGCTTTTTGTTGGGGTGAAAACCACTGCTAGGAGGAGTTTCGGCGCTTCCGTCGCAGCATGTCCACCGCCACCGCGGTGCCGAGGATTGCCGCATGCTGACGCTGGTCCAGGCCCGGCTGGAAACTAATCCGGTACGAGGTCTTGCCCATAAACGCGCGCCCCATGCCCGTGTACTCTGCATTAATGCTCGCGATCGGCTGCCCGTTGCTGGTCAGGTCAAAGTTGAGGGCGAGCAGCTTGCCATCAATCTGCACGCCGGGAAAGCCGGCGATCTCCAGGTCAAGCTTGGTGCGCAGCAGGGAAAACTTGCTGCGCAGTGTAGCGAGCACCATGTCGGGCTCCGCCAGGCGCACCTCGTAGGAGTCCCGGAGGAAATTCGCCGGGTCGGTCACGCCAAGCACGAGGGTGCCTTGGGCGTCGCGCACCTCCACCCCGCGCGAGCCACGGAACATATCGGCGAGCTGCAGCGTTTGCCTCGCTGTGCCGACGAGCTGGCCCTGCCCGTCGGTGATTTCAAATTCGTCGGTACCAAGTGCCTTGGTCTGGCTGAAAATCAGTTCATCTCGATCAAGCATGACGCCAGGCTACCGCCACGGCAGCCACCACGCTTTCCGATGCGGCGGCGCGTGCCGCGTCTCAGGCTTCTCTTCGTCGACCTCCGGAGTCGCCTCAGGCTTCTCGACGACTACGTCTTCCCGGTCTTCCCTTAGCTCGTGGGCCCGTGGTACTCCTCCGCTTCCGACGCATCCGGTGCGTCAGGTGCTTCTACCAGCTCGGCGTCAGTGCCGTCGGTGGCGTCGGCGGCGTCAGCGCCGTCAGTGACGTCACGCCGCACTTGCGTTCATGCCAGGCCGAACTTCTTCACGTTCGCGTTCACGGCCGTACGCAGGAGCGCCAGGTTGGTCCGGGAGGAGTCGACTGCCACGTAGATGAACAAGTCATTTTCCAGAATCTTGATCAAGTGGAACTGGTCGGTCAGGGTAAGCAGCATGTCCTGCAGGCCACCCTGGATGCCCAGCGCCTCCATGGTCTTGAACTTGGCCTTCACCATCTCAGAGTTGTACGCAGCCGCGATGTCCAGGTCGAAGTCCGGGTAACGGGAGGTGGACACCAGGGACATACCGGTGTTGATGTCGACGACAGATGCGCCAATGAAGCCGCTGAGGTCCTCAGAGACGGCGTTGAGGAAGTTGTTGAGATTCTCCTGCTGGGACATTCGATTCCTTTTCGTATTCTCGTGTAATTGCTGGTCACGGCGCACAGGTACGCGCCCGTTTGGGACGGTGGAAGTGCACGCTGGCCCGGATTGCCACCACAGAATACCGCAATATTAGACAAATGGAAAGAAAAGTCTGATAATTTGGGTGTCACTCCCCAAACTGAACCTGAGGAAATGATATGACCCAAACGCCCGCCACTGGGCGGCGCCACGGAAAGGCCGAGGACATCACCGCCGATGACCTGGACCCGCACCTGACAATGCCCTCGGACGCCATCATTGGCGCGTACTCAGATTCCGAGGTCGTCTTCGTCGGCCCGGTTGGGGTTGGCAAGACGACGGGAGTCGCGACCATCTCGACGGTGACGCCCATCAATACTGAGGCGCACGCCAACGCTTCCGACGACTTCATCGCGCAGACCAAGACAACGACCACCGTGGGGATCGACTTCGGCGTCTGGGACCGCGCCGACACCACGCGCGTGGCCGTCTTCGGCACCGCGGGCCAAGACCAGTTTGATGATGCGCGCACCCCCGCCCGCAACCCGGCCGCGGCGCTCGTGGTCTGGCTCTTCGGGCTCCCGCAGCTCCTGGAACAGCAAGTCGTGCACTGGCTGGAGACCATCGGGAGTTTGGACGCCTATCACCGCACCACCTTCGCGGTGAACTTCATCGATCCGGATGGGCCTGACCCGCTCCCGGTCCTGCGCGATTTCCTTTCCACGGCCGGCCACTCCGACATTCCCGTGGTGGCGGCCGACCCGCGCGCGCACGACGACGTGGCGCGCGTTATTGACCTCGCCCTGACCAGACTGGAGGATTACCTGTGACCGCGACGCTTGAAAACACGACGACCACGCCGGCCACAGACGGCCTGGAGGACGGATTGTCGGAAGCCATGAAGGATGACGTCAAAGCTCAGATTGGGCGCCACCGCCGGGTGCGCGGCACCGATTTCGCCACGAACGACCTGGCCGCCGCTGCTCTGCCATACATGTCGCGCATGCGCCACCAGGTACCGGGAATCTACGCAGTCGTCCTCGGCACCGGCGACGGCACCCACGTCTGCTCGATCGGCCTCGGCGACGCGCTCGACGCCGCCCGGATCAGCGCCCTAAACTCATCGATGTTTGGCACCGCCGGGGCGCAGGCCGCGATTGTGGACCCCTCCCGCGACCCCAATGAGGCGAAAGGCGAAGGACGCGACGCAATCGTTAGCGTATCGCTGCCAAACGACGAGGTCATCGCACTGGCAAAAGTGGCGCACCCGCCCGTCGGCCACCTGGTCCTGGCTGTTTTTGCCCGCGATGTACAGCTGGGCATGGTGGTCCACCACGCGCGCACCTCCGCGCAGGCGCTCTCGGAGTGGCTGGACGAGGAGTAATCCCGCTTGACGATGCCCCGCATTCTGATACACTTTCCACCATGGAAAACATGGAGATGCAGGGTCGGCAAACTACGACAAATCAGCACGCCAGAGACAGAGACAAGGACACAGCCGCCTCCGCCCGCGAAGCACTCGAGGCCATCCGCAGCACCGAAGCGCGCACCAAGGCATCCCAACCCGTGCCGTGGCTGAGCATCGTGGCGACCAGCCTCTGTTTCGGCGCCGGCATGTACTTCACCCTCGTTGGGCACGCCTGGGGCCTGCTCATCCTCCTCGCTGGTGTGGTGGGCATCATCTGGATCGAGCTTTCCGCCAAACGCGGGGTGCGCACCGCGATGAAGCAAGAGGTCCGCGAGGATCCGAAGCTCAATTGGAAAGCTGTCGTCATTCCTCTGCTCGCATACCCCCTCATGACGCTCGCTGAAGGAATCGGCACAGTGGCCTGTGCCATCGTCGCGGCAGCCACAACAATTGGCATGATCGCCGCCTACGGCCTGACCTGGAACAAGTACCATGACTAACCCCGTCATCCACCCCATCAACCGTTTGAAGATTTGCGCGGCGCTCAACGCCGGCGGCGCCATCGAAGGCGAGACGCGCTACGAAATGCGCTTCAGCACGCTTCGTAACGCCACCCAGCTTTCCGACGCCACGCTATCCAAACAACTCAACGCCCTGGAGGAAGCCGGTTTTGTGACCCGGTTCCGCGAGTACGGCTCGACACGGGCGAAGGACACGGTGTGGGTCACGCTCACCAGGGAGGGGCGCGAAGCCTTCCAGGCGCACATGGAGGCGTTGGAGGCGCTGGCGAGGGGTGAGGTGGGCGTCGAGAAGCACTAGCCCAGGTACCCTGTAGACTATGACTTTTCCAGCCCCCGAAATTGACTCTTATGCCCTGGTGACCGGCGCGTCACAGGGCATTGGCGAGGCGGTGGCGCGCGACCTCGCCGCCGCCGGCTACAACCTGATCATCGTCGCCCGTCGCGAAAACGTGCTCATGGAGCTCGCCCACGAACTGAGCGACGCGCACGGCGTCAACGTTGAGGTCGTGGCCGCCGACTTGGCCAAGGAGCGCGACGTGGACGCGCTGCTCGCGCACATTGCGACGCGCAAGGTGACGCTATGCGTGAACTCGGCGGGCATCGCCAGCTTCGGCCCATTCATGCGCCAGGACTGGGGCTACGAGACGAACCAGTACAACCTGAACTCCACCGCCGTGTTCCGCATCACCAAGGCTGTGCTGGACCAGATGGTGCCGCGGGGCGAGGGGGCGCTGTGCAACGTCGGCTCGGCAGCAGGCAACATCCCCATTCCCAACAACGCCACCTACGTGTTCACCAAGGCTGGTGTGAACGCGTTTACCGAGGCCCTGCACTTCGAGCTCAAAGATTCGGGCGTGCACTGCACCCTGCTTGCACCGGGCCCCGTGCGCGACGCGTACATTCCGGAAGAGGAGCAGTCCATCGTGGACAAGGTCGTACCGGATTTCCTGTGGACCACCTACGACTCGTGCGCCCGCGACACGCTGCGGGCCATGCGCGCAAACAAGCGCCGCGTGGTCCCCGGCCCGCTGTCCAAGGCGATGGACGTGGTTTCCACCTACGGGCCGCGCGGCGTGATCGCCCCGCTCGTAGGCAGCTTTTACGCAAAGATGGGAGAAGAGTAACCGTGGACATCCACGCAAAAGACAACCGGATCGTTTGGGTCGACTTGGAGATGACCGGGCTGGATACGCACCGCCACGTGATCGTCGAGGTGGCGGCACTGGTGACCGATGCCGAGCTCAACATTTTGGACGAAGGCCTGGACATCGTCATCGGAGCGACCGAGGCCGAGCTCGCTGAGATGGATGACTTTGTCACCAAGATGCACACGGATAACGGGCTGCTCGACGAGATCAAGGCGTCGACCGTCACCATGAAGGAGGCCGAGGACGCCGTCCTGGCACTGTTGGACAAGCACTGCGATAAGGCGCACCCCGCTCCCCTAGCGGGCAACTCAATTGCCACCGACCGCGCCTTTATCCGCGAGCAGATGCCGCGCCTCGACTCGGCCCTGCACTACCGCATGATCGACGTCTCCACTGTCAAGGAGCTCACCCGCCGCTGGTTCCCGCGTGCATACTTCAACCAGCCCGAGAAAGGCATGGCGCACCGCGCGCTCGCGGACATCGTGGAATCCATTCGCGAACTGGACTACTACCGCCGCTCCGTGTTCGTGGAATCTCCCGGCCCGGAGACCCCGGAAGCTGAGCACGCAAGGGACGCTGCCAATAGCGCCTACCAGCCGTTTTTGTGATTTAGAGCCCGCGTACTAAGGTAGTTCCCGCTGCTGAAAACGCAGCGATGGTGGCTGTAGTTCAGCTGGTAGAGCACCAGGTTGTGATCCTGGGTGTCGCGGGTTCGAGTCCCGTCAGCCACCCCAAAGTTACCCCGTGACCTATACAAACAGGTCACGGGGTGTATTGCTTTCTCGGTCGACCGCGCCCTACGGCGCCTGTTCGCCGCGCCCGCCGGTACGCACGCGGATCACGTCGTCGACCGGAGAGATCCAAATCTTGCCGTCGCCAAACGTCCCCGTGGATGCCGCCCGAAGGATGGCGTCCACCGCCCGGTCGGCCAGCCCCTCCCCCCGTGACAATCTCGAGCTTCAGTTTCGGCACGAAGTCCGCTGCAACCTCTGCGCCGCGGTAGACCTCGCCGCGCCCACGAAGTTGCCCGCGGAATCAGCGATCTGGCCCCCTGACCCCAAATGCCTGCAGCGGGGTGGCCACGATCCCGGCGATGTCGTCTCCAGCGTACGACGCCGACCATCCCCACAACACGTAGACGACGGGGACGACCGCCATCGCGGCGAAGGACGTCACCATCATGATCAGCACGTTCTGCCGACCCGCCATCCCTCCGTAGAACAGCGCGAGTCCGGGCATCATGAGCAACACCAGGGAGGCGCTCATGAGCATCCACGCGGAGTTCCCTGACGCCGCCAACAAGCGAGAAGGCAAAAAACGCTCCAAGCACAATCAGTGCCTGGAGCAGATCGCTTGTCGACGCCTACGCGCCACCAACCTTACGCATTGGGATCCTCGGTTCCACCCGAGCGCATCTCCCAGTCCATGTTCCAGTAGCCGAGCCCGTCGTACGGCGTGAGCGTGCCACCGTATGTGTTCTGTACAGTCACCACATCACCGCGCTTCACGTTCTCCTGGAACCACTGCGCGTCCGCCATCGACGCGTTAATGCAACCGTGCGATTGGTTCGTGTTGCCGAGCGCCCACATCGCCCACGGCGCGGCATGGAGGTAGATGCCGGAGTAGGACAGCTGGGTCGCGTACGACACCGGGGTGACGTAGCCCCCCTGCTCGAGGCCGAGACCATAGGTGCGCGAATCCATCACCAACGAATTGTGCATGTCGCCCACAATGAAGGTGCCGTTCGGCGTATCACGCGAGTTATCGCTACCCATTGATACCGGGAAGGACTTCACCAGTTCGTCATTTCGGTAGAACTTCAGCATCTTATCCGCGTTGTCTACCACAGCCTCGACCTTGTCACCAATGGTAAAGCTGTGCTCGACGTCTTCGACGCCGTAGACCCCGCCGCCCATATCCTTGCCGTAGACGTTGGCAGCGACAGTGACCTCGGTGCCAGGCTCCCACAGATCCTTCGGACGCCAGCGCAGCTCGTAGGGATCGAGCCAGAAAAATCCACCCTCGGTGTCGTTGGAGGTCTCCACGTCGATGAGCTCCTCAACGGCCTTCGTGTCCTGAATCGGCACGTCGAAGCGGAACGTGATTGCTTGCCCCACACCGACGTTGTCACCGTCAAGGGGACCCAGGTACACGTTGGTCTCAGCCGCCGGAACCACCGTGGTAAAACTCTGCTTCACCTTCTGGCCCGCAGCATCTTCAGCCTTGACGGTGTACGTGCGCCCGTAACCGAGCGGCTCCACCGTTTCCCACTCAGTCTTCTCATCGTTCATCTTCGCCTTGATAACCTTGCCGTCCTCGTTGGTCATCACCACAGACGACAACCCCTCATCCGACGTCACGGTGACGGACTCACCAGGCTCAGCATCTTCAGCACCGTCATCGAAAGAGAATTCCGGCGGATCCGGCTTCGGCTCCTCTGCCGCTTCCTGCTCCTCGGTCTTGGCAACGTGCTGTGTTTCAACCTCATTCGTCTCACCGATCGTGCACGACACCAGTGTGGTGGCCATCGCGGCCGCCGCAACGACGCCAGCTGCCCGGCGCACCACTTTCCCTACACACATGAACGCTTTCCTACCTCCAATATCGCGTTGTGCATTGCAACTACCCTATCTGCCAAAAGCACCCAAACGCTACTTCAATTCACTTGGAAAAGATTACAATTTGAACACTACGAAAAAGGCTCGTGACCTGGCGATTTCACCCCCTGCAAGGAAAGGTGTTATTGTTTTCAACGTCGCCGAGAGCGACAGAGAGAAAAACAAAATACGCGCCATTAGCTCAATTGGTAGAGCAACTGACTCTTAATCAGTGGGTTCGGGGTTCGATTCCCTGATGGCGCACACTGTCCTCAGTCGCGACATAGTTGACAACTCAGTCGCGACATGGTGGACAAACCGGTGCCTCGGTTTTTATTTTTCCGAGGCACCGGTTTTGTGTTTTAGGTCAGTGGGGGTTGGCCTTTTCGCCAGTATGGTTTTTGGTAGTTGCGGGATGTGT
>NZ_RDRE01000040.1 GCF_003693265.1 Corynebacterium gottingense
TCGGTCTCTTCCGGTGCCGGTGCTGCTGTAGTGCTCGTCTCGTCGTCCCCGTTCCCGCACGCGGTCAGTGCGAGCGAGGCGGCGAGGAGAGCGGGGACAAGAGTGCGGCGGTGCGTCACGGGTAGGCTCCTTATTTCCTGTGCGTATGGGTAACGATAGTACGTGAGCGCTCGACCTAGGTCAGCTCGTCGGGGTCCTGCGCGAGGCTGTAGCGCAGCGCGGCGATCACGTTCGGGGCGACGTTGGGCCCGCCGCGCAGCTCGATCTCGTCCTGGGCAAACATGCCACGTTCCTCCAGTTCTTCCTCAGTAAGCCGCATCTGCAGGAGAGTCTGCTCGATGTCGTCGTCGCGCAGCACGCCGGAGAAGAGGCGCGCGGGGCGCGGTTGGGCGTCCGGCCCGGCGGAAGTGTCGCGGAAGATGATCTCCTGGGCGAGGACGACGCCCTCGACCTGCTCGGGCCAGGCGACGCGCGCGACGTAGTCGGCCAGCTCATCGCTACCGGGACGGATGTGCTCCGGCAGCTCCTGCACAACCAGGGTGAGGGGGGAGTGGTCGGCGTCGTCGGTGAGTTGAGACAGCTCGTCGATAAGCAACTGCGAGGGGACCAGCGCAAAGAGTGAGGGCGGTGCGTTCCAGCCCTCCGCGTGGACGAACTCCACAGCTTCCGTCATGGCTTTGTTCAGGGCCTGCTGTGAGCTGAAGTGACGCTGCACGGGAACCTTTCTGGCTGTCGAATCGTTGAAACTTTAAGCTAGAAGCTTAATACGCACGTAAAGACTATTTCGAAGGAGCAGGATTGGCTACCCGCGTCAACCAGCCTCAACCCAACGCGAAAAAGTCGAACCGTACGCTGCTGACGGCGGTCATCGTCGTCGGCGCAATTTTTACCCTCGTGCCCATGCTGGTCGGTCTGTACACCGACTTCCTGTGGTTCGGGGAACTCGACTTCCGCGGTGTGTTTAACCGGGTGATTATTGCCCGCATTGTTTTGTTCGTCATTTTTGCGCTGATTGGCGGCGGTGTCGCGTACGCGGCGGCCCTGCTGGCCTGGCGGGGGAGACCGGCGGGTGCGCCCACGGCGGATCCGTTCTCGCCGTCCGCGCATTACCGCGAGACGATTCAGCAGGGCATTCGTTCCCTGCTCTTCGTCGTGCCGCTGGTCGTCGCCGTCCTGTCGGGCCTGGCGGGGCAGCGCATGTGGCGCACGTTCCTGCTGTGGTTCAACGGCTCCGATTTCGGAGTGGCCGACCCGCAGTACGGCAAGGACCTCGGCTTTTACGCGTTCGCGCTGCCGGGGCTTTCCGCCATCGTGGGCACGCTGAGCATGCTGCTTATCGTCGCGTTCCTCATCGCCCTCGTCGCGCACTACCTGCTGGGCGGGATCCGCATTGGCAACCGTACGTCGGGGCAGCGCGGCTTCGTCTCCAAGGCGGCGCGCGTGCAGCTGGCGTTTACTGCCGGTCTGTGGATGCTGCTTAAAGCCGTGAGCTACTGGCTGGAGCGCTACTTCCTGCTCTACGGGCAAAACGACATTTTCACGGGCGCGTCCTATACCTCTATTAACGCGATGCTGCCCGCCAAGATGATCCTCACCGTTATCGCGGTCATCGTCGCCGCGGCGTTCTTCGCGTCGGTGGTGTACAAGGACTTCCGCATCCCGGTGCTGGCCACCGTGCTGATGCTGGTGTCCTCGCTGGTGATCGGCAACGTCTGGCCGGCCTTGCTCGAGCAGTTCTCGGTGAAGCCGAACCGCCAGGCCAAGGAGCGCGAGTACATCGGCCGCAACATCGAGTCCACCCGTTTCGCCTATGGGCTGACGGATGACACGGTGACGTACGAGGATAACTGGGGCTCGGACAACGTCTCCAACAACGAGGTCGCGGACGATTGGTCCACCATCAGCAACATCCGCCTGCTGGACCCGGACGTGCTCTCGCCCACGTTCACCCAGAACCAGCAGCTGCGCAACTTCTACGGCTTCCCGGACCAGCTGGCCATGGACCGCTACCAGGTCGACGGGGAGATGCGCGACTTTGTCGTCGCTGCGCGCGAGATGGATCCGAACGCGCTGAGTGAGAACCAGCTTGACTGGATCAACCGCCACACCGTGTACACCCACGGCAACGGTTTCGTCGCTGCCCAGGCGAACACGGTGGACGAGGCCGCGCAGGACGCCGGCTCCACCCGTGGTGGCCTGCCCATCTTCACGGTCTCGGACCTGCAGTCCAACGCAAAGGCCGCGGAGAAGAAGGACGCGGAAGAGCTGGGCATTCGTGTCGACGAGCCGCGTATCTACTACGGCCCGGTGATCGCTTCTGCTGAGGATGGCCTGGACTACGCCATTGTGGGGGACAACGGCCAGGGCCCGGTTGAATACGACACGGATAACTCCACCTACACCTACGAGGGCGAGGGTGGCGTGAACATTGGCAACTGGTTCAACCGCGCCGCGTACGCGGTGAAGTACCAGGAGCTGAACATGATCCTGTCGGACCGTGTCGGCTCTGATTCCAAGCTCCTGTACGACCGTGACCCGCGTGAGCGTGTGGAGAAGGTTGCGCCGTGGCTGACCACGGACTCCAAGACCTACCCGGCGGTGATTGACGGCCGCGTGAAGTGGGTCGTGGATGGCTACACCACACTGTCGCAGCTGCCGTATTCCACCCGCACCTCGCTGCAGGACACCACGCAGGACGCGCTGAACCCGGACGGGACCACCCAGCGGTTGGTGAACAACAACCTGGGCTACATCCGTAACTCGGTCAAGGCCACGGTGGACGCGTACGACGGTTCGGTCGACTTGTACCAGTTCGACGAGAACGACCCGGTGCTCAAGGCCTGGATGGGCGTGTTCCCGGATACGGTGCGGCCGCACAGCGAGATCAGCGATGATCTGCGCGAGCACCTGCGCTACCCGGAGGATCTGTTCAAGGTCCAGCGCGAGCTGCTGGCGCGCTACCACGTGGATGATCCGGGCGTGTTCTTCAACAACGACGCCTTCTGGTCCGTCCCGAACGATCCGACCGCGCCGGAGGGCCGCCAGGAGCTCAACCAGCCGCCATACTACGTGGTGGCCGCTGACCCGGAGACCAACGATGCGTCCTTCCAGCTGATCACCCCGTACCGTGGCCTGAACCGCGAGTTCCTGGCTGCACACATGTCGGTTTCTTCCGACCCGGAGACCTACGGCAACATCACGGTCCGCGTGCTGCCGACCAATACGCAGACGCAGGGCCCGAAGCAGGCGCAGGACGCGCTGATGTCCTCCGACCAGGTCGCGCGTGACCGTACGCTGTGGGAGGGTTCGAACGACCTGAAGAACGGTAACCTGCTCACCCTGCCGGTGGGCAGTGGCGAGATCCTCTACGTCGAGCCGATCTACTCCAAGCGCAAGGACCAGGCCTCGGCGTTCCCGAAGCTGCTGCGTGTGCTGGTGTTCTACCGTGGCCAGGTCGGCTACGCGCCGACGATCTCGCAGGCCCTGAAGCAGGTTGGCATTGATTCCAAGGCTGCGCAGGACATCGAGCTTGTCGACGAAGGCGCGTCCGACAACCAGGACGCCGAGGCCCCCGCCGAGCAGCCGCAGGAAGGCGACAGCGAGGCGCCTGCCCCGGGCAACAAGGACGAGGCGATGCAGGGTATTAACGACGCCCTGCGCAACCTTGAGGGCGCCCGCGACGGCTCCTTCGAGGAGTACGGCCGAGCCCTCGACGAGCTGGACCGCGCAGTGGAGGCGTACCAGAGCGCGCAGTAGGCGCTTACCCTAGCGGGTTGCGGACCAGGAGCCGGTCGATCTGCTCACGCAGATCCTCCGGTGCCGGGCGAAGGAAATCGCCGGGCTTCTCCTGGTCCGCTTCGTCGTTCTCGGGGCCCGGCCCGCCCGGATCCACCATGGCCGCCTCCGTGAGGTCGAGCAGCCTGCCCAGGCGTGCCAGGTTGAGTTGGTACGCGCCATCCAGCGTCGGCTCCTCCACCTCGCGGATCCAGCCTGTCTCTTTGAACAGTGGAATGTGCGTGGCGACGATGTTTGTTCTGGCGAACCCGCCCTTCGCCCCCGGAGGCCCGAGCCGGGTAATGAGTCCGGTGCGGCCGGGACGGATCGTTCCGTCGAGTTCGAGCGTTGGCTCGTCGGAATCGTCGGCGAGGAAAGCGAGGGTGCCTAGGATGTTCCGCTCCTTTGGTAGGAGCGAGGGGATCTCAACACAGTAGATTGCGGCTCGAAGTAGTTCTCCCAAGGGCGCCTCCTGAAGTCGTGTGACTGGATGGAGCGCAATCGTATCGCCCGGCCCGGACACGGCACCGGGTCGGTTCGAACTGGTGAACGAACATGAGTGTGGTGGGCGTGTGTTGGGCAAGCCGTATGAATCTCACGATTATGGGTTCTGCCCAGGGGATTTGGCCTTTGGCAAAGTAGTCAGTATAGTTACTTCACGTTGCCGATACGGCAGCAGGTGAAAAGAAAATATCACCCGACGCGGGGTGGAGCAGCTCGGTAGCTCGCTGGGCTCATAACCCAGAGGTCGTAGGTTCGAATCCTGCCCCCGCTACCAACTTCCAAGCCCCTACCAGGAGAAACACTGGTAGGGGCTTTAGTTATTTCTCTTAAGGCGCACGTCCTGGGACTCAAATCGGGACTTTAGCGATGGCATTTTGTCACTTAAGCCGGTTTGGAAGTGATGGGGTTAAGTGACAATTTTCGATTTTGTGACCTTGGATGACTGTGTCGTTTTGAGGAGTCGTCTGCACGGATTTCAGAAGTCCTCTGTACTATCGCCATCCACTCCGGAGAGGCCGCGGGCGTTCGTCCACTTCATCTGGAACGCGATTCGACAGAGCGCATTCAATACGATGGTCTTTTTCTCCCTGCGAAGGATGGGGGCAGTTTAGGGTGCCAGGGTGTTGACCAGATCGAGGAATTCCTCAGCGTAGGCAATTTGCTTGCGTAGCTTTTCGTAGCGGGTGCGCGTCTCCTCACGAATGTCGGCAAGGGTGGCCTTGGCATTACTCCGTGCCTGCTGTGCGGTATCACTTTCCTGCCCGCCATCTGAACTATGAAGAATCTCCGCAGCTTCCAGGAATTCCCGCATCTGATCCAGAGTAAACCCCAGCGGTTTCATCCGTCGCACCAGCAAAACACGACGTACATCAGCCTCACTATAAAGCCTGAACCCACCAGGGCTACGCCCCGATGGGGTAATCAGGCCGACGTTGTCATAATAACGCAAGGTGGGAATCGACAACCCCGTCTGGTCAACGACCTCGCCGATCTTGAAATTACTGTTTTGCATTGCCTGTTCTCCTTCACGGTGATGTTGCCCACGGGTTCCTGTGCCTGGGTTGGCGGTTGAGTAAAACTCCCGCTACCATGACCACCATCACCAAACCTAAAGTTACTAGAGGGTTGGATTCCTTTCGGGCGTTCGCCCAGTTACCTATCCCCTCAAAGATTGGACATCTATGACTGAAACTAGCACGGCGGCCCCCCGCCCCCTCCTGAGTCCAGACGGCGCTGATGCCCCTACCGGGATCATCGCATCCTTCCGTTACGCATTTTCTTCCCCCGCCCGTATCCGTATAGAGATTCTGGCCGGACTGGCGGTATCCCTGGCGCTGATCCCTGAGGCCATTGCCTTTTCCATCCTTGCCGGTGTTGACCCAGCCATGGGTCTGTTTTCCTCGGTAGTCATGGCCATTGCGATCGCCTTTACCGGTGGCCGCCCGGCAATGATCACCGGCGCCACCGGGGCTATTGCCCTAGTCATTGCTCCTGTGACGCGTGGTTACGGGATGGATTATTTCATCGCCACCGTCCTGTTGGGCGGTGTCCTACAAATCGTGCTCGGCGCCCTCGGTGTGGCGAAACTTCAGCGTTTTATCCCCCGATCGGTGATGCTGGGTTTCGTCAATGCACTGGGCATTATGATTTTCACCGCCCAACTCGAACACCTCATTGATGTGCCTTGGATAGTCTACCCACTCGTCGGCTTGGGTGTGGTGATCATGATTTTCTTCCCCAAGCTCACCAGTGTGATCCCCGCCCCGCTGGTCACGATTATCGTGCTCACCGGTTTGGTCATTGCCGCCGGTTTGACTGTCCCGACGGTCTCGGACATGGGCAAGATGCCGGAGACCTTACCGTCCCTGTTTATTCCGAACGTGCCGTGGACGTTGGAGACCCTGCAGATCATCGCGCCTTATGCCCTGGCCATGGCCGTGGTCGGTCTCATGGAATCGTTGATGACCGCCAAGCTCGTCGATGACATCACCGACACTCATTCCGATAAAACTCGTGAATCCTGGGGACAGGGGGTGGCTAATATTGCCTCCGGTTTCTTCGGCGGCATGGGTGGCTGCGCGATGATCGGTCAAACCATGATCAACGTCCGCGAATCCGGGGCACGTACCCGCCTATCCACCCTGTTAGCCGGTGTGTTCCTGCTGGTCCTGGTCCTGGCACTGGGCGACATCGTTGGCATGATCCCGATGGCTGCGCTGGTGGCAATCATGATCATGGTCTCGGTCGGCACCATCGACTGGCACTCGGTGCATCCACGCACCCTTAAACTCATGCCGGTCTCTGAGACCATTGTTATGGCCGTGACGATTATTGCCACCCTAGC
>NZ_RDRE01000041.1 GCF_003693265.1 Corynebacterium gottingense
TCAGCGCCCCCGCAACCAGCCCGCCGGCGTGCCCCCACACGCTCACGTCCGAGGCGACGAGCGTGTACACCACGTTGCCCACGAGGAGGATGAGGGCGGGGCGGGGGTCGACGTGGCGTCGATAGGCGATGGCGACGAACACCGCCATGAGGGCGTAGAGCGCGCCCGACGCCCCCGCGGTCGGGGTGAGGAACGCGAACTGGAGCACCGCGGCGGAGGACCCCAGGATCCCCGCCGCGTACGCCACCGCGTAGGGGCCGCTGCCCACGGCGCGCTCGACCTCGGTGCCGATCACGGCGAGCATGAGCATGTTGAGCACGAGGTGCGTGGCGCTTAAGTGCACGAACCCGGCTGTGAGCGCGCGCACGAGCCCCGCGCCCTGCGTCTCCGGCCCCCACAGCACGAGCTCGGCGCCCACCGAATCCCACACCACGCTGTCCAGCGAGCGCGACTGCACCGCCATCACCGCGTACACGATCGCGCACAGCGCGGTGATGGACACGCTCACGGGCGCGCCGCGGAAGAACTGCTGAGCAATCTTCTGCATGTCAGGCCTCCAAATACAAAAGTGCCCCCGCTGCACTGAGCGGGGGCAAGGGTCGAAGCGGTCTTACTCGGAGACCTCGACGGACTTGATGACGACGTCCTCGACCGGGCGGTCCATGCGGCCGGTCTGCACGTTCGCCAGCTCGTCGACGACCTTGCGCGAAGCCTCGTCGGTGACCTCGCCGAAGATGGTGTGGCGGTTGTTCAGCCACGGGGTCTCGGCGACGGTGATGAAGAACTGGGAGCCGTTGGTGCCCGGGCCGGCATTCGCCATGGCGAGCAGGTACGGGCGGTCGAAGGTGAGCTCCGGGTGGAACTCGTCGGCGAAGTTGAAGCCCGGGCCGCCGGTGCCGGTGCCGGTCGGGTCGCCGCCCTGGATCATGAAGCCGGGGATGATGCGGTGGAAGATCGCGCCGTCGTAGAACGGGCCCTCGTTGGAGCCGGAGGCGTTGGCCGCCGAGTACTCCTGGGTGCCCTTGGCCAGGCCGGTGATGATCTCCACGGTCTTCGGCGCGTGGTTGCCAAACAGGTCAATCACGATGTCGCCGTGGTTGGTGTGCAGGGTCATCGTCTGCGTTTTATCAGTCATGGGTCCCAGGATACGCATTTTCGCGCGCGGGTGGCGGAGGGTGGCACACGAAAGCGACCCGGGGTGCGTTCCCACACCACCGGGTCGCGTGTTCGGCGCGGCGCCTACTTCAGGCCAGCGACGACCTCATCGCGCGCGGCGACCAGGTTGCGCAGCGACGGCTCGACCTCGGCGTAGCCGCGGGTCTTCAGGCCGCAGTCGGGGTTGACCCAGAGGCGCTCGGTCGGCACGTTCTCGAGCGCGGCGCGCAGCAGCCCGGCGATCTCCTCCTGCGACGGGACGCGCGGGGAGTGGATGTCCCACACGCCCGGGCCGATCTCGGAGTGGAAGGACTCGTCGAGGTCCTCGAGCAGCTCCATCTTGGAGCGCGCCGCCTCGATGGAGGTGACGTCGGCGTCGAGGGCAGCGACGGCGTCGATGATCTGCCCGAACTCGGAGTAGCAGAGGTGGGTGTGGATCTGGGTTGCAGGCTGCGCCTCCAGGGCGACCAGGCGGAACGCGCGGACGGCCCAGTCGAGGTAGGCGGCGCGCTCGTCGGCGCGCAGCGGCAGGAGCTCGCGCAGGGCGGGCTCGTCGATCTGGATGACCTTGACGCCGGCGTTCTCGAGGTCGCGGACTTCGTCGGCAAGCGCGAGCGCGATCTGATCGGCGGAGACGGCGAGCGGGACGTCGTCGCGCTTAAAGCTCCAGGCCAGGATGGTGACCGGGCCGGTGAGCATGCCCTTGACCGGCTTGTCGGACAGCGACTGCGCGTACTTCGCCCACTCGACCGTCATCGCGGCGGCGCGGGAAACGTCGCCGACGACGATCGGCGGACGGGTGCAGCGGGAGCCGTAGGACTGGACCCAGCCGTTCTCGGTGACAACGAAGCCGTCGAGCAGCTCTGCGAAGTATTGCACCATGTCGTTGCGCTCGGCCTCGCCGTGGACGAGCACGTCGACGCCGATCTCTTCCTGCAGCTCGATGACGTTTTTGATCTCGGTGCGCAGCGCCTCCTGGTATGCGGCGTCGTCGAGCTCGCCCGCCTTGTGGTCGGCGCGCGCCTTGCGGATCTCCGGGGTCTGCGGGAACGAGCCGATCGTGGTCGTGGGCAGGGTCGGCAGGCCGAGCGACTCGCGCTGCGCGGCCTGGCGCGCGGAGAACTCCGGCTGGCGCTGCACGGCTCCCTCGGGGAGCGCCTGCACACGCTTCTCGACGCCCGCGTTGTGGATCTTCTCGCTCTCAGCCCTCGTCCGGACCGCACGATCCGACTGGGCGAACGCCTCCTCGGCGGCCTCGGGGCCGGCGACGAGCGCCTGGATCTCGGCGACCTTCTCGTCGGCAAACGACAGCCAGGTCGCGACGTCCACGGGCAGGTTCTTCTCCGCCTTCAGGGTGTGCGGCACGTGCTGCAGCGAGGTGGACGTGGAGACCGAGACGGCGTCGCGGCCGGCGGCCACGGCCTCGAGGACCTCGGTGCGCTCGCGCAGGTTCGCGGCCCACACGTTGCGGCCGTCGACCAGGCCCGCGACCAGGTGGGTCTCCGCCGGGATCGCCTTGGCCACGCGCTGCGGGTAGTCGGCGTCCTGGTCAAGGGTCCACGGCGCCAGGTCCACGTGCAGCGCCTCGGGGGCGAGCTCCGCCAGGACCGGCAGCGCCTCGCGGGTCGCGCCGTACGGGGTGGTCAGGTACACGGCCGGGCGGTTCTCGGCGCCGAGGAGTGTCGTGTACGCCTCGCGCAGGTGCTGCGCCAGCTCCGCGTCCGGGGTGGACAGGTCGGCGACCAGGGCGGGCTCCGCCAGCTGGACCCACTCGGCACCGGCGTCCTTGAGGGCTGCGAGGACGGTGGCGTAGGCGTCGATAAGCGAAGGCAACAGCGACCACTCGGCCGGCTTGGACAGGGCGATCAGGGTGACGGGGCCGACCAGGAACGGGCGGACCGTGTGGCCGGCCTCTTTGGCCTCCTCGAAGATGCGCACGATGCGCTCCGCGGCGGGCGCGATGTCCTGGCCAGCGGCGATCTCCGGCACCAGGTAGTGGTAGTTGGTGTCGAACCACTTGGTCATCTCGAGCGGGACGCGGGTGTCGTTGCCGCGGGCGAGGGCGAACTCCTCGTCCAGGTCGGTGCCGCCCGGGATCAGGCCGACGGTCAGCGCCGTCTCCAGGACCTGGTCGTAGTAGGCCACGTCGGCGGCGATGGCGTAATCCTCGGTCAGCCCGAGGTCGCGCAGGTGGTTGTAATTGTCAATGCGCAGCGCGTGCGTCGTGGAGCGGAACGTGTCCGCGTCGATGCGGCCCGCCCAGTAGCTCTCCAGCGCGCGCTTCAGCTCGCGGTTCGCGCCGATGCGCGGGTAGCCCTCGATTGTGGCCTTGGGGAACGGTGACGAGGATGACACAGTAGGTCCTTTCCATGGAAACGGGTGGGTCGGGTAATTCGGGTTTATTGGGGTGAGTGGTCTGCCCGCTGCGGGATCCCGATGCGGGACAACAGGTCCTGGGTCACAGCGAGGTTGTTGTGCGTGTACACGTGCAGGCCGCCGGTGCCGGCGTCCAGGATGGTGTTGGCGAGCCGCGCGGACATCTGCATGCCCAGCTCGTACTCCTCCTCCGGCGTCGTGGCCTGCGCGAGCGTACGAGCCACGCACTCCGGCACCTCGATGCCGGAGAGCTCGCCCATCCGCTGCACACGCTTCAGGCTGGTCATGGGCATAATGCCGGGGATGAGCGGGATGCGGACCCCGGCGAGTCGGGCCACCTCAACAAAGTCGAGGTAGTCCTGCGCGTTGAAAAACAGCTGCGTGATGGCGAAATCCGCGCCCAGCCGCTGCTTGGACAGCAGCACGTCCAGGTCTTCGTCGAAGTTCTTGGACTCCGCGTGCCCCGACGGGTAGCACGCCACCGACAGCGCCAGCTTGCCGGCGGCCAGGCGGAACGCCTCCTCGTCCTCCACGTCCTGGATCAGGTTGAGCAGGTCCGTGGCGTGCTGGAGGTGGTCCGCTGGCATGCCGGTCTCGGGCAGGTCGCCCCGGAGGGCGAGGAAGCCGCGGACGCCGGCGTCGATGAGCGCGCGAATCCACGTGACCAGCTCCTCGCGCGTGCCCGCGGTGCAGGCGAGGTGCGCGATCGGGCGCAGGTTGGTCGTTTCGGCGACGCGCGCGATGAGCGCGGCCGTGCCGGTGAGCCAGTCGCTGCGCCGTGAGCTGGTCACGGAGACGTAGTCGGGGCGGTAGGCCGCGAGGCCGGCGATGAGCTCGTCGAGTTTGCCCTCGTCCGCGCCGTGGCGGGGCGGGATCAGCTCGAAGCTCAGGGCGGTGCGCGTGCGCCGCCGCTGCTGCGTGGTGTCCTCGCCGACGCGGTCGATCGGCGCGGAGGCAGACAGCCGCGTCGGTGCAAAAGTGCCGCGCATTGGTTTCCGCCTTTCTCTGTGTTGGGGCCGTTTTTCAACGGTGTCCAAGAATCTAGGGGCCGGTTTTTCGGGGCACAACGAGGGGGCGCATCCGGGCAGGCCACGCGCGTTAAATTCGTGAATATTAATCGCAGAAATGAACAGCTTGGTATGTTTTTGCGTAACGCTTGGTCCGGGCGTGCGCGGCGGCGGTTTGGGTAGCCTTGGGACAAACCGACCTCGACCCCCTACACAGAGGAGCGACAATGAACACGCAAATTTTCCAGGTCCTGCTCACCGGCATCTCCGACACCGTGAAGTACCTGCGCGGGCAGGACGAGAAGAAGAAGCGCGAGCTGTACGATTCGCTCGTTGACACGCTGAAGAACAACAACATCGACTCCCTGCACGATCTTGCGGACAAGGAGCAGCTCGAGGAGCTTTACGACGCCGCCCGTACCCAAGCCGGCGACGTCACCCGCGCCGCCCACAAGCGCTTGGACCGTCGCCGCGCCGCCTTCAACGCCGCGCTGCCGGCCCGCGAGGAGCAACGCAAGGCTTGGAAGGCCGAGGCGAAGCAGCACAAGAAGAAGGCCAAGGGCAACGGCGGCAAGATCGCGGCCGGCATCTTCGGCCTCGCGGCGCTCGCCGGCGCCGGCTGGGCGTGCTGGCAGTTCTGGCTCAAGGACAAGCTTAACGACGCCCCCGAGCCCGCCACCCAGCCGCGCACCAGCACCGGCGAGGCGAAGCTGGTCTACTCCACCACCACGGAGGACGACCTGCACGCCGAGGAGAGCACCGGCGTGTACTCCCCTGACACCGCCACCGACGCGCACGCGAAAGACTCCGCCGGCTCGACTGGCTCGACCGTGTTGACCACCAGCCTCGACGACACCCGCGACCACACCGAGGGCACCGGCGAGGGCCTGTCCACCCTGGACACCCTCGAGGACGACCAGCGCAAGGCCACCCGCGGCACCTCCACCCACAAGAGCCGCCACGCGCTGCGCGAGGACTAAAGGCGCGGGTCGCCGCGCCTGACCACGTGGACGTCGACGCCGCCAAACAGGCTGAAGCAGCGCACCACGATCTCGGGCGCGGACTCCGGCAGGTCCGCCGGGTCGACCACGCCGGGCGCCAGTCGCATGTCGTGGCCGCCGAAGAGCCCGACCCCGTTGACGCGCACGCGGAAGCCCTCGGGCACGTAAACGTCGACACCGCCGAAGACGCCGACCGCATTGATGGTGGTCACCGGCTGCGCCAACTGCGCACCGCGCAGGTCAATGTCCACGCCGCCGAAGACGCCCACCGCCGTGTGCGTGGCCGCAATGGCGTCGCCGCGGACTTTCGACCCGCCGAACACGCCGAGCGAGACGCTCCGACCGCGCTCGACCGCCTGCACCTGTGCGAGCGCAGCCTCAACAGGCGGGGCGAGCTCGGCGCCCGGGATCTGCGCCGGCTCGCGGTGGCCGAAGAGGCGGTTCTGGGGGTCATCGACAAGGTCGGCGATGAGGGCCACGAGGTCGTCGCGAGTCGTGGCCGCCTCGCACTTCGAGGAACGCTCCTCGAACTCGTTCACGTCAATCTGCCCCTGGCCAAGCGCAGTGGACAGGACCTCGGCCGTGCGGTTGCGGTCGTCGTGGTTACACCGAATGCTCATACCTTGATGCTAACACCCGGCGCCGTCTTCTGCGACCATTTTCGCAGGCAGGCATACGTATTGGCGCCAGGGTCACTGGC
Source organism: Corynebacterium gottingense (assembly GCF_003693265.1). Classification (GTDB taxonomy): domain Bacteria; phylum Actinomycetota; class Actinomycetes; order Mycobacteriales; family Mycobacteriaceae; genus Corynebacterium; species Corynebacterium gottingense. The sequence continues at coordinate 6,240 of NZ_RDRE01000041.1, forward strand.
GCTGACTCGAAAGCGACGGCACGCTACCCGTCATCCGGCGGGTCCGGGCTACGAAACGGTGCCCGCGCGGCGTGATCCACCCCAGTCGGTGTGACCCGACCCGACGGCGAGACCCACACAATCCGCCCACCACGACGCTGCGTCCGCCCACGCGACGGCCGACCCGCCTGATAATTGTGATACCGACACAACCACCCCAAATTCCCCACCTCAGTCTCACCCCCATGCTGATGCTCCACCATATGATGCGCATCGCACTGTGACGCCGGCACATCACAATCCTTCCACGTACACGTAAG
>NZ_RDRE01000042.1 GCF_003693265.1 Corynebacterium gottingense
GGCAACTGAGTGCAACGGCTATATTGAAGGGGCGAAAGCCAAGAGGGTGGAAACAAGCCATCAACCAACTAGCCGTGGCATACCCCATGTATTGGTGTTGTAATACAAATGTATTGGTAAGGTGATAGCTCATGGCCCTGGTCGGGAAAAGGGTCCTGAAGGTGGCGGGACTTATCGTGACGGCAATCGTTGCACTTGCGGCAGCCGGTGCTGGCGGTTGGGCATGGTATACAACCACGTATCACTCGCGTCTTGTGAGATCCCTGGAAAAGGCTGGCTATCAAGAGCACCGGATGAGCGTGGATCATGTGAAGCTCAATGTAGGGGTAAGCGAGCCAAGGGACGGTTCCCCTATTGTCCTTATCCATGGTCAAGCGAGCGGATGGCGCCAGTACGGTTACGCTTTACGTGACCTCAGCAAGGACCGCCAAGTCTATGCCATCGACGTTCCAGGGCATGGCAAGTCTGATCGCCTTGAATCTTATCGAGCGGTGGAGGTCGCAGACGTCCTATCTCGTTATATAGAGACAATTGGCCAACCCGTCGTATTAAGTGGGCATTCGTCTGGGGGTCAATTGGCCGCGTTGATTGCTGCGCGTCATCCAGAACTGGTTAGCTTCCTGGTGTTAGAAGATCCGCCGCTATTTGCCACAGAGCTGCCTGAGGCGCGCAATACGTGGAATTATCAGGACCTAGCTGTCAGCACTCATGAGTTCTTGTCTTCAGGAGAGACCGACTGGCAGGCTTATCAGTGGCGCAGCCAAAAAATGTGGCAATACTTTGGGGACTCTGCTCAGGGGTTCATCGGTGATGGACTCGCATATCACTCTCGGCATCCGGGCGCCCCGATAGCTCTGTGGACCATGCCTCCCGAGATGAATGAGGCACAGGTGTACATCATGGATTATGACCCAGCGTTTGGTGATGCCTTCTTTACGGGTCTCTGGAACGAAGGGTTTGATCAAGAAGCAACACTTGCGGCGATTCAAGCGCCAGTTACCTATATTCATTGTCAAGCGCGATACGACGGGGAAGTCCTTCAAGCTGCGGCCAGTGATGAGGACGCCGCCAGGGCCATGGATTCTCTTCCCGCCGGTGCCGTTAAAGTCGAGGCTGACTCGGGCCACAACTTCCATGTAGAAAAGCGCAAGGAGTTCGTAGAAATTCTGCTGGCCGGCGTAGGTTAATCCGCGTGCGCTTCTCCTGAGTTGGATCATTTTAGTGCGGAAGTCAGGGTTCGGTGATGGCGTGGACGAGGTTTTGCACTTCGGCTGGTAGTGGCGTGGCCGCGTGGATTGTTGTGTCTTCGACTCTGAGTTCAAAACTGCGATACTTTTTGAAAGTTCGCACGAGTCGTTTAATGCTTCGTCCGGTTGCTGATTCCATCATTCGACTCACTGCGAGTGTTGCCATGACGATATTGAGGTGCGCATTAATCGAGCCCTCGGTTCGGGCATAAATTGGTCGCGCCTTGAGATCGGATTTCGACATCCGATTGCCCGCGTGTTCGCTCGTGACTACCTGGAATAGCCATCCGGCTATTCCACCGCCGCAGACGTCCAAAAAGCCATTAGACATCCTGTCCAAAAAGTCGCTGGACTCCTTGTCCAAAAAGTCCCTAGACATGACAGATGAAAACTAGACTTCAAGTAGTTGAACTTTTGGTATGGAGATGCCTATGCGTAAGACCTTAATCAGCCTCACCGGCCCCGCCTTCGTTGCTGCAGTGGCTTACGTCGACCCCGGCAACGTAGCCGCCAACATCAGCGCCGGCTCCCACTACGGCTACCTCCTGGTGTGGGTACTCGTCGTGGCCAACCTCATGGCCATGTTCATCCAGTACCACTCCGCCAAACTGGGCCTAGTCACCCACCGCTCCCTGCCGGAAATCATGGGCGAGCGTCTCTCCCGCCGCGCGCGCCTAGGCATGTGGGCCCAGGCCGAGCTCATCGCCGCGGCCACCGACCTCGCCGAAGTCATCGGCGGCGCCATTGCCCTGCAACTCCTCTTCAACCTCCCCCTGTTCGCGGGCGCGCTCATCATCGGCGCGGTCTCCATCATTCTCCTCATCTTCCAGAAGAAGAACCAGTGGTTCGAGGGGCTTGTCATCGGCCTGCTCCTGGTCATCTGCATCGGCTTCCTTGCCGGCCTCGCCATCGCCCCGCCCGACCCCGCCGACGTGGCCGGCGGCCTCATCCCCCGCCTAGAGGGCAAGGACAGCATCCTGCTGGCCGCCTCCATGTTGGGCGCCACCGTCATGCCGCACGCCATTTACCTACACTCCTCCCTGACCAAGCAGCGCTACCCCGACCTGGAAATCCCCCACGTGCTGGCCGGCACCCGCGCGGACATCGCCGTGGCGCTGTCCATCGCCGGGCTCGTCAACGTGGGCCTGCTGGTCCTGGCGGGCTCGGCCCTCTACGGCGTGGACGGCACAGAGACCATCTCCGGGGCCCACACGGCGATTGCCAGCCACCTCGGCCCGCTGGCCGGCGTTCTCTTCGCCATCGGCCTGCTGGCCAGCGGCCTCGCCTCGACGTCAGTGGGCGCCTACGCCGGCTCCGAAATCATGGACGGCCTGCTTCACATCAAGGTCCCCCTACTAGTCCGCCGCCTGGTCACGCTCATCCCGGCGCTGGTCATCATCGGCTGCGGGGTCGACCCCACTATGGCACTGGTGGTCAGCCAGGCACTTCTTTCCCTGGGCATCCCCTTCGCCATCATCCCGCTTTTCCGCTATGCCGGCTCCCGGGACGTCATGGGTGAGTTCGCCGCGAAACCCTGGTCTATGGCCGTGGGCTGGACGCTTGCCGCGCTGGTCATCGCACTCAATCTCGCCCTCGTGCTCCTGCCGCTGCTCTAGGCCGCCTACAATCAGCAGCCATGATTGAAGTAGCAGCCGTCGTCATCCGCAACCCACAAGGCCACGTGCTTACCGTGCGCAAGAAGTCCTCCACCAAGTACCAACTGCCCGGCGGCAAGCCCGAGGCGGGCGAGGCGCTTGTCGACGCCGCCCTGCGCGAAGTTGCCGAAGAAGTAGGCCTCACCCTCGACGCCGAGAGCCTCAACAAACTCGGCACCTTCGACGCTCCCGCCGCCAACGAACCGGGCGAGGTCGTCGTCGGCACCATCTTCACCTACACCCGCACCGTCACCGCCGACGAACCCCATGCCGCCGCCGAAATCGGCGACACCGCCTGGGTCAACCCAGCAGCCCCCGACCGCGAGCTTGCACACCTGCTGCGCGACCGCGTCTTCCCCACGCTGGCCTAGCGCCAACTGTCAACACTTCGGCGTCATTGACCTCGAAACCATCAAGAGCTACCCTTTTGAACATGTTCACTGAACACGTTCACTCATCGCGCTCGGCCGCCAAAGCTGGCACCGTCAGCAAGGTCCTAGCCACCGCCTACGAACTCTTCCTCACTCAGGGCTACGCCACCACCAGCATCCGGACTATCGCATCCGAAGCTGGCGTTAGCGTGGGAACCGTCATGGGAGTCGGCGACAAACAAACGCTGCTCATCCGCACCATTGGCCAACACATTTCAGAACTCCACGATGACATCCGGGGACAATCCGATAGCCTTCTCGATGTCCTGAGACCTTTCCTCCAGATGTTTACCGGCCACGAAGAGCTCTCCCGCGCCTTTGGCGCAGCACTCATCCAACAAGGCAATCAAGGCGAAGCGCTCACCGCACTCAAAACGCTCCTGACCGATGAAATCACCCTGCGACTCGGCACCAGGCTCAGCAGCGCCGATGCGGCCGAGTACGCCGACCTGCTGTACAACGTCTACCTCGGCTTACTCATCGGCTGGGCCGCCGGAATCTACGACACCGAGCACCTCACATCCCAAGCCGCCTCATCGATCGAACGCCTCAACACCGCATTCGGAGTAACCCAATGATCCTAGAATCTTCCCCAGCCTGGCCCTCCCTTCTACTAGCAGCCATTCTGCTTGGCGACGCCGCCCTCTCCCTCAAACCAGTCCCCTTCATCGAAGCCTGCCTCAGCGGCGTCAAACTCCCCAAGGACTGGTGGTGGGCGCTCATTGTCATCAAGTGCCTCGCCGCCGTAGGACTCATTGCCGGCCTCTGGTTCCCCGGCGTAGGAATCACAGCCATGATTGGAGTCATCGCCTATTTCTGCGCGGCCGCAGCAGCCCATGTCCGCGCCCACTTCCTCGGTAGCGCATTCTGGATCAACTGCTTAGGCATGCTCGCATTCTCCATCGGAGTACTGATCCTGACGCTCGCACTGAATTAAGACACCAGTCAACCTTTCACGGCTTCCTGAAGGCAGATACATCATTGCACCTCTTGAATGATGACTTGATGCTTTCTACCCTAAAGGTATGCGCACGACGATAAACCTCCCGCCGAAACTCCTTGAAGAAACGAAGGTCCAAGCCAAAGCCAACAATGTCACTTTGAGCTCATACGTCGAAGAGGCGGTCCGCGCTGCCCTCAAGAAGGAAGCCCGCATCAGTACCGAAGACACCCCCGTTAACCTGCCCTCCTTCGATTGCGGCGGACCGGCTCTAGTTGATCTCAGCAACAAAGAAGCTGTGTGGGCGGTACTCGATGATCATTCCTGATGTCAACATTCTCGTTTATGCCTTCCACTCCGCTGCACCGCAACATAAACCCGCTCAACAATGGCTAAGTAGTGCTCTAAATCGGCATGAAACAATTGGACTCCTGGATGTTGTGGCAACGGGCGTGCTGTCAAGGGGTGAATGCGCCACTTCGACCGGGAGGTAGTTGTGACGCGTTGGACTCCGAAGGATGTTAAGGATGCTGCTGTTGAGCGCGTGGTGGCAGGCGAGGCAGTTAGCCTGGTCGCGCGTGATGTGGGTGTAGGCCCCGAATCGGTTTACGGTTGGTTGAGGGTAAGAGGTGTCGAACCTCCAGGCAGGCGTGCGAGTCGTTTGCGTGATCCGTTTGTCCGTGAGGCTGTTGGGTTGGTGCGTGCAGGTATGTCGATCAGTCAAGCAGCACAGACTGTTGGAATATCGACTGGCTTGCTTCACAGCAGGTTAAAGAAAGCTGGTGTAATCGAAGTGCGGCCTAGACGCGCCCACTTGTCACCTGATGAACGTGCCCAGGCCGTGGAGCGAGTGCTTGCTGGTGAGAGCTGTCAGACAGTGGCTGATGCTATCGGTGTGCATCCTTCTACCGTGTATGGGTGGATAAGGAAGCAGCGGTATGCGAAGTTACGCCGGCAGCGACATCGTCGAACGCCTGATGAGGCGGTGGTGTCTTTGCCAGATACAGGCAAGAAGCTGGGTAAAGATTCTGTTATGCCAGCACCGATGAAAACTCAAGCCGTTGATGGATTTCCTAGCGGCGTATTCGACAAACACGCCTTAGTAGGGCGTGGTCGCAGGCTTACTGTTGAAGACCGTGTTGCTATTGAAGCGGGATGTCGTGTCGGTGATTCGGCACGAGCCATCGCGCAGAAAATAAATAGGCACCACAGTGTCGTCGCTCGTGAAATCACCCGTAATGGTTGGAAGATCGTCGATGAGGACGGCACAGAGCAGCTGCGGTATAACGCCCACAACGCTGCTGTTTCTACTGCTGGTCGGATGGTGCGGCCAAAACTACGCAAGCTCGATGAAAGCCCAACGCTTCGGGGTGTAGTAGTCGATTGCCTTGCCCGCAGGTGGTCACCTGGGCGCATTAGTGCATGGCTTGAGCATGCTTTCAGCGATGATGAAAGCATGCGTATTTCCCACGAAGCGATCTACAGTGCCTTATACATTCAAGGCAAAGGCAGCCTGCGAGCCGAGCTTGAAGAAGTCATGAAGACTAAAGACGTACTTATCCGCGGCGGCTCAACACGCAAGCGTCGTGCCCGAAACGCTGGCGTGTTAACCGGTCGCCCTTGGATCAAAGGTGCTGAGATCACCCACC
>NZ_RDRE01000043.1 GCF_003693265.1 Corynebacterium gottingense
TGCTCCGCTTTGAGGTTGCCGTGGCGGCCGATGATCAAACGGGCCAAATCATCGTTGAACCCGTTGTAGCGGGTGAGGTTCTCTTCCCCCTCAAAGCGGTCCGTAATGAGGAAGTGGATGTTGCCGTCCTTGGCGTGGCCGAAGATCACGGCGTTTTCGTAGGCGTAAGTGTCAAACATCTGCTGCAGTTCAAGGCAGGTATCGGCCAGATCCGCGACGGGCACGACTACGTCCTCAAACAGTGCGGTCGTGCCCGAGGGCCGCGCACCCGAGACCTGCGAGAGCAGCCCTTTCCTGAACGCCCACGCGGTGGAGTAAAACGCCGGATCCGTGGAAAACGCCGCGGGTGTTTGCAGCCGCTGGCTGGCGAGGATCTCCGCACCGCGCGCCTGCCGAGCCCGCAGCTCCTCTTCCTCCTGCGCGTGGTATTCAATGAGCAGCGCTGCGTGGTTGTGGACCTCGAAGCCTTGGATCTGCTCCGGGACTGTGGCGAAGGTGCGGCCCGCTTCGATCGAGCATGAGTCCATCAGCTCCAGCGTGGCGGCTTCGGAATCGAACAGGTCGGGCAACGTCCGCGTGGCCGCCTCGATGGAATCGAAGACGGCGATCGTGGTGGTCTTCAGCTTCGGGTCCGGGATGGTGCGGAAAATGGCCTCCGCCACGAACGCGAGCGTGCCCTCGGAGCCAATGATGAGTCGCTCGAACACGTCCAACGGGTCGTCGAAATCCAAAAACGCATTGACGCCGTAGCCCATCGTGTTCTTCAGCGCGAAGTGCCGCCGGATCGTCGCCACTGACGCTGGGTTTTCGCGCACTCGCTTTTGCAGGCGCACGATCGTGTCAAAGATCTCCGGCTCCTGCTCGCGGAACTGCTGCCCCGCCCCAGGATCCGCGGTGTTGATCATGGTGCCGGACGGCAGCACGAATGTCATCGACTCCAACGTGCGGTACGTGTTGAACTTGGTCCCGCACGCCATGCCGGAGGAGTTGTTGGCAATCACGCCGCCCATCGTCGCGGCGAATTCGCTGGCCGGGTCTGGTCCAATCTTCGTGCCGTAGAAGGCGAGCCTATTGTTCACTGACCGGACCGTCGCCCCGGGCTGCACGCGCACGCGGGCGCCGTTGTCTAAGACTTCGATGTCGCGGAAGTGCTTGCGGACGTCGACAAGCATGCCCTCGCCCCCGCCCTGGCCCGAGAGTGAGGAGCCGCCCGAGCGCAACACGACGGGCACCCCGGTGCGCCGGCTCGCACGAAATACCGCGGCGACATCGGCTGCGCTTCGCGCCTGGATGACCGCCTGCGGGGTGTAGATGTAGTGCGAGGCGTCGTTGGCGTATTTGACGCGGTCGATGAGCCGCGTGCTCACGGTCTCAGTGGCAGCGGGCGCGCCGAGTTCGGACGTCAGCGCGGCGGTGAGCGTCTCGGGAGGCACAGACGTCACCGAGTGGCGTGGAGCAGGTTCGTTGACAGAAGTGATTGCCGTCATACATGTCGAGCCTAGTGGGCCATCGCCCGCGAGATGGCGAGTTGCAGCGAAAAAGTGTCCCTCACGGGGAATCCCCTCCCCACTCGCGCAGGAATGCCGCGAAGACGGCGCCGGTTACGCTACGCAGCAGCACCTTTACCGCGGAGAGAAAGGAACCTCATGCCCCTCGGCGACGGCCCGCTCATCGTCCAATCGGACAACACCGTCCTCTTGGAGGTCTCGCACCCGGACGCGCCGAAGGCCCGCGCCGCACTCGCCCCGTTCGCGGAGCTCGAGCGCGCGCCCGAACACATCCACACCTACCGCATTACCCCGCTCGCGCTGTGGAACGCGCGCGCCGCCGGTTTCGACGCCGAGCAGGCAGTGGATACGCTCGAGCGCTACTCCCGCTTCCCCGTCCCGCAGCCGCTGCTCATCAGCGTCGCGGAGACGAAGCCGCGGCCCACGGCGATGGAGCGCGAGTCCATGAGCTCCAGCGTCGCCGGCAGCACGGCTTCGGCGATGAACGCCAGTGTGCCCTCGGAGGCGACCAGCAGGTGCGTGAAAATGTCCAGCGGGGACTCGTAGTCCAAAAAGGCGTTGAGCGAGTAGCCCATCGTGTTCTTCAACGCGAAGTGCTGCTCGATCTTCTTCACGGACTCCGCATTGCCGCGCAGGCGACGCTTGAGCTCCTCGAGCTTGTCCACCAGCTCCGGTTCTTCCCGCTTGAACTGCGCCTCCACGTCAGGGCGTGCGGTGTCAATGACGGTTCCCGACGGCAGCACGAATGTCAGGGACTCGAGCGTGTTGTACTGCGTGCCGCACGCCATGCCGGAGGAGTTGTTGGAGATCACTCCACCGAGCGTCGCCTCGCCCTCAGATGCCGGATCGGCCCCAACTTGCGGCCGTACGGAGCGAGGTGCGCATTGACCTGGCGCACCGTCGAACCGGACTGAACCCGCACACGCTTTCCGCCGTCGAGCACCTCAACGCCGCGGAAATGCTTGCGCACGTCGATCATCATTCCGCCGCCGCCCGCCTGACCGGACAGCGAGGTACTCCCCCGCACGCAGCACGACTGGCGTGCCGGACGATGCCGAGGCCCGGAAGGCCGCGGCCACGTCATTGGCGTTCCGCGCCTCCGCCACCACCTGCGGGGTGTAGAGGAAGTGCGACGCGTCGTGGGCATACTTAATGCGATCGATCTGGCGGGTGGAAATTGTCTGGTCAGAGCCCAATTCGCGGACCAGATGCGCGGCGGCGGACGTGATTGTTGCAGCCATAGTCTCATGCTGTCCCCATCGGGTTCACCAAACTTTTTTCTTCAAATTCATTGACAGATTGTTGCATTTATACAACACTTACTTGTGTGGCACCACGTAAGAAACCGAAGATCCCGATACACAATCGGGTTCGCGTCTTGAGGACGGAGCGCGACATGTCGCGCAACCAACTCGCCGAGCTCATCGACGTGAACCCGCAGACCATCGGCGCTTTGGAGCGCGGCGACCACTCCCCCAGCCTCGACCTCGCCTTCCGCGTCTGCGAGGTGTTCGACCTCCCCGTCGAGGCCGTGTTCTCCCGCACCGAATTCGCCCCTATGTCGAAGGAGCTGTACCCGAAATGAAACGCCTCGACCGCGAGAGAAAAACGAAGACTCTGATCTTTGTTTTCTTTTTCTTCATGCTCGCTTTCATCGTCTGCACCGCACTCCAGCTGACGCTGAGCCAGTGGTGGCTGTCTGGACTCTCGTTCGTTTTCGTGGTGATCAGCTTGGTTGCATGGGCACAGATCCGAGCCGAGAACGGCAACGCTGACAGCATCCCAGACGATCTGCTCGACGAGTACGAGCGCAGCGTGCTGGACACCTGGCGCAAGCGCGCGATGAAAGTGTTCGCCCTGCTCAACGGAATCGGCGGCTTCGCTTTCATGCTTACCGGTGAGCTGATTGACCACCCCGGCAGCACGGCTCTCATCGCCGCCGGCTATTTCATGCTGTTCACTTTCCTCATCGTCTACCCACTGCCCATGATCGCCTACGCCATCACCTTCAACCGCAAGGAGGACTGACAATGACCACTCTTGAAATCAGAGACCTGCACAAACGCTTCGGGGAGACCCAGGCGCTCGACGGGATGAACTTCACCGTCGGTGACGGCGAACTCTACGGCTTCGTCGGCTCCAACGGCGCTGGCAAGTCCACCACGATGCGCATCGCGCTGGGCGTGCTCGAGGCCGATACCGGCGAGGTGCTGCTCGACGGCACGCCGCTCAACGACGCCACGCGGCGCCGCATCGGCTACATGCCGGAAGAGCGCGGCCTGTACGGCAAGGAGAAGATCCTCGACCAGCTCGTCTTCCTGGCCAAGCTCCACGGCGTGGACGGCGCGGCCGCCAAGAAGCGCGGCGAGGAGCTCCTGGGCGAGCTCGGCCTGGGCGAGCGTCTGAACGACAAGCTCGATGACCTCTCTTTGGGTAACCAGCAGCGCGTGCAGCTCGCCGCCAGCCTCATCCACGACCCGGACATCCTCATCCTCGACGAGCCGTTCTCCGGCCTCGATCCCGTCGCCGTCGACGTGATGAGCACGATGCTCACCGCCCGAGCGGCCAATGGCGTTCCAGTGGTCTTCTCCTCTCACCAGCTCGACCTCGTCCAGCGTCTCTGCGACCGCGTCGGCATTGTCACCCGCGGCCGCATGGTCGCCGAAGGCACCGTCGACGAACTGCGCAGCCAGGGCCCCGTCCGCTACAAGGTCGGCACCACCGCCCGCGACTGGTACCCGGAAGGCACGGTGCTTATCGACGACGCCCCGAACCACGTCGTCCTTGAGACCAACTCCACCGGCAACGATCAGCACATCCTCCGCGCGGCTCTCGCGGCCGGCGATGTCCACGAATTCACCCGCGTCGTCCCCGACCTGACCGACCTGTTCAAGGAGGTTGTCAAGTAATGTCCACCCACGACACATACTCTCCCCTGCACACGATCACGACCACCGCGAAGCGGGAAATCCAGATCCTGTTCGCCAAGAAATCCGTGACGATCACTCTGCTGATCATGCTGCTCGCCATTGTCGGCCTGATCGGTTTCGCCGCGTGGCAGAAGGACAAGGATCCAGAGGATTCGGCACAGTCGGTGGCAGTCGTCGACGTCGATAAGCACATGCTCGAAGGTTCCGGCCTCGAGCCGCGAGATGCCGCCGACCGCGCGGAAGCTGAGCGTCTTGTGCGCGACGGCGATGTGGATGCCGCGCTCATCGCGGAGGACAACGAGTGGCAGGTCATTTCCGACGGCTTGCCCGACACCGACGTGACCTCGAGGATCGATGCCCTCGCCGAGGCCTACGCGCAGTCCGCCGCGCTGGAGAAACTCGGGGTCACACCCGCCGAGTTCGAGGCCGCCAGCCCTGAGATCGATGTCGTCCCGGTCGATATCGGCGACCTCGACGCCGGCAAGGACGATGCCGAATCCGAGGCAAACTTCATCAAACTTCTCACCGCGTTCATCCTGCTGATGCTCATCGTGTTCATGGTGATCACGTTTGCCGCCCAGGTTGGCAGCCGTGTCACGGAGGAGAAGTCCTCCCGCGTCGTGGAACTCATCCTGTCCACCGTCCGCCCGCTGGACTTTCTGGCCGGCAAGATTCTGGGCAACCTCGTCTTCGGGTTCATTTCCACGGCGATCCTGGTCGCCGCGGCTGGGATCGCCCTGAAGGTGACCGGACTGCTCGAGGATGTCGACATCGCGTGGTCGATCCTGCCCGTCATGCTCCTGTCGTACCTGCTGGCCATGGTGTTCTTCGGCGGACTCTACGCCGCCGCCGGTGCGATGGTGCAGCGCACCGAGGACCTCCAGTCCACGCAGATGCCGGTCCTGCTGCTGATCATCGCCAGCGCCTACGTCCCCGCGTTTGGCTGGATGAACACCGATGCGACCTGGATGCAGGTGTTCAGCTGGATCCCGCCGGTGTCGATCTTCGCTGCGCCGCTGTCCTACGCCGCCGGCGACTTCACCGCACTCCAGCTCGCAGGTTCGCTGGCCATCGCCGCAGTCGCAACCTGCCTGGTCATCTGGCTCACCGCCCGCATCTACCGTCGTTCCATCCTCAACAACGGCAAAACCACCAAGTGGTCGGAGGCGCTGCGGGGTTAGGATTTCGTGCCCTAAACAGGCATAATCGCCCCCATGCCTTTAAGTGACGGACCGCTCATTGTTCAGTCGGACAAGACTGTCCTGCTCGATGTCGCGCACCCTGA
>NZ_RDRE01000044.1 GCF_003693265.1 Corynebacterium gottingense
GCGCTGTCCAGCAGCTGCAGATCGTCGGCGAGCGCGCCGGCGTGCAGACCTTTGCGCCGGATCCGGGTACGTCCATCGACTCCTACGAGCACGAGATGGGGTCCTCCCACGGCGACCCGGTCGCGGTGGCGCAGCAGGGTATCGAGCACGCGAAGCAGACCAAGCACGACGTGGTCATTATCGATACCGCGGGTCGCCTGGGCATCGACGAGACGCTGATGACGCAGGCGCGCAACATCCGCGACGCCGTCAACCCGGACGAAGTCCTCTTCGTCATCGACGCGATGATCGGCCAGGACGCGGTGAGCACCGCGCAGGCCTTCGCCGACGGTGTCGACTTCACCGGCGTGGTCCTGACCAAGCTGGATGGCGACGCCCGAGGTGGTGCCGCGCTGTCGATCCGCGAGGTGACCGGTAAGCCGATCCTGTTCGCGTCGACAGGCGAAAAGCTCGACGACTTTGACGTCTTCCACCCGGACCGCATGTCCAGCCGGATCCTCGGCATGGGTGACCTGCTCTCGCTGATCGAGCAGGCCGAGCAGACCTACAACGAGCAGGACGCCGAGGAAGCGGCGACCAAGCTCGCGTCCGGCGAGCTCACGCTCGAGGACTTCCTCAACCAGTTGCTCATGATCCGGCGCATGGGGCCGATTGGCAACCTGCTGAAGATGATGCCGGGCGGCAAGCAGATGAACCAGATGGCCGACATGGTGGACGAGAAGCAGCTCGACCGCATCCAGGCCATCATTCGCGGCATGACGCCGGCGGAGCGCGAGGACCCGAAGATCCTCAATGCTTCACGACGCAAGCGCATCGCCAAGGGCTCCGGTGTCGAGGTCTCCGACGTGAACCAGCTGGTGGAGCGCTTCTTTGAGGCGAAGAAGATGATGGGCAAGATGGCCGGCCAGTTTGGCATGGGTGGCGGCATGCCCGGTATGCCGGGGATGCCGGGTGGCCGCTCGGCAACCAAGAAGAAGCCGAAGGGCCGCAAGGGCAAGAATGGCAAGCGTAAGCCGCCGAAGCGCCGTGGTGGCGGCGGGATGCCAGGGATGCCGGGCATGCCCGGGATGCCAGGTATGGGCGGCGGCATGCCGGACATGAAGGAGCTGAAGAAGCTGCAGGAGCAGCTTCCTCCGGGGATGGACGGCATGGACCTGGACAACCTCGACTTCGGCGAAGCGATGAAGCGCATGGGGAAGAAGAAGTAACACTCGCCCCCTGCGGTGTGCGCTATATCACTGTAGGTTGTGCGGTATGGAGTTCCCATTCCACTTCCTGCGAACAAGTAGCGTCGTCACGTCTCGCTTCGACCAATTGGCGAAGGTTCTCAGGGGTGCGGATGTTGACGCGCTGCGCCGGCTCCCCGATCCAGAGATGGAGGCGTTTGCGCGTGATCTTTCGCGTGGGCTGCGGCAGGAGTTCGCGCCGACTCGTCTCATAACGGCCTCGGTGAACGGTCTCGATGCCCACTCGCTGAATTTCCTCTTTGTCGTGTGCTTGAAGCATCGCGTCTCGGCGTTTATCGGGGAATCGGATCTGTACATCGACGCCACTGGCGTCGATGGTGCGACCGCCGAATTTTCGGCGGTGACAAACTCGATCGCAACAGTCTGGTGCCAGGTGAGCGAGCGCACTCTGGACCGCGCTTTTGAGGATGCACTTCGAGCGCCGTCCGACATGGACACCTGGGTGCAAGTGCACAACTTCGGCGATAGCACTGCCGAGTTTGGTATCCGGATGCGCATGCACCTCCTGGACGACGGCCGTTTCACAATCGTGTGGACCGTTCGCGAGGACAACTCCGACCTACGGACCCTGACGGTTGCGACTTACGAGGAAGCCCGCGCCGTCCTGCTCGCGTTTGCGGATCATTGCCCGACCCTCAGTGAGTACGAGTGGACCAACGTCGACTTCGTCCCGCGTCTCTCTACCTGCGACCTCGTGCAACGCTCCCAGTACAGGTTGCGCCGGTTCGGGGCGATCCGCGACCTGCCGGCGGGCGTCATGGTGCGCCTGCACGACCGGCTCAATTTCTCTTTGGAATTTGGGCGGGACCACGACGGGCAGTGGCGCGCGACGATGCGCCACGCCTTGAACGGCGGTATGAGCCGCACCTTCGACACCGCCGGCGAGCTCCTCGAGGTTGCGGAAGCCTATGTCAACAACGAGCTCGGGGCGTTGCTCGAGTACTTCCCGGAGTCGTCTGAAATGGCATTGCCCGCCGCTCTCACCGTGACGGCGATGGTGCTTCCGGAACGCGCGGCGAGGTGGGCAAATTCGTCGATACGCGAGATGCACCGCGTGCGGGACACACACAACGGTGTGGCAGAGGGGGCGATGGCGGCATTCATTGCGCAGGTGAATCAGCAGGCACCGCATACGCTCGCGCTTGAGCAAAACAGCGTGGAAGCGCATGCCGTATCGACGATTTCTGTCCGCCGGCGTGGCTCGGTGCGGACCCTCGACCGGCTGGGCAACCTCGCGCAGCGCTACGGGGTGTCGCTGGTGCTTGACGGTGTACAAGTGTTGGTCAACCCCTCAGGCGCCGCAGCTGGAGGCGACGTGCGGTGCACCCTTGAGCTGTTTGACGGCGACAAGTGCGTGCATCGGTGGGTATCGGTGTCACCGGCTGCCTTCATGGAAGCGTCGATGGTGCACTTCAGCCATTGGCAGCTGCGACTGACCGTCGAGTCGCTCGAGCGTCCCGACCAGCGGCTGGTGCTCCTCGCGATCCCTCAGGACGCGGATCATGGCTCGTTTCTGCTGAAGGCCTACGGGCCCGGTTGGAGCATGCGGGCCGTCGCAGGGCTTTCGCAATACGAAGTCGCGGTCGTGTTCTTGAACGCCGCGGAGTCTCCACACGACACTATTGACTCAGTGCACTGGGAATCGGTGCGGACCGCGGACCTGGCCTTGCCGCGGCGTCCGTACATGCTCGGCTCCAACTCCGGTGACTCGACGACGTTGTACAGCGACGAGGCGTTGGCCACCTACCAGGAGGCGTTTGCCACAGCGGGCGTCGGCGACTGGATCGGAGTGACTGACAACCGTAGCCCCGAAGACTATTGCCGCGTGTTCCGCCACGATGCCCATGGATGGTACCGAGTGGAGTGGGGGTATAACAATGGCGCCGTCGAGCGCGGGCACGTGCTCACCCGCGACATCAACCGAGCGTACGAAGTCTTCCGGATGTACGTGGAGGATAACCGGGAGCTCATGCGCGCACTTGACTGGATCGTGGGGGACGAAGGGGCGCCAGGCGGGCAACGGTACGGGGCGCCGGAGCGCCTGTACGTGCTCCGTCCATCGACCAGCGTGCTCGCACACCACCATCGGCACGTGCAGGAGTTTTTCGCGGACCAGGAGCAGTTCGAGGAACAGGACGCATCGATGGAGGGTCTCGCGGGTGCGCTTGCGCACCTGCTGGGGCACGACGTGAAGGCGCAGCGCGTGCTCACCATCGATGCGCAGATGGACGATCCCCAGGTGTTTAACCGTGTCGTCGACCTTGCATTTCAGCATCGCGCCCTGGTGTTTCAGGCAGACTCCGGGTTGCTGGTCAACGGAACCGGGGTGGAAATGCACGAGGTCGGCTTCGCGGGGCTTCGCAATAGCATCGGCACCCTGTGGCAGCAGGTGTGCGAGCGCACTATTGATGTGGCCTTTGAGGACGCGCTGCGCGTGCCCGACCCCATCGGCGCGTGGGTCGAGGTGTACGCCGAGGGCCCGGAAGCGATGGCTGCACGCCTCGACGCCGACGGCTCGTGGACCCTCCGCTGGCGCCACGTGAACGGGGAAGATGCCGGACAGTACCGCTTGCTCACCCGCCGGGTGGCAGGCTACGCCCAGGCGCGTGAGCTGCTCCTGGCGTTTGCGGACCGGAGTCCGCTGCTCGACCGCCTCGGATGGGGCGAAGCCGCGCCGGCAGACGCCCACTTTGCCACGAGCGCTGGGGAGCGCAGCGAGCTCCCTCTGCGTCGGCTTGACGCGGTGCTCAATCTGCCGGAGGGCACGCTCGTGCGGCTCCACGACGGTCCAGGTGGCGCACTGGAATATGGGCGCGCTGGCAACGGTCAATGGGTAGCCACGCTGGAAACCGCACCATTTGCAACTGTGACCCGAGAGTTTTCCAGCGGCGCCGAACTGGTGGCGTTCGTGCACATGTACCTCGCGGCGGACGACGCGCAGGCAGAAGCGCTCTTCGGTCAGGACGCCCCGGTTCGTACACGGTCGCTGTGGGACAACGAGCTCACGGAGATCTCTACCATGATCCTCCCGCAGCGAGCCCAAGCATGGACCGATGCATCCGTCCTCCACTTCCACCGCATGCACGCGGACACCGCCGAGGACGCACCCGCCGAGCTTAAGACCTTCTTCTCCGAGCTGCAGCAAGCACATTCTGCACCCGGTGCGATCCGCGGGCGCGCCGGCAACGAGGTCGGGCTTCGCGCGATGACGCGTGCGTGGGTGCCCAAGGCCGCGCTCGACGGAGTCCTCGCGGACATCGTGCGCCTTGCGCCCCAGTACGGGGTCTCGGTCGTGCTCAACGAGGCGCACGTCTTCTACAACGCCACCGGAGGCGAGGAGACGCCGTTCAGCGGATTGACGCTCGGCGCGAACAACACGATCGTCCAGTTCTGGGTCGACGCCACCGTTCCCGCGTTCGCGCAGGGGTTGCAGCTTTTGTCCCGCGCGGACGAGCTCGTGGTCGCGGCCAGCATCACGCTCGACTCGGGCCGTGCGGAGCCGGACCTGCAGTACTACTGGCTCACCATCCGAGAAGCCCCGGGCGGCTATTCGGCCACGTACGAAATCCCGGGCGGCATTGTGTACTCGGTCGAGGGACTCGCGGAACCGGACGTGCTGCACCTCTACGCCACTATGGCGCAGTCGCCGGCTGCGGTCGTCGAAGCTGCCCAGTGGCACAGCGCGACGCGGGCACCGGACGCACCTTCCCGCTTCCAGATGCAGTCAAACCTCTTCGAGCCCGTGCCGCTCGACCCGGAGAACCTGGACGCGCTGCGCCGGGTGGAGTTGCCCACAAAGGGCGACTTCATCCAGGTGATGGATTCCGCTGTGGAGGGCGACTACGTCCTGGTGGTCAATGACAGCGGCGCGCTTCGCAGCCGGTTCGTGGTCGGGTGGGGCCACGACTTCGGGCAGATTGAGAATTTCCAGCGCAAGACGAGCAGCCTCGCCGAGGCCCTCGCGCTCGCCGAGCACTATGTTGCGGGCGATCGCCAGACGTTCGTGGCGCTGGGGTGGAAGCGTCGCAAAGTGCGCTAACGCCCCGAGCGGGCTGCTTATCGACGCCTACTCGCGTCCCAACATCGGCACCTCCGGTGCCTCCCCGTCGCCGGCGGGGACGTGCGCGTTTGGGTCGGGGAACAGCGGCGGGATGACGTACTCCGTGGGTGGCGCGCCTGCTGCGCCCTCGCCGTCTTGCCCCGGATCGGGCTGTGTGTAGGCGATGTCCAGCGTGTCAAAGACCCGGCGCAGCTCCTGCCACACCAGCGGCGTCAGCGTGGCCATGTACGCGTTCGAGATGTGGTTCTGGTCGCGGTAGACGTACACGTTGCCGATCTGGGGGCGGCACAGTTCGGCGTCGCAGAACCACCCGGCGGTGTCCACGCTGAACTGGTTGCGCGAGCCGTCGAGGTACTCGGCAGCCGGGT
>NZ_RDRE01000045.1 GCF_003693265.1 Corynebacterium gottingense
GCGCTGTCCAGCAGCTGCAGATCGTCGGCGAGCGCGCCGGCGTGCAGACCTTTGCGCCGGATCCGGGTACGTCCATCGACTCCTACGAGCACGAGATGGGGTCCTCCCACGGCGACCCGGTCGCGGTTGCGCAGCAGGGTATCGAGCACGCGAAGCAGACCAAGCACGACGTGGTCATTATCGATACCGCGGGTCGCCTGGGCATCGACGAAACCCTGATGACGCAGGCGCGCAACATCCGCGACGCCGTCAACCCGGACGAAGTCCTCTTCGTCATCGACGCGATGATCGGCCAAGACGCGGTGAGCACCGCGCAGGCCTTCGCTGACGGCGTCGACTTCACCGGCGTGGTCCTGACCAAGCTGGACGGCGACGCCCGAGGTGGTGCCGCGCTGTCGATCCGCGAGGTGACCGGTAAGCCGATCCTGTTCGCGTCGACAGGCGAAAAGCTCGACGACTTTGATGTCTTCCACCCGGACCGCATGTCCAGCCGCATCCTCGGCATGGGCGACCTGCTCTCGCTGATCGAGCAGGCCGAGCAGACCTACAACGAGAAGGACGCCGAGGAAGCGGCGTCCAAGTTGGCTTCCGGCGAGCTTACACTCGAGGACTTCCTCAACCAGCTGCTCATGATCCGGCGCATGGGTCCGATTGGCAACCTGCTGAAGATGATGCCGGGCGGCAAGCAGATGAACCAGATGGCCGACATGGTGGACGAGAAGCAGCTCGACCGCATCCAGGCCATCATCCGCGGCATGACGCCGGCGGAGCGCGAGGACCCGAAGATCCTCAATGCTTCACGACGCAAGCGCATTGCCAAGGGTTCCGGTGTCGAGGTCTCGGACGTGAACCAGCTGGTGGAGCGCTTCTTTGAAGCGAAGAAGATGATGGGCAAGATGGCCGGCCAGTTTGGCATGGGCGGTGGCATGCCCGGTATGCCGGGGATGCCGGGTGGCCGCTCGGCAACAAAGAAGAAGCCGAAGGGCCGCAAAGGCAAGAACGGCAAGCGTAAGCCGCCGAAGCGCCGTGGCGGCGGCGGGATGCCAGGGATGCCGGGTATGCCCGGGATGCCAGGTATGGGCGGCGGCATGCCGGATATGAAGGAGCTGAAGAAGCTGCAGGAACAGCTTCCTCCGGGGATGGACGGCATGGACCTGGACAACCTCGACTTCGGTGAAGCGATGAAGCGCATGGGGAAGAAGAAGTAATTCCCGCCCTGCGGTGTGCGCTATATCACTGTAGGTTGTGTGGTATGGAGTTCCCATTCCACTTCCTGCGAACGAATAGCGTCGTCACGTCCCGCTTCGACCAACTGGCGAAGGTTCTCAAGGGCGTGGATGTTGACGCGCTGCGCCAGATCCCCGATCCAGAGATGGAGGCGTTTGCGCGTGATCTTTCGCGTGGGCTGCGGCAGGAGTTCGCGCCGACTCGCCTCATAACGGCCTCGGTGAACGGTCTCGATGCCCACTCGCTGAATTTCGTCTCTTTCCTGTGTTTGCAGCACCGAGTCTCGGCGTTTATCGGGGAATCGGATCTGTACATCGACGCCAGTGGCGTCTATGGTGCGACCGCCGAAATCTCGGCGGTGACAAACTCGATCGCAACAGTCTGGTGCCAGGTGAGCGAGCACACTCTGGACCGCGCGTTTGAGGATGCCCTTCGAGCGCCGTCCGACATGGACACCTGGGTGCAAGTGCACAACTTCGGCGAGAGCACCGCCGAGTTTGGTGTCCGGATGCGCATGCACCTCCTGGACAACGGCCGTTTCACAATCGTGTGGACCGTTCGTGAGGACGACTCCGATCTTCGGACCCTGACGGTTGCGACCTACGAGGAAGCTCGCGCCGTCCTACTCGCGTTTGCGGATCACTGCCCGATCCTCAGTGAGTACGAGTGGACCAACGTCGACTTCGTCCCATGTCTCTCTACCTGCGACCTCGTGCAGCGCTCCCAGTACCGGCTGCGCCGGTTCGGGGCGATCCGCGACCTGCCGGCAGGCGTCATGGTGCGCCTGCACGACCGGCTCAATTTCTCTTTGGAATTTGGGCGGGACCGCGACGGGCAGTGGCGCGCGACGATGCGCCACGCCTTGAACGGCGGGATGACCCGCACTTTCGATACCGCCGGCGAACTCCTCGAGATTGCGGAAGCCTACGTGGACAACGAGCTTGGAGCGTTGCTTGAGTTCTTCCCGGAGTCGTCTGACATGGCATTGCCCGCCACCCTCACCGTGACGGCGATGGTGCTTCCGGAACGCGCGGCGAGGTGGGCGAACTCGTCGATACGCGAGATGCACCGCGTGCGGGATACGCACAACGGCGCGGTAGCGGGGGCGATGGCGGCTTTTATTGCGCAGGTGAATCAGCAGGCGCCGCATACGCTCGCGCTTGAGCAAAGCAGCGTGGAGGCGCGTGCCTTATCGACGATTTCCGTCCGCCGGCGTGGCTCGCTGCGGACCCTCGACCGGCTGGGCAACCTCGCGCAGCGCTACGGGGTGTCGCTGGTGCTTGATGGTGCACATGTGTTGGTCAACCCCTCCGGTGCCACAGCTGGAGGCGACGTGCGGTGCACACTTGAGCTGTTCGACGGCGACAAGTGCGTGAATCGGTGGGTGTCGGTGTCACCGGCTGCCTTCATGGAGGCGTTGATGGTGCACTTCAGCCATTGGCAGCTGCGACTGACCGTCGAGTCGCTCGAGCGTCCCGACCAGCGGCTGGTGCTCCTCGCGATCCCTCAGGACGCGGACCATGGCTCGTTTCTGCTGAAGGCCTACGGGCCCGGTTGGAGCATGCGGGCCGTCGCAGGACTCTCACAATACGAAGTCGCGGTCGTGTTCTTGAACGCCGCGGAGTCTCCGCACGACATTATTGACTCAGTGCATTGGGAATCGGTGCGCACCGCAGACTTGGCCTTGCCGCGGCGTCCGTACATGCTCGGCTCCAACTCCGGTGACTCGACGACGTTGTACAGCGACGAGGCGTTGGCCACCTACCAGGATGCGTTTGCCGCAGCGGGCGTCGGCGACTGGATCGGAGTGACCGACAACCGTAGCCCCGAGGACTATTGCCGCGTGTTCCGCCACGATGCTCATGGATGGTACCGAGTGGAGTGGGGGTATAACAATGGCGCCGTCGAGCGCGGGCACGTGCTCACCCGCGACCTCGACCGAGCGTACGAAGTCTTCCGGATGTACGTGGAGGATAACCGGGAGCTCATGCGCGCACTTGACTGGAACGTGGGGGACGAAGGGACGCCAGGCGGGCAACCGTACGGGGCGCCGGAACGCCTGTACGTGCTCCGTCCAACGACCAGCGTGCTCGCACACCACCATCGGCACGTGCAGGAGTTTTTCGCGGACCAGGAGCAGTTCGAGGAACCGGACCCATCGATGGAGGGACTCGCGGGTGCGCTTGCGCACCTGCTGGGGCACGACGTGAAGGCGCAGCGCGTGCTCACCATTGATGCGCAGATGGACGATCCCCAGGTGTTTAACCGTGTCGTCGACCTAGCATTTCAGCATCACGCCCTGGTGTTTCAGGCCGACTCCGGGTTGCTGGTCAACGGAACCGGGGTGGAAATGCACGAGGTTGGCTTCGCGGGGCTGCGCAATAGCATCGGTACCCTGTGGCAGCAGGTGTGCGAGCGCACTATTGATGTGGCCTTTGAGGACGCGCTGCGCGCGCCCGACCCCATCGGCGCGTGGGTCGAAGTGTACGCCGAGGGCCCGGAAGCGATGGCCGCACGCCTTGACGCCGACGGCACGTGGACCCTCCGTTGGCGCCACGTGAACGGGGAAGATGCCGGACAGTACCGCTTGCTCACCCGCCGGGTGGCAGGCTACGCCCAGGCGCGTGAGCTGCTCCTGGCGTTTGCGGACCGGAGTCCGCTGCTCGACCGCCTCGGATGGGGCGAGGCCGCGCCGGCGGACGCCCACTTTGCCACGAGCGCTGGGGAGCGCAGCGAGCTCCCTCTGCGTCGGCTTGACGCGGTGCTCAATCTGCCGGAGGGCACGCTCGTGCGGCTCCACGACGGCCCAGGTGGCGCCCTGGAATACGGGCGCGCTGGCAACGGCCGATGGGTAGCCACGCTGGAAACCGCACCATTTGCAACTGTGACCCGTGAGTTTTCCAGCGGCGCCGACCTGGTGGCGTTCGTCCACACCTACCTGACGGCGGACGACGCGCAGGCAGAAGCGCTCTTCGGCCAGGACGCTCCGGTTCGTACACGGTCGCTGTGGGACAACGAGCTCACGGAAATCTCTGCCATGATCCTCCCGCAGCGAGCCCAGGCATGGACCGATGCATCCGTGCGCCACTTCCACCGGATGCACGCGGACACCGCCGAGGACGCACCCGCCGAGCTCAAGGCCTTCTTCTCCGAGCTGCAGCAAGCACAGCCGGCACCCGGTGCGATCCGCGGGCGCGCCGGCAACGAGGTCGGGCTCCGCGCGATGACGCGTGTGTGGGTGCCCAAGGCCGCGCTCGACGGGGTCCTCGCGGACATCGTGCGCCTTGCGCCCCTGTACGGGGTCTCGGTCGTGCTCAACGGGGCGCACGTCTTCTACAACGCCACCGGAGGCGAGGAGACGCCGTTCAGCGGATTGACGCTCGGTGCGAACAACACGATCGTCCAGTTCTGGGTCGACGCCACCGTTCCCGCGTTCGCGCAGGGGTTGCAGCTTTTGTCCCGCGCGGACGAGCTCGTGGTCGCGGCCAGCATCACGCTCGACTCGGGCCGTTCGGAGCCGGACCTGCAGTACTACTGGCTCACCATCCGTGAGGCCCCGGGCGGCTATTCGGCCACGTACGAAATCCCAGGCAGCATTGTGTACTCGGTCGAAGGACTCGCTGAACCGGATGTGCTGCACCTCTACGCCACAATGGCGCGGTCGCCGGCTGCGGTGGTCGAAGCGGCCCAGTGGCACAGCGCCACGCGGGCACCGGATGCGCCTTCCCGCTTCCAGATGCAGTCGAACCTCTTCGAGCCCGTGCCGCTCGACCCGGATAATCTGGACGCGCTGCGCCGGGTGGAGTTGCCCACAAAGGGCGACTTCATCCAGGTAATGGATTCCGCGGTGGAGGGCGACTACGTCCTGGTGATCAATGACTGCGGCGCGCTGCGCAGCCGGTTCGTGGTCGGGTGGGGCCACGACTTCGGGCAGATTGAGAATTTCCAGCGCAAGACGAGCAGCCTCGCCGAGGCCCTCGCGCTCGCCGAGCACTACGTCGCGGGCGATCGCCAGGCGTTTGTGGCGCTGGGGTGGAAGCGTCGCAAAGCGCGCTGACGCCCTGAGCGGGCTGCTTATCGACGCCTACTCGCGCCCTACCATCGGCACCTCCGGTGCCTCCCCGTCGCCGACGGGGACGTGCGCGTTTGGGTCGGGGAACAGCGGCGGGATGACGTACTCCGTGGGTGGCGCGCCTGCTGCGCCCTCGCCGTCTTGCCCCGGCTCGGGCTGCGTGTAGGCGATGTCCAGCGTGTCAAAGACCCGGCGCAGCTCCTGCCACACCAGCGGCGTCAGCGTGGCCATGTACGCGTTCGAGATATGGTTCTGGTCGCGGTAGACGTACACGTTGCCGATCTGGGGGCGGCACAGTTCGGCGTCGCAGAACCACCCGGCGGTGTCCACGCTGAACTGGTTGCGCGAGCCGTCGAGGTACTCGGCAGCCGGGT
>NZ_RDRE01000046.1 GCF_003693265.1 Corynebacterium gottingense
GCTATATTGAAGGAGCGAAAGCCACCGGGTGGAAACAAGCCATCAACCAACTAGCCGTGGCTTACCCCGACCGATTCGCGGACTACTTGTAAACCAAGCCCCCGCACACAAACAATCGGACACTCTCCCTAGACATGACATACGGCAGCTAAGCACTGGACGCTTAACGACGGCACGTCCCACCCCACCGGCTTCTAGGCCGAAGAACTGGTCACACCCTAGAGCGCGCCGGTGGGCTCGCCGACAAGGCGCCGTGGCTGCTCGAAGACCGGCTCGTCGCCCTCGGCGCTGAGTACGACTAGGCGCCGGAGCCGTGGGCGTCCTACGTCACTGTCGACGGCAACCTGTACACCGGGCAGAACCCGTCCTCGTCGCGTGAGTTCGCGCAGCGCCTAGTCAAGGATCTCGCCTAAGCCTCACCCCGCTTGGGCCTGGCCGGCGACAGCCCTCGCCACCGCCAGGTCCTCCCACGGCATCCCGACGGTCTTAAACACCACCCGCCGCGCCGGATCCAGCGCCACCTCCCCGCGCACAACCTCAGCCATCGTCGCCACATCCTCCCACGCAAGCGCCCCCTTCTCCACCGCGATCGCCACATCGCCGGCCTCCCGCCGCGCAGCCTCAACATCCTCCACAATCACCTGCGCGCCCCGCAGCACATCCTCATGCAACTCCCGCGTATCCACCGTGTGCGCCCCCCACAGCAAGCACGGTCGCATCAGGGCGCAATTGCCCATCGACGACCACAGGTTCCCCCGCAGAAGTCGCCACCACAACCAACCCGGCCCGCCCCAACACCTCATCAGCCTCGGCACTGCCCGACTCGCCGAAAGGCGACGATTCCGGAAGCACTTCCGCCGCCGCTGGATACCCGTGTCCATCCCCTATACTCGAGCCTAATAAGCTGCGAAGAATGACCGGAGATTAGGGCCCGAGAATGCACACGCACATCAACTACTCACGACCGTTTCCCTCGGAGTGGTTAGGCGCTTTAGCACGACTCTGTCGCGAGATTTCCCAGCTAATGAAGCTTGTTGGCGACGTGGATCCGGATCTCGACGCCGCTGTTAAAGCTCGCATAAACGCGTACTTCGAAGACTCCGACTTCAATGTCGCCATGACACCGGAGGAATTGACTCGATCGATTACAGAGTTATGTGGCGGGTCGCTTCATTTCCTTAACAGGACACTGGACAATGATTTTGTCTCGCCAGTGATTGTCGCCCCTCTCTCCCGATCAGTGGTCGAAAACTGCAGCCTCCTTCTTTTCATTAACTCGTTCGGCGACATCGAAAGAACTTTTTGGGCGATGCGGGCGGTAACCTTGGACATAAAGGAGGACAAGCAACGAGATCTGGTTCCAGAGGTCGACGAAGCTCTCACCACCGCGGTGGCTGTGCATATTAATCGTCATCGAGGCCAAGATTTCAAAGTCCCCGGTTTTGGAAAGCTAGTCGCAAACACGCTTGGCGACGTAGCGGAAACCAACTTGTACAAGCTTCTCAGTAGCTATACACATCGAAATGCTTGGACTGCCTACAAGCACTTTATCTTCAATCAACATGCCCCAGCTAGACTCGAGCTACTTTCCGCCCGTTTTGTGATTAGCGCATTACGCTCGGCGGTTCTCGCCACTGAGTCGGTAGCAAGTTTTCGACCAAACGATGACGTGAAAGAGTACCTAGACTATCTCAACAATTTGATCCCTTATCTAAATACAGTTGAGCAATCTCTGAATACTTGGATGAAGACTAACGGCATTCAGCCGGCACTTTAGGTCATCCAGTACCGTAAACGTGCTTGAAGTAAGAAAATGGGGTGCCGTGGTGACTTTCCGGTAGCGCTCAGGTGGGAATCAGGTAGCGATCTACCTCGGCGATGCGGACTGCCCCAAGTTTCACCTTATACGGCAGCGCCTCGATTCACCCTCGATCCCAGACGACACACGTGCGCCAGCAGATGACTGATCATCGCGCTGCTTAGGGTTCAATCAGCGGCTTGCTTATCTCGGAAGTGCCGGGGCTCACGGATCACGCTACCCAGCGTTCCGGCTACTTCAGTGGCCTCTACCGGATTAGCACTGAAACGCAACCAGCTAGTCACGGCATCGGTACCAGGAACAAGATCGCAACAGCCAACACGGGCGATGGCCGGCTTGCAGTTGATGAGTTCGAAACCTCAGCTGGAAACTTCGTACGCACAATATGTAGTCCGCGAATCAGACGTTCCCTCGACAACGCTGGACGCAGGCTAAAGCGGCACCTCGTCCAGCCACTCCCCCACCTAACGCAAAGTGTCTATCGGGAGCAACACCGGCAGTAGAGGAAGTTCATTGGTCAGTTCGTGAATTTTTTGTCGTACAAACGGGAACAAGGCGGGGGCGACATAAGATTCGATGATCTCACTTTTTCGATCGGCATCGTGAATGGCAGCTTCTGCTTGCCCCTCTGGGATGGACAAATCAACTTCGTACCAGAGCTCAATTTCTGCCAGCACTCGATCCAGGTCACCATCGGCATAAAAAGTGGTCTCTGCTCTGGCGCGTACTCGCGCACCTTCTTCAATCTTTCTGCCCTGAAATTGGCCCAATTCGAACTGAACACGGACGCCTTCATGCGGGATCTCGTATTTCAGAGCATCTGCCTTTATGGAAACCAAGCGGATGTCCACTACAAAACAATCATCCGCCGCTTTAAACCCTGCGTTTCCCGCACTCACGATGTGGCACCCTTCCCAGCAACTTCAATCCTTCGGCCCCTTTCAGCCCGTCCCGACACGATGGGCTGCGCCGAGAACGAAAAGTCCCAGTACCCCTCCGACCATTCCTCGTGGGTTGAGGATCGAACAGTCGCAGTTGATTCTTTAACCACCGCAGAAATACCCGCAACCAAGAGAGATTCCCACTCTTCCGATACCGGCTCAGTCTCTTTAACCAAAAAGGCGTCGATACTCCGCACTAACTCGGGAGTCGGCAGCTCTAGCCCAAGATCGATCTTGGCCACGTCAAAGAGCCATTCATTAACGGAGTACAGACTCCAGATCTTTTGTGGACGTTCTCCCGCTCCTACACACCCCTCTTCCCTCGGGAAGGAATAGTCAGGGTTCGTCACCCACTTCATCACTGCCTGGCGGGTCAAGCCCACTAGGCCCGCAATATCAGAGGTGTTAACTAGAAGAGGCTCAACTCTGTCGAGAACCAATCCGTCGTGGGCTTTGAGTTTGTGGAAGACATCGGTCGCTTCGCTAAAGGCGTTCTGCTGTTGCCCTTCAAGAACTATCTCCGCAACAACAACGCCGTTCGATAGGACAAACGAGACTTCCGGGACCCGTTCTTCGATGGCATCGATCCGCTCTTCATCGGAGAAGTCGATTCCTCTGACTTGCAATCTCACGACGGTTGCCATCTTCATCCCCTCTCAACAAGCGTCGAGTTGTCAATTGACAACTAGTAAATCAGTGTATTGCAGAACAAACAAACTCGCAGCGCCGTTACCGCTCCTGCCTCCCCATTTTGCCCCGGACCCTTTCCAGCCGCTCCCGAAGCTCAACGTAGCGGTTCCATGCCTGTGCCACGTTCGGGTGAGGGGGTTTATCTTTGTAGAGAGGAACCATCTCCTCCCGGGCAACTTTCAAGGACTTCTCTGCGTAGTCGCCTATCGACGATGCATTCGCCTCCACGCGATCTTCTGTTGTGCCCTCAAAGCCTGCTCCCCTCAGAAAAGCCCTTGCCTTTTCTTCACATTCTATAGCGCCCTGAATGAGCGTTTCCGCGTTCTGCAAAGCTGCTTCACAGAACTTTTCTTCAGCCGTGAGCAGTTCGTCCGCCGCACAAATTAGACGTTCCGCCTTGTCTAATGCCTCAATCGCTCCCTGCAGCCCATCCCCGTGCCCAGAAGAATGCCCACACAATCGTATGGTTCGGTCGGCTTTCCTTGCTTCCCTCGTTGGGTTCTTCGGGGTTGAGTCAAATCGCACGCGGCACTGCTTTGCCGGGCACACAATCACGAATCCTCCGTGACTATTCTTCCGCTTGGCGGACCACCCGAGGGACCTAGCCTTTTGCGCCTGAGCATTTAAGTCTTTGTGAGGATGGCGCGGCC
Source organism: Corynebacterium gottingense (assembly GCF_003693265.1). Classification (GTDB taxonomy): domain Bacteria; phylum Actinomycetota; class Actinomycetes; order Mycobacteriales; family Mycobacteriaceae; genus Corynebacterium; species Corynebacterium gottingense. The sequence continues at coordinate 4,101 of NZ_RDRE01000046.1, forward strand.
ACGCATCTTCTGGCCCATACGTTTTCCCGACCACTCCACTCCTCCCGAACGCGAATCTACAAAGACTGTATCATCCGCAGTTTCGAAGGCACGTTCGTAATTAAGTATCACACCCCGCGACCCGCTCCCCAGCGATCACCTTCGCCACCGCCAGGTCCTCCCACGGCATCCCGACGGTCTTAAACACCACCCGCCGCGCCGGATCCAGCGCCACCTCCCCGCGCACAACCTCAGCCATCGTCACCACGTCATCCCACGCAAGCGCCCCCTTCTCCACCGCGATCGCCACATCGCCGGCCTCCCGCCGCGCAGCCTCAACATCCTCCACAATCACCTGCGCGCCCCGCAGCACATCCTCGTGCAGCTCACGCGTGTCCACGGTGTTCGCCCCCCACAGCAAGCACGGTCGCATCAGGGCGCAATTGCCCATCGACGACCACAGGTTCCCCCGCAGAAGTCGCCACCACAACCAACCCGGCCCGCCCCAATACCTCATCGGCCGCAGCACTCCCCGACTGGGCCCACGGGTAGGCCAGATCCGCCGGCTCACTCCGCGAGGTAAACGTCACCGACACCTCCCGCACCCCCTCAAGCACATCCACTATCGTGCGCGCATGCGCCCGCCCCTGCACACCCGCGCCCACAATCACGCACTCCAACGGTTCACTCGACGCCCGCAACCGGTCCAACACCCCCGCCACCGCCACCGCCGGCGTCCGGATTTCCGTCAGCGCCGCGGCATCCATCACGACCTCCGGCGTGAGTGTCTCCCCGGAGAAGCTCAGCCCCATTTCGGTGCACTCCGGCGGCGGAGCCACCATCTTCGCAACCCCAGGCGGTGACCTCTTCGTACTCGACACCGTCAAAATGATTCCAGCCGGGTCGGCACAACCGCCAAGGTGCTGTTCCCCGGCTTCTCACGCACGGTTCCAAAGCACCGATTCGTAACGGCCCGCTCCTACGCACCTGTTACCGGGCCGCTGCCTACCAGCTCCACATTCTCGTAGTAGTCGGAGTGCGACTGCACCACGTCGCTCACGTCGTGATTTTCTACAAAAGGCGCCTCGGCGCCTGCAAAACCGATGGGTTTGCTGCCAAGCATTGCGGCAGGATAAAGGACGCCGAGAACCTTGTCTTTACCCGAATGGTAGTTGTGGATCACGCCTGCGAAATGCTCACCGTATAGATCGCGCTGAGGATCTGGACCGATTGCGGCACCGAGCAAGTGGACTGCCTCGACCTGAACTTGCTGTTCTGCATCCCCGGTACCAGCAAGCGCGGTCGCCAGATTTAGCATGACTCGGCCTCCCAAACTGTGTCCAACCAGGACGACGGACTCCAAATCTGTTCGCTGCAATATGGCAGCCAAAGCCAACGCCGTCTTGTTCGCGCGGTTGACTGAAGCGTCCTGGGTTTAGTTCCTACCTCTGCTAAGGAAGGATTGGCACTATGCCCAGAAAATATTCCGCCGAATTCAAGGAGAAGGCGGTCCATCAGATCATCGAAATGGTCCGCCTGGAGTCTTG
>NZ_RDRE01000047.1 GCF_003693265.1 Corynebacterium gottingense
ATGCTCGCCGACGTGGCGGAGGAGCGCACCACCCGTCCCGCGGGCGCGTACCCGCCTTCCGCCGCCCGAGCAGTCGCTTCTCGACGCCCCCCTGCCCCCGCCTCCTCCCGCGCCGGCACCTACCGGGAGGCGCCCGCCCCGGCGCGCGAGCCGGAGAAGTCGTCCAAGGCCGGCCCAATCGTGGCCGGCATCCTCGGCCTGATGCTCGTCGGCGGCGCAGCGGCGTGGGCGATGACCAGCGGCGTCCTCGACGGTATCGGCGGTGGCGCGTCGTCGAGCTCTTCCACGGCCCCGACCGTGGTCACGCAGACGGAGACGGTGGAATCCACGCCGTCGCCCAGCGAGGACGAGGACACGGAGACTGACACGACGACGCGCGAGCGCGAGACCGTGACGCGCCACGAGCGGAGCCCCGAGACGCTGACCATTAGCGACGAGCCCACGCAGCCGAAGCACTCTCGGGAGGCCCCGACCTCGGCGGCGCGCCCGTCGGTGCCGCAGGGCTCGAAGACGGCCGGCGCGCCGACGAGCGCGCAGGAGGTGCCGAGCGTGGCGACGCCGGCGCCGTCGGCACCCGCCGCCCCGTCCGCAGGCGCCGACACTGGAACGGACAGCGGCGCAGGTGAGATAGAATTGCCTGACCTTGATTCCATCCTCGGAGGTAATGCGCAATGATGATCGCGGATCGCTACGAGCTCGGTGACGTAATTGGCACCGGCGGCATGAGCGATGTCTACGCGGCGACCGACACAGTGCTGGGCCGCGGCGTAGCGGTCAAGATGCTGAAGATGGACATGGCGCGGGACGAGAGCTTCCGCGAGCGCTTCCGCCTGGAGGCGCAGAACTCTGCACGCCTGAACCACCCGAACATCGTGGCGGTGTACGACACGGGCGCGGAAAACGTCGACGGCGTGGCCGTCCCCTTCATCGTGATGGAGCGGGTCAACGGCCGGAACCTGCGCGACATCGTGCGCGAGGACGGGCCGCTGCCGCCGAATCGGGCGGCGTCGCTGCTGATCCCGGTGGCGCGCGCCCTGCAGGCCAGCCACGACGCGGGCATTATCCACCGCGACATCAAGCCGGCCAACATCATGGTCACCAACACCGGCGAGGTGAAGGTGATGGACTTTGGCATCGCGCGCGCGGTGGACGATTCCTCCTCCGTCCACACGCAGACTTCCGCGGTGATCGGCACCGCCCAGTACCTCTCCCCCGAGCAGGCGCGCGGGAAACCGGTGGACGCCCGCTCCGACATCTACGCGCTCGGCTGCGTGATGTACGAGGCCGTGACCGGCACCCCGCCGTTTGAGAACGAGTCCCCGTTCGGCGTGGCGTACATGCACGTTCAGGAGGACCCGGAGCCGCCGAGCGAGCGCCTCGCCGCGCTGGGCCGCACCAACGGCGCGCACGGCACCGTGGCCAATGCTGCCGACGCCGCGAACGCGCTGACTGACGACGAAGCCGTGAACCTCGACTCCGTCATCCTCACCGCGATGGCGAAGCACCCGGCCGACCGCTACCAGTCCGCCACCCAGATGTGCGAGGACCTCACGCTCCTCGAGCGCGGCAGTGTCACGCACGCCGCGCGCACCCACCTGGCGGCGGCCGAGCACGACCTGGGCCAGCAGCAGCCTGGCGCGCACGCCGCCGACGCGACCGTCGTCGGCGCGACTGCCGTGCCCGGCCCGCACGCTCCCCAGGCGCCGCAGAGCCCTCAGGGCCCGCAGGGACCTCAGGGCGCAGTGCCGCGCCCGCAGGGCACGACCCGCTACGAGGACCACCGCCGCTCGCACGAGAAGCGCCGCATCTCCTGGATGAAGTGGATCGCGGCCCTGCTGGGTCTCATCCTGCTCGGCGCCGCGTCCTGGCTGGCGTACGAGTACTTCTCCACGCCCGACACCTCGTCCGACACCCCGGTGGAGGAGTCGATGGTGCAGGTCCCGGACGTGACCGGCAAGCACCGCGACGAGGCCGTCGCCGAGCTCGAGGACCTGGGCTTCCAGGTCGCGGTGAGCGACGAGCCGAGCCCGGACTTCGCGCGCGGCGACGTGATTGGCACCAACCCGACCGCCGGCTCCGAGCTGCAGCGCGGCACCCTGATCACGGTGAGCGTGTCCACGGGCAAGGAGGTCACGGACGTGCCGGACCTCACCGACATGGCGCCGCAGGAGGCGCAGGCGCTGCTGGAGGAGAGCGGCCTGGAGCTGAACGAGGAGATCCGTCACGAGGCGTCCGAGGACGTCCCGGAGGGCGCGATCATCTCCCAGCACCCGGCCGCGGGCACGCAGCTGTCCAAGGGCAGCAAGGTCACCATCACCGTGTCCTCGGGCCCGAAGCAGGTGGAGATCCCGTCGCTGGTGGGCTTGGACGTGAACCAGGCGACGGCGACGCTGTCGTCGTTAGACTTGCGCGCAACGGTAACCAAGATCGACTCGGAGCGCCCCGACGGCGAGGTCCTCGCCGTGGCCGGGGAGAACACCGAGGTCAACGCGGGTACGACCGTGGAGCTGCGCGTGTCCAACGGGATGCTGATGATCATGCCGGAGATCACGCGCCTGGACGTCAACGCTGCTGATGAGAAGCTGCGCGAGGCCGGCTGGAACGGCCGCCTCGTCGCCGGCCCGCCGGTGCCCACGGGCGCGATGGTGGACGCCGGCATGATCGGCCACCAGGGCGTGGGCGCGGGTGAGACGATCCGCAAGGACCAGGCCATCGGCTACAACCTGTGGGAGTTCGACGCGGCCCAGCTCAACCCGCTGAACAATAGTGCCGCCTCGCGGACGCCTGGTAAGGTATCGCCCCAGAACGCCAACGGGAACCAGCTGGGCGACGCAATCCGCGGGCTCGGCCTGTAAGGAGCAAGAATATGCCGAAAGCAAAAGTCACCAAGGATGCGAAGCCGGTCACTACCGCTTCCTCCGGCGCCACCCGCACCCCGGTCAAGATCAACACCGGCGGTACCCCGATGTGGTACAAGGTCATCATGTTTGGACTGATGATCCTGGGCCTGGCCTGGCTGATCGTCTTCTACCTTGCCGCGGACCAGATCCCGTTCCTCGCGGAGCTGGGCCCGTGGAATTACGCCATCGGCTTCGCCGGGATGATCGTCGGTTTGCTCATGACAATGGGCTGGCGCTAATCGACGCCACGCTGCAGGCGGATACCCCTCGCGGGTATCCGCTACTTTTTTGCTCGCCGTCAGCACGAACCTGAGAATTTGAGTAGTTGATAGGTAAGCAAACGCGGTAATCATTAATATTCGCGGATTATCCCGAAAATCCCTTGACCTGCACAGTTAGTATTCCTATGGATGTTTCTACAAGTCCTCGCCACCCCCGGTTGGGGGTATATTCGTACTATATTAAGCGCAATCTCAGTTTAGTCGCTATAAATACTTACCAGGACGTCAACCGCGTCGAAATCGCACTTACTTCGAATCTCAGAAAGGAAAACCACATGCGCGCCTTCCGTACCGCCTTCGCCGCAGTGGCTACCGTCGCCATCGCTGGTGGCGCACTGACCGCCCCCGCTCACGCAATGACCAACGAGGAGTCCCGCCCGGAGACCCCGGCAACCAACGACTCCCTCCCGATCATCCACACCTACCGTGGCTCCGACCACATCAAGGCCAACGTGCTCAACGCTCGCCCGGTCTGCAACTCCACCGAGGACTACCGCACGGTGGTCTACAAGGTCACCGACAACTTCCTGCCGGTCGGCACCATCTCCACCACCAACCTGTCTGACAGCCCGGTCAACCTGACCCAGGACCTGTCCCGCACCCAGCAGATCTCCGCATCCGTCAACGGCTCCAAGACCGAGACCCTGAACATCGGCGGCACCGGCTCCAAGGACGGCCTGCAGGGCACCATCGGCTACACCCTGGCCAAGTCCCTCGGCTGGGACGTCTCCGGCTCCCTGTCCTGGTCCGTCGGCCAGAAGATCGGCCCGTACGAGGTTCCGGCCGGCAACACCGGCGAGGCTACCTACGGCTTCCGCACCGTCACCATGACCGGTACCCAGCAGCGCTGCCGCCCGAACGGCACCTGGGCGACCCCGACCGCGTGGATCGCAAACATGCCGGTCAAGAACGAGGTCCGCGTCAAGAACTACGACACCCCGGCTGCTTCCTGGGCTCCGAACAAGGGCGCACAGGTCACCAAGCCTGTCGACGATGCAAACCCGAACTTCGAGGACGAGGTCAACAAGCTCCGCGAGGGCGAGGACCTCGAGGACGTGACCAAGGTCAACGACGACGAGGCCGCTGACGTCACCAACAAGGACATCACCGACGAGGGCACCGAGGTCGTCGAGGACGACGAGGCTACCGAGGTTGCTGACAAGGAGAACACCGAGGTCGAGGAGACCATCGAGGAGACCGAGACCGAGGGCGAGACCGCCGAGGACGCTGCTGACCGCGAGCAGCAGGACCTGGACCTCGAGCCGTACTTCACCTCCTCCTCCTGGAAGTCCTCCGGCTTCGCTGGCACCGCTGCGCTGCGCATCAAGAACGTTGGCAAGGACCGCTACTACGGCGAGTTCCCGGCTGTCACCTTCCGCGTTGACGTCAAGACCGCTGAGGGCCCGGAGGGCGTCGACCGCCTGATCACCGCCAACAGCCACAAGGGCGCTCACGTCCGCGACCTGGGCTTCGACCGCAAGAAGGGCGTCCGCACCTTCGAGGTCACCCTGGCTAACCCGATCAAGTCCGGCGAGGAGGTTGCAGTTGCTTCCTTCAACTTCGGCGACGGCAACACCTCCGAGGGCCGCATCCACAACTACATCACCGCGACCCAGACCGGCCGTCTCGATGGCGACGAGTCCGACGACAACGACCAGGACGTCGACTCCCGCGAGGCAACCGTGTCCGACTTCGGCCGCAAGCTGGACGGCACCTTCTAAGCTGACCGCTTAAGCGGTTCCGCTTCGAAATTTCTTCTCCCGCCCGGGCTCTCCACCACGGAGGCCCGGGCTTCTTGCTGCGCCCACAACGGCGAAGTTATCCACAGGCTGTGGATCCGTCTGTGCATACCCCACATTCCACAGCCTGTGGATAAACCTGTGCACTACTTCCACAACCCGAACAAAGTGGCTGTTCGAACGCTCTTTGCCCTCGCCAATCGACGCCACCCCGCCCCCAGTTCGAGGAATTACACGCCCGTAACTATCCACAATGTGAATAGATCTGTGGAAAACTCCCCATGGGGATAACCGGTGGACAACACGCCGCACTTCTCCACAATCCCCACGCCAGCTACCCCGCGTACCCCGCGTACCCCGCGCTCACTGTGCTCACTGTGCACACCGCCAGCGCGACCCACGCCGCCACCCACCGCGTGCGCACGCTTGGCGACGTCAGCGGCCACGCCATCAGCGCCCCCGCAACCAGCCCGCCGGCGTGCCCCCACACGCTCACGTCCGAGGCGACGAGCGTGTACACCACGTTGCCCGCGAGGAGGATGAGGGCGGGGCGGGGGTCGACGTGGCGTCGATAGGC
>NZ_RDRE01000048.1 GCF_003693265.1 Corynebacterium gottingense
TCCTGCTCCGGGGCCTCGGCGCCTCCGACGTCGCCGCCACGCTGCACCTTTCCTCCGGCACGGTGCGCAACCACGTGTCCAGCATCATTGCCAAGACGGGTGCCGGAAACCGTTTCGAGGCGGCCCGACTTGCTGAGGACAACGGCTGGGTGTGACGTTTCGCCGGCAGCCGGGGCCGCCGCCCAAACGCCGCTAGCTCCATTTGGCGACAACGCACCTGCAAAACCCCAGGTCGCCGCTCGGCCGCTGATCCAAACGGAGCTAGCTCCATTTGGAGCCGGCCACCGCCAACTCCACAACCAGCCCCCATCCACACGCCCCCGATATTCCACGCCCCAACCCGGTAAAATTGCCCACAACAACCAGAACAACCCCAAACAACCCCCAGAAACCACCCCAGGAGCAGCGATGAACCAGGATCTCCCCGTCAACCGCCCGGAAGTGTTCGGCGACGCCGACTCCACCGACGACGCCGACCGCGCAACGCGCATCGATACCGTGAACGCCGTGGAACCGAAGCCGGGCGGCGCGCGTCCCGCGGTCAAGCGCATGTTGCAGGGCGACGGCGCGAACCTCATCGTGTTCAACTTCTGTCCTGGGCAGGCGCTTCCGGACCACAAGGCGGCGCACCCGATCACGGTGCAGTGCGTCAGCGGATCGCTTGAGTTCGAGTGCGGCGGCGACCGCTTCCCGCTGCAGCCGGGCGAGGTCGTTCACCTGCGCGCCTACGTGCCGCACGCGGTGTACTGCCCGGGTGACGCCCCGGAGGAGGGCAACGTGCTCCTGCTCAGCATGCTCACCGGAGAACGCCACTGAGCCAAACGCCACTAAGTTACAGGTGCACGACCTCCACGTCGTCCCACGCCTCCGCGAGGTACTCGGCGGCGACGAGCCGGTGGCAGGTGCTGGGGTCAGCCTCGGAGCAGAGGAGTACGGCGTCGCTGAAAAGCGAGCGATCGAGCGACGAGACCTCGCCGTCGTCGTACTCCGCCCGGAGCTTGCGCGCGAAGTCGTCGAATGCGATTTCGTCGTGACGGTAGGCGTGCATGAGGTCGGCGCTGGGCGCGAGCGACACCTCCTGCGTGTATGGCATGTCCAGGATGACCTTGAGGAAGTAGCGCAGGTCGTCCTTCTTAGTAAAGCCGGCGAGCTGGTTCGTGTTGGAGCGGCGGATGTCCACCACGCGCCGCGCGCCGGACTCGCGGAGGATGTCAAAGAACTCCTCCGCGCTCTTGTGGGAAAATCCAAGTGTGTACAGGCGCATTAGATGATGAACCCTTGCCAGCGGGCGGCCTGCAGCGATTCGTCGAGAAGCTCGCGCTTGGGCGTCAGTTGCTTGACCACCTGGTTGATGTAGCTGTCCACGCGCTGGTTTGCGTTGCGGAGGTCGTAGTATGTGGTCATCTCCTGGTCGTAGTCGGCGAGTGCCTCGGACCAGTTGGTGCGGTGCTGGTAGCCGTTTTCCATGACGCGGAATTCCGGCGCCATGCGCGGCTTGAGCTGCGGATTCTGCCCCGGCCAGCCGAGCGTGAGTCCGACGACTGGGAACGTGTAACGCGGCAGCTTCAGCGTCTCGATCACCGCGGCCGTGTCGTTGTGGATATTGCCCAGGTAGTTCGCGCCGAGCCCGAGCGATTCGGCGGCGTTGACCACGTTTTGCGCCATGAGGCACGCGTCGGTGAACCCCTCCACGAACACCTTCGTCTTGCCCGCGCCGGTCGGGTCGTAGCCCTGTTCGCGCAAGATGGCGGCGTTTCGCGCGGAATCCACGATGAACAGCAGATACACCGGCGCCCGCTTGACGTACTCCTGATTACCGATCTCCGCCAGCCGCTCCCGCAGCGCCGGATCCGTCACCCGGATCACGCTGGCGTGCTGCATCCCGCGCGAGCTCGCCGTGCGCATGGCCACGCGGTACAGCGTCTCCAGCGTCTCGTCGCTGACGGGCTGGTCGGTGAACTCGCGAATCGTGCGGTGCGTCAGCTGCGCGCGCACCGCCGGCGGCGCGTCAATAGAGAGGTCTTCGGGCTTGGGCGCGAGTGCATCAGTCATGCAGCCCACGCTACCGCAGGACCAATCGCTTATCGACGCCCCGCTGTCACTCACTTCACACTTTTTAGAGCAAGACGAATCTTCTCAGCCTCCAGACTCTTGGGCCCACTTGTGCAGACGTTCGCTAGAAGCAAGAACAAAATAAAGGATGATTGGGTAAATTAAGGATGCAATAGAGACGCCATCGTTAAAGTACCCAATAACGCTGGGCATGTAGGCTACGAACAATATCGGAAAAGAGTTGTTCATGAATTTTTTCGGAGTTCTCCGATTGTATTTTGGAACAAAGTAAATCAATGCTCCAAAAACCAGTGCATCGGTGAGGATGCCGAGTGCATAGCCAACGCTTGATTCTGCGTGAACTATGCATGAATAAGACAAACCTAGAGCAGGTATTGACAGTGCCAGGAGCCATATAAGGTTGAGGATTTTCTCTCTACTGGTCATTCCTGCAAAACTTCCTGTTGAAGCGTCTTCTTTACGCACAACCCTCTGTATAGTGCTCAGGGGTTACACCTACTGACGGAGGGGTAACTGATCCTGTGGCACCGACCGTAAGTGCAAGACATTTATCTTGTGCTGTTGCCGCCGTTGCCCAGACCGTAACATTTACCATGTTATTTGCCCACCAAGCACCGAGTGCTGCTCCGAGCGGCGGGGGTACCAGAACCCAAAATTGGGTGATAGCAGCATCTGCAGCGGAACCCGACCGGTCCACGACCAAATGACCTCCTGATTCCCGATTACTTCGCAAACCTGCCCGTGCCAATCGGCAACCCCAGCTTTCACGTGCTCGAGCGCTGCCTCCAGAAGAGCGTCAGTATGAGGACTTCCTTCTGGCGTTTTCCATGGTTAAATTGACCAGTGTAGGGGAGAAGTAGATGAGAAGTGGAAACGGGGTAGCATGCACCATCTCGTTGCAGAACAAATAACGCAGTAGCACGTTCGCACCGTGTCCGACGCCATCGTCCAAGGTAGTCCAGTTTTTGCGCTCTGCGGAACGGTGTTCGTGCCGCGTCAAGATCACAAGAAACTTGCCGCGTGTCCTCGGTGCATGCGCATTCAGGGTCTACTAGAACAATCCGAATCGAAATAATGAAAGTAAAAATGCACATCTACTTCTCCTCCGTCTATGGTTCCACGAAGCAGTACGCCGAGGAGCTCGCGCGTCGTCTCAGTACGACCGCGCAGGAGATTCCAGATCCTGCCGAAGTGCCCGATGATGCCGCGGAAGGCCCGATCATTGCGCTCGCGCCGGCGCACGGCCCGATGAACGCGGCGGCCAAGTTCGTAAAGTCGCTCCCGGAAACAACGATCCAGGCACGTCCCATCTGTGTGGTCACGGTCGGCATGACGCTAGACCATGTAGTCAAAGAGACAGACCCCACGGCGGAGCTGCTCGGCGACCGGGCGGACCAGGTACAGCGTTTCTACCTCCCGGGCCGACTGAATTACTCGGAGCTCACCACTGCGCACCTGGGCGTGATGCGCGGGATCATTGGCGCGCTCAAGTTGAAGCCGCGAAAGTCGGAAAATGAGCGCTCGATGATTGAGATGTATAAGAAGGACACCGATCGCGTTGATCTCTCGCGTCTCGACGAGAGCGTGGCGTGGGCGGAAGCAGCCAAAGACGCACAAAACAATTAAAAAGATATAAAAAGATATCGGAACAATTCGTCTACCAGCGCAAACGTTAGAAATCGCCCCTCGGAACCCGTCCGATCTCTTTCCGATATCTTTTCTGCTCAGAAAATCACGCCAAAAAGAATTCCCTGGGGAAATGTACACTGTGCGCTATGACTTTACCGGACGGTCTGAGCCGCCTCCCTGCGTACATTCAAGGTGCCCTGGAGGCAATTTGGGACGGCGCGACTGCGGATTCGCAGGAGTCAATGACGCTCGAATTTAAGGAGGACCCCTCGCACCGCGAGGGTGCTGAGCGTGCGCGTCCAAAGCTCATTGAGAAGCTTGTCGACGAAGCGATATGCATGGCTAACAGCGAGGTGGGCAGCGGCATCATCGTCGTCGGGGTGCACGACAAAATCACCGGTCCGAAGGCGTTTACTGGTACTGATCTGCGTGAAGCGGACATTGAGCAGAAAATCTTCAACGCCTCTAAGCCAAATATGAATGTCTCGGCAACGGGTTTTCTGTTCCGTGGGACGCAGTTACTGGCTGTGAGCATTCCGGAGGCGAGGGCGCTTTACACCCGCAAAGACGGCGCGGCAAAACGGCGGGAGACCGATGGTGGCAAATTCTCGTGCAAGCCGATCCCGGAAGAGACCCGTCGCGCGATTGACGCGCTTCGTCGCAACCCCGACTACTCCAATGGCGAGACGAATATTGTGCCAGAAGACCTGAGGCTCGACGTTGTGGAGGAAGCGCATCGCCAACTCGTTCTGTATAGACGGAGCAGAGGCGAAGAAGAGTCGACGATGGCGAACACGCGCACGGGATTGCTCCGCGAGCTCGGACTACTTCGTCAGGACGGGCGCCTCAAGCGAGCCGCCGAGATTCTGCTCGCACAACCGGAGCCTACGCACGTGACCGTGCGTCACCTTTGGCGTGACTTTCCTGGAGAAGACCCTAAGGCGACGGACATTTCCGCACCGGTGATCCTCGCGCTGCCTCGTCTGCGTGATCTTATTGACGCTCACGTGCAGCAGGAGATCGCGAGGGTGCAATTCGACGACGGTCAGGAGATCGCGATCCCTGCTATCCCGGGCCAGGCTATCGACGAGGCGATCTCCAATGCGCTCATTCACCGGGATTGGCGCATCTCCAAACCAATCGTCGTGGAGCAGTCGAAGCGTCTTCTCAAAGTGACATCTCCAGGGCCCTTGCCACCTGGCGTGTCCGTGGATCGCCTGTTGACGGTGACGTCCGAGCCACGGAATAACCGCTTGATGGCCGCGATGCGCGCGCTTGGACTGGCGGAGGAAAGCTCCCGAGGTTTTGATCGCATGTGGGCGGCAATGATCGGTTCGGGCCGTGAGGCCCCCGAAGTGGCCACGACCGAGACTGCGGTGAGCGTGATCTTCGCGGGGGCGAACCCGGATCTCGAATTTGTTCGTGGAATTCACGCGTTGAGCAAACGCTTCGGTAAGCCAATATCCGCAGTAGGAACGCTCATTATT
>NZ_RDRE01000049.1 GCF_003693265.1 Corynebacterium gottingense
GCATCGACCCCGGTGAACGTCACTCGTTGGAAATTCGGCGCGACACGTTCACTACGGAGGACGGTTGCAAGGAAAGGCCTAAAACTCACCCTGCAGACTATATAGGATTGCCTTACCTAAAGGAAGACTGCGGGGCGGTAGGTCTGGTACCCGCAAAAACAGTTCGAGTTGCAGGAAAGATCACGCGATATGTCAATGAACGACAGAGTCATTAATGCTACGCCCGGCCCGAATACCACCCGTGAGAATCTCGTTGTCGTCCGACAGATCGAAGCTATCCGCGTGGCGTTACGATTATTCGACAGGCAGTTAGAAGCTACTGCCAAGGAGGCGCTCGATTCAACGTCTAGAACAGTCTCCTTGGACGTGCCGAGAAAACGATTCCTCGAAGAACTCACGAGCATCCGCAAAGGGCACCGGTACGAAAAGATCCGCCAGGAGGCAATGCGGTTTAAACCCCGCAATGAACGTGAATCTTTAGCCAAGGGCGCTACTACCGGGGATTCTACGTCCCGGTCAATGACAGACAAGCACCTGAAGAAGGCACCCATCGTTAGCGACGATGGCGCCGTCGTCGGCATCATCAGCCGCTCCGACATCAATCGGTACCTCGTCTCGACGTTTGTGCCGGTCGCTGGGTAGCGCAACGGGCCGGAGTCGGAGAGTTGTTTAAAACAACTCCAAACAACTCTGAAACAACTTCGCCTCACAATATCCCCAAAATTACGCCATCTCCCCAGTTCAAAACAGCTATCAAGAATTGTTCTGAGTTGTTCTGAGTTGTTCAGAGTTGTGCATTACTCACCGCATTACCCTGACAACTCACGCCGCGCGAGACTCCTGGGCCCCGCGCCACGTGATCGCGCCGGCCGCAGCAATCAACGCGATGCCCACCGCCATGGACCACGTGATCTGGTCACCGGAGAAGGCCCAGCCCAGGATCGCCCCGATGACTGGATCCAGCGCGAAAAGCGTGCCGACAACCGCCGCCGAAACAATGCCGGCGGCGACCGTGTCCAGCACGTAGGGAACCACCGCGCCGATAAAGCCTGCGGGACCTAGCCCGCACCAACTCGAAGCAGATTCGGGGTCCAAAGTGGCTTTGGACCCCGATCATCGGCGCGGTGAACACGCTGGGTTGGGTCGGCTACTTCCTCATCGGGAAAAATCGTTAGTTGCTGAACCTGTGCACCGGGGCGGGCTCGTGGCACGCCTACGTCGAGTCCAAGTAGGCGGTTGACCAGCGCCTTTACGCCTCCGAGCTGCCGGTCACCATTCTCGGTCTCACCCGCCTCACCGATGAGCCTTCCAAGGGCATTTCACTTCTCGACGCCCCCCCGCAACCCCGAATCCACCACCTCCCGCGAGCTTGTTGCCGAGGTGATCGTGGAGGTCGTGAACCGCGAGGACCTGCTCCAGCCAAACCGATTTGAGTTCGATGACGGCGACGACGTCCCCAAGATTTAACTGAACGCTCCGAAAGATTTGGCAAGCCGGGTAAACGCTGTCGCGTCTTTGGGCACCGTCGCACCGCGGCGGACAACTGCGGAGATGCTGCGCTCGAACGCGACTTCTGTGGCTACGATCGCCGCCGCCCCCAAAGCAACCTGATCCAGCACGGCGCTCCGGGGAATGATCGCGGGTGCTCCGAGGGCGATCATCCCCGCGCGTTGCGCAGACAAAGAGCCGAACTCGCCGGCTGGGTCGGCGAGTTCTCCCAACTCCTCTTCGATCACCCGGCGCGTTCCTGACCCCGGTTCTCGAACTATGAGTGGGGTTGCGCGCAATTCTTCTCTGCTCACCGACTCTCTGTTGGCCCACAGGTGATGCGCGGGGACCGCAAGCACTAGTTCGTCTGAGCACAGCACCGTCTCGATGAGATCATGTCGGGGCGTACCACCCTCTACGATCCCAAGCCCAGCGATACCGGTAGCAACGAGTTCGCGAACGTCTTGGGAATTCCCATGGGCCATAGTGAGTTTGACCTTGGGATGCGCATCACGAAACGCGGCTGCCCATACCGGGTAGTGGATCTCCGCCACTGTGTTGGACACGGCCACAGTCAGGTGTCGTGCGAGGTTGTCAGCGCGTGCCTGCTCAACATTGTGAGCAAAATCAGCGCACGCTGTCAGCAGTGCAGGTACCGCCTCGAGTACCACCTCGCCACTCTCGGTGGCCTTGATCCCATATGGGGAGCGCTCGAAAACGGTGACTCCAAGCACCTGCTCAGCGCGAGAGACCCTAGTTGACAGTGTCTGCTGGTTCATTCCCATGTCCCTAGCGGCGCGGGAGATGGATCCCGCGCGCGATACAGCGAGGAGCGCCTCAAGATCTGTTATCGCAGGTAGTTTTGGGTACATGTGAGCATGGTAACCCGCACATGCACTCTCGTCATCTTGGTTTCACATCCTGCAGCGTTAGCGTGAGGTGCATGACAAGTACGCGTCCCCAGACACAGCCAAGTTCGAATCTGCCTTCACCGGGTCCTGCGTGGGCTGGGTCACTGATGGGCACCTCAATTCTTGCCACGTTAAGCAATATGCATGGAGTGCCGATCGTTTCGCCGCTGCTCTTGGTACTCGGTGTCGGGATACTGTGCACTCTGGTGGCGGGGTGGTGGCACTATCGTGAACCTGGGTTTAGCTCGCAGTCGATGTCGCAGTGGGGAATGACGTCCATGGGAATTCTGGCGCTGGGTTCTGCCGCAACCGGGATCAGCGGAGCAGTGCATTGGCAACTCGCTTCGTGGTGGATCGGGGCGCCGCTTAGCTGGGTGGTGTGCATAAAACAACTACAGAAGTTTTCAGGCGCCCCCACCTTCCAGTGGGGCCTGGCCCTTGTGTCGCCTATGGTGGCGGCCACAAGCGCAGCTCAGCTCGCCAGCTACGTTGAGGCTCACAGCACGTTCGCCGCGGGTCTGTTCCACGCAGCTGGAACTGCCTCGTTCATTCTCGCGCTTGTCACCGCTCTGCCCATCTTTGCGCGGTGTTATGTAGCCGCTGCGCGAAGACATCTCTCCATCCCGCCGACGATGGGTGGAACGGCATGGATTCCGCTGGGTATTGTCGGGCAATCAACGGCAGCAGCACAGCTGCTGTTCAGCGAACAAGTCGGTGCCGCATATGGGGCTACGATGTTCATTCTTGGAATCGGCCCGATGATGTATGCGGCCCGGCACTTCTCACGCACCGTGAGCCGGTGGGCGGCCTACACGCCAGGTTGGTGGGGGTCAACATTTCCCGTTGGCACGCTGAGCCTCGGAACGCACTTCTTGTCCCAAACTACTGGTGCTGTCTGGCTAAACGGCGTCAGTCAGATGCTGCTTGTTGTTTTGGCACTGCACTGGATGGTGTGCGCGGTTCGCTTCATTGTTTGGCTGATTCACGAGCGCAGTACGCAACAAACGCCCGCACCAGGCCATTAGCGTAAGCCACATCATGATTGGGTAAATCCGCCACGATGCGGGCGTACTCCTCGAGCGGGAAATAGCCGTAGTCGTAGTAAAAGGCTATGCGCGTACGCATTAACCCCAGCTCATACCACTACAACCGCACACCCGGAGATCACAATCGTGCCCCACATCGAGCCATGCACGTGTGGCGCTGCGGATACGGAGAAGGGCGCGAGCACGAGCGCCGCGACGACCACCGACAGCGCGAGGTCCGGCATTCCGCCACCCTCAGTACTGCCCATACGGGCAGCGAAGAGGGTGTAGGCACCAATGAACACCGCACCGACTGCGGCGTAACCAATACCAATAACGTCGAGGTCGTTGGAGGGCTGCGCGATGAGGGCAACACCCACGAACGCAGCGATGGCCCACAGTCGGGAGCGCCACATCTTCAGGCCAAGAAAGGACACGACGCAGGGGCCGAGGAAGTCGATGGTCACGGCCACGCCCTGCGGAAGCCTCGCGATGGCTTGGTAGATCATCATGCTCATCATGCCCATGGCTACGCCGTAGACCACGATGTTGATCGCCCGAACGCGGGTCATGCCGGTCAAGCGGGGTCTAAACAGTGCCACCATGATCACGGCAGCTGCGGTCATGCGCAGGCCCGAGACCCCGGCGCGCCAACCGTCGACAGCATGTCTGTCACCAGCACCGCCGCAGCCTGGATGCCGATCGAGCCGATGAGCACCAGCACAACTGGTGCTACCGGAAGGCCGAGGAAGGCCTCTAGGCCCCGCCGGGGAGCCACTCGCTGTCTCTGCTCACAGGACACCCATGCAGGATTAGTGCCCGCGCGCCTGGTTCAACGCCTCGCCGTCCTCGAAGTGCGGGCGCAGGTGGTTATCAAACAGGGACAGCGCCGCGCCGATGGCCATGTGCATGTCCAAGTACTGGTAGGTGCCCAGGCGCCCGCCGAAGAGCACCTTGTTCTCGCGGGACTCCTCGGCAGCAAGCTCGCGGTACTTCTTCAGCTTGTCGCGGTCCTCGGGCGTGTTGATCGGGTAGTACACCTCGTCGCCGTCCTCGGCGAAGCGGGAGAACTCCTTCACAATCACCGTCTTGTCGGCAGGGTATGCCTCCTGCCGCTCCGGGTGGAAGTGGCGGAACTCGTGGATGCGGGTGTACGGCACGTCCGCGTCGTTGTAGTTCATCACCGGTGTGCCCTGGAAGTCACCGGTCTCCAGCACCTCGCGCTCGAAGTCCAGGGTGCGCCAGCCCAGGTGGCCCTCGGCGTAGTCGAAGTACTGGTCCACGGGCCCGGTGTAGACCACGGGGGCGTCGGGGGATTCGGCGCGCAGCTCATCGCGGACGTCGAAGTAGTCGGTGGACAGGTGGACGTCGATAAGCTCATGCTCCGCCATCTTCTCCAACCAGGCGGCGTAGCCGTCGACCGGCAGGCCCTCGTAGGTGTCGTTGAAGTAGCGGTTGTTAAAGGTGTAGCGGACCGGGAGGCGGGAGA
>NZ_RDRE01000005.1 GCF_003693265.1 Corynebacterium gottingense
TCACCCACGTGTTACTCACCCGTTCGCCACTCGAGTACCCTGCAAGCAGGGCCTTTCCGTTCGACTTGCATGTGTTAAGCACGCCGCCAGCGTTCATCCTGAGCCAGGATCAAACTCTCCACAAAAAGTTTCAGCAAGAAACAAAGGCCGTGAAAAGCCCAAACCTAACCAAAAACAAACCAACCCACACCACAACCAAATGCAGTGCAGGACTGGCAAATCCTCAAATTACCTTCACGTGCCGACCCAACCCGACGGGGCAAAAACAGGCCGACACAACAAAAAAATAGTTACAAAACGCGAATCAAATCACGCACCATAACCAGCAAACACCACCTGCAACTAGAGGTTCACAAGCAGCGCCACCGGCACACACCAACCACACAAAACGTGCAGCCAGCACAACACAGGCACGCAACCAATCCACAAACAAAAGTACATTGGCACACTATCGAGTTCTCAAACAACACACGCACATTTACCCACCACCAGGCGAATCACCCAGTAGCTGTAAAAAGCGACTTTGTCGACACTACATAAACCACGATCCGAAAGTCAAATCCTTGACTTAAGCCGGACCGAAGTCCATATTTTCTTATGTCGGCCAGCGATCGTTTTCCTGACCGCCATCTCACCAGCTCAACCCCCTTGCGGAGTCTGTCTGGCGGGGCGTTGTCGGTCTCGCTGACTCACATAAAGTTACACACACCCAAACACCAACACAAATCCCCAGCGTATGGGGCCTAAATCGCGCGTTAAAGGTGTCACTTAATCGCGCTTACGCAAGCGAACGCTCGATCTTGCCACCGAGCTCGTTGATCTGCTCGACAAACTTGGGATATCCGCGGTCAATGTGGTGGACATCGTGCACGGTTGTCTGCCCATCGGCGACCAGGCCAGCGAGCACGAGTCCGGCGCCGGCGCGAATATCGCTGGACCACACGTCAGTGGATGAGAGGTTTTCCACTCCCCTGATCACCACGTGGTGGCCGTCGACATTGGCGTCGGCACCCAGGCGAAGCATCTCGTCGACAAAGCGGAAGCGGGCCTCGAACACATTCTCCGTGATCACGGTGACGCCCTCGGCGACCGCGCTGATTGCGATGGCCATGGGTTGCAGATCCGTCGGGAACCCGGGGAACGGCAACGTCTGGTAGTCCACCGCCTTGGGGCGCTGGTCCATGCGGACGCGGAAGCCGTTTTCGTAGGTTTCCACGTTGGCACCCGCGAGCTTGAGCTTGGACAGCGCAAGGTGCAGGTGGCGCGGGGCAATATCGGTCACAGTGATGTCGCCGCGGGTGATCGCGGCCGCGTATGCCCAAGTACCCGCCACGATGCGGTCGCCCACCACGGAGTGCTCGGTGGGTCGCAGCTCGTCCACACCGTCAATGGTGATGGTGGAGGTGCCAGCGCCGCTGATCTTCGCGCCCATGGAGTTCAGCATGTCGCAGAGGTCGACAACCTCGGGCTCGCGCGCGGCATTGTCCAGCACCGTTTGCCCCTCCGCGAGGACGGACGCGGTGAGGATGTTCTCGGTCGCGCCGACAGACGGGAAGTCCAGACTGATCTTCGCGCCCGTGAGCTTCTCGGCGCGCGCAACGACGGCGCCGTGCTCGATGTGCGTCGTAGCCCCCAGCTTCTCCAGGCCGGATTGGTGCATATCCAGCGGTCGCGAACCGATCGCGTCGCCGCCCGGCAGCGCCACGTATGCCTCATGGCAGCGCGCCACCAACGGCCCGAGCACGGCGACGGAGGCGCGGAACTGGCGTACCGCATCGAAGTCGGCGCGGGGAGAGACGGTGGCCGGGGTAGTAATGCGGACGGTCGAGCCGTCGATGTCGACGTCACAGCCGAGCCCGATGAGCACGTCGCGCATGAGCGGAACGTCGAGGATTTCGGGGCAGTTGTGCAGCGTTGTCGTGCCCTCCGCCAGGAGTGCCGCGGCCATCAGCTTCAGCACACTGTTTTTCGCGCCGTCGACCTTGACCACGCCTTCGAGTCGGTTACCGCCTGTTACAAGAAATCGCTCTTTCACGGGGCCTACTGTACTCAACTCGGGGTGCGGCGTGGCGTCGATAGGCAAAAAGCGTTACGGCAAGGCACCGATGCGGCGCGCGGCGTTGACCGCCTCGTAGCGGGTGTGCGCGCCGAGTTTGCGCATCACGCTGCGCAGGTAGGACTTGACGGTTTCGGCGCCGATGCCCATTTCTTCGGCCGCCTCGACGTTGGTGTGACCGAGCGCGACGCAGGACAGTACGTCCAGCTCGCGGGCCGAGAGCTTGGTCGACTGCTTGACGCGGACGGGCGAGACCATTTGGTCACACAGCTGCTCGAGCTCCTTGCGGAGCGCGTCGTCGTCGACCCGGTTGGCCAGCATGCGCAGCTTGGAGTGCGTGGAGCGGATCTGCTCCCACTCCGCGCCGTTTATCACGCGCCCCACCTTGGCCGTTCCCTTGCCACCGTCGGCATTGCGGAGCGCGGCGTTCACGGCCAGCTCCTGTTCGAGGGTGCGCGCCGTCATCGCGACCTCCTCGATCACCTTCTCCCCCAACCGCACCGGCGAGTGGACGCCAACATAGAGGACACCGCGAATATCGCGCAGCACGATGACCGGGACAGCGACAACGGAGTGCAGCCCCTCGTCCTGAATCTGCTTATCGTACTCGTGCGAAATGACCGCCGCACGCGTGTAGTCCGAGACGCCAACTGCGCGCCGCGTACTCACCACGCGACCGCCGACGCCGGAGCCGCTGTCCAGCACGAGGTCCTGCAGCGCGGGAGTGCGCAGCCCGATCCACTGGGTGATCTGCAGCCTGTTGTCCGGCAGCAGCGTGCCGTACATGGCAACGGGGATGCCGGTCGCCGTCTTCAGCGCCGTCAGGGCTGCCCGAATCGCGTCGTCATCGTCCTTGATCCGCTGTGCGTCCATGGTCATTGCTGTTGAGCCTTCCACCCATCTGAGTGTCCCCACGGGGCCACCCGCGAGTTGAACTTGACGTTGAATCCCAACCATCATAACGCGACTTTGGGGGTAGCCAAAGTTCACCCCTCCCGCTGTATTCACACGCGCGGGTGTGGTTTTTTGGGGGCGGCGGGCCTTCGCTTATCGACGCCCCCGCGCCCCCCACACCAAATAGACCATTCGGTCTACTGCTGTGAGACTACATAGTCTGTTTTATCCGTGTATAGTTGGCCGCACAACGGATTTGGATATGAACAGCAAGGAGCTGATCACCATGGCAAAGATCGCCAACAACGTCCTCGAGCTCATCGGCAACACCCCGCTGGTTGAACTGCACGGTGTGTCCAAGGATTCCAAGGCCCGCGTGCTGGCCAAGCTGGAGTTCTACAACCCGGCAAACTCGGTGAAGGACCGAATTGGTAAGGCCATCATTGAGGCCGCTGAGAAGTCAGGCGACCTGAAGCCGGGCGGCACCATCGTCGAGGCAACCTCCGGCAACACCGGTATCGCCCTCGCACTGGCTGGCGCGGCCAAGGGTTACAAAGTCATCCTGACCATGCCGGAGACCATGTCCATTGAACGCCGCGTGGTCCTGCGCGCGTTCGGCGCAGAGATCGTCCTCACCCCGGGCGCGGCCGGCATGAAGGGCGCCGTGGAGAAGGCCGACGAGATCGTGGCTAATGATGAAGGCGCGATCCTGGCTCGCCAGTTTGAGAACGAGGCCAACCCGGCCATCCACTACGCCACCACCGGCCCGGAGATCTGGAACGACACCGACGGCGAGGTCGACATCCTCGTCGCGGGTGTGGGCACCGGCGGCACCATCTCCGGCGCCGGCAAGTACCTCAAGGAGCAGAAGCCGGACGTGAAGAACGTGGCCGTCGAGCCCGCTGCGTCCCCGCTGCTGTCCACCGGCGAGGCCGGCCCGCACAAGATCCAGGGCCTGGGCGCCAACTTCATCCCGGGCACCTTTGACCGTAACCAGATCGATGAGATCATCACCGTCTCCAACGAGGACGCCGTGTCCACCTCCCGCGAGCTGGCTCGCGAGGACGCCGTCCTCGCCGGCATCTCCGCCGGCGCGAACGTGAAGGCCGCACTCGAGCTGGCCGAGCGCCCGGAGAACGAGGGCAAGACCATCGTGGTCATCATCCCGGACTTCGGCGAGCGCTACGTCTCCACCATCCTCTTCGAGGACATCCGCGACTAGCGGAGGCGTTGGCCGCGGACTGCGCGGCGTCGAAAAGCACCACCCCGTGGTGCTTTTTATTTGCGCGGTTGTCCGAAAAGAGTAGGTAGACTACCCGTCATGCTGAGCGTAATTTCCCGCATGAGAGAAGACCTGGCCAACGCCAGGGAGCACGACCCCGCAGCGCGCGGCGATCTGGAAAACGCGGTGGTGTATTCCGGGCTGCACGCGATCTGGGTCCACCGCATCTGCCACTGGATGTGGGAGCGGGAATGGAAGGGCGCGGCGCGCATCCTCGCGCAGGCCAACCGCTTTTTTACCGGGATTGAGATTCACCCGGGCGCGACCATTGGCCGCCGATTCTTCATCGATCACGGGATGGGCATTGTCATCGGCGAGACCGCCGAGATCGGCGACGGCGTCATGCTTTACCACGGCGTCACCCTCGGCGGGCAGGTGCTGACGCAGACCAAGCGGCACCCGACGATTGGAGACAACGTCACCATTGGCGCGGGCGCGAAGGTGCTCGGTCCTGTCACGATCGGGGCGAACTCGGCCGTCGGCGCGAACGCCGTGGTGACCAAAGACATCCCCGAGAACTCCATTGCCGTGGGCATCCCAGCGAAGGCGCGCGAGCGCAAGGATACGGAGCTGCGGCGCCTGGTGGACCCGGACAGCTACTTCGACAACGGTCAGTACGTTATCTAGGGCGCTTACTCCACCAGGTCCTTGTACTCCGGGTGCTGCACGATGTAGCGGGCGACCGCCGGGCAGGACGGGACAACGCTGAGGTTGTCCCCGCGGGCATCATCAAGCGCGAACTTGATCAGCGGCTTGGACAGGCCCTCGCCGCGAAACTTCGGGTCCACGACGGTGTGCGGCAACTCGCGCGCAGAGCCGCTGTCCTTGTAGGTGGCAAAACCGGCGAGCTCGCCGTCCACGTGGATCTCGTACTGACTCTTGTCCTCATTCTTGGACAGTTCCACGTTTGCTTGTGAAGTCTCGGGCATGATCGCTCCTTCTGAGAAGTCCGTCAGAGAGTGTTCGCTCAATCGGTGGCCCAGCCTACCGAAAGCACGAAGCCCCTCCACATTGTGGAGGGGCTGGGGTGTGGCTAGAGCCAGGATCGAACTGGCGACCCCACACTTTTCAGGCGTGTGCTCTACCGACTGAGCTATCTAGCCAGAACTGCTCAGGCAGTTCAGCGACCCTGACGGGACTTGAACCCGCGACCTCCGCCGTGACAGGGCGGCGCGCTAACCAACTGCGCCACAGGGCCATTATTGTGTTGTCTGTGCGATTCCCTCAGTGTGTTGCACTGTCGCTCGCACGAGTTGATACATTACACAGACCCCGTGCGAGCAAGCAAATCGCCTGCGCATACCCCATTTCCGGGCGGCGCGCTAGGACTCCTGCATTGCGAGGTACCGCCCGGTCTCGGACCCGGTGTGCGCATGCTTGTCGACGAGCTCCCGCACCGTTCCCGCAGCCACCACCTTGCCACCAGCAGAGCCGGCGCCTGGGCCGAGGTCGATGACGCATTCGGCACGGGAAACCAGGGCCAGGTTGTGATCGACGACGATGGCGTCGTGGGCGTCTGCCGCAGCTACTTGGTGGTTCGCACCGTGGAGTGTGGCCCTCGCAGATGCTTATCGACGCCCACGCAGCCGCCCCTACCCGTACACCTTCTTCCCGGCGACCCAGGTCTGCCAGGTGATCGGCATGCCGGGCCGGTACGCCAGGTTGATGGCGTTGTCGGCGTCCAGGATGTGCAGGTCCGCTGCCGCGCCCGGCGCGAGCGTGCCCTTCGCGGGGCGGCCCTGCGGGTCCTTGCCTCCGCCGACGTTGTGGCGCCGCAGCGCCTTCGCGCCGCCGGTGGTGGCTGCCTCGATGGCCTCGTCCAGGGTGAGGCGCTGCTGCAGGACCGCGGTGGTCACGCAGAAGTTCATCGAGGACGTGAAGGACGTGCCCGGGTTGAGGTTGGAGGCGATGGCGACGGTGGCGCCGGCGTCGAGAAGCGCTCGGCCCGGCGCGAGCTCCTCGCGCGTAGACAGGTCGCAAGCGGGCAGCAGCGTGGCGACAGTGTCGGAGCCAGCGAGGAGCTGAATGTCCTCGTCGGAAAGGTAGTTGACGTGGTCGACGCTCGCGGCGCCCTGCTCCACGGCAAGCTTCACACCGGGGCCCTCGCCGAGCTGGTTGCCGTGGACGCGCACGCCCAGGCCCGCGGCCTTACCGGCCTCGAGGACGCGGCGGGACTGCGCCTCATCGAACGCGCCGCGCTCGCAGAAGACGTCGATCCACTGCACGTGGTCCTTCACCGCGTCCAGCATCGGGCCGACGACCTGCTCGAGGTACTCGTCGGCCTCCTCCCCCGGCGGCACGAGGTGGGCGCCGAGGAAGGTGACTTCGTCGACGTGGCGCGAGGCCACGCGCGCGGCCTCCGCCTCGGACTCGACGTTGAGACCGTAGCCGGTTTTGGTCTCGAAGGTGGTGGTGCCCAGCGCGTGGGCGGCCGCAACGCGCTCGGCGACCAGCTGGTCCAGGCGCTCCTCGCCGGCGGAGCGGGTGGCCTCCATGGTCACTGCGATGCCGCCGGCGGCGTAGGACTCGCCGGCCATGCGGGCTTCGAACTCCTCGGCGCGGTTGCCGTCGAAAACCATGTGGGTGTGCGAGTCCACCCAGCCGGGCAGGACGGCGCGGTTGCCCACGTCCACGGTTTCGGCGTTGCTTGCCTCCGCTGGGGCTTCGGCGGCTGGGCCGACCCAGGCGACCACGCCATCGTCGATAAGCAATGCGGCGTCTTTGATGGTCCCGAGCTCGGAGACGGTGCGGAGCTCTGAAATTCCGGTGATAAGGGTGCTCATGGGTTCCTTTCTACTTGTCGCGTGCGTGGAACTCCATGGGGATGCGCACACCGCGCTCCTTGGCCACCTCGTCGGCGCGGGAGTAGCCGGCGTCCACGTGGCGGATCACGCCCATGCCCGGGTCGTTAGTAAGCACGGCCTTGAGCTTCGCCTCGGCGAGCTCAGTGCCGTCGGCGACGGTGACCTGGCCGGTGTGGATCGAGCGGCCCATGCCCACGCCGCCGCCGTGGTGGATGGACACCCAGGTCGCGCCGCCGGAGACCGCGGTCATGGCGTTGAGCAGCGGCCAGTCAGCGACGGCGTCGGTGCCGTCGAGCATGGACTCGGTCTCACGGTACGGGGAAGCCACGGAGCCGGAGTCCAGGTGGTCGCGGCCGATGACAATCGGCGCCTTGACCTTGCCCTCCTTGACCAGGTTGTTAAAGATCACGCCGGCTTTGGCGCGCTCGCCGTAGCCCAGCCAGCAGATGCGCGCCGGCAGGCCCTCGAACTCGACGTATTCCTCGGCGGCGTCCAGCCAGCGGTGCAGGTGCTCGTTGTCCGGGAAAGCCTCCTTGATGGCCTGGTCGGTGACCTTGATGTCCTCCGGGTCGCCGGAGAGCGCAACCCAGCGGAACGGGCCGAGGCCCTCGCAGAACAGCGGGCGGATGTACGCCGGGACGAAGCCCGGGAACTCGAAGGCGCGGGTGTAGCCGGCCTTGCGCGCCTCGTCACGGATGGAGTTGCCGTAGTCAAAGACCTCGGCGCCCTCGTCCTGAAACTCCACCATGGCCTGGACCTGCGTGGCCATGGCCTCGCGAGCCTTCTTGGTAAAGGTGGTCGGGTCTTCGTCCGCCTCAGCATCCCAGTTCTCAAACGGGATCTCAGTGGGCAGGTAGGACAGCGGGTCGTGCGCGGAGGTCTGGTCCGTGACGATGTCCACGGTCAGCTCGCCCGCGCGGTGGCGGCGCAGCATCTCCGGGAAGATCTCGGCGGCGTTGCCCACCAGGCCGACGGACAGGGCGCGCTTCCCCTCCTTCGCCTCAGTGACCAGCTTGATGGCTTCCTCGAGGTCAGTCGTGACCTCGTCGAGGTAGCGCTTGCCCTGGCGGCGCTTTAGGCGGGCCTCGTCGACGTCCACGATGAGGCAGGCGCCGCCGTTAAGGGTGACGGACAGCGGCTGCGCCCCACCCATGCCGCCGCAGCCGCCGGTCAGCGTGAGGGTGCCAGCGAGGGTGCCGTCGAAACGCTTCTTCGCCACTGCCGCGAACGTCTCGTAGGTGCCCTGCAGGATGCCCTGGGTCGCGATGTAGATCCAGGAACCGGCCGTCATCTGGCCGTACATCATCAGGCCCTCGTCC
The DNA here is from genome assembly GCF_003693265.1 of Corynebacterium gottingense. Classification (GTDB taxonomy): domain Bacteria; phylum Actinomycetota; class Actinomycetes; order Mycobacteriales; family Mycobacteriaceae; genus Corynebacterium; species Corynebacterium gottingense. The sequence continues at coordinate 8,356 of NZ_RDRE01000005.1, forward strand.
TCGAGTTTGCGGAAGTGCTCCCAGTTCGCCCAGTCTCCAACCAGGTTGGAATTGGCAATGAGCACGCGCGGGGCCCACTCGTTGGTCTTCCACACGCCGACCGGCTTGCCGGACTGCACCAGCAGGGTCTCGTCGGACTCGAGGTCCTTCAGGGTTTCCACAATCGCGTCGAACGCCTCCCAGCTGCGCGCGGCGCGGCCGGTGCCGCCATAGACGACGAGGTCGTCCGGGCGCTCCGCAACCTCTGGGTCGAGGTTGTTCTGCAACATGCGCAGCGGGGCTTCAGTCTGCCAAGACTTCGCGGTGATGTCAGTGCCTCGCGGTGCACGGACCTCGCGCGCGCCTTCAGACCAGTTCTTCGCCATGGAAATGTCCTTTCGTGTTGTCCAACCGACTTACGCTAATGAGAGTAACGGCCATCACAAGCAGGCGAAAGGGTGATATACGGTCGGGTGTCTCGCATACGAGACACCCGAGGTAGGGGGCGAGTTTCCGCGACCCTAAAGTTCGACGCCCTTTGTTTCCCGCATAAAGAAACCGGTAGCAACCAGCACCACCGCCATCAACACGAGGTAGTACTGAAACACCTGGGGGCTTCCTTGCTCACCGAGCCATGCGTTGAGATACGGTGCGGTGCCGCCGAAGATCGCAGTAGCAAGCGAGAGGGTTGTTGCCACCCCCTTCGCCCTGAATCGGGTTGGAAGCGACTCGGTCCAGATCGCGCCGTTCACCCCGAACAGCAAGGACAACGCGAGCAGGGCCATCGTTTGCCCCAGGAACTGGGTGATAAACGTACCGTCGAGGAACCTGTACACCGGGACGGTAATCACCAGGAACAACACGCCAGAGATAAGCACCATCGGGCGTCGCCCAACCTTGTCGCCAAGGATGCCCATAATCGGGATAGCCAACAGGAAGAGGAACTCCGCGAGCAAACTCGCACCGAGCGCACTGTTCGCAGATTGTCCATGCACCACTTGCACATGCGTTGGCATGTAGATCGACCACGTATAGAAGAACAGAGATCCCCCCGCGGAGACGAAGAAAATCGTCGCCAGGCCGCGCCAGTGACTGAAGATCGAATCGCCAACCGTGGACTCCTCGTTCTCAGAACCCGATTCTTGGCCCGCTTCGAACGCTTCCGTTTCTTGCAGCCCGCGCCGGAGCCACAACGCGTAAAGCCCCAGAATGCCGCCGATAATGAATGGGATTCGCCAGCCCCACGCGGAGACCTGGTCATCCGTCAAGATGGCGTTGATGATCAACCCCGTCAGCGTCGCCACCATGGTGCCCAGCACCACACTAAACCATGAACTGGATCCGAAGAACGCACGCCGCTCGCGTGGAGCCCGCTCCACTAGATATGTCACTGCGGTCCCCATCTCGCCACCGTGAGCGAGGCCCTGCACCAGTCGGGCGGTGACCAGAATGATCGATGCCAGAATCCCGACCGAATCGAACGTCGGCGAAAAGCCAATGACCAGCGAGCCCCCCGCCGTGATCATCATCGCCACCACAAGGGATTGCTTACGCCCAACCTTGTCGGCGTATGCACCGAAGATGTACCCGCCGACCGGGCGCGCCACAAAGCCGACGGCAAAGACAGCGAGCGTGCTCAGCAACGCCGACGTGGGGTTGTCGTGATTAAAGAACTGCAGCGCAAAATATGGGGCGAAGATGGTGTAGATATTCCAGTCGTACCACTCGAGCACGTTGCCAAAATTTGCCACCACCATGTCGCGGACACGCTTACTCAGCGACCCGTCTGCCGCGTCTTCCCGCTCCGAGCGCGGGCCGTACGACGTCGCGCTACCAGGCCGGATAAGCGGTTCCCCCGGACGTCCCGTGGAGGGCTGCGTCATGCAGACCCCTCCAATCCCGCTTGGGCATCAGAATCGGAGCCGGGGACCCGCATCTCGAACTTTTCGGTGACCACCGTGTAGTCGAAGTACCCCATGCGCGCGATCGGCTTCATCCTCAGCACGTCAAGTTTTCCGTCATCCCCGAGGAAATCCTCGTTGATGTGAATCGTCATGACGTCTGCAACGACGATGTCGATCGTGCCAACCGGAGAGTTGCCGGGAACGCGCAGGGTGGTCTTGTACTTGCACTCAAATTTGATCGGACTTTCAGCCACCATCGGAATGTGGTGGTTGTCTGCGTACACCTTGGTCACGCCTTGCCCCTCAAGGTGGTCCCATTCGCTTTCGTCAGGACCGAGCGCCATCGCGGAGAGGTTCACAGCCTCACGGAGGTCGTAGGTGGCCATGTTCCACACGAACCACCCCGTCTCCTCAGCGTTGAGCACCGTGTCTTTGCGTCGCCCATCCGGGTACTGGTTCGCGGAAAACATCACCATCGGCGGGTCAAACGTGAGGTTTTGCCACTGGCTGTATGGGGCAATGTTTTCGCGCCCGTCGGTGCCCACGCTGGAAAGCCACCCGATCGGACGCGGGATGGTGCTGGACTTAAACGGAGAGTACGGCAGCGGGTTCTTCTCGCTCTGCGGGTGCCACTTCATCGTTTCCCTCTTTCACTCTAGATGTGATGCAACTTACACCAAACAGTGTAGTGAGGGGTACGTTACTCACGACGGGACTTGCACCACGTCTTGTCTCGCATACGAGACACCCGCGGCCGCCTAACGCAGCTCGCCGACCACGGCTTCCACGGCCGCCACGTAGTCACCGCCCTTCACCAGCTGCACGGAATGCTCCATCTCCGGGGCGAGGAAGCGATCGGTCGCGGGGGCGTCGACAAGCGCACGAAGCGCCCCAATTGCTGCCGCGGTACCGACTGCCGGCTCGCCCTCGCGCATGTCCAGGGCGCGCGCGGCGGTGAGGATCTCCACGGCCAGCACACGCTGCAGCCCGTCGACACTGCGGCGCAGCTTGCGCCCCGCGGCCCAACCCATGGACACGTGGTCCTCCTGCATCGCGGACGACGGGATCGAGTCGGCGGAAGCGGGCGTGGCGTTGCGCTTGAGCTCGCTGACAATGCCCGCCTGCGTGTATTGCGCGATCATGTGGCCGGAGTCCACGCCAGGGTCATCGGCGAGGAAGGCGTTGAGCCCGCGGTTGCGGGCCGGGTCAAGGAAGCGGTCGGAGCGGCGCTCGCTAATCGACGCCAAGTCGGCGACCACAATGGCCAAGAAGTCCAACGCGTAGGCCACCGGCGCGCCGTGGAAGTTGCCGTTAGAGGACACTCGGCCGTCCTTGGTCACCACCGGGTTGTCGATGGCGGAGGCGAGCTCCCGGTTCGCCACGTTGGTGACGTGCGCGAGCGTGTCGCGCAAGCCGCCGGCAACCTGCGGCGTGCAGCGCACGGAGTACGCGTCCTGCACGCGGGTGGCCTTGAACTCCTCGCGCGCCGCCGCCAAGATCGGCGAGTCTGCAGCCACGGTGCGGATGTTGTAGGCGGCGTCGGCCTGCCCCGGGTGCGGGCGCAGCTGCTGGAGGTCGTCGTCGAACACGGTGAGCGTGCCGGTGAGCCCCTCCACGGTCATGGCGGTCGCGATGTCGGACACCTTGGCAGCTTCGCGCAGGTCCGCGATGGCCAGGCACAGCATGCCGAGCATGCCGTCGGTGCCGTTGATGAGTGCCAGGCCCTCCTTCTCGCGCAGGACGAGCGGCTCAATCCCCGCCTGCGACAGCGCGTCGGCCGCTGGCACGACCTCGCCGCCCCGCACGCGGACCTCGCCCTCCCCCAGCAGGGCGAGCGCGCAGTGGGCCAGCGGCGCGAGGTCGCCGGAGCAGCCGAGCGAGCCGTACTCGCGCACGACCGGGGTGATGCCCGCGTTCAGCGCCGCCGCGTACGTCTCTGCAACGACGGGGCGAACACCGGTGCGGCCCGTGCACAGGGTGGACAGGCGCAGCAGCATGAGCGCGCGGATGACCTCTTCCTCGACCTCGGGGCCAGAGCCGGCTGCGTGGGAGCGCACGAGCGAGACCTGCAGCTGGGCGCGCAACTCCTCGGGGATGTGGCGGGTGGCAAGGGCGCCGAAGCCGGTGGAAACGCCGTAGACGGGAGTGGGGTCTGCGGCGAGTTCCTCGATACGGGTGCGAGTGGTGGCGATTTCTTCGAGCGCGGCCGGGTCGATGGCCACCTCAGCGCCGTGGCGAGCGACGGCGACGACGTCCTCGATGGTCAGCGCGCCGATTCCTAGTGAAACTGTCTGCATATCTGTCATGGGCGCGATAATAGACCATAAATGTGTCACATCTCATAACTGCCCGAAGAAATGTGCGCGCAGGTGCGCGGCTGCGTCGCCCAGCGCGGACGTCAGCTTCCGCTCGTCGGCGCTGCCCACCGGATACGTCACCGCCAGCGCGGCCGCCGGGCGCGAGAGGTGGTCGAGCACCGCCACGGCGACCGACTCCTGCCCGCGGGAGACATCTTGGGATTCTGTGGCCCACCCTTGGCGTCGATAAGCGTGCAGCTCCTCCTTGCACTCGCGGAAGCTGCGGCGCGACCCGGAAGCATTGAACACCGCGCGCAGCTCCGGCTCCGGCAGATGCGCAAGCATGATGCGCCCCGAGGCGGTGGAGAGCGTGGGCAGGCGCACGCCGACCTCCGTGACCAGCGAGGCGGCGCCCGGCGCGCGCACCTCGTGGAGGTAGACGGTCTCGGCGCCGGCGAGCCTGGTGAGGTGTGCCGACCCGCCGGCCAGCTCCGCAATCCGGGCGAGCGGCGCGGTGGCCAGGCGCACCAGCGGCTGCTGCGTGGTGTACGCCTGCGCCATGCGGTACGAGGCCAGCCCCAGCCCGTAGGTGCCCGCCTGGCTCAAATGGACGACAAAGCCGGAATCCTCCAGCTCGCGGAGCAGGTGGTACGTACTCGAGCGCGGGAGACCCAGCTCGCGCTGGATGCGAGTGGCGGAAAGCGGCACGTCCGAGGCAGACAGCAGGGCGAGGATGCGCAGGACATTGTGCGCGGCCGGGACTTGTGGTGAATTCATCCCGCCTAGTATGCAACGGCGCTAGGCTCGGGTGGCATGAATACCGTTACCGCCCCTTTGTTCTCCCCCGCATCCGAATGGTCCGGCCGCAACGACGGCCCGGGCCCCGAGCACGCGCGCTGGCACAGCACCATCGACACCACCTCCGGCCCCACCGCAGGCGCCGTCCACCTCATCGGCTTCGCGTCCGACGAAGGCGTCGAGCGCAACGGCGGCCGCCAGGGCGCCGCGAAAGGCCCCGCCGCGTTGCGCGCCGCGCTCGGCTCGCTCGCCGTGCACGAGCCGCGAAAGCTTATCGACGCCGGCACCGTCACCACCCAAGACGACGACCTCGAGACCGCACAGCGCGAGGTGTCCGACCGCGTCCGCGACCTGGTCGCCGCGCAGGGCCCGGCCGGCGTGACGGTCGTGCTCGGCGGCGGACACGAGACGTCCTTTGCCACCCACCGCGGGGCGTACGAGGCGCTCGGGCCGATGCAGGTGATCAATTTCGACGCGCACTTCGACCTGCGCACCGCGGACCGGCCGACCTCCGGCACGCCATTCAGACAGATCGCAGAGCTGGTGGGGGACGGCTTCGACTACTCCGTCTTCGGCATCTCGCGACCCAACAACACCAAGGTGCTCTTCGATACCGCCGAGCAGCTCGGCGTGACCACGGTGCTGGACACGGAACTGGCGGCAATGACGGTGCGCGAGGCCGCCGAGCGCGCCCTCGCCGCCGTGGAGGGGGACCTGCCGATCCACCTGTCTATTGACCTGGACGTGTTGCCGGCCGCCGTGGCGCCCGGGGTGTCCGCGCCCGCCGGGTTCGGGGTGGACTACGCCGCGTTGCGCGCGATGGTCGCCGCGGTGGCCTCCACCGGCCGGGTCGCGCTCCTGGACGTCGTGGAGCTCAACCCGGAGTTCGACGTGGATAACCGCACCGCAAAGGCTGCGGCGCGGTTGATAGATGACGCGGTGGTGGGGGCCACGGGGCGTCGATAAGCAAAAGGCCCCTAGAACAGCAGGTGGGCCACCGGCACCGTGATCAGCACGGTGAGCACGACGCGGATGAACCAGATGGCGATCATCTTCCCGATGTTGAGCGGGATGTCCGTGGCCAGCACTGCGGGCACCATTGCGGAGAAGAAGAAGATCTGGCTCACGCACACCACGGCGATGGTGAACTTGAGCACCATGTCGTCCGTGCCCGCAGTGAGCGTGGCCGGCAGGAACATCTCCGCAAGGCCCGTGGCGAGCGCGCCCGAGGTGGCCCACGGGTCCGGCAAGCGCAGTAGCCACACGATGGGGAAGAACACGACGCCCAGCGCCTTGAACACCGGCGTGTAGGTGGCCAGGACCAGGCCGATCACGCCCACGGACATGATGCCCGGGGTGACCTGCACAGCCATGATGAGGCCGTCACGGAAGTTGACCCACAAGACCTTGTGCAGCGGCTCGGCGCGGTTGAGCTCCTTCTTCGCCTCGCGCCACGCGGCCTTGAACCGGTTGCCGGTAATCGGCTTCTCCGGGTGCGGGGTGGCGCCCGGCGCGTACTCCTCGGGGATGCGGGTGATGGGAGGAATGCGCACCACGATCGCGGTGACGATGAACGTGATGATGAAGGTGATGAAGAAGTACGCGTTCCAGTGCTCCATCATGTCCAGCGTCTTGGCCACGATGACCATGAAGGTCGCGGACACAGTGGAGAAGCCAGACGCGACGATCGCGGCCTCGCGGCCGTTGTAGCTGCCGTTCTTGTACATGCGGTCCGTGATGAGCAGGCCCAGCGAGTAGGAGCCGAGGAACGACGCCACGGCGTCCACCGCGGACTTGCCGGGCGTGTGAAACACCGGGCGCATGATCGGCTGGACGAGCACGCCGATAAATTCCATCAGGCCGAAGCCGACGAGCAGGCCGAGGAAGATCGCGCCGACCGGGATGAGCAGGCCCACCGCGATGACCAGCTTATCCAGGATGAATGGGCCGATGTCCGGGTTGAACAGCCAGGAGGGGCCGAACCCGAAGGTGAGCATCGCGCACAGCACGATCGCCAGCACGGACAAGAGGGCGAAGACCGTGCGGGCGAGGTCCTCCTTCCACCTCCCGGATACGAACTGGTAGACAGTGCCCACGATGATGGCCAGCAGCGCCAGGTAGTGGGTGCCATCGCCGAGGGTGCTCGTGATCCAGGTGACGATGTGATCTAGCAGAATTGTCGACTTTGAGCCACCCACGGAAAACGGGATGAAGAACGCGAACAGGCCGATCGCGCTGTAGACAAAGAAGCGCCAGACCGCCTTGGGCTTCGGGTCCGCGTCTGGGGTGCCGGTTGCGCCTTGCTCGCTTGGTCCGTCGTCGCTCAGCCCCTGGATGAGCACGCTCGAGCCGGCGGGCAGGTCCTTGACCGGCCAGGCGGGGCTAAACCGGCGCCGCGAGTGCGGCTGCGGTGGGGTTGTCTCCATTGAAGTCCTTTCACGTTCATCGAGATCGCACGGCGGGCCCACCTCCGCGTGGTTTTCTACACCACAGATGACGCGCCTGAGTGATTGGCAATAATTTTTTCACGAAAGTGACCCACGGCACAACTCGATGGTTTAGATTCATGGGTACCGCACATTTACCCCAGGTCAACCCTGTAAGGAGGGCTCCATGGAAGGCTTTATTGACACCGTCAATAGCGTCATATGGTCCAACTGGCTCGTCTATCTCTGCCTCGGCGCGGGTGCCTATTTCACGCTCGCGACACTGTTTTTGCAGATCCGCTGCTTCCCCGACATGATCCGGCAGCTCAAATCCGGCGAGAGCTCGGACCAAGGCATTTCCTCGTTCCAGTCACTCATGATCTCCCTGGCCGGCCGCGTCGGCGTGGGCAACATCGCCGGCGTCGCCACCGCCATCGCATTCGGCGGCCCGGGCGCTGTGTTCTGGATGTGGCTGGTGGCGCTTTTGGGCTCAGCGACCTCGTTCATCGAGTGCTGCCTGGCACAGATTTACAAGGAAACGGACCGGGACACCGGCGAGTACCGCGGCGGCCCCGCCTACTACATTGAGAAGACCTACAAGCACACCGCCGCAAAGCCGTTCATGCTGGTCTACGCCATCATCTTCGCGGTCTGCATGCTCTTGGCAACCTCCTACTTCCTGCCCGGCATCCAGGCCAACGGTGTCGCGGCCGCCGTGGACAACGCCTGGGGCGTCAACGTGTGGATCTCCGCGACCATCATGGCGATCATGCTCGCGTTCATCATCATCGGCGGCGTCAAGCGCATCGCAACGTTCGCGTCGATGGTTGTGCCGTTCATGGCCGGCATTTACATCATCATTGCGATCGTGGTGCTGTTCGCCAACGCGTCACAGATCCCCGAGGTCTTCGGCACCATCGTCCGCGCGGCCTTTGACAAGGAAGCGGCGTTCTCCGGCATGCTCGGCGCAGCCATCATGTGGGGCGTGAAGCGTGGCATCTACTCCAACGAGGCCGGCCAGGGCACCGGCCCGCAATCCGCGGCAGCCGCCGAGGTCTCGCACCCCGCCAAGCAGGGCTTCGTCCAGGCCTTCGCCGTCTACGTGGACACGCTGTTCGTCTGCTCGGCCACCGCATTCATCATCATTTCCACCGACATGTACAAGGTCTTCGAGGGACAGTCCGAGGATGGGGCCGTGCTTTACGACGGCTCCCTGCCCGACGGCGTCGCTGTCGGCCCCGGCTTCGTCCAGGAAGGCCTGAACTCCATCGCGTCCGGGCTGGGGCCAGCGTTCATCGCCCTTGCCATCATGTTCTTCGCCTTCACCACGGTGCTGGCCTACTACTACATGGCGGAGACAAACTTCACGTACCTGAACCGCTGGGTGAAGAACGAGGCGGCCCGCAAGGCCATCATCTGGTTGCTGCGCGCCCTCATCATCATCGCCGTCTTCGTCGGGGCCACCACCACCCCGGGCACCGCCTGGGCGCTTGGCGACATCGGCGTCGGCGCCACCGCGTGGCTGAACATCGTAGCGATCATCTTTCTCCAGGTCCCCGCCCTGAAGTGCCTGTGGGACTACCGCCGCCAGAAGAAGGCCGGGCTGGACCCGCAGTTCGACCCCGAGGCCCTGGGCATCCAGAACGCCGACTTCTGGGTGGAGCGCAAGCAGCGCATGATCGAAGCCGGCACCTGGCCGGGTGCCACGGCCGGCGACCCCGCAACTGCCGAAACCGACGACCCGCTCAACGGCACCGGAACCGGCTCCACCATAGTCCGCTAAAACTGTGTGGCGGGACTTCTTCCGCGCGCCCGCCCGGGCGCTATTCGGCCCCGCACCGTTCCCGAGTTCATTCGGGCAACGGTGCGGGGCCCTTTACCTTCCGGGGATGATGCCCGCGCAACCGGCCTTTACCCTCCTACAGCCGGTCGCCGCGCTGCTTGCGCACGATGACAAACACCACGGCCGCGACGATCAGCAGCAGTACCAGCAGGCCACCGAGCAGCGTCGGCACCAGCCCGAAGCCGCCATCCTGCTCGTCGCTCGCAGCGTTGACCTCTTCGTCACCGTCGCTCTCTTCCTGCGAAGCGGACGTCTCGGCGGTGTTGTCCGCCGCATCAAACTTGATCGGCTCGTCCGCAGGCTCCGGGCCGTTCTCATGCGTCGGCGTCCAATCCGGGCCGCCGTTGGCAGGCTCGCCATCCAGGAGCACCTCGAACTCGAAGGGCTGATCGACGCCGGCGATCCCGTAGCCCTCGGACACCCAGCCCATACCGAACCAGACGTAGTAGTCGCCCTGATAGGGAGTATTGCTGTCGTACCACACGTATTGGTTCAAGGTTTCCGGGTCGGACTCCTCCGCGTCATCGAAGAAGATGAGCTTGCCGCCCGCAACTTCATTACGCAACGGGTCGAAAATTCCAAAGCCGATGTCGTCAGCGTTGCGTGCCACAGACGGCGGCGTTTTCGCTCTAAGGACGGGCCGCTGCCCGTAGGTCACCGGGATCTTGTAGAACTTGAACTCGCCCGGGATGATTGTGTCGGAGTACGAGCCCTCGGAGATCTCCACCGCATCGTTGAACCCGGTGCCGCCGGAAATGGGCTGCGGGTTGTCAATCGGCATCTCCCCCAGGTAGTCGCCGGCGCTGGTGATGCGGCGATCCTTCCACTCAGTCGCTTGCTCGTCCGAGGGGATCGGCTCGTAGAACACGTTGACCTCGAGCGCGATGTCGTCGCTCACCTCGTCGCCGTCGTTGGAAATCTGCATCTTCACCAGAATGTCGCTCATGTCGCATTCCATGTCGTCCTCGTCGTTGCGTTCAACAGAAGCGTTCGCAGCGTCGATGCCAAAGCCCGGCCCACCGGAGTCGAACTCGGTGTGCGTGGTGGGGATCCAGCCGCACTCCGGGTCGCCCTGGTTGGTCACCTCGGCGGGGTCGATCTTCAGGTGGGAGTGCTCATAGTTTCCTTCGGTCTGCCGCATCGGCGTGAACACCATTCGCGCGTGATGGCGCGGCGGCACAGAGATGCGGAAGTAACGGTCGGTCAGGGAGACGCGGTCAGGCGTCACCGTGGTCTGGTACTGCCCCTCCCCCAGCCATTTCGCGTCTTCAGGCGTGTCCGAGAACTCGAAGTGCGTGCCAGCCGTCTGGTACTTGGTTACCGAGCGCTGGGAGAGGAACTTCAACGACTCCGCCAGGCTCGTCGAGTCCGCTGCCTCGAGGAACTGCCCGCCGCCGGCCTCGGCAATGCACTCGAGTTCCGCGCGGGCGTCCTCATCGGCCTTGAATCCAACGGTGTGAATGGTCAAGTCCACGCCCTGCCCCGCGAGCTCCTTCGCCACGTCGCACACCTCCGGCGGCGCGCATGTATCAATGCCGTCGGAGACCAGGATGATCGAGCGCTCACCATCGTTGCCCAGTTCCTCCGCGGCCTTGCGCAACGCATTGCCCATCGGGGTGTAGCCCTTCGGCGTCAGCCCGTCGATAGCGGACTTGAATTTCGCCTTGTCTAGCGTGTCCACTGGCACGAGGCGCTGGATGTCCTTGCAGCCCTGCTCCCTGTTGTCGGGCGCATTCGATTCCTGCGCGCCGTACGTGAGTAGGCCCATCTTCGCGGTGTCCGGCAGGGAATCGACCAGCTCGTTCGTGGCCTTCTTCGCTGCGTCGATACGCGGCCCATCCGCGTCCTCCTCGAGCATGGAGAAGGACGCGTCGAGGATGAGCGCCGCTTTCGCGTCGGCAGAGCCAGTGCTTGCCGACGCCCCCTTGTCCTCCTTCACCCGCGTCGTCGAGCTCGACAGCGTCTTCGTTTCGGTGCTGACCGCCGTGCTCGATTCGGTGGCGAACGCTGGCGCCATCCACATTGCGGCGCACGCGATGGCCAGTAGCACCGCCACCACTGCCCGCGTGCGCCCAAACCGTATTGTGTGAGACATTCCCAAACTCCCATCCAGGTTATGACAAGTATCACAGACAACAGTAAAGGACTAGTCGTAGTGGTGCAACAGGTGTCAGGGACTTCTTTGGGCGACTAAACCAGGACCCCCTGAAACGCAAAAAAGCCAGCTCCCGTGCTTGGGAACTGGCTTGATATTTGGCGACCCTGACGGGACTTGAACCCGCGACCTCCGCCGTGACAGGGCGGCGCGCTAACCAACTGCGCCACAGGGCCATCGCACTGCAACCCCCACCGTAACGGGGATCACTGGTACCCCCAACGGGATTCGAACCCGTGTTGCCGCCGTGAAAGGGCGGAGTCCTAGGCCTCTAGACGATGGGGGCTAGCGACTTGATCCAATCTAGTTCATCGCCTGTGACAATGGCAAAACGGCTGCGCACGCCATGTTTCTTACGGGCCGGTCGGTCGGTTAAGATGACCGCATGCAAGAAGACTCGTGCCAGCACGGCTACTTTGATGAGAAGTCCCGCTACCTCGCCCGCCTCAAGCGCATCGAGGGACAGGTGCGCGGCATTCACCGGATGGTTGATGAGGACCAGTACTGCATTGACATCCTCACCCAAATCGCGGCGATCGACTCCGCCCTGGAAAACCTCGGCCTCGCCCTGCTGGAGGACCACCTCAACCACTGCGTGAAGGGCGCACTCGCCGCGGGCGACGATCAGGCCGACGAGAAGGTCGCCGAAGCCATGCTGGCCATCAAGCGGATGGTGAAGTCCTAAGAGGCAGTCGCTTTTCGACGCCCACGCTGCCCTTCCGTGCCGGCCCGAGCCACGCCTGCGCGGGCCCGAGCCCACCCAAACGCTAGATACCGATACTAAGACCCCGATTTCGCCCGCCAGGAGCGTGTTGTCGGGGTCTTACTATCGGTATCTGCGCCTAAAGCGCTGCAACGCCCGGCGCAAAGCTCCCCACCAGCCGGTCACTGATGCCTCAGTCCGACTAGTGGGGAGCAGTTCATTCCCGGGCGAGTGCCCGGGACTTGCCGCACGACTTACTACCCGGTCTTGCCGTCCTTCGAGGAAGAACCGCCGAGGGACGACGCCTCATCCGCGCCCTCCGGGCGCACGGTGGTCATCCCGTTATCGCCCTTGGACGAGCTGGTCCAGCCGTCGAAGCCTTCCGGCTTACATGCCTGGTTGATCAGCGCGATGCCGACGGCTGCGGCACCGATGACGGCCAGGCCGATGCCCAGCGGTCGCAGCTGCTCGCCCACACCGGCGTACTGCTGTTGGAGGCCAGCAAACTGCTGGTTCACGGCGTCTGCCTGGGCCTCGAGCTGGCGGTACCACTCGGGCTTGTTGTTGCCACCCATGCCCACGTCCGGCAGGTCCGGCGTGTTCTCGCGGATCTTCTGGTTGATCTGGCCGTTGATCTCGCCAAACGCCTGGTTGATCTGCGGGCCGAACTGCTGGGACAGCGGGCCGCCAACGGCAGCCAGCAGGCCGATCGGCACCAGCCACAGCAGCGGGCTGTTCGCAGCGAACGCGTTTGCCACGCAGCGCTGGAAATCCTCAGACGAGCCGGTTGTCCCCGGTACCGGGGTCGGATCCGTCGTCGGCTCCGAAGGCTTCGTTGTCGGCTTCGTCGTCGGCTCCGTAGTCGGCTCCGTCGTCGGTTCCGTCGTCGGCTCCGCCGGCTCGGCCTGCTTCCCGGAGACGGCAACCTTGACAAAGGTCTCGAGGACGCTGCCGTCCGCACGGGTCACCTTCACCGGGATGGTTGCGATGGTTCCCGGCTCGACGTCGTCCGGCGTGGTCACGGAGACCTCGCCGGTCGTTTCGTCGATCGTCACGTCCCAGCCTTCGGGGACGTCGCCGATCTCGTAGGAGTCGCCGTCGACGTGGCCGTGCTCCAGCTCGACGCGCTCGGTTGCGCCCTTGCCCAGAACGACCGGCGGGAAGTAGGGGCGCTCTTCCGTCTTCGCCTGCTCGCCCGTGTGGGGCGTACCGGTGCCGACGCGCAGGATGCGGTTGGTCGGCTCCGTGATGGTCTCGGTGGAGACGGTCGGGTCGCCGGTGACGTGGCCGTCGACAAGCTTCCAAGTGCGCGTGGTGCGCTGCGAGCCTTGCTGGCCGTTCTGCTCGGTGAAGACGACGCCTGCCGGCAGTGTCGGATCCTCGATGATCTCAGTCTCGAACGGCAGCGCCGACTCGTTGACCTCGGTGATCTCGGATGCTTCGCCGCCGGTGCCGACCTCGATGACGTGGTCGGTGGCCGGGGTAATGACCTCGGTGAACTCCTTCGGCACGAGCTTGCCGTCGACGATCTCGTAGCGCACGCCACGCTTCTGCGTGCCGTTCTTGCCCTGCGTGATTTGCTCGACGGATCCGCGCGGCTTATCCGGGTTCTGCTTCACAATCACCTCGAACGGCAGCGGCTCCTCCCAGGACACCTCCTCCGGGATCTCGGTGGTGCTCTCGGACGGCTTGGTGCCGATGCGCACGACCTCGTCCTTCGGCTCGACGCGCTCGACGTCAGTGCCGGTGACAGTCACGCGGCCCGGCACGCCCTCGGTCACGGTCGCCTTCTCGCCCGCTTCGAGCGTCGGGTCGAAGATGACCTTGGTACCAAACGGCAGGTCAGTCGTCACCGACTTGACCTCGGGTGTCTCGGCCGGCTTGGTACCCACGCGCATGACGCGGTTCTCCGGCTCCACCAGCACGGTCGAGGTGCTGGTCGGCTCGCCCGTCGGCTTGCCGTCCTTGTACTTCTGGGTGGTCACGGTCTGCTGCTTGCCGGGAGCACCAGGCTTTTCGACGATCACCTGCCCGGCCTCCAGCGTCGGGTCCTCAATGACCTCCGTGTCAAACGGCAGGCGCTCGATGGTCACGACCGACTGCTCTGTCTCCTGCGGCTCGCCCGGCTGCGTTGGCTCAGTCGGGGTGTCACCCTTAGTGCCGATCTCGACGATCTTGTTCACCGGCTCCTTGGTCACCTCAGTGGATTCCTCCGGGGTGAGCACGCCGTCCTTGAGCTCGAAGTGGACGGTGTGCGTCTCCTCACCGCGTTCGCCGTCGCGGACAACTCGCTTTTCACCCTTCGGCAGATCGGGGTTCTCGCGAATCTCCACGTCAAAGGCGGTGGACTCAGTCCAGGAGTAGTCCTTCGGCGCCTGAGTCTCCGGGTCGATTCCCGGGTCAGTTGCCGGGTCCGTGGCTTGCTTCGTGCCGACGACGATGACGCGTGGGGTTGCCGGCTCGGTGATCTTCAGCTCGCCGTTTTCCACGACGCCCTTGCCGTCCTTGCCCGGCTGCTTCTCACGTTGCTCGCCTGCGGGGAGGGTGTCGTCGAACTCAACGATCGTCGTAAACGGCAGGCTTACCGACGCCGACGGGACCGACGGGGTCGGCTGCTCCGGCTGCTTCGTGCCGACGCGCATGACGCGGTTTTCCGGCTCCACCAGCACGGTCGAGGTGATGGTCGGCTCGCCCGTGGGCTTGCCGTCCTTGTACTTCTGGGTGGTCACGGTCTGCTGCTTGCCAGGAGCACCAGGCTTATCGACGACAACCTGCCCGGCCTCCAGCGCCGGGTCCTCAATGACCTCCGTGTCAAACGGCAGGCGCTCGATGGTCACGACCGACTGCTCTGTCTCCTGCGGCTCGCCCGGCTGCGTTGGCTCAGTCGGGGTGTCACCCTTAGTGCCGATCTCCACGATCTTGTTGACCGGCTCCTTGGTCACCTCGGTCGTTTCCTGCGGTGCGTACACGCCGTCCTTGAGCTCGAAGTGGACGGTGTGCGTCTCTTCGCCGCGCTCGCCGTCGCGGACAACTCGCTTTTCACCCTTCGGCAGATCGGGGTTCTCACGGATTTCCACGTCAAAGGCGGTGGACTCAGTCCAGGAGTAGTCCTTCGGCGCCTGAGTCTCCGGGTCGGTTCCCGGGTCAGTTGCCGGGTCCGTGGCTTGCTTCGTGCCGACGACGATGATGCGCGGCGTCGGCTCCTCGGTGATCTTCAGCTCGCCGTTTTCCACGACGCCCTTGCCGTCCTTGCCGACCTGCTTCTCACGTTGCTCGCCAGCCGGGAGGGTGTCGTCGAACTCGACGATCGTGGTAAACGGCATGCTTACCGACGCCGACGGGACCGACGGGGTCGGCTGCTCCGACTGCTTCGTGCCGACGCGGATGATCTGCGTTTCCGGCTCCTTCGTGCGCTCGGTGCTGACGACTGGGTCGCCGGAGGGCTTGCCGTCGACAAGCTTCTGCGTCGACGTCTCGGTCTCCTCGCCGAGCACGCCGGCCTTTTCAACTTCGGTCTTGCCGGCATCGAGGTTCGGGTCGGCCTTGACCTCGGTGTCGAACGGCAGCTGCTTGGTGGTCTTGGTCACCAGCTCGGTCTCGCCAAGCTGGGGGCCGTACTCCACGATCCGCTCCACTGGGTCCGTCCGCTTCGTCGACTCCACGTGGCTGGCCTGGTCGCCCTCGGCGTCAAATGTGGCGGTGTAGGTTTCCTCGCCGTTTGCGCCTTCCTGGACGACCTTGGTCTCGCCAGGCTGCAGGTCGGGGTTCGGGCGCATCGTTGTCGGGAACGGCAGCGGAACGGTCCAGGTCACCTCGTCGGTGGCCTTAGCCTGCTGGGTGCCCACAAGCACGACCTCGTTCGTCGGCTCCTGAGTCCGCGTCCAGGTTCCGTCCTCGTTCTGCTTCTCCGCGCCAGCGGTGCCTTCCTTCTCCACCTTGTACTGGCCCGCGGGGAGCGTGTTGTCGTACTTGTACTCGACCTTGAATGGCACCTCTCGGGTCGGCTGGTCCACCACGGTGACCGGTGCGGAGACCCTGTCCACGGAGCCGTCGGCGTACTTCACGGAGACCGGGACGTTAATCGCATCGCCCGGCTTCGCGGTTGCAGGGGACTCTGCGAGGACGGTGCCGTCCTTGTCCAGGCTGACCAGCCAGTCGCCGTTGGCGGTCTTGACCTTGTACACCGGGTTGCCAAACTCGTTGACGTCGCCGGTGTCGGTGTAGTTCTTCGCGGGGCGGATCTTGTACGGATCCTGCGCCGCGACCTCGACGCCGTTCGGGTTGTCCAGCGTCAGCGGCAGCGAGGTCTTGGTGCCCGGGTACACGCTCTCGGCCGGGTAGGTCGGCTCGACCTCGAAGTTTTGGGTCAGGCTGACAATGGTGGTCACGGGCGCCTCATCGGTCGAGCCGTCCGGGTAGGTCACCGTTGCGTTCTTCGTCTGCTTGTCGCCCGGCTTCGCATCGGCCGGCGGGGTGACGGTGATGTCACCGGTCTTCGGGTCGATGGAGTACTTCCAGCCGTTCTCCTCGGTCTGGGTGATCGGTGTGTCGCCGTCCATGCCGAAGGAGAAGGTGCTGCCTTCCGGCAGGTTCTTCGGCGTGATGCTGCGGGTGACTTCCTTGCCCGGCGTGGTCGACTCCGCGGGGTAGCCCGGCTCGTACAGTTCGGCCTGCTTATCGCGCACGACGAACGGGGCGTAGACGACGTCCTTGCTCCCGTCGTAGTACGTCACGGTCACCGGCACATCGACGTGGTCGCCGGCGCGGGCTCCCTTCGGAGCCGTCGCGTGGACAGTGCCGTCGTAGTCGACCGTGAACGTCCACCCGTCGATTTCCGCGGGGACCGAGTAGCGGTCATCCACATTATCGGCGAGGTCGCGCCACGGGACATCCGAGGCCGCCGTCGGCTTCGACGTCTGCGTGCCGCCCGGAGACGTCCACGCCTGCAGGTAGTCCGGGTTGTAGATCTGGCGGGCCTCGGCATCAACGATAAATGTACCGCTGGTCACGTCGGAGGAGCCGTCGTTGTAGTTCACGCGCACGGGCACCTGCGCGGACGTTCCCGGCTTCGCGTTCGAACTGATCTTCATGGTGATCTCGCCCGTATCGGGATTAATCGTCAGGTCGTCCCAGGACAGGTTGCGCGGCAGCGGGATGTAGGAAGGATCGTTGGGATCCGTGATGAACTCGTACTTCGGCTCGTACGCCGGGTTCACGTACGTGGTGTCGACCGGGCTCTTCACCTCGTCGCCGGGCTGGCCGTGCACGGTCTTGTAGTTCGGGTTGTTCGCGCCAGATGCGGTGGACACCACGCTGAACTCGGCCGGAACCGTGGCGCTCGAGCCGTCCGGGTAGGTCACGGTCACTGGGAGGTCTGCGGTTGCGCCATCCGGCAGGGACGCATCAGGGGTCGCGGTGACCGTGCCGTTGTCATCAATAGCAAACGTCCAACCCTTCGGGCGATACTTCGGATCCGGAAGCTTGTACGTAGCACTCTTGGGGTCCTTCAGCTGCGTGGAGATGTCCGAGGTAACGGCAACGCCCGGCTTAGTCTGGCGCGGCGGGTAGCTGGCCACGTCTGCTCCCTGCTTGTCACCAACGACGTTGATGGTGCCAGTGGTGACCTGCGGAGTCGCGCCACTGGCATAGTGCACCTGGACAGGGAACGTCAGGCTTGCCCCCGGGAGCGCGTCGGCCGGGATCTCCGAGGTGACCTCGCCCGTCTCCGGGTTAATGGTCAGGAACCACTCGCCCTGCTGCAGGGTCGTCCCGCCGTCCGGGAAGGAGTAACTCGACGGGGCCTCATCATCCTCCTCGCCACCGATGCCAATGTTGGGAATGGTCGGGGTCAGCGAGACCTTATCCTGCGCCTTGCCGGTGACGGCCTGGTAGTCCGGAACCTTCACGCTCGCGGCGACCTTAAAGTCGACGTTCGTCTCGTCCGTCGTCCCGTCCGGGTAAGTCGCAAGCACCTTGACGTTTGCGTGCGAGTTGTTCGGGGCATCGCTTGGCGACGTCGCCGTGACGGTCCCGTCCTCGTCGACCTTCACGTCCCAGCCCTCCGGAACGGAGGCAGGGTCGATTTCGAATTTCGTCGGCTTCACCGCGTCGTAGCCGCTCATCGTTGGCTGGTAGCCCACCTTTGACTTCAGCTCGGCGCCCTGCACGCCGCTGACGGTCTCCGGATCGGGGGCCAGCTCCGTGACCTGGGTGTTGTTGGGGTCCACCAGCACCAGCAGCGGAATCATGTCCCGCGAGCCGTTGGAGTAGGTGACAACCACGCGAGGCTGTGCGAACGTGCCCGGCTTCGGGTTCGCCGGCGCAGTCACCGTGACGTTGTTCGTCTCCGGGTCCAGCGTTGCCTTCCAGCCTTCGTAGACGTAGCGGGTGTTCAGCTCCACCGTGGCGTTGTTACCACCGTCGGCCTTCTTCTTTATGAGTTCCGAGATCCGCGCACCGGTCTGCTCGAAGGTCACTTGCTGCGGCTCATTGGTGACCGGTCCGTTCTCGGATTCGGTGCCGGAGATGATCGCCTTATCGGCGGCGTCGTACTCGGGATCGTGGAACTTCGTGTCGTCCAGCGTGATCGTCGAGGTGCTCACCATATTCGGTGTGCTGTAGCGAGGCAGGCTGTTGGATTCCTCGCTGACCTTCGCCCAATTTTCTTTGTTCTGGGCGGCCGCCCCATCGGCGGCCGCCGCATCAAGTTCCTCCACGGTACGGGGGTTGGCAACAACAGTGAAGGTGACATTCTGGTCCCCGCTAATTGCCTTGTTACCAACGTACTTCGGGGAGGTGTACTTCACAGTCCCATCGTCCTCAACGACGAGTTTGGGTTCGTCACCATCGGTCGAACCAAGCAGGTTGCCCTGCTGGTCGTGAGCCTCCACGACGATGCGCTTAAGCGTCTTCGGCTGCGCGTTGATCTTGCCGACCTCGACCGGCTCGTCGGGCTCGATGACCATTTGCTTGATGGGCTTCCAGTCCACCGTGATCGGCGAACAATCGTCGTTCTCGTTCGGCCATGGGTTCACCGTCGCCTCAATATACGGGTCGCTAAAGATCTGCCTGGCTGGCTTGTCGTTGTCCTCCGTATACCGGTCCGACCACGCATACCTGACCGGGTTCTCCGCAGTCGCTTTCGCGTACTCCGCGATCTTTTTCCCGTCCAGGTCCGCCGCAATCGTGGCGGTGAGAGGATCCCGCCCCACCTTGTTAATAGTCATAACCTCGTCGGCGTCACGAGTCGGCGCAAACGCGTCAATGGGGAATGGATCTGACGGCGCCGCGGCTTTGACCGTGTGCCGAGTAACCGGGGCATTATTGTTTGATCCTAGGATCAACCAATCGTTAAATGTGCGCTGCTTGTCCCCCGTGAACTCAACTGACGCGCCGAAGGCACGCTTGTCGGAGTTTTTTCCTGGCCCGGGTTCGAAAATCTCCGCCTTGAATCCTGCCTGCTCAAACGACTGCTTGCCGGAAGTCACCGTGCAGCTTCCGGCGCTGAGGTCGGACGCGATGAGGTCCGAGCCCTGCATCACGCCCTTGCCGTCGGCACCGAAAACGCCACCTGTGTACTTGGCGGACGAGCCGGAGCCTTCCGCAGCCGCTGCCTCGGCTGCGCGGGCCGGGCCCGGGAGGTGCGCAGCCGACCCGAGGGCCAGCGAGATGACAGAGAGCATCGCAACACCTGTGCGGGCGCCGCGCTTTCCTGGCTTGCGGATCTGAAAAACACTCTTTGCCACGTGGATTCTCCTTAAAAACCACTTTGATGCCATGCAGTGCACACCGCCCGTCGGCCCGGGTGAGGTGCAATGTTTCTGCAACTCGACTGGCCAACAAGTGTACTCGGCTTGTACAGCGGTTTACAAGCAATTAGTCATACCTAAAAAGTTTGGCGTGTATGGATGATGGCGGGATGGGATTACGGGGGCGTCGATAAGCGCCTTGCCCCCTGCATACGCGCAAACCCCCGGTCCGGGAAAGACCGAGGGTGTTCACGGTGGGCCCTGCGGGGATCGAACCCGCGACCTGCGGATTAAAAGTCCGTAGCTCTACCAGCTGAGCTAAAGGCCCATGCGAAATATAGTAGCGGGCCACATGCGCGGGGCGAAAATTGACCGACGCACGCAACCAAACGCCCGCGCTACCAGCATGAACCAAACGGGGGTAGCGCGGGCGAAAGGGCTCACCTACTTCTGCATCGTGCCCGTCTCCATGATGCGGTTGTGGAAGTCGAAGGCGTGGCGCAGGTCGTGCGGGGTGGCCTGGTACTTGCACTTGGCAGCCTGCTCGACGTACTCCTCAAGCAGCGGGCGGTACGACGGGTGGGCGATGGAGATCATCTTGGCCACACGGTCACGCGGGGCCAGGCCGCGCAGGTCGGCCACACCGTACTCGGTAATGAAGACCATGGCGTCGTGCTCGGTGTGGTCAACGTGCGAGACCATCGGCACGATCGCGGAGATCGCGCCGTCCTTGGCCACCGACGGGGAGATGAAGGAAGAGATGTAGGCGTTGCGGGTGAAGTCACCGGAACCGCCCAGCGCGTTCATCAGGCGGGAGCCGTTGATGTGCGTGGAGTTCGCGTTGCCGTAGATGTCCGCCTCGATCATGCCGTTGGAGGCAATCAGGCCCGTGCGGCGAATAACCTCCGGGTGGTTGGAGATGGACTGCGGGCGCAGAATAATGGACTCGCGGTACCGCGCAGCCTCCTCGTTCATCTTGTGCGCGTAGTCCGGAGAGAGGGAGAAGGAGGTCGCGGAGGCGACGGTCATCTTGCCCGCGTCGATCAGGTCGACCATGCCGTCCTGAATCACCTCGGTGTAGGCCTGGATGTTCTCAAACTTGGAGTCCATCAGGCCCGCCATCACGGCGTTCGGGACGTTGCCCACACCGGACTGCATCACGTAGCCGTCGTACGCCAGGCGGCCGGCCTTCACCTCGTTCTCCAGGAAATCCAGGAAGTTGCCGGCGATCTGCTCGGAGGTCTCGTCCGGGGCCTTGAACGGGGCGTTGCGGTCCGGGTCGTTGGTGTGGATCACCGCGACGACCTTCTCCGGGTCGATCTCAATGTAGGAGGTGCCGATGCGGTCGCCACACTTGGTAATCGGGATCGGGATGCGGTTCGGCAGCGGCGGCACAGTCCAGATGTCGTGCATGCCCTCGAGGTCCTCGGACTGCCACTCGTTGATCTCAATGATGATCTTCTTTGCGGCGTTGAGGAACTCCACGGAGTTACCCACGGAGGAAGACGGCACAATGTTGCCCTCCTCCGTAATACGGACTGCCTCGACGATGGCCAGGTCGACCTCGCCAAAGAAGCCCTGCTCCACCATCATGCCGGAGTGGGAGAGGTGGATGTCCTGGAACTTCATCTCGCCGGCGTTGATCTTGCCGCGCATGGTCGGGTCCGACTGGTACGGCATGCGGTAGCGCAGCGCGCCCGCCTCCGCCATCACGCCGTCGCACTCCGGTGCCGTGGACGCGCCCGTGTAGACGTCAATGCTGAAGTCCTGCCCTTTGTCGTGCGCGGCCTTCGCCTTCTCTGCGATGACGCCCGGCATAGCCTTGGGGTAGCCGGCGCCGGTGAAGCCGGACATGCCGACCTTGTCGCCGTGGTTGACAAACTGGCCCGCCTCTTCGGCGGTCATGACCTTGTCACGAAGCTTTGCGTTGGCGATACGGTCGCCCATGTTCATCCCTCACTTGTGTTTGTCGGTACGGAATAACAACTCCACTGTATTGTGACCTACCCCGCATTGCCAGCACGTGAGCGCGCACACCTCTCCGCTTCGCACCACCCCGAAAATTGGTATTACCAGCAGTTTCGCAGGTCGCGGGGGCTTCAGGGCGCTTATCGACGCCACACCACCCCCACAAACCAGACCCCCAAACCCCCGACGTCACCCCCAAAGGGGGTGGAACGGTACGCACCGCGGCCCCTCTCGCAGCCACGCCACAGGGCCACCGGCGAATTGCACTTATCCCCTCCCAACAGGAACAATAGAGAACCATGACAGCACCGACGACCAGCGCAGGCCCCGCGCTACGCATCGGCGGGATGGACCTGGACTCCCCCGTCATCCTGGCCCCCATGGCCGGGGTGACCAACATGCCATTTCGCGTCCTGTGCCGCGAGATCGAGCAGGAGCTCACCGGAACCAGCTCCGGGCTCTACGTCTGCGAAATGATCACCGCGCGCGCCATGGTGGCCCGCAACCCGAAGACACTGCACATGACCACCTTCGCGGACGTGGAGACGCCGCGCTCGATGCAGCTCTACACCGTGGACCCCAAGTTCACGTATGACGCGGTGCGCATGATCGTGGAGGAAAACATCGCCGACCACGTCGACATGAACTTCGGCTGCCCCGTCCCCAAGGTCACCCGCAAGGGCGGCGGCTCCGCTATCCCCTACAAGCGCCGCCTGTTTGGCAACATCGTCGCCGCCGCCGTGCGCGCCACCGAGGGGACCGACATCCCCGTCACCGTGAAGTTCCGCGTGGGCATTGATGCTGAGCACCACACCCACCTCGATTCTGGCCGCATTGCCGCCGAGGAGGGCGCGGCCGCTGTCGCCCTGCACGCCCGCACCGCGGCGGAGCGCTACTCCGGCACCGCGCACTGGAACGAGATCGCCCGGCTGGTCGAGCACATGGACGGCACCGGGGTGCCCGTCATTGGTAACGGCGACATCTTTGCTGCCGGCGACGCGCAGCGGATGATGCAGGAGACCGGCTGCCACGGCGTCGAGGTCGGCCGCGGGTGCCTCGGAAGACCGTGGCTGTTCGCCCAACTCGGCGCGCAGCTACGCGGCGAAGAAGTCCCCGCGGAACCGACGCTGGGCAAGGTTGTCGGGATCCTCTACCGTCACGCGGAACTGCTGGCGGACCACGACGGCGAGGAGCACGCCTGCCGCGACATCCGCAAGCACACCGGCTGGTACCTGCGCGGATTCCCCGTGGGCGGTGAGTTCCGCAAGGAGCTCGCGCAGGTGACGTCACTCGGCCAGCTGTGGGACCGGCTGGCACCGATTGCAGATTCTGATGCGAAGGCGGAGCAAGCTGACAGCGCGCGCGGCCGCCAGGGCGGGTCCTCCAAAGTCGCGCTGCCAGAAGGATGGTTGGATGATCCCGAAGATGACGCGGTCCCACAGGGCGCGGAAATTGAAAACAACGGCGGGTAGCCCGGAGGCACCGAACGCACGCGAGCCCGAGGAGCCCTCGGAGCACGCCGAGTCGGCCCACGCAGGCGAGGCGGGTGACGGGGGTGACAGTGGTGACGGGGGCACGAATAAGCAAGACGGCCCGCCGCAGCTGCGGACCGCTTACCGCGAGCACCTCGAGGCGTTCAACGCGGACCTGCTCGAAATGTGTGACCGGGTGCGGGCGGCGATGGCGCAGGCCTCCGAGGCCTTGCTGCGCCAGTCGCTCGAGGGCGCGGAAGACACGCTGTCGCAGGTCGACGCACTGCGCGAGCTCAAGACCCGGTGCGAGGAGCGCGGCATGAGCCTGCTTGCGCTCGAGAGCCCCGTGGCTTCTGACCTGCGGCAAGTGCTGTCGTCGATCTACATTGTGGAAAACCTGTCGCGCATGAGCTCCCTCGCCATGCACGTGGCCACGCTCACGCGCACCCGCCACCCGGATGCGGTGGTGCCCGGCCCGCTCGTCGGCTTCATGGAAGAGATGGCGCGGCTCTCCGACGCCATGGTGGCCCAAACCCGCGAGCTCCTCCTCCACCCCGACGCGGAGTGCGCCGCGCAGCTGCACACGATCGACGAGGACATGGACGACATGAAGGCGTACCTGCTCAACCTGGTCACCGCCCCGGAGTGGGAGTACAGCAACCGGGAGGCCGTGGATGTGGCCATGATGGTGCGGTACTACGAGCGCTTCGCCGACCGCTGCGTCAACGTGGGCAACCGCATTGTCTTCCTGGTCACCGGGTTGCAGCCGGAACAGTACCGGGAGCAGCGCGACGGCGATTACGACTTGAAGGAAAAGTTCGCCACGATCGAGCGGCGCTTTACCCGCAGGTAGTACCGAGAAATGCGACGGCGCCCCGGATTGCTCCGGGGCGCCGTACTTTCTGCGGGGACCGTCGGCCCTTAGCCGAAGCGGCCGGCGATGTAGTCCTCGGTCTCTTTCTTCTCCGGGTTCTCGAAGATGGTGGTCGTGTCGTTGAACTCGACCAGGTTACCCGGCTTGCCGGTTGCCTCGAGGGAGAAGAACGCGGTCTTGTCGGACACACGGGCTGCCTGCTGCATGTTGTGGGTCACGATGACGATGGTGTAGTCGGCCTTCAGCTCGTGGATGAGGTCCTCCACCGCGAGGGTGGAGATCGGGTCGAGCGCGGAGCAGGGCTCGTCCATGAGCAGGACCTCGGGGCGCACAGCGATCGCGCGGGCGATGCAGAGGCGCTGCTGCTGACCACCGGAGAGGCCGCCGCCCGGCTTGTCCAGACGGTCCTTAACCTCGTCCCACAGGTTCGCGCCGCGGAGAGATTCCTCGGCGACCTCCTTGAGCTTCTTCTTGTTCTTCTCGCCGGACAGCTTCAGGCCGGCGACGACGTTGTCCTCGATGGACATGGTCGGGAACGGGTTCGCCTTCTGGAACACCATGCCGATGGTGTTGCGGACGGACACCGGGTCCACGTTCTTGCCGTAGATGTTGTGGCCGTCGAGCAGGATCTCGCCCTTGACGCTGGCCTTGGGGATGACCTCGTGCATGCGGTTCAGAGTGCGCAGCACGGTGGACTTGCCGCAGCCGGACGGGCCGATGAAGGCGGTGACGGCCTGTGCGGGGATCTTCATGTTGACGTCGCGGACGGCGTGGAAGTCGTCGTAGTAGATGTTGACGTCGTTGAGTTCGAGCTTAGACATCGGGGATTCTCCTCAGATGATGGTTGTGTGGGGCGGTTACTTCTTCACGGAGTACTTCTTGGCAATCGCGCGTGCGAGCAGGTTGAGCACGACGACGATGACTACCAGGGTGAGGGCTGCGCCCCACAGGCGTTCTGCGGCAAAGCCGGTTGCACCGGACTTCCACATTTCGAGCATGAACAGCGGAAGCGAGGACTGCGGCTCGCCGAACAGGCCGAACCAGTTCAGTGCCGGGGTGGAGCCGACGAGGATCAGCACCGGAGCGGACTCGCCCATGACGCGGGCCACTGCGAGCATGATGCCGGTGACGATGCCGGACAGGGCGGTCGGCAGCACGATGCGCAGGATGGTCTTCCACTTCGGCACGCCGAGCGCGTACGACGCCTCGCGCAGGTCCATCGGGACGACGCGGAGCATCTCCTCGGTGTTACGCACCACCAGCGGGACCATCAGCAGGATCAGGGAGAGCGACACGGCGAAGCCGGAGCGCTCCATGCCCAGGATGGTGATCCAAAGTGCGTAGATGAACAGCGCGGCGACGATGGACGGCACACCGGAGAGGATGTCCACCATGAAAGTGGTGAGCTTGCCCAGTTTGTTGCCGTTGGAGTATTCGACCAGGTAGACGGCGGTGAACACGCCGATCGGGATGGAGATCAGCGACGCGATGAGCGTCTGCATCAGCGTACCGGCGATCGCGTGGAGGGCGCCGCCGCCTTCCTTGGACATGCGGACGCCGACCATATCGTCGGTCCACCAGCCAAGGTCGAGCACCGCGGGGGCACCGCGGAGGATCACGGTGATCAGGAGCCAGAGCAGCGGCACGAGCGCGATGATCATGCACAGCCACATCAAGCCGCCCATGACGGAATTCATGGTCTTACGGCCCGAGGAGATGTCGGTGAAGGGGTTGTCTTTCGCGGAGCGAGTGCTTTCCGACGCCACGTTGGCCGTCGCGTTGCCCGCGCCCTGAGCACCGGCGTTGTTGGGAACTGCTGTAGACATTCGCTTGCCTGCCTTACTTCTTGTTGACGATCGCGCGGGCGATCGAGTTGACAACAAAGGTCAGCACGAACAGGACAAGGCCTGCCGCGATGTAGGCACCAGCAGAGATTGGGTTGTTGAACTCTGCGGATGCGTTCGCGATGGCGGTAGCGAAGGTGGTGCCACCGTCAAAGAGCGAACCACGGAAGTCATTGGCCGGCGCGACCACCATGTAGAGCGCCATCGTCTCGCCAAGCGCGCGGCCGAGGCCGAGCATGGAGCCGGCGATGAAGCCGGAGAGGCCGAACGGGATGACGGTCATGCGGATGACTTCCCAGCGCGTTGCGCCGAGCGCCAGTGCGGACTCGATCTGCCCCGGAGGGGTCTGGACGAAGATCTCGCGGGCGGTGGCCGCGATGATCGGCAGGATCATGATGGCCAGGACGATGCCACCGGTGAGCATGTTGCGGGCCGTGGAGAACGGCGGGGAATTCTGGTAGGTGGCGAACAGGAAGAAGCCACCGCCCCAGGAGTTGATCCACTCGTAGAACTTGCCCAGGGCCGGGCCGAGCACCTGCGCGCCCCAGAGGCCGTACACGATGGAGGGGACCGCGGCGAGCATGTCCACGAGGGTGCCCAGTGGGCGCACCAGGTTCTTCGGCGCGTAGTTGGAGAGGAAGAGCGCGATGCCGAGTGCGACCGGCATGGCGAGGATCAGCGCGATGAGGGAGATCATCACGGTGGAGAAGAACAGGTTCGGGATACCGAACTGCATTGCGTCCAGGTTGGCAGTCTGCCAGTTGCCGCCGTAGGTGAAGAAGCCACCGACGCCGCCTTCGTTTCGGCTCAGCGGCGGGATCGCCTGGAGCACCAGGAACAGGCCGATCGCGATGATGATCACGGTGATCAGCGTTGCCGAGGCGGTCGAGAGGAATTCAAATACGCGGTCGCCCGGGCGCTTCACGCCCGCGCCGGAGGTCGTTTCCACCGGGGCCGCCTGGGTGGTTTGTACCGGCGTACCGGTAGCGGACTGGACCTCGGGCTGCGCAGGCGCAGCCGTCGACCCCGCTCGGCGGTCGTCCGCCGGAGTCAGTTCGTTGTCAGCCATGGTTACTGGTCCTTATATGGTTGAAAAGAGGGGGAGCCAAGCTCCGAATGTTCAATTTTTTGGTAACAGTTTGCACACTTGGTGTTAACCGTGCCCTCACATGGGCGTGCCCCCCGCAACGGCATTCGCCGCGTTGGGGGGCACCACACCGCCAAGTGGCTTACTGGATGGCGTTGACTGCCTCGCGCAGGCGCTCAGCGTGTGCGCCGGCGACCGGGATGAAGCCCTCAGCTGCGAGCTCGTCATCCTGGGAGTCCAGAGCAACGTTCAGGAAGTCCTTCACCATCTTGGAGGTGGACTCGTCGTAACCAGCGGAGCAGACGATCTCGTAGGTGGTCAGCACCAGCGGGTATGCGCCCTCTGCGTCGGTCTTGAACAGCTTGTCAGCGTCGACGACCATGTTGTGACCCTCGGTCTTGAACTCCAGGGTGTCCAGGGTCTTCTCAATGGACTCGTCGGTCAGCTCGACCGGGCCGGAGCCGAAGTCGATGTTGGCCTTCTTGTCAGCGAAGCCAGCCTCGACGTAGGTGATTGCGCCCGGGGTGTTGTTGACCTCGGTAGCAACGCCGGAGGAGCCGTTCGCACCGGTGCCGACCTCGCCCGGGAAGGACTTGCCGGAGCCGGTCCACTTGCCGTCCGAAGCAGCAGCCAGGAACTTCTGGAAGTTGTCGGAGGTGCCGGACTCGTCAGAGCGGTAGAACGGCTTGATCTCCTGGTCCGGAAGCTCGGCGTCCGGGTTGGACTCGGCCAGAGCCGGGTCGTTCCAGTTGGTGATGTTGCCCTGGAAGATGTCGACGATGTTGTCGACGGTGAGGTTCAGCTCGTCAACGCCGTCCAGGTTGTACGCGATGGCAACCGGGCCGATGACGAACGGCAGGTGCCATGCCTCGTTACCACCGCAACGCTCAGCGGCAGCCTCAACCTGGTCGTCCTTCAGCGGGGAGTCGGAGCCAGCGAACGCAGCCTGGTTAGCGATGAAGTTCTTCTGGCCGGAGCCGGAACCGGTGGCGTTGTATGCCAGGGTCGCGCCCGGAACTTCCTCGGCGTAGCGAGCTGCGAAGTAGTCCATTGCGTTCTGCTGAGAGGTAGCACCCTCGCCGACCAGCTGGCCCGTCTGGCCGGAGAGCTCTGCGCCGGCACCCTCGGATTCGGAACCCTCAGCGGCGGAGGAAGCCTCGGAGGAGGTGTCGGTGGAGTCAGAGTCAGAGGAATCGCCACAAGCGACGAGGGCTGCGGAGGAGACTGCGACGGCGCCGATGATGGCGGCGGTGCGCTTAAAGTTGCGGTTCACGGGATACCTTTCCGGTGCTTAGTTAGTTACCACTCGAGCATCGGTGCCACTCTCGGCCGGTTTTGCCCACAGCGAGGTGGACGAAACTCTTTCCGATTACTCACGGTTACTCAACCTAGAAGTCAGCGGTTAACCCCGAGTGTCCAGTTTGGTAAACAGTCGGTGAACTTCTACAACACGCCCGAAAAAGCCTGATAAAACACTGCAGATGCGATGAATGTCACACACTCAGGGGTTGACTCACACCCCCTTAGCCCCACTAGCAACAGCAGTTACGCGCTTTCCGACGCCCCGCCGTACACCACGTGCCGCTCCGCCACAGCAAAGCCGAGGCCCTCGTACCGCGCCACAGCCGGCGCGTTATCCGCCTCCACATACAGGATGACGCGCTCCCTCCCCTCCCCCACCAAGTGGGAGAGTGCAAGCTGCATCAGCGGGGCGCCGAGCCCGCGGCCACGGTAATCATTGGCCAGGCCGACGACGTACAGCTCGCCCGTACCGTCCGGGTGCACCTTGGTCCAGCTGAAGCCCGCGAGCTCGTCCCCGCAGGAGAGGAACCAGACCCCCTCCGGGTCAAACCACTCCGCCCGCATCGCGCGGTGGAGACGCTCCAGGTCCCACCCGCCCTGCTCGGGGTGCCAGGAAAATGCCTCGTTGTTGACGCGCAGCCACTCGCGCTCGACCGCGTCCTGCTCGCCCGCCGCTTTCGCGCTGGCAAGGGTGCGTGCCTGGTAGCCGTCCGGGAGCGTGAGCTGCGCTGCGTCCCGCAGGTGGTCCCCCTCGCACGCCATGACCAGGAGCTCGCGCGTGGACTTCAGCCCCAGGAACTCCGCGAGGGCGCGCGCGCCCGGCAGATTGCCGTGCGCCCACAAGCCGGCGTCGGGGCGCTGCTCGAGCACCCGGCGCGCCAGCTCGGCACCGATTCCGCGGCGGCGGACCTCCGGGTGCACCACCAGCTCCGCGGAGCCGTCCGGGGCGATGGAGGCCAGGCCCGCGAGCCCACCGGGGACGTCGGTGGAAGGGGTGGTGAGGAGGGAGTGGTTCAGGGTGGCGTCGCTAAGCGCCTGCTCGAACGCCTCGGAGAATGGGGCGACCCCGTCGGCGTCGGTGGCTGCGTGGAGGATGGTGCTGTAATCGTGCATGGACCCAGGCTACGGTACAAGTATGCAATTGAAGCGAAGTGCGGCTGTCGGGGTCGCGGCGATCGCGCTGCTGGGCTACCTCGCGGACACGGCGGCGGGGATGCGCGCCGAGCAGGCACTCTCCGCGCGCGCCGCTGAGCTGGGCGAGCTGTCCACCGCCCCCGCTGCGTATGTCGGCGGCCTGCCTTTCGGCCGCACCGTACCCCGCATCACAGTCGACGCCCTGGATGTGCCCGTTGCCGGCGTCGGCGTGGGCAACGTGGGCATCAAGCTTGTCGACGTCACCCTGCCCCACCCCCGCACCGCGCACCTCGTGGACGACCTGCCCGGCGCGAAGGCGAGCCTCGTGCGCCGCATCGTCCGGCTCGACGGCGTGGCCTTCGGGCAGCTGCTGGGCATGACGAACCTGGACATCGCGAGCCCCTACGACATCTCCCCGTCCGGCGGCGGCGCGAGCGAGGCGCGGCTGACCGGCACGATCCCGGGCACGGAGGACCCCGTGACGGTGGTGGTGACGCTGCGAATCGACGGCACGAAGTTTGTCATGCGCCCGAGCGAGCTCGTGGACGTCCCCCCGGAGCTCACCGACCGCGCCGTGCAGGCGTTCAGCCTGGAGCGCGATACCCGGGACCTGCCGCTTGGTGGCCCCGCCGACTGCGTGCAGCTCACCGGCGGATCGATCGAGTTTTCGCGGGACCGCATTAATACCGTCGTGGAGGAGACGGACCTTACCCCGCTCCTGCGGGACCCGTCGACGGACGAGGGCGCCCGGCAGGCGGAGGATTCGCCGCTGGCGTCGGACGCGGAGGATGCCTCGGCAGGCTAAGCAGGCGAGGCAGGCGAGGCAGAGTGCGGTCGCGGCACGCCAACGACTACCCTGGCTGGCATGGCTGATACAGAGAACCCCACCCCCGAGAACACCGGCTCGCTCAACGGCAACGAGGCCGTCAACCTGGCCGCGGAGCAGTCGAAGAACACGGCGCACCGCAACATCCCGGCGCTGGGCTTTGAGGACTTCCCGCTAGAGGAGGACACGGCGAACCTGCGCCAGGGTCCGAGCCTGCACGACGGGCTGCTGGCGCTGTTGCCGCTGGTCGGCGTGTGGACCGGCACCGGCCAGGCCAACGACAACGGCGAGGAGTACGCCTTTGGCCAGCGCCTGGTGATCTCTCATGACGGCGAGAACTACCTGCGCTTCGAGTCGCGCATCTGGCGCATCGACGAGGACGGCAACGCCACCGGCGCCGACCAGCGCGAGGTGGGATTCTGGCGCATCTCCCTGAAGGACGAGATCGAGGTGACCCTCACTAACTCCCGCGGCCTCGTCGAGGTGATGTACGGCGAGCCGGTCAACGAGCGCGCCTGGCAGCTGCAGAGCGCCACCACCCTGGCCACCGAGTCCGGCCCGAAGCAGCACGGCGCGGGCAAGCGCCTCTACGGGCTCATGCCCAACAACAACCTGGGCTGGGTCGACGAGCGCGCCGTCGGCGGCGAGATGGTTCCCTACATGTCCGCCGAGCTCAAGCGCATCGCCGGCTAAGCCCTATCCAGCGCGGCGACGATCAGCTTTTGCACCTCCGCCGCGTTGTCCGGTGCCGGCAGCTTCTTCCCGTTCAGCTTGCGCACCCGCGCGTACATGCGCGTGGAGCTGACCAGCCAGACGGATTCCGCCTTCAGCAGCTCGCTGAGGTACATGTCCTTCTGCTTACACTTCCACCCCTTCTTCTCCGCGTGCGCGAACAGCGCCGCTTGGGTGGTGCCGGGCAGGATCCCCGGTCCCGGCTTCGGGGTGCGCAGCCGCCCGCCCTTCTTCACAATCACCACCGTCGAGGTCGCGCCCTCCAGGACACGGTCCGTCTCCGGATCGATATAGATGACGTCGTCGTACCCCTCTCCGCGGGCCCACCGCAGCGCCGCCATGGACGCCGCGTAGTTCAGCGTCTTCGCGCCCACCCGCATCCAGGGGACCTCCGCCTCCCCGCCTTCGCCGCGGTTGATGGTGTAGCCGCGCGGGGTGGTCACCACGCTCACCCCGTTCTTGCGCTCCTCCAAGACCGAGTCCGGGATCGGCCGGATGGTCAGCCAGGCTGTGGGCACGCCGGTAGTCTCGCGCCCGCGCGACATGGTCCAGACGCACTTCGCGTCCACGTCCTCCGCAGCAAGCCCACGTTCACGCACGTAGTCGGCCACCGCCTCCCGGGTCGCCTTAATCCAGTGCTCCCTGCCGGGGTCGGGCAGGTCGAGGGTGGCGGCGGAGCGCCGGAACCGCTCCACGTGCTGCTCCAGGTTCGCGGGCTCGCCCTTGCGGATGAGGATCGTTTCAAAGATCCCGTCGCCGCGCGTCACAGCCGCATCGTCCCAGAAGATGTGGGGCGTGTTCGCGTTTTGTCTGCGCACGGAGCCGCCGAAGGGCTCGACGAGGTAAATGACCGGAGCGGGTGGGAGCATCGATGCCATACTGTCCCATTATGCCCGTATGATCGGGGTCTATGTCGTATTCGTCCGATCTTTTACAGCTGCCAGGCGCCACCCCCATCGAGTCCAACCCGCTCGCCGAGGGAGTGGCCTGGCACTACGGCAATCCGCTCGCGGAGCAGCAGGGCTTACGCGTCATCGATCGCTCGCACCGCCGCGTCATCGCCGTCTCCGGCCCCGACGCCGCCGAGTTCCTGAACAACCTGCTTTCGCAGAAGCTTATCGACGCCACGCCGTCCCTCACCGCCGCCGCCCTCGACCTGGACATCCAGGGCCACATCCTGCACCATGCCGACCTCGCGCTGGTGGACGGCACGTTCTACCTCGACGTCCCGCCCGCGCAGTTCGACTCCTTCGTGGACTACCTGCGCAAGATGGTGTTCTGGTCCGACGTGACTGTGGAGGAGGCCGACTTGGCCATCCTCACCCTGCTTGCAGACGACGCCGAGTTCCCCGCCATCGACGAGGCCGTCTTCACCCGCCGCGTCAGCGACTTCTCCCCCGCTCGTCTGGACGTGGCGGTACCGCGTGGGGAGGCGCTGGGCGTGGCCAAGCACCTCCACGAGCAGGGGGTGGCCTACGCCGGCATGATGGCGTTTACGGCCGCGCGGGTGCGCAACGTCGAACCCGAACTTGGCGTGGACCTTGACGAGAAATCCATCCCGCACGAGGCGCCGCGCCTGATCAACCGCGGCGAGCACATCGGGGCCGTCCACCTGAACAAGGGCTGCTACCGCGGGCAGGAAACCGTCGCGCGCGTGGAAAACCTCGGCCGGTCCCCTCGCCTGCTGGTCATGCTGCAGCTCGACGGTTCTGCCCCGCACGACCCGCAGCCGGGCGAGACCATCACCTCCAACGGGCGCAAGGTAGGCCGGCTGGGCACCGTCGTCCAGGACGCCGACTACGGCCCGGTCGCGCTCGGACTGGTCAAGCGCTCCGCCCTCACCGCCCCGCTGGACATCGAGGGGGTCGCTGCGAGCGTGGATCCGGACTCGCTGCCTACCGACGAAGGCGAGAAGCTTGGCCGTCTCGCGGTGGACAAACTGCGCCGCGGGCGTTAATCCCAGCTCAGGGGCCGGGTGAGCATTTTCGTGGCGTACAGGCTATTATGTCCCCCAGGACAATAACTATCGAAAGTATGAGGCCGCCTTCTTAGGCCGCCCTAGAACCACCTCAAGGGGGTCACGCCATGGGCCGCGGACGCGCCAAAGCAAAGCAGACCAAGGTTGCTCGCCAACTTAAGTACAACACGCCTGAAATGGACCTCGATTCTCTGCAGCGTGAGCTTGCAGGCAAGGCACCGCAGCGGCGTTGGGACGAGGACGACGACGAGGTGGATGACCAGTACGCCGAGTACGCGGACTGGGACGATGATGACGAGGACCGGAAGTAAGTCCGCCCGGCCCCACAACGCCACCATTCACACCGTTTGAGCACAAGCACCCGGTAACACCGGGTGCTTTGTTTATGTGCGGGGTGCGCCGCGCCTAGTACTGCGGGTGCCTAGTACTGCGGGTGCTCGCCCACCAGCACTGCACGCTGGGTCTCGCCGTTGTCCGCAGCGCGGACCTCGCCGAGGACCCAAGAGTCCACGTGGCGGGCGGCCAGGATCGCCAGCGCGCGGTCCCGGTCCTCCGGCGCGACGACGGCGACCATGCCGACACCCATGTTGAAGGTCTTCTCCATCTCCTCGTCCGGCACCTGGCCGACCGACTTGATGGTGCGGAAGATCTGCCCCGGCGTCCAGGTGGCGCGGCGCATCTCCGCAACCAGGCCCTCCGGGATGATGCGGACCATGTTGCCCGCCAGGCCACCACCGGTGACGTGGCAGAAGGTGCGGACCTCGCACTCGGAGGCCAGCTCGAGGCAGTCGCGGGCGTAGATGCGCGTCGGCTCCAGCAGCTCCTCGCCGAGGGTGCGGTCGAACTCCTCAATGTGGCCGTCAAGCGGCAGACCGGCCTTCTCCAGCAGGACGTGGCGCGCCAGGGAGTAGCCGTTGGAGTGCAGGCCGGACGAGGCCATGGCGATAATCGTGTCGCCCTCGCGCACGCGGTCCGGCCCGAGCAGCTCATCCGCCTCCACGACGCCGACGGCGGTGGCGGAGACGTCATAGTCGTCGGCCTCCATCACGCCGGGGTGCTCGGCGGTCTCGCCGCCGAGGAGCGCGCAGCCGGCCTGGACGCAGCCTTCGGCAATACCGCCGACGATGTCGGCGATCTTTTCCGGCACGACCTTGCCGGTAGCGATGTAGTCCTGCAGGAACAGCGGCTCGGCGCCGCAGACGACCAAGTCGTCGACGCACATGGCGACCAGGTCGATGCCGATGGTGTCGTGCTTGTCAATCGCCTGGGCGACGGCCAGCTTAGTGCCCACGCCGTCGGAGCCGGCCGCGAGCAACGGCTCGCGGTACTTGCCCAGGGCGAACAGGCCGGCGAACCCGCCGATGCCGCCCTTGACCTCCGGGCGGGACGCGCGCTTCGCGTGGCCCTTCAGCAGCTCGACGGCGCGGTCGCCGGCCTCGATGTCAACGCCCGCGGCGGCGTAGGAGACGGAAGGGTCGGAGTTCTGGTTAGTCATGTCGGGTGTCACCTTTCTGGATGCGCCGGACAAGGTCGGCGTTCGGGTTGCCGTCGGGAAGCCCGAGCGGGTAGTTGCCGTCGAAGCAGGCCGCGCAGAGGTTTTCTGCGGGGTGGTTTGTGGCGGCGATCATGTCGTCGATAGGCACGAAGGCCAAAGAGTCGGCGCCGATCATGGTGCGGATGGACTCGGCGACCTCCGCATCGGTGCCGCCGCGGCCGTGGTTGGCAATGAGCTCGCCGGGGCTGGCGAAGTCGATGCCGTAGAAGCACGGCCACTTCACCGGCGGCGACGCGATGCGCACGTGTACCTCGGCGGCGCCCGCCTCGTGCAGCATGCGGATCAGCTTGCGCTGGGTGTTGCCGCGCACGATCGAGTCGTCCACCACCACGAGCCGCTTGCCCTCGATGACGGCGCGCACCGGGTTCAGCTTCAGCCGCAGCCCGAGCTGCCGCAGCGTATCGGACGGCTGGATAAACGTGCGACCCACGTACGCGTTCTTCATCAACCCCTGCTTGAAGGGGATCCCGGACTCCTCGGCGTAGCCGATCGCCGCGGGGGTGCCCGACTCAGGCACCGGCATGACCAGGTCGGCCTCCACCGGGTCGACTCGCGCTAATCGACGCCCAATCTCAACGCGGCTGGCATTTACCGTCTGGCCGTCCAGCACCGAATCCGGGCGCGCCACGTAGACGTACTCGAAGACGCAGCGGGCCTGGCGCGGCGCCTCGGCGAAGCGCTCGGAGCGGATGCCGGTGGCGTCGATGGCCACGAGCTCCCCCGGCTCGATGTCGCGCACGAAGGAGGCGCCGACGATGTCCAGGGCGCACGTCTCGGAGGCGACGACCCAGCCGCGCTCCAACCGGCCCAGGGACAGGGGGCGGACGCCGTGCGGGTCGCGGGCGGCGTAGAGGGTGTCGCCGTCGGTGACCATGAAGCAGAACGCGCCCTGGAGGCGTGGGAGGAGGTCGAGGGCGGCGTCGATAAGCGTGTGCTCCCCGCGGATCCGGTCGGCGAGCAGCGCGGAAACGACCGCGGTATCGGAGGACGAGCCCTGGCCCTGCACGCCGTCGGCCGGGATGAGCTTGCGCTCGATCGCCTCGGCCTGCAGCTCCTGGTAATTGGTCAGGTTGCCGTTGTGCGCGAGCGCGACGTCCGTGCCGTTTGGCGAGGTACGGAACATCGGCTGCACGTTATCCCAGGAATTGCCGCCCGCGGTGGAGTAGCGCGTGTGCCCGATGGCCACATCGCCCTGGAGCGCGTCGAGGACGGACTCGTCGAAGACCTGGCTGACCAGGCCCGTGTCCTTAAACACGACGATGTTGGAGTGATCGCCCACCGCAATGCCCGCGCCCTCCTGGCCGCGGTGCTGGAGGGCGAACAAGCCGAAATAGGACAGTTTGGAGACGTCTTCACCAGGCGCCCACACGCCGAACACGCCGCACTCATCGCGCGGTGTGTCGTCGAGCTGCGCCCGGGAGTCCCCGTCATTTTCCATGCTCACGGTATGCACGGCCCTTACTTTAACGGACCGCGCCTACGAAAGGGCAATTACGGGCAACCCCCGCGCGATCTCGCCCGCACGGGAGCCGGAGGCGTCGATCCTGCCCGCGGCCACCTCATCCTCAAACGTGCTGCGACCGGTGGCGATGCGCAGCCAGGTCTCCGGAGCCATCTCCACCACGTTCGGCGGGGTGCCGCGGGTGTGCCGCGGGCCCTCAACGCACTGCACCGCCACGAACGGGGGCACGCGCAGCTCCACCGACTTGCCCGGGAGTTCTTCGGCGAGGGTGCGGGCGGTGCGGCGGGTGGCGTCGGCAAGCAATGCCCTGCCGGGTGTCTCCCCTTGACCATCGAGCCACGCGGCAACCGCCGCCACCGCCTCGCGCGTTGCCGCCGGGTCCTGCTTCGAGCTTCTGCTGGATGCCATGCGCTCCATACTAAGATGCCTAGCCATGACGAACACAGCAGTCCCCGTGAACCGGTCGGCGTCCATCACACTGCGGTTCATGGCATCGCCTACCGACGTCCTCATCGCCGGCGCCCAGGGCGTCTCGGGCGGCCGCGTCCTCGAATGGATTGATAAGGCCGCTTACGCCTGCGCCGCGCAATGGTCCGCCACCTACTGCGTGACCGCCTACGTGGGGCACATCCACTTCACCCGGCCAATCCCGTCCGGCCACATCGTGGAGGTGCGCTCCACGATCGCCATGACCGGGCGCAGCTCAATGCACATTGTCAACGAGGTGCTCTCCGCCGACCCCCGCGAAGGCAAGTTCACCCGTGCCTGCGACTGCCTGGTCATCTTCGTGGCCAAGGACCCGGAGACCGGCAAGTCCATGCCCGTGCCGACGTTCGTGCCGATTACCGACGAGCAGCGCCGCGTCGAGAAGGCCGCGAAGTCGCGCGTGGACCTGCGCAAGGCCATCGAGGCGTCCATGGAAGAGCAGACCTACACCGACGACGGCACCGCGCCGCGCCTGACCCACCGGTTCATGGCCAAGCCCACCGACGTGAACTGGGGCGGCAACGTCCACGGCGGCACCGCGATGGAATGGATCGACGAGGCCGGCCTCGCCTGCTCCATGGAATGGTCCGGCGAGCGCACCGTCGCCGTCTACGCCGGCGGCATCCGGTTCTACAAGCCCATCCACATCGGCGACCTCATCGAGGTGGAGGCGCGCATCACGCGCACCGACTCCCGCTCCATCCACGTCTCCACCTTCGTCCGCTCCGGCGACCCGCGCGGCGGGCGCGAGCAGCTGAGCAACGCCATCCACGCCTCGTTTACCTACATCGGCATCGACGTCGACGGCCACCCGCTGCCCGCGCGCCAATTCGTGCCGGTGACTGACGAGGACAAGCGACTCTGGGAGCACACCCAGACACTCAAGGACCTGCGCGGCCAGTACGAGCCAGAACCGCTGGTCGAGCGGCCGGGTCCCACGCAGCGGGTGGACTAGGGCTGGGTTGTTGGCTGGGTAGCTGGGGTTGTTGGGGGTGCGCCGCTGGGTTTTTCGCTGCGTAACTCCGTCGTCTAAATGGAGCTAGCTCCGTTTAGGGTTTACGGGTCCGTGCGACCTGGGGTTTTACCGGCGGGGCAGGTCCAAATGGAGCTAGCTCCATTTAGGGTTCACGATTCTGCGCGACCTGGAGTTTTACCGGCGGGGCAGGTCTAAATGGAGCTAGCTCCATTTAGGGTTCACGGTCCCGCACGACCTGGGGTTTTACCGGCCGGGCAGGTCCAAATGGAGCTAGCTCCATTTACGCCGCGCTCCCGAAGCCGTAACGAACCCCAGCAACGTCGCAGAAACGACAAAGCCCGCCGCGCCGGCACCTGTGGCACCGGCGACGACGGACATGCCGAAGATAGCGGCGAGCGTCAGCAGTAGCGCAACCACGTGACGCCCGCCTAGGCGCTACACCGCCGCGTTCGGCGCGTGCGCTGCGGCGAAGTGCGACGGAAGGGTGTCGGCCCAGGCGTCGCGAAGCTGGGCAATCTCCAGCTGCTCGGAGCCGAAGTGCAGTTCGCCGTCCGCACGCGTGCTGCCGATCACCGCGGCCGGCACGCCTGCGGCACCGGCGCGCTCCACCAGCGCGTCCGCGCGGTCGGCGGTCACGGCGACCAGGACGCGGGACGCGGACTCCGAGAACAGCGCGGTGAACGCGTCCTCATGCACGGCCGCGAGGTCCAGGTCAGCGCCCTTTCCGGAGGCCTGCAGCATCTCGAACACGGCCTGCGACAGGCCACCCTCGGACAGGTCGTGGGCGGCGGTCACGCCACCGTTGCCCGCGGCATCGGCGAAGAACTTCGCCAGCCGCTCCTCGTTTGCCAGGTCCACCTTCGGCGGCACGCCGCCCAGGCCCGCGCCAGAGATGTCCTGCCACACGGAGCCGCCGAACTCGTCGGAGGTCTCGCCGAGCAGGACCAGGGAGAACTCCTCCTCCGTCGAAGGCACGGCGTGCGGATTGGCCTTGGCCACGTCGTCGATGACGCCGAGCACGCCGACGACCGGGGTCGGCAGGATCGGGGTCTCGCCGGTCTGGTTGTAGAAGGACACGTTGCCGCCGGAGACCGGGATGTTCAGCTCGGCGGCGCCGTCGGCAAGCCCGTGCACTGCTTCGCGGAACTGCCACATCACGTCCGGGTTCTCGGGCGAGCCGAAGTTGAGGCAGTTGGTCACCGCGACCGGGGTCGCGCCGGTAACCGCGACGTTGCGGTAGGCCTCGGCGAGCGCCAGGCGAGCGCCCTGGTTCGGGTCGAGGTAGGTGTAGCGGCCGGAGGCGTCGGTAGCGATGGCGACGCCGCGGTTGGTCTCCTCGTTAATGCGCAGCACGCCGGAGTCTGCGCCGTGGGCCTGCACGGTGTTGCCGCGTACGTAGCGGTCGTACTGCTGCACGATGTAGTCGCGCGAGCACAGCGCAGGCGAGGCCACCATCTTCAGCCATGCGGCGGACGGCGCCTCCTGCTTGTTCACTTCGCCGCGTTCAGCGACCTCGTCAATCCAGTCCGGGCGGGCGTAGGGCCGCTCGTACACCGGGCCTTCGTCGATCGACGACGGCGGCGCGTCCAGCACGACCTCGCCACCGTGGGTGACCACGTAGCGGTCCTTCTCGTCGGTGACCTCGCCGATGACGGCGGCGCCCACCTCCCACTTCGCGCAGATCTCCATGAAGCGGTCCACGTTCTCCGGGGTGACCACGGCGCACATGCGCTCCTGGGATTCGGAGGCGAGGATCTCGGCGGCCGACATGTTCTCGGCGCGCAGCGGGACGTTGTCCAGGTTGACGCGCATGCCGCCGTCGCCAGCCGCGGCCAGCTCGGAGGTGGCGCAGGCCAGACCACCGCCACCGAGGTCCTGGATGCCCACGACCACGCCGGCGTGGTAGAGCTCCAGGCAGCACTCGATGAGCACCTTCTCCGCGAACGGGTCGCCGACCTGCACGGCCGGCAGCTTGCGCTCCTCGCCCTCCTCGAAGGTGGCGGAGCCCAGCACGGAGACGCCGCCGATGCCGTCGAGGCCAGTGCGCGAGCCGAAGAGCACCACTTTGTTGCCAGTGCCGGACGCGAAGGCGAGCTTCAAGTCCTCGACTTTCAGGGTGCCCACGCACAGGGCGTTGACCAGCGGGTTGCCGGCATACGCGGCGTCGAAGACGGTCTCACCGCCGATGTTGGGCAGGCCGAGCGAGTTGCCGTAGCCGCCGATGCCGTGGACCACGCCGGGCAGGACGCGCTTGGTGTCCTCGGCATCCGCCGGGCCGAAGCGCAGCTGGTCCATGACAGCGATCGGGCGCGCGCCCATGGCCATGATGTCGCGGACGATGCCGCCCACGCCGGTTGCGGCGCCCTGGTAGGGCTCCACGAACGACGGGTGGTTGTGGCTCTCCACGCGGAAGGTCACCGCGTCGCCGTCGCCGATGTCCACCACACCGGCGTTTTCGCCAATGCCGGCGAGGATCTTGGAGGCCATCTCCTCGGTCATCGTCTCGCCGAAGTAGCGCAGGTGCACCTTGGAGGACTTGTACGAGCAGTGCTCGGACCACATCACGGAGTACACGGTCAGCTCCGCGTCCGTGGGGCGGCGGCCCAGGATGGACTTGATCTTGTCGTATTCCTCATCGCGCAGGCCCAGTTCCGCATACGGCTGGTCAAGGTCAGGGGTCGCTTGCGCGTTCTCGACGGTGTCGTCGTGCACGGTCATAGTCGTTTACGCTCCGATCTTCGAGATAGCGTCGATGGCGGATTCGAACAGGCCCAGACCGTCGGTGGACGGGCCGGTGAGCAGCTCAATCGCGTGTTCCGGGTGCGGCATGAGGCCGACGACGCGGCCCGACTCATTGGTCACGCCCGCGATCGAATTGGCGGAGCCGTTGAAGTTGTCGGTGTAGCGGAAGACCACGCGGCCCTCCTGCTCCAGCTGGTGCACCGTCTCTTGCGAGGCCTGGAAGCGGCCCTCGCCGTGCTTCGCTGGAACTAAGATCTTCTGGCCAGCCTCGAAGCGGGAGGTCCACGCGGTGTCCGCGTTGGCGATCTCCAGGTAGGTGTCCACGCAGTGGAAGTCCAGGTGCTGGTTGCGGGTGAGCGCGCCTGGCAGCAGGCCGGCCTCGGTGAGGATCTGGAAGCCGTTGCAGATGCCCAGCACCGGCATGCCCTTCTTCGCGGCCTCCACCACGGCACCCATCATCGGTGCCTGTGCGGCGATCGCGCCGGAGCGCAGGTAGTCGCCGTAGGAGAACCCGCCCGGGACGACGACGGCGTCCACGCCGGTCAGGTCGTCGTCGGCGTGCCACAGCTGCTTCGGCTCGGCTCCTGCGAGGCGGACGGCGCGGAGGGCGTCGACGTCGTCAAGCGTGCCCGGGAACGTGATAACCCCGATGGTTGCCGTCATCGAACAACCTCGAAATCCTCGATCACGGTGTTGGACAGGAGGGTCTCCGCGACGCGAGCGAGCTCCTCATCCGTGACGGAGTCGTCCACCTCGATCTCGAAGCGCTTGCCCTGGCGGACATCCTGGACCCCGTTCACCCCGATTCGCCCAAGTGCGCGCTGGACAGCCTGGCCCTGCGGATCCAGGATTTCAGCCTTCGGCATGACATTTACCACGACACGTGCCATGAGATTCCTTCATTAGTCAGAGGTCAGCAGACGTGGGCAAGTATATCCGACGCCCCCGGGGAACCAATAGCGGTCCAACAGATGAACAATGCCTGAACTTTAAGTTTTTACTGAGTTTATACCCAGCACAGTCTAGCGACCGGCGTTATTTTAGCTGGGAAATCACTCCATCTTCTCAGCAAAGGGTTCCACATGCGTTTCAACCACCGCCACGGGTTCTCCGCAGCGTTCATCGTCGCGCTCGCAGCCGGCACCATCACCGTCCCCACCGCGCACGCGGCGACCGACGGCTCCAACGTAGTCATCAACGAGGTCTACGGAGGCGGCGGCAACTCCGGCTCCACCATCTCCAACGACTTTGTCGAGCTGTACAACCCCACCGACAAGGACATCGACATCACCGGATGGGTCCTCGACCAGCAGTCCGCCGAGGGCAATACCGGCAACACGACCACGCTTTCCGGATCCGTGCCTGCGGGCGGCTACTTCCTGATCAAGGGCGCCGCGGGCAAAGACACGTCTAACCCGCTCGAAAATGCCGACTACGAAAGCTCCTTCAACTTCAGCGGCACGAAAGCGAGCGCAGTGCTTACCGACGCCTCCGGCACCCAAATCGACCTCGTCGGCTGGGGAGGAGCGGCCAACTTTGAGGGCAAAGCCGCCGAGGGGACGTCGAACTCCACCTCCATCCAGCGCAAAGAGGCGGGCGTAGACACCGACGACAACGCCGCTGACTTCCACGCAGCCGCGCCGACCCCGCAGGGCTCGGGCAGCGATCCGGTCGTGCCGTCTGAGCCGACCGACCCCGCTGACCCGTCCGACCCCGCGCAGCCAGCCCCGGAGCCCGGCGCGATCACCCCGATCGCTGAGATCCAGGGCACCGGCGCCGCTTCCCCGCTCGAGGGCAAGACCGTGACCACAGAGGGCGTGGTCACCGCCGTGTACGACGAGGGCGGCAAGAACGGCTTCTTCCTGCAGACCGCGGGCACCGGCGGCGCAGAAAAGAAGGCCGGCGACGCTTCCGACGGCATCTTCGTCTACATGGGCGGGAACAACGACTTCCCGCAGCGCGGCGACTCCCTCCAGGTGACCGGCAAGGTCTCCGAGTACTTCAACCAGACCCAGATCACCGTTTCCTCCAAGCAGAAGCTGGATGAGGCGCTCGAGGCACCGAAGGCGGTGGAGCTCACCGAGCTCCCGGCTGGCGACGACGCCCGCGAGCCCTACGAGGGCATGCTGGTCCGCCCGGGCACCTACACCGTGACCGACAACTACAACCTGAACAACACCGGTGACCTCGGCCTGGTGGCGGGCACCGAGCCGATCTACAACTTCACCGACAAGAACGCACCGAGCGTCGACGGCTACCGCAAGTACGAGGCTGACGCCGCAGATCAGCTGGTTTACCTGGACGACGGCCGTACCAAAAACTACTTCCGCTCCGACAAAGAAACACCGCTGCCCTACCTGGTGACCTCGGATAAGGGCGTGAAGTCCATCCGCACCACCGACCAGGTGGAGTTCCAGACCGACGTGGTTGTGGACTACTCCTTCGACCGGTGGCGCTTCCAGCCGCTGCAGCCGATCACCGGCAAGAACGCCGCCGACGAGCTGCCGATCACGTGGGAGGACTCCCGCGCGAAGTCCATCGACGTGCCGGGCACCGTGAAGGGCGACTTCTCCCTCGGCTTCTTCAACGTCCTGAACTACTTCAACTCCCTGGGCCAGGATGAGGCCAACTGCAAGGCTTACCCGGACATGAACGGCACCCCTGTCGGGTCCAACCGCTGCAAGGTCCGCGGCGCGTACACCGAGGATGCGTTCAAGGACCAGCAGGCCAAGATCGTCACCGCGATTAACACGCTGGACGTCGACGTGCTCGGTCTCTCTGAGATTGAGAACTCTGCGACCGTCACCGGTGACGTGGCCAAGCGCGACGAGACCCTGCAGAACCTGGTGGACGCGCTCAACGACGCCGCGGGCGAGGAGAAGTGGGCCCTGGTGAAGTCCCCGACCCAGCTGGGCACCGACGAGGACTACATCCGTGTCGCGTTCATTTACCAAAAGGACAAGGTCCGCCCGGTCGGCGAGTCCAAGATCTTCAACGACGACGCATTCACCGGCACCGCCCGCCAGCCGCTGGCCCAGGAGTTTGAGCCGGCCGAGGGCGGCGACAACTTCGTAGCCGTGGTCAACCACTTCAAGTCCAAGGGCTCCGTTGCTAACAGCGACAAGGATTCCGGCGACGGCCAGGGCAACAACCCGGCCGTTCGTGAGGCCCAGGCACAGGCGCTCATTGATCACCTGAACAAGGAGGACGAGTGGGCTGACCTGCCGACCTTCATCCTCGGCGACCTGAACTCCTACACCAAGGAAGACGCCATCACCACCATCGAAAAAGGCGGCTTCTCCCTGGTCCACCACGAAAAGGACTTCAACCAGGCCTCTTACCAGTTCGGCGGCCGCCTCGGCACCCTCGACCACGTGCTGGCCAACGCGTCCGCACGCGACCTGGTCCAGGACTCCGCAGTGTGGAACATCAACGGCGACGAATCGGTCGCGTTCGAGTACTCACGCCGCAACTACAACGCGCAGGACTTCTTCGGCAGCGGCGACGATAAGCTCTACGGCTACGGCAACCCGTTCCGCTCCTCCGATCACGACCCGGTCAAGGTCGGCTTCAACATCACCGTCGATCCGGAGCTCGAAGGCCGCACCATCATCAAGGCAGAGGTGCTTGACGACGGCCACCTGTGGGT
Organism: Corynebacterium gottingense; assembly: GCF_003693265.1. Classification (GTDB taxonomy): domain Bacteria; phylum Actinomycetota; class Actinomycetes; order Mycobacteriales; family Mycobacteriaceae; genus Corynebacterium; species Corynebacterium gottingense. The sequence continues at coordinate 52,296 of NZ_RDRE01000005.1, forward strand.
GACCTACTCCGACGACAAGGACAACCCGGTCGACCTGGGCAAGGTTACTGGCGAGGACGGCGCCGCGGGCAAGGATGGCCAGGACGGTAAGGACGGCAAGCCGGGTGCCACGGGTGCCGATGGCAAGGACGGCGACAAGGGCGACAAGGGCGACAAGGGCGAAACCGGCGAGCCGGGCGCCGCAGGTAAGGACGGCCAGGACGGCGCCAAGGGCGAGAAGGGTGACAAGGGCGACAAGGGCGAAACCGGCGAGCCGGGCGCCGCAGGTAAGGACGGCAAGGACGGCGCCAAGGGCGCCAAGGGCGACAAGGGTGACACCGGCGAGCCGGGCGCCGCAGGCAAGGACGGCAACGACGGCCGTGGCATCGAGTCCGTTGCCATCAACGAGGACGGCGAGCTCATCGTCCACTACAACGATGGCCACGCCGAGAACGCTGGCAAGGTCAACGGCACCAGCGGCGAGGATGGCAAAGATGGCACCGACGGCACCGACGGTAAGGACGGCGCTGCGGGTAAAGACGGTAAGGACGGCGCTGCCGGGCGCGGCGTTGCCGGCTTTGAGGTCGTCGACGGCGAGCTCGAGGTGACCTACACCGACGGCACCACCCAGAAGGTCGGCCCGATCGCTGGTCAGGATGGCGCTACTGGTGACAATGGCAAGGATGGCACCGACGGTAAGGACGGTAAGGACGGCGCTGCCGGCCGCGGCGTTGAGAAGGTCGAGGTCGACGACGAGGGCAACCTCGTCGTCACCTTCACCGACGGCACCACCCAGAAGGCCGGCAAGGTGCAGCCGGACGCACCGGAGCAGCCGCAGAAGCCGGTCCAGGACGGTGGCGACCAGGGCACGTCCGCGGACGGCAGCTCCACCTTCGGCACGATCCTCGGCATCATCGCTGCGCTTATCGCGGGGCTCGGCCTCGCGGGCGCGGCTGCGTACCACTTCATGCCGCAGCAGGTGAACGATCTGCTCAACCAGCTAGGTCTGCGTTAAAGACCTCGCTGAGCAAGCCGCGAGGAAGCCCGCCCTACAGGAACGCCCTGTAGTCGGCGGGCTCTGCGCCGTTGGCCTGGGCGCACAGGACAGCCGCGGTGAAGTCGCGGCGGACCTTCTTTTTGTGCAGCTCACGGGCGGAGATAGATAAGCGAAGGGTGTTGCCCTTCTCCGCGCCGCGGACGGCGGCAGCGATGATGTTGCGTCGCCACCACTTGGCCGTGCCGTAGCCCTCGCCGACGGAGAGGTTGCGGCAGCGGGTGAAGGGGGTGGCGGTGGCGTCGGTAAGCGAATAGATGCCCTTCGTTGACACGGCGAGGCGAAACCCGAAGTCCGGGAGCACGCCGAGTGTGCCTGGGGACATGCGCCAGCGCGGCGGGGCGAACATGTCGAGGTGGAAACCGAGCGCCTCCATCTGGCGGGTCGCGCCGGTGAGGCGCAGGCGCGCTTCGTGCTCGCCGAGCGACGCGAACTCGGAGCGGCGGCCCTGCACCGCCTGGTCGAAACCGTTGAGGAGCAGGGCGCGGTGCTCGGCCTGCTCGAGGAGCCAGCCGCGCGTGCGCGAGTCCTTGGCCAGGTGCCACTTCTTGTCGATGTGCGGTGCGACCAGCAACGACACCGGCACGCGTTTGCGGTCCAGGCCCTCGACGAGCCGGACTACGTCATCGAGCGTGTCATCAAAAATGGACGAAATTGAGACGAGAACGCGACCAGACATACCCGCTATTCTCCCACAGCGGCCACGGCTTTGCTCTTCACCAACGTCCACGCGTACTCGAACGCCGTCTGCTTCCACTTGGCGTAGCGGCCGGACACGCCGCCGTGGCCCGCGGACATTTCGGTCTTGAGCAAAATCTCTCCGCCGGTGGCGTGCTCGCGCAGCTTGGCCACCCACTTCGCGGGCTCAACGTAGAGCACGCGGGTGTCGTTCAGGCTGGTCACGGCCAGGATGTCGGGGTAGTCCTGCGCGATGATGTTCTCGTACGGCGCGTAACCGACCATGTAGTCGTACACCTCGGGGTCGTGGTACGGGTCGCCCCACTCCTCCCACTCGCCGACGGTGAGCGGCAGCTCGGGCTTGAGGATGGAGGTCAGCGGGTCCACGAACGGCACGATCGCCTGGATGCCCGCGAACTTCTCCGGCGCCATGTTCGCCACCGCGCCCATGAGCAGCCCGCCCGCAGAGCCGCCCTCGGCGACGAGGTGCTCCGGATCGGTCATGCCCAGTTGGATGAGCGTGTCAGCGCACGCGATGAAGTCCGTGAACGTGTTCTTCTTGTGCAGCATCTTGCCCTGGTCGTACCAGCTGCGGCCCATCTCGCCGCCGCCGCGCACGTGCGCGCACGCCCACACCATCCCGCGGTCCAGCAGCGAGAGTCGCGCGATGGAGAAGCCTGGGTCCATCGACGCCTCGTACGAGCCGTAGCCGTACAGCAAGGTGGGCGAAGCGTTCGGGGCAGTCGCTTTTCGACGCACCACCGACACCGGAATCTCCACCCCGTCCTCAGCCTTCGCCCAGATCCGCTCGGCAACGTACTCGTCCGGGTTGTAACCGCCCTCAACCTCCTGCTCCTTGAGCAGGGTGAACGAGTCGTCCTTAACCCGGTAATCCAACAGCTGCGACGGCTGCGTGTACGAGGTGTAGCCCACCCGGACCACGGGCGCGTCCCACTCCGGGTTGCCGGCCAGGCTCGCGGTGTAGAGCTCCTCGGAGAACTCCAGCTCCTTGAAGGGGGCGAAGTCCTCGCCCGTGAGCGGCGCAACGGCCAGGCGCGGGATCCCGCCGCGGCGGTACGACATGAACACGAAGTCGCGGTAGACGTCCAGCCCCTCGATGCGGGTCGTGTCCGAGTGCGGGACGATGACGTGCAGGTCGCGCAGGTCCGGTAGCTCGGCGGCGAGTGCGACCGCGCTGACCGCGAAGTTCGGCCCCGCGGCGTTGTGCGTGACCAGCCAGTACTCGCGGTCCCCCAGCGCGGCGTAGTCCGGGTGGTACTCCACGCCCTCCTCGCGAGGGCGCATCACCTGAAACTCGGCGGTGGGGTGCTCAAGCGGCGCGACGCGGTACTCGGTAGTCAGGGACGACGAGGACAGGATGTAGAGGAAGCGCTCCGCGCGGTCCGCGCCCACGCCGACGCCGAACTTCTCGTCCTTCTCCTCGAAGACCAGGACGTCCTCGGACGCGTCCGTGCCCACCTTGTGGCGCCAGATCTGATGGGGCCGCCAGGCGTCGTCGCAGCGGACGTAGAACAGGTAGTCATCGCCTGCCCAGGTCGCGCCGTAGAAGACGCCCTCGATGACGTCGCCGAGCAGCTCGCCGGTCTCCAGGTCCTTGATGCGTAGGTCGAAGCGCTCGTCGCCGGTGGTGTCCACCGAGTAGGCCAGGAGGCGGCCAGAGGTGGTGACCGAGGAGGCGCCAATGGAGAAGAATTCGTGGCCGTCGGCGAGCTCGTTGGCGTCGATAAGCACCTGCTCCCCGGGCATCTCCTCCGAGACCTCGGGTGGGGTCCAGGGGTCGTCGGCGGCGGGGACGCGGCACGAGAGGGCGTAGTTCTTGCCCTCGATGGTGCGGCCGTAGTACCACCAGTCGCCCGCGCGCTGCGGCACGGACATATCCGTTTCCTTCACGCGCGACTTGATCTCGCCGTAGATCGCGTCGGTCAAATCGCTCAGGTGCGCGGTGGCCTGCTCAGTGGCGGCGTTTTCCGCCTCCAGGTACGCGATCGTCTCCGGGCTGTCTTTGTCGCGCAGCCACTCGTAGTTGTCCACGAAGTCGCGGCCGTGGAACGAGCGGGTGATCGGGTGCTTCGGTGCCTTGGGGAAATCCATAGGCACCCAGCCTAGGGCACCGCGCTTACGCGTTGGCGCCCGGCCAGTCGCCGAACTTCTCGCCGCTCAGGCGCTCGTACGCCTCGATGTAGCGGTCGCGCGTGGCCTCCACCACGGAACCCGGCAGCTCCGGCGGCTGCGTGCCCTCCGAGGGGCGCCAGCCCGACTTCGGGCCGGTGAGCCAGTTGCGCACGTACTGCTTGTCAAAGCTGGGCTGCTTCTGCCCCTCCTTGTAGGAATCGGCGGGCCAGTAGCGGGAGGAATCCGGGGTCAGGACTTCGTCGGCAAGCACGAGCTCCCCGTTGCTATCCAGGCCGAACTCGAACTTGGTGTCCGCCAGAATGATGCCCTTGGTCTCCGCGTACTCCGCAGCGCGCGAGTAGACCTCGAGGGTGCGATCGCGCAGGCGCTCCGCCAGCTCGGTGCCGATCTTGCCCGCCATGTACTTGAACGTCACGTTTTCGTCGTGATCGCCCTGCGCGGCCTTCGTCGCCGGGGTGAAAATCGGCTCCGGCAGCTTCGACGCCTCAACGAGACCCTCGGGCAGCTTCACGCCGCAGACCATGCCGCGCTCGTCGTACTCCTTCTTGCCCGAGCCGGTGAGGTAGCCGCGGGCGACGCACTCGAACTCGACCATGTCCAGTTTCTTCACCACCATCGCTCGGCCCAGCACCTCCTCCGGGATCCGCGGATCATCGATCGGCCCCGCGAGGTGGTTTGGAATCCCGTCCAGCAGGTCGAAGAAAAACATCGACGTTGCGGTGAGGATCCGCCCCTTGTCCGGGATCTCGGGCTCGAGCGAGAAGTCGAACGCGGAGATGCGATCCGAGGCCACCATGAGCAAGGTGTCCGCATCTACCTGGTAAATCTCGCGGACTTTGCCGCCGGAAAGGTGAGTGTAGTCAGAAAGCTCTGGACGCATGGCACCAAGCATATACCGCGCCACTACCATGTTCCGCATGGTCTCTCGCCTCCCAGTGTTGCTCGCGCTGCCGGTCGCCGCCGCACTCGCCGCGTGCTCGCCGCAACCCGCCGGCACGGACGCCGCCGACATGCCCGACTTCGCCCCCACCCGCGACAACGCCGTCCTCCGCTTCGGCGACACCGCGCTCGTCGCCACCGAGGACCCCGCAACCGGCACCCAGGTGCAGTGGGAGGTCACCGTCGAGCGCCCGCGCCGCATCACCGGCACCCAAGCCGCCAACAACCTCCGCTCGCCCGACCCGCAGCGGTTCGCCGCGTTCACCTGCTTCCCGGTCACGCTCACGCCCGTCGCCATCGGCAGCAACCCCACCGGTCCCACGGTGCCCGTGCCGGAGCTTTCGCTTATCGACGCCACCCCCGCCCCCTCCACAACCCTCACCGCCAACTCCGTCCCATCCCAGCCGGGCAGCGGCACGGGCCTCGGCGACGGGTCGGGTGCTGGGTCGCGGGCTGGGGCTGGTTCGCGGGCTGGGGCTGGTGCTGTGCCTGGGGCCGCTTCGCCGTCCGCGGCGGAGGCGTACTGCGACATGGGCAGCGGCGCCCCCTCCGGCTACACCGCTGAACTGGAGGAAGGCCGCGCCTACACCACCGCGCTCGCGTCCTGGGAGCGCCGCGTGGACCCCGGCGTCCCCGCCACCGGCGTGCGCCTCGACGCCACCGGCGTCCGCTGGGCGGAGTAGACCCCGCCCCGGGTCGGCGGTCGGCGCTGCTCCTTCCAAACGGAGCTAGCTCCATCTACACGCGAACCACCAGCAAAACCCCAGGTCGCCGATCAACACCAACCCCAAACGGAGCTAGCTCCTTTTAGACGCAGACAGCACCGACTACGCCCGCCACCCCCCGGCCGCGGCGAGCTACAGGATCTCGCCCGGGCGGTAGTTGGCGGCGTCGGGGTACTTGTGCACGAGGGCGTCGATACGCGTGAGCACGCGGTCGACCTGCGACTCTGCCGCGCCGATAAACGCGTGCCGATCCGCGAGGGCCTCCTCAAGCTGGCCGAGGTCCAGCGGCAGGCGATCGTCGTCGGCAAGACGCTCGACCAGGTTCTGCTCGGCGCCGTTCTCGCGCATGTCCAGGGCCATGGCGACGGCGTTTTCCTTGATCACCTCGTGGGCGGTCTCGCGGCCCACCCCGGCGCGCACGGACGCCATGAGGATGCGGGTGGTGGCCAGGAACGGCAGGTAGCGGTCGAGCTCGCGGGTGATCATGGCGGGGAACGCGCCGAACTCGTCGAGGACGGTGAGGAAGGTCTCCAGCTGCCCGTCGATGGCAAAGAAGGCGTCCGGCAGCGCGACGCGGCGCACGACGGAGCAGAACACGTCGCCCTCGTTCCACTGCTGCCCAGCCAGGTCAGCGGCCATGGTGAGGTAGCCGCGCAGGATGACCTGGAAGCCGCCCACGCGCTCGCAGGAGCGCGCGTTCATCTTGTGCGGCATGGCGGAGGAGCCGACCTGGCCCTCCTTGAAGCCCTCGGTCACCGTCTCGTTGCCCGCCATGAGGCGGATCGTGGTGGCCAGCGAGGACGGGCCGGCGCCGAGCTGGACCAGCGCGGAGATCGCCTCGAAGTCCAGGGAGCGCGGGTAGACCTGGCCGACGGAGTCGAAGACCGTGTCAAAGCCCAGGTGGCCGGCCACCTTGGATTCCAGCTCGGCGAGCTTCGCCTCGTCTCCGCCCATGAGGTCGAGCATGTCCTGCGCCGTCCCCATCGGGCCCTTGATGCCGCGCAGCGGGTAGCCGTCAAGCAACGACTCGATGCGGTCGACCGCGACCAGGATCTCGTCGGCTGCGGACGCGAAGCGCTTGCCCAGCGTGGTCGCCTGCGCGGCCACGTTGTGGGAGCGGCCTGCCATCACCAGCGACTTGTACTCGGATGCCCGGTTGCCCACGGCCTTGAGCAGGGCGACGGACTTGCCGCGGACCAGTTCGAGCGCGCGCACGATCTGCAGCTGCTCGACGTTCTCGGTCAGGTCGCGGCTGGTCATGCCCTTGTGGATGTGCTCGTAACCGGCGAGCGCGTTGAACTCCTCGATGCGCGCCTTCACGTCGTGGCGCGTGACGCGCTCCCGCTCCGCGATGGAGCTCAGGTCGACGCGGTCGATGACGGACTCGTAGGCGTCGATAGCCTCTTGCGGGATCTCCACGCCGAGCTCACGCTGGGCGCGCATGACGGCGATCCACAGCTGCCGCTCGAGGATGATCTTGTGCTCGGCGCTCCACAGCCTCGCCATCTCCGGCGAGGCGTAGCGGTTGGACAGGACGTTGGGGTTTGCAGGCTTCTCAGTCACGCGCCAATTATCGCACAGGGGGCTAGTGCTTATCGACGCTCACCTCACCCGCCACCGCACGCCGCCCAATATCCTTCCTGTAGAAGGACCCGCGCATCTCGATCCCCCCGATGACGCGGTAGGCGTCCGCGATCGCGTCCTCCAGGCTCGCGCCGTGGCCGAGCACGTTGAGCACGCGCCCGCCCGCGGACACGTAGCCCTCATCCGTGCGCGCAGTGCCCGCGTGCAGCACCTTGTCCGGGTTGTCCAGCTCCGGCCCCGTGATCGCGTCGCCCTTGGCGGGGCTGGCCGGGTAGTTCTCGGCGGCGAGCACGACCGTGGCGGCGTAGCCGTCCTTCCACTGCAGCGGCGGCAGGTCCGCGAGCGTGCCGGTGGCCACGGCGTACAGCGGCTCGGCGAGCGGGGTCTCCAGCATGGACAGCACGGCCTGGGTCTCCGGGTCGCCGAAGCGGGCGTTGAACTCCACCACGGCCGGGCCCTCCGGCCCCCACGCAGCACCCACGTAGAGCAGGCCCTGGTAGGGGGTGCCGCGGTTGACCATCTCGCGCGCGACCGGCGCCGCGACCTCGTCCACGATGCGCTGCACGCCGTCCTCCGGCAGCCACGGCAGCGGGGTGTAGGCGCCCATGCCGCCGGTGTTCGGGCCCTCGTCGTTGTCGTAGGCGCGCTTGTGGTCCTGCGCGGGCAGCAGCGGGACCACGGTTTCGCCGTCGACGAGGCAGAACAGGGAAACCTCGGGGCCTTCGAGGAAGGACTCGAACAGGACCGGGTTGCCCGCCTCGAGCACCGCCTGCGCGTGGGCCGCGGCCTCGGCGCGGTCCGTGGTGACCACGACGCCCTTGCCGCCGGCCAAGCCGTCGTCCTTGACCACGTAGTTCGGGCCGAACTGCTCCAGAGCCTTTTCGACGCCCGCCGCGCCCTCCTCCGGCGCAACGCGCAGCGCGCGGGCCGTGCGCACGCCAGCGGCGGCCATGACGTCCTTGGCAAACGCCTTCGAGCCCTCCAACTGGGCCGCGGCCTTGGTGGGGCCGAAGACGGGGATGCCCTCCTCGCGCAGGGCGTCGGCGGCACCGGTGACCAGCGGGGCCTCCGGGCCGATCACCACGAGCTCCGCCTGCTCGTCGCGGGCGAGGGTGACGATGGCTTGGGGCGACGTGGCGTCGATAGGCAATTGCTTGGCCAGCGTCGACATACCCGCGTTGCCGGGTGCGACGACGAGCTCGTTGCCGGACAGACCTTTGAGCAGGGCGTGTTCGCGGCCGCCCGAACCGATAACAAGGATGCGCATGGCCTCAAACTTACAGGTACGGTTTGAGTGTATGAGCACAGTCTTTACAAAGATCATTGACGGCGAGATCCCCGGACGCTTCGTGTACAAGGACGAGGACGTCGCCGCCTTCCTCACCATCGAGCCGATCGCGTACGGCCACACCCTGGTCGTGCCGGTCAAAGAGGTGGACAAGTGGACCGACCTCGAGCCCAAACTGTGGGCCAAGATGAATGCGGTGGCGCAGCGCATCGGCGCCGCCATTGTCAGCGAGTTCGAGTGCGAGCGCGCCGGCTACCTCATCGCCGGGTTCGAGGTGCCGCACGCGCACATCCACGTCTTCCCCGCCAACGACATGTCGGGCTACAACCTGTCCACCGTCATGCGCGCCGACGAGACCGACCCGGCCAAGATGGACCAGGCAGCGGAGACGCTCCGCGCGGCGCTGAACTAGTCCTTTTCCGGCGTCTTGGCGTCCTTGGCTGGCTGCGCAGCCTTTGTCGCCTTCGTTGCCTTTGTCGCTGTCGCGCCATTGACCTCGCGCAGCAGCGGCAGCGAGATCTTGAACGTCGCGCCCTTGCCCGGCGCGGTGTCGACGGTGATGGTGCCCTCGTGCTGCTCGATGAGCGACTTGGTGATTGCCAGGCCCAGGCCGGAGCCGCCGCCGCCCGCGCGGTGGCGCGACGCGTCCGCGCGGTAGAAGCGGTCGAAGATGCGCGCCGCGTCCTCCTCCGCCATGCCGCGGCCGTTGTCCGCGACCTCGATGACGATGCGGTCCAGGTTCTCGCGCAGCGTGATGGTCACATCCACGTCGGAGCCGCCGTGCTTGAACGCGTTGTTGATCAGGTTCATGAGCACCTGGTGGAGGCGATCCGGGTCGCCGTTGACCATCGGCGGCCGGACGCACTGGTTGTCCACCTCGATGGAGCGCTCCGGGTAGGCGGCCCGGGCCGAGGTCGTCGCGGAATCCACGACCTTCTGCATGTCCACGGTTTTACGGTCCAGGCGGGTGCCCTCCGCGCGGGTGAGCGCGAGCAGGTCCTCCACCAGCAGCTGCATGCGGCCGGATTCTTCCTCGATCTTGTCAATGACCATGTCCGCGTCGGGGGCCATGCCCTTGCGGTAGAGCTCGGCGTAGCCGCGCAGGCTGGTCAGCGGAGTGCGCAGCTCGTGGGAGGCGTCGCCGACGAACCGTCGCATCTGTTCCTCTTTCGCCTGCGCCTCGTCCACCGATTCCTGCAGCTGGCTCACCATCGTGTTGACAGCGTAGGACAGCTTGCCCACCTCGGTGTCGCGCGACCAGGCGGGGACGCGGCGGTCCACATCGCCGTCCGCGATCGCCAGCGCCGTGTCTTCCACTTCGCGCAGCGGCGTCAGCGACCTTCTCACCAGCGTCTTCGCTGCGATGGCGATCGCCAGGATCGCAATCGCGCCAAGGCTCGTCTCGACCACCGCGAGCCAGCGCAGAATTCGGTTTTCTGACTCCAGCCGCTTCGCCACCAGCGTGATGGTGCCGTCATCGCTTTTCGACGCCACCGCCCTCCACTGCGTCAGCGACGCCGAACTATCCACGTTCTTCGACCCGATGGTGCGCGCCTGGTCCAGGACCGTCAGCTGCTCCCAGTCGGGCGGATTGCCCCGCGGGGTGTAGCGCGAGAACGGGTACGGGTAGCCGGGGAACCAGGTCGCCTGGGCAAACTCGCTGGGCACGCCGATCGACGGGATCCAGGTGCCCTGTCCCGCCCAGCTGTCCAGGCCCTCCTGCAGCTGGTCGTCCACGCGCTGCATGAGGATGCCGCGCATAAGGAAGAAGACCGTGGCAAAACTCAGCACGATGCCCAGGGTGGCCACCACGACCACCAGGGACACCAGCTGCTTTTGCAACGGCCGCGAGGCCTGGTTGTACGACCAGGCCGCGAGCGTCTGCTTCGCCTTCATGGACCGCTACGCCGCAGGTTACTGGCGCGGGGTGCGCAGCACGTAGCCGACGCCGCGCACGGTCTGGATCAGCGGCACGTCGCCGGTGTCAATCTTGCGGCGCAGGTAGGAGATGTAGGACTCGACGACGTTGCCGTCGCCGCCGAAGTCGTAGTGCCACACGTTGTCCAGGATCTTCGCCTTGGACAGCACGACCTCCGCGTTGAGCATGAGGTAGCGCAGCAGGTTGAACTCGGTCGGGGAGAGATCGATGATCTCGCCGGCCTTGGTCACCTCGTGGGTTTCGTCATTCAGCGTCAGGTCCGCGTAACGGATGGTGGTGTCGTGGTCGGCGTCATCGGTCACGTTGCCGCGGCGCAGGATGACGCGCAGACGGGTGATGACTTCCTCCAGGGAGAACGGCTTGGTCACGTAGTCGTCCGCGCCGATGGTCAGGCCGTGGATGCGGTCCTCCACCGCGTCCTTGGCGGTAAGGAAGAGCACCGGGCCGTCCAGGCCGTCCTGGCGCAGCTTGCCCAGCAGCTCGAAGCCGTCCATCCCCGGCATCATGACGTCCAAAATGTAGGCGTCCGGGCGGTACTCGCGCGCCATGGTCAGCGCCTCCTGCCCGGAGTTTGCGCTTTCTACCTCGAATCCCTGGAACTTCAGGGAGACGGTCAGCAGCTCGACGATATTGGGCTCGTCATCAACGACGAGCACCTTGATGCCCTTCGGGTTCTCAGCCATGAAATGCACTCCTTTGCATGAGTAATTAACCAGATAGCATTTAACTCCCCTCCACTGTACGTTTGCTGTACGTCGTCTTGGGGCTGTCGAGCAAAAGTGGGGGTATATCCAGAGAGCGAAGGTTTAGCCAAATCAAGGCCTTTAAACGCTGGCCGCACAGCGCGCGCAAGGACGGCCGCCCCTCCCCCCCTCGGCGGCAAAAAATTGGAGCTGGAGACGAGACTTGAACTCGCAACCTACGCATTACAAGTGCGTTGCGCTACCGATTGCGCCACTCCAGCAATGCCCATGAATCTTACACATCGACCGGTGAGTGCGCGAAACACGTCGGCGCGATAGTGTTTCGCGTGTGGCATCACTAGAGCAGTATTGGCAGCGGCTGCGTGGCTCGCGCGACCACGTGGCCACGATTGACGAGTCCCGCACCTCCCCGCCCCCGTCCGTCCTCGCGCCCGTCGATCTGACGGACCCCGCGCAGGTGGCCGCGGTCATGAACATCGCCGCGCGGATCGGCGAGATCCTCATCGCCAACGGCACGACGTCCTCGGACGCGATCGCCCAAATCCGCACGGTCACCTCGTCGTACGGCCTTCATTACTGCCATGTGGACATCACGGTGAACACCATCACCATGAACGCCAACGTGGGCGTCCAGCGCCGCACGCCGGTCAACGTGTTCCGCGTGGTCACGATGATGAGCGAGAACTACCACAAGCTGCAGGAAGCCGACCGCCTTATCCGCTCGATCCGCGCGGGTGCCACCCGGCCGGAGATGGCGGAGAAGATCCTCGACGACATCGACAACGAGCCCATCCCCTACCGCAACACCCGCAACCTGGCCGGCTGGGCGGTCATGGGCGCGTCCGTGTCCATCCTGCTCGGCGGCGATCTCCTCATGGCGCTCGTCGGCGGGCTCACCGCCTTCCTCATCATGGGCTTTAACAAGGTCCTGTCGCACAACTCGCTGCCGTACTTCTACCACTGCGTCATTGGTGGCTTTATCGCCACCATCCCGGCCGCCATCTTCTACGACTTCTCCACCTCGATCGGCCACACGATCGTGCCCAGCCAGGTCATCGCCACCGGCATCATCGTGCTCTTGGCCGGCCTGACGCTGGTGCAGTCGCTTTTCGACGGCATCACGGGCTCCCCCGTCACCGCGGCCTCCCGCTTCTTCCAGACCATGTTGTCGTCCGGCGGCATCGTCGCGGGCGTGGCCATCGGCCTGTACGTGGCGGAGCTGTTAGGAGTGCCCCTGCCGCCGCTGGAAACCATGTTAGGTAAGCCGTCGTTAAGCAGCGCCGGCTGGCGCATCATCGGCGGGGCGCTGGCCGCCGCCTCGTTTGCCGTGACCTGCTTTGCGGAGCGCCTGGCCATCATTGTTTCTGGGCTCACTGCCGCCGCGGGCTCCGCGATGTACTACATCTTCCTCATCCCCTTCGGCACCGATAAGTTCATCGCCACCGCGGCCTGCTCCATCGTGGTTGGCCTGGCCGGCGGTCTCATCTCCCGCCGCTACTTGGTCAACCCCGTGATCACCGCGGTGGCGGGCGTGACGCCGTTCCTCCCCGGCTCAGGCATCTACCGCGGCCTCTACGCGGTGCTCAACGAGCAGATTGTGGTGGGGATGAGCAACATCTTCAACGCCATCGCCGTGTGCATGGCGCTGGCCGGCGGCGTGATCTTCGGCGAGTGGGTGGCGCGCCGCATCCGCGCGCCGCAGCTGTACATCCCGTACCGGGCGTTCAAGCGGGCGGGGCGCGTGACGTTCCAGCAGATTCGGCGCGCGGAGCAAGCCGCCCTCCGCCCGAGGCGCCGGAAGCACTAGCTTTGGCGTAGAATCGCCGTTTGAGATTTGCGTTTCGTACAAGGAGGAACCTGTAGTGCCACCGAAGATCACCGACTCCCGCCCCTCTCCCGAGGCCATCAATGAGATGGAGGAGCAGACCGCTTCCGGCGCCCGGCGAATCGTGGCAACGTACGCCGAAGATTTCTTCGACGGAGTAACCCTGATGTCCATGCTCGGCGTGGAACCGAAGGGCTTCAACTACAAGAAATACGCCGAGGAGGTCCTGGGCGACCCGGAGGACGAGGAAGACTCCAAGTCCGCCAAGAAGGCGACGAAGAAGAAGTCGTCCAAGAAGGCCTCGAAGAAGAAAGCCTCGAAGAAGAAGGCGTCGAAGAAGAAGGCCACCAAGAAAAAGGCGACCAAGAAGAAGGCGTCGAAGAAGAAGTCCACAAAGAAAGCAAAGAAGTCCTAGGTGAACGACTTCGTCGTAGTAGCCAACCGCCTGCCCGTGGACCGGGTGGGCGACTCCTGGCAGGCCTCCCCGGGCGGCCTGGTCGCCGCGCTCGCGCCGGTGCTGCGCGCTCGCTCGGGCTGCTGGGTCGGCTGGCCCGGCGAGACGGACACCCACCTCGAGCCGTTCCACGCCGACGGCATCGACCTGGTCCCCGTGGCGCTGGACGCGCAGGACTACACCGACTTCTACGAGGGGTTTTCCAACTCCACCCTGTGGCCGCTCTACCACGACCTCATCGTTGCGCCGCAGTACAACGAGCAGTGGTGGGACCGCTACGTAGCGGTCAACGAGCGCTTTGCGGCCGCGGTCTCCGCTGTCGCCGCCGAGGGCGCCACCGTGTGGGTGCAGGACTACCAGCTGCAGCTCGTCCCCGGCCTGCTCAAGCGGGAGCGCCCGGACCTGCGCATCGGGTTCTTCCTCCACATCCCGTTCCCCTCCCCCGATCTGTTCCGCCAGCTGCCGTGGCGCGAGCCCATCCTGCGCTCGCTGTCGGCCTGCGACCTCATCGGCTTCCAGCGGGCCGCCGACGAGTCGAACTTCCGGGGGCTCCTTGAGCTTATCGACGCCACCGCGGTGCGCACCGGGACGTTCCCGATCAGTATTGATGCGTCGATAGTCGCCCCCGGCGACCCCGCGCCCGTCCGCGAGCTGGTGGGAAACCCGACGCTGCTCATGCTCGGCGTGGACCGGATGGACTACACCAAGGGGATCCTGCAGCGGCTCCTGGCGTTCGAGCAATTCCTGGAGCGCGGCGGCGAGGCAACCCTGATCCAGCTGGCCACGCCGTCGCGCGAGCGCATCGACCACTACCGGCGCACCCGCCGCGAGGTGGAGGAGGCCGTGGGCCGCATCAACGGGCGCTTCGGCCGCATCGGCCGGCCGGTGATCCACTACGTGCACCACGGCGTGCCCAAAGACCAGCTCGGCGCGTACTACGCCGCCGCCGACATGATGCTGGTCACCCCGTTCAAGGACGGGATGAACCTGGTGGCCAAGGAGTACGTGGCCTGCCACCCGGACGGCAGCGGCGCGCTCGTTCTGTCCGAGTTCGCCGGCGCCGCCGTGGAGCTCCACCAGGCGTACCTGTGCAACCCGTTCGACGTGTCCTCCATCGTCCGCGCGATGGAGGACGCCGCCCAGCCCGACCCGCAGCGGATGCGCGCGATGCACGACTGGGTGACTACCCACGACGTCGCCGCCTGGGCCGCATCCTTCCTGGAGGCACTATGAACCGCTTACTCGCACTCGGTCTGACCGCCGCGCTCGCCCTCCCGCTGGCGGCGTGCGGCGGCGAGCAGACCTGGCAGGTCGTCGCCGTGCACACCGATCCCGCGGAGCCCGGGGCGCTGCTTGCCGACGCCGCGGGGCTGGCCAACTTCACCATCACCGATTCCTCCCTCACCGGCACCACGGCGTGCGCGGACCTGGACGCGGCCATCACCACGGAGGACGACGCGGAGGACGACGCGTTCACCGTGGACAGCGTCGAGGTGGGCGACGCCGCCGACTGCGACGGCGGGGCGCGCCACGTCCACGAGCAGCTGACCAGCATTATCGTGCCCGGCGCGCGCTTCCGCGTGGATCACCTCACCGATTCCGAGATGGTGTTCACAGCGACGAGTGACGGCCCCGAGGGCGAGAGAGTGGTGGACCCGCCGAGCATCCGGCTGATGGCACTGTGAGAGCCGCCATCGAGCGGGCGGCGCTCGCGGAGTCGCTGCTGGTCTGCCTGGATTTCGACGGCACGCTCGCCGAGTTCAACGCGGACCCCTACGCGGTGGCCCCGCACCCGGCCGCGGTGGACGCCCTCCGCACCCTCGCCGCGCTGCCGCGCACGCAGGTTGCCATCCTCTCCGGCCGGCACCTCAACGGCCTGCGCCGGGTGCTGCCGGAGATTGCGGGCAACGTCGTCCTCGCCGGGTCCCATGGCGCGGAGCCCGGCCCGGAACTTTCCAGCGACGACGCCGCCTACCTCGACCGCATCGGGGCGGCGCTCGAGCGCATCGCCACCGCCCCCGCGTACGTGGAGGTCAAGCCGTACCAGCGCGTGCTGCACGTCGCGCCGATCGCGGGCACCCCTGACGCGGAGCGTATGCTCGCCGCCGCGCGCTCCCTGGACACGGGCGGGCGCCCCGTGACGCCGGGGCACAACGTGGTCGAGTTCTCCGCGGTGGAGATCACCAAGGGCACCTGGCTTTCCCAGCACAAGCGCGAGTTTGCCGCGACGCTCTTTGCCGGCGACGACACCACGGACGAGACCGCGCTGCGCGTCCTGGATCCCCGCCGCGACGTGGGCATTAAGGTCGGCGATCAACCGAGCGTGGCCGCGCACCGGGTCGCCGACGTGCCCGCGATGGCGCAAGTGCTCAGCGAGCTGGCTCGCGCACGGTCCGCCCGGGCAGGTACTGCGTCGGCAGAATGATGCGCTCCTGGCGCTGCGGCCGCCCGTTCATTGCGGCGCGCAGCAGCATCGCCGCCGTCTCCCCCTTGCGCTGCGTGGGCTGCGCGACGGTGGACAGGCCGTCCACGCCGATGCCGTCGAAGCCGGTCACGGACAGCTCCTCCGGCACGCGCCGCCGCCCGCGGCAGTACTCGAGCACCCCGAGCGCCATCGAGTCGGTGGTGCACAGGATCGCGGTGAGGTCCGGGTGGGCCTCGAGGAGCTCGCGCGCGCCGTCGGCGGCAGAATCCACGTCGTTGAGGTCGCGCGCGACCAACGGCACGTCCGCGATCCCCGCCGCCGCGAACACGTCCAGCGCCCCGCGCACCCGGGCGCGCTGCACGTGCAGGTCTGCCGCCTCCAGCTCCCCCGGCGTCACCGGCCCGTTCTTCGGCGCGCTGAACAGACGCTTGGTCAGGATCCCCACGCGCGTGTGCCCGGCGCGCACCAGGTCCTCGGCGGCCGGGGCGATCGCGGCGGCGTCGTCGATGCCCACATACGGCACGCCGGGGACGTCGACGGGCTGATCGCAGATGATGAGGGGGAGGTCGCGCGAGTGGGCGTCGATAAGCATCTGCGCCTGGGCCGGAACCGAGTAGATGATGTAGCCGTCCACGATGGCATCGTGCACGCTCACGCCGGTCGGGATGAGGGTGAGCGAGTAATCGCTCCGCTTAGCGACGCCCGCGAGGAAGTCCACCGACGCCCGGTCCTCAAAGGCGAACGAGAGCTGCTCGGTGAGCACGACCCCGATTGTGGCGGTGCGGCTGGTGCGCAGCGAGCGCGCGTGCGGGTTGGGGCCGGCGTATCCCTTCGCCTTGGCGTGGGCGAGGATGCGGCGGCGCAGCGCGGGCGAGAGCTGGTCGGGGTGGTTGTACGCGTTGGACACGGTGGTGCGCGAGACGCCGAGGTCGGCGGCGATGGAGGCGAGCGTCGCTGGCATACCGATATGCTACCTGCACCTTTTGCGCAATCTCAGGCCGCATTTCTTTGAAAAGCTTTTTCATTACTGGTTGGATGGCTGCCATGATGAAACGACTCGCCGCAACCGCGTTTGCGCTCACACTCACCCTCACCGCCTGCGGCACGCAGGGCTCCGAAAGCTCCGGGGACGCCACCACGGGCGCCTCCGACGAAGGCGCCGACGCAGCCGCCATGGTGGCCACCACCCAGGTGTGGGCCGACGTGGCCTCCGCCGTAACTGGTGACGAGGTGCCGGCGATCATCGACAACCCGTCGACCGACCCCCACGACTACGAGCCGACCGCCGCCGACCTGGCGGAGATCGCGCAGGCCAAGACCGTCGTGGCTAACGGCGGCGCCTACGACGCGGCCCTTTACAACGCCGCGAAGGGCAACCTCATCACCGCGCTCGAGCCGACCGAGGCGCACGACCACGATCACGAGCATGAGCACGGCGAGGAAGGCCACGACCACGCGCACGGCGAGGAGAACGAGCACATCTGGTACTCCACCGAGGCCATCCGCGACGTGGCGGAGCAGATCGGCGGCAACCCGATCGACGACAAGCTGTCCGGCATCGACGAGTCGCTCGCCGCGCTGCCCGAGGCGCACGTGATCCAGACCCACCCGATCGCCGACGCCATCGTGGAGGAGTCCGCGCTGGTCGACGCCACCCCCGAGTCCTACCGCCACGCCACGCTCAACCACTCCGAGCCGTCCGCGGCCGCCGTGGCCGAGGCGCTCGAGGCGATCAAGGACGCTGACATCCTGATCAACAACTCCCAGTCCCCCAAAGCCGTCTCCGAGCGCCTCGTCGCAGCGGCGAAGGAGGCCGGCGTGCCGGTCGTGGACATCACCGAGACCCCGCAGGACGGCAAGAACTTCTTCGACTACTTCCAGGAAGTCCTTGACCAGCTCAATGCTGCAGCTGCGTAGCGCCACCGTCGCGCCGCTGTGGCGCGACATCACGTGTGACCTCGCCGCCGGCGAATTCCTCGCCATCCTCGGCCCGAACGGCTCGGGCAAGTCGACGCTCCTGCGCGCCGCGCTCGGCACGCAGCGTCTCGACGCCGGCTCGATCACACTCGGCGGTCGCGTGGGCTACATCCCGCAGCAGCAGATGTTCCCCGCTCACCTCCCGGCGCGCGTGCGCGACCTCGTCTCGCTCGCCGGAGGCAACCCCGAGCAGTTGCTCGCCCACGTCGGGGCTTCTTCGCTTATCGACGCCCACGTCGGCCGCCTCTCCGGCGGCCAGCAACAACTCGTCCGCCAGGCCCAGGCCTTCGCGCAGGACCCCGAGATCATCCTCGCCGACGAGCCCTTCCTGTCCCTGGACGTGGCGCGCCAGCGCCAGACCCTCGCCCGCTTCCAGGAATCGGGCGCCGCGGTCGCCATGGTCACCCACTCCATCGACCCGGTCATCGACGTCGTCGACAAGGTCCTCTACATTGGCCCCAACGGCCACGTTGTGGGCACCGCCGACGAGGTCCTCCAATCCGACGTCCTCTCCGAGCTCTACGGCGCGCCCGTCCAAGTCGTCCGCGCCGGAGGAAAGACAGTGATCATCTGATGTGGGACACCACCATGTACCTGCTCTCGCAGGACTTCGTCATCACCGCCCTGGTGGCGTGCGCCTTCCTCGGCGTGCTCTCCGGGGTGCTCGCGCCCTTGATCGTGATGCGGCAGATGTCGTTTGCTGTGCACGCCACCTCCGAGCTCGCGCTCATGGGCGCCGCCGCGGCCCTGGTCCTCGGCCTCAACCTGTCGCTCGGGGCCGTGCTCGGCTCCATCGCCGCCGCCATCGCGCTCGCGCTGCTCGGCTTCAAGGGCGGCAACGACTCCGCCGTCGGCGTGGTCATGAGCTTTGGCATGGGCATCTCCGTGCTGTGCATCTACCTCTACCCAGGTAACTCCAGCATCGCGATGTCCCTGCTCACCGGCCAGGTGGTTGGGGTGGCGCAGACGAGCGTCTGGGCACTGGCCGTCACCACCGTCATCGTGGTGGCTGCGGTGGTGGCGCTGTGGCGCCCGCTGCTGTTCTCCTCGATCGACCCGGTCATGGCCGCCGCGACCGGCGTACGCGTGCGCACCATGGCCACCGTCTTTGCCATCCTGGTCGGGCTGGCTGCGGCGAACAGCGTGCAGATCGTCGGCGTCCTGCTCGTCATGGCGCTGCTCATCACGCCCGGCGCGAGCGCCGTCGCGGTCACCGCGAACCCGAAGCTGGCGGTCCTGCTCTCGGTCGTGTTCGCCGAGGTGTCCGCCGTCGGCGGCTTCATCCTCTCGCTCGCGCCAGGCCTGCCGGTCAGCGTGCTCGTCGCGTTCGTGTCCTTTGGCATTTACGTGGTCTGCCGAGGGATCGGAGCGGTGCAGGCGCGGCGGATTCAGGTTCGCAATTAGCACTTGTCGCGCTTTTACAAATCTGCGCAGTCCCATCCTTCGGGTATCCCGAGGCTGAATCGCTTGACCATGGGGTTATCCAGGAAGGAGTCCTCGAGAAGTGTTGCTACCTTGTCCGGCCACGTAGTCCCTGGACATACTGTTCGCAGGACATGAGACATCATCACTAAAGCACCAAAGATACGTTCGCTCTGTCCCGGCGGCAGTGCCGCGAATGCAGCATCAGTCCGGACGGCTGTAGTGGACGCTGGCGTAAAGGATTTGTTCCATAGCCGTCCGTGATGGGCGCATGTGTTCCTTATGACAGTCAGCTGCTCTAACCAGCTTGCCCAAGGATGACGCCGCAACACACTTCTCTGCTGATTGCGGCTCAGTTGATCATACTGGATTGCGATTCCCATTCGTTCTGCGATTTTGAACTGCTCCTCGGATTTGAGCCCACTGAACAGTTGTGACACGTCTCGAAAGTCCATCGACTCCGCCACAACCCATAAAGGAAACTTTTTCCCGTATTTCTCGGAATAGTGCTTGAGCGGTTCACTTCGGCCATACTCGCGGTTCACTCGCCTGTAGATGGTGGATAGCCACGCAACATGATGAAACGACGGGCGAAATCTATCAGCGTCGAGATAAGCGCGAGGATCGTTGAGGGGTTCGAGACATATTGTGTCTGTAACAAGAGCCCTCACCGCGATTTCGATGCGTTCCATCCCGTCGTGAACGAGCGTTCTCAATTTTCGATCAGCCTCATAGAGGTGCACTGCGTCGGAAAACTTGGTACCTGGCAAGAAATTGTCAGTGCGCGATTGCCCATCACCAGCAATTTCGCGAGCAGGGTACCAATACGCGCTCAACCGGTAGTATCCAACGAACTGCAACCACTGACTTGCAAGTTCCTCGTCCACCAACATGTTTCTGGCTTTGAGGATGGCAATTTGCTGCTCCACTGTGGCAGCCGGCTTCAATGATCTGGCGCTCAACGCTCCCCCAATACGTTGATAAAGATCCAGCCCACACTTAAGAATAACTCTTAAGGCGGGCTGAACGATTGGGCATAATGCTAGTGTTCTTACGGCCTCACGTCAACTGGAGGTTAAAGTGCGCCCCCTACTTCGCCGCGCGGCGCTGGCGGGCAAACTCGCTGAGCACTACCGACGCCGCGACCGAGGCGTTGAGCGATTCCACCCAGTCCGCGGTGGGGATGGACATGATCACGTCGCAGTTCTCGCGCACCAGGCGGGAGATCCCCTTGCCCTCGGAACCGACGACGATGACCACCGGGTCGCAGGCGCCGTCGAAGGTGTCCAGCGTGTGCTCGCCGCCGGCGTCCAGGCCGACGACCATGTAGCCGTTGTCCTTGAACTCCTTGATGGTGCGGGTGAGGTTGGTCGCCTTCGCCACCGGCAGGCGCGCCGCGGTGCCGGCGGAGGTGCGCCAGGCCACGCCCGTGACCTGGGCGGAGCGGCGCTCCGGGATGATCACGCCGTCGCCGCCGAACGCCGCCACGGAGCGGATCACCGCGCCAAGGTTGCGCGGGTCCGTGATGTTGTCCAGCACCACGAACATGCCGTTGCCCTGCACCTGGCCCATCAGGTCGAAGACGTCGGCGTACTTGTACGGCTGGATCTTCAGGCCGATGCCCTGGTGCATACCGTTGCCGGTCATCTCGTCCAGGGTGCGCTTCGGCACCTCGGCGACCGGGATCCCGCGCGACTGCGACAGTGCCACCGCCTCGCTCAGCCGGTTGTCGTGGCCAGTGCCCTGCGCCACGTAGAGCGCCTCGGCCGGCACCTTGGCGTGCAGGCACTCGATGACCGGGTTGCGCCCCACCACCATGTCCGCCACCTCGCGCTCGTGGCGCCCCTGGTTGCGGCGCTGCTGCGCCTGCTTGCGCTTGTGGGCCGCGTGGTAGACGCGGTCCTCCGCCTTCGGCGTCGCGCCCTTGCCGCGCAGGCCGCGGCGGCGCTGGCCGCCCGAGCCCTTCGTGGCGCCCTTCTTGCTCGTCTTCTGCTTATCCGGACGCTGGTACGGCTTTGCCATCTCGTCTCCTACTCCTTGATCTGCCAGGTGGGGCCGTCGGCGGTGTCGGTGACCTCGATGCCCGCGGCGGCGAGGCGGTCGCGCACCTCGTCTGCAACCGCCCAGTTCTTCGCGGCGCGCGCCTCCGTCCGACGCTGAAGCTCCGCCTGCACAAGCGTGTCCAGGGCCTCGAGCGTCCGGTCGGTGTCGCCGCCTGCGTTTCCGCCAGCATTGTCCCACGCCACCGGGTCAACGCCCAACACGGCGGCCATCGCGCGCACCTGCGCCGCCAGCGCGGACGCCTGCTCGGCGTCGCCGGACGCGAGCGCGCTGTTGCCAGCCCGGACCGTGTTGTGGATTTCGGCGAGTGCTTTGGGGACGGAGAAATCGTCGTTAAGCGCCTGCTCGAACGCGGCGGTCCAGGCCGACGGCTCGGGCGAGCCCGCGCGGTGCACGAAGTCCTCGATGCGGCGGTACCCGGCGGCCGCCTCCTGCAGGGCCTCTGGCGAGTACTCGAGCACGCTGCGGTAGTGCGCGCTGCCGAGGTAGTAGCGCAGCTCGACCGGGCGGACCGACTCGAGCATGTTGTCGATGGAGAGCACGTTGCCCAGCGACTTCGACATCTTCTCGCCGGCCATGGTCACCCAGTGGTTGTGCATCCAGAACTGTGCGAAGCCGTCGCCCGCGGCGTGGGACTGCGCCTGCTCGTTCTCGTGGTGCGGGAACTGCAGGTCAAGCCCGCCACCGTGGATGTCAAACTCGGCGCCCAGGTACCAGGTGGACATCGCCGAGCACTCCAGGTGCCAGCCCGGGCGGCCGTCGCCCCACGGGGTCGGCCAGCTCGGCTCGCCCGGCTTCGCCGCTTTCCACAGCGCGAAATCGAGCGGGCCGCGCTTACCGGCGCCCGTCTCGCTGCGCGCCATGTCCTCCGGCCGGTTTCCGGACAGCGAGCCGTAATCGGAGCCGTCGGCGGCGACCCAGGCGTCCACGTCGAAGTACACGGACCCGTCGGAGGCGTAGGCGAAGCCGCGGTCAATGAGCCGCTGCATGTACTCCACCATCTGCGTCACGTGGCCCGTGGCGCGCGGCTCCACCGACGGCGGCAAAACGCAAAGCGTGTTGTAGGCGCGGGTGAACTCGCGCTCGTAGGTGGACACCCACTCCCACCAGGGGCGGCCGTGTTCGGCGGCCTTGTTCAGGATCTTGTCATCAATATCGGTGACGTTGCGCGCGAACGCCACGTCCATGCCCTTCGCCGCAAACCAGCGCCGCACGATGTCAAAGGCCACACCGGAGCGCAAGTGCCCGATATGCGGCGCGGACTGCGGAGTCGCGCCACACAGGTAGATCGAGACGTGCCCTTCGCGGAGGGGCGTGAAGTCTTGCAGCGTGCGGGTTTTGGTATCGAAGATGCGTTGAGTCACGCCAGCTAGCTTAGTTCAACCAGCGCCGTCGCAATCGCCGCCCTCCCCTGGCCCGCGCCGGTAAAGCCCATGCGGTCTGTCGTCGTCGCCGACACGGATACGGGCGCGCCGAGCGCCTCACTCAGCACCCGCTCCGCCTGCTCGCGCACCGGGCCCATCTTCGGGCTCTGCCCGATGAGCTGGGCAGAAGCATTCACGACGCTCACCCCTTCCCGCCCCAGCAACTCGCGCAACTCCGTGAGCAGCTCGGTGCCCTTCACGCCGTCGTACTCCGGGCACCCCACGCCCACGAAGGAACCCAAGTCCCCCAGGCCCGCGGCCGAGAGCACCGCGTCCACGATCGCGTGCGCGACCACGTCGCCGTCGGAGTGCCCCTCGCAGCCGTCGACCCCCTCGTGCAGGATTCCCGCGATCCAGCACGGCTTGCCCTCCTGGATCTGGTGGGCGTCGAACGCGTTGCCCACGCGCAGCTTGGTCATCTGGTGTGTCATGCTCGCCACCTTACCGGGGCGACGGCGAGTCGCCCGGAATCTCAAAGACGGTGGGCTCGGCCTCGTCGGTGATGCTCGTGGCCAGGCGCAGATCGATCGGGGTGGTGATCTTGAACGCCATCGGGTCGCCCTGCACGGTGACGACGTCCACGCCGAACCATTCCATCAGCGAGGCGTCGTCAGTAGCCACGAAGGACTGGGTACCACCGAAGTAGGCCTCGTTGGCCGCGCGGAGTGCGCGCAGGTCGAAGCCCTGCGGTGTCTGGACCGCCCGCAGACGCGAGCGGTCCGGGGTGGCGACCACGGCGCCGGCGGCGTCGACCTCCTTGATCGTGTCCGCGACCGGGAGGACCGGAACGACCGCGTCCGCGCCGTCCAGCACGCGGCGCGCCACGCGCGCGATCATCCCCGGCGGGGTGAGGGCGCGGGCGGCGTCGTGGACGAGCACGCAGGCGTCGTCAAGCGGAATGGCCCGCAGCGCCGCGAAGATGGAGTCGGCGCGCTCTGCGCCGCCGTGGACAAAGCGCACCTCGTGGCCGCGCAGCGCGCGCCTGGCCACGTCCTCCATCGACGGGCTGACCACGACGTAGATCGCGTCGACGATCTCGGCGGTCTCCAGCGCGGTGACGGAGCGCTCGATCAGGCTGCGGCCGCGCAGCGGCACGTACGCTTTCGGCACCGCCGCCCCCAGGCGCGTGCCCTGACCCGCGGCCGCGACGACCGCGACGACCCGGCGCGACACGGCGCTACTTCTCGTCGTCGAAGGACAGGTCCCCGTAATCCAGGTCGTCCTCCTCGGCATCCTCCGGCTCCGGGGCGAAGGAGATGCCGGCCTTGACCTGCTCGTCGATGATCTTCTGGATGCCCTGCTCCAGCTCCGCGACCTTCTTCTCATCCACCGGCTCAGCCAGCGCGAGCTCGCCGACCAGGATGTGGCGCGCCTTGCCCAGCATGCGCTTTTCGCCCGCGGACAAGCCCTTGCCCTGGTCACGGCGCCAAAGATCGCGCACGACCTCCGCCACCTTATTAATGTCGCCCGAGGCGAGGCGCTCCTGGTTCGCCTTGTAGCGGCGGGACCAGTTGCCGGCCTCCTCCACGTCCTCCTCGCGCAGGACGGAGAAGACCTTCTGCAGGCCTTCCTCGTTGACCACATCGCGCACACCGACCAGCTCGGTGTTCTTCACAGGCACGCGGACCTCCAGGTCGGATTGGAGGATTTGCAGCACGAGGTAATCCAGCTTCTCCCCGCCGATCTCGCGCTGTTCAATATCGGCGATCTTCGCCGCGCCGTGGTGCGGGTAGACCACAACTTCTCCGACCTTGAATTCCATGGCAGCTCCTTCAGACATCGTTGACCAACCCTACCACCGTAGCTTTCGGGTGCCTTGCTTCGCGGAGGGGGCGGGGAGCGTAGTCAAGCAAGCGCCCGTGAAAGGATCCGAAAGTTTACCCCCGGATGCCCCAGCTCCCCTGGGGCAGCCCGGGAAACTGGGAAAACTAGGACAGCTGGGACTAAGGTAAGGCGGAGAAATCTACGCGCACTATTACGATGGAGGACACCCACGTGAAGTCCCTGAAGCCGGTTGCCGCTCTGGTGGCCGCGTCCGCATTGGCACTGTCCGGCTGCTCCGCCGGTCAGATCACCCAGACCTCCGACCAGGTCGCCGCCGTCGACGGCGCTACCGCCTTCACCGACAACCGGGAGGTTTCCGTCCAGGACGCCACCGTCATCCTGCAGGAAAACGGCCAGGCCGCGGTGAAGTTCACCGCCACCAACCAGGACACCGCGATGAAGGACCACACACTGCGGTCCGTGAAGGTCAACGGCACGCCGGCGAACGTCCAGGGCGCGGAGCCGATCGGGTACAACTGCGTGCTCGTCGCTGACGCCGCCGAGAGCCTGGCCAACGTGCCGCAGTCCGAGGACGCGTGCATCCAGTACGTGCCCACCACCGTGGCCAACGACGACTTCGCGTACGGCGGCACCGTGCCGGTCGAGTTCGACTTTGACAGCGGCTCCGTGACCGTGGACGCGACCGTGTCCGCGCCGCTGCTGGAGTCCGGCCAGGTGGAGCGCGAGGCAGATCGCTAAAAAACCGCGCAGCATCCACACCTGCACCGAGTGTGGATACACTGCACCGAAGTGGCTCGGGCGCTGCCCCGAGTGCGGGTCGTGGGGGACCCTGCAGGAACAAACACCCGTCGCCACCAGCTCCGCGCTGACGCCCACGTCTTCAGCGGAGCCCATCACGCTTATCGACGCCACGTCGACCCACACCATCGCCTCCGGCATCACCGAGCTCGACCGGGTGCTGGGCAGCGGCGTCGTTCCCGGCTCCGTGGTCCTCATGGCCGGCGAGCCGGGCGTGGGCAAGTCCACGCTCCTGCTGGAGGTCGCGTCGCGCTGGGCCGCCCAGGGGCGCAACACGCTGTACGTCACCGCCGAGGAATCGGCCGGCCAGGTGCGGGGGCGCGCCGAGCGCACCGGGGCCCTGCACGACAGCCTCTACCTGGCGGCGGAATCCAACCTAGACGTGGTGTTCGGGCACGTCGAGCAGGTGAAGCCGTCGCTGCTCATCGTCGACTCCGTGCAAACCATGCAGGCCAGCGGCGTCGAAGGCGTCGCGGGCGGGGTGGCGCAATCGCGCGCGGTGACGGCCGCGCTGACCAGCCTGGCAAAGCGGACCAACCTGCCCGTCCTGCTGGTGGGGCACGTGACTAAGGACGGCAACGTCGCCGGCCCGCGCGTGCTGGAGCACCTGGTGGACGTGGTACTGAACTTTGAGGGCGACCGGCACTCCACGCTGCGCATGCTGCGCGGCATCAAGAACCGGTTCGGGGCAACCGATGAGGTCGGCTGCTTCGAGCAGACCGCCGACGGCATCCGGGAGGTGCCAGACCCGTCCGGCTTGTTCCTCTCGCACCGGGGGAAGACGCCAGACGGGTCCGCGGTGACGGTGGCGATGGACGGCGTGCGCCCCATGCTCGCCGAGGTCCAAGCGCTGACCGTCGACCCCGTGAATAAGAACCCGCGGCGCGTCGTTACCGGCCTGGACTTCAACCGGGTGCCCATGGTGCTCGCGGTCCTGCAGGCGCGCTGCGGCCAGCGCACCAACGACAAGGACGCCTACGTGGCCACCGTCGGCGGGGTGCGCATCACCGAGACCGCCACCGACCTGGCCGTGGCACTGGCCACCTGGTCGAGCCTGCACGAGACTCCCCTGCCGCCGAAGATGGTGGTGATCGGCGAGGTCGGGCTCGCCGGCGAGCTGCGCCGCGTCCCCAGCCTGCAGCGGCGCCTGCAGGAGGCGGCGCGGCTGGGCTACGAGCGTGCTATCGTGCCCGCCGGCGGCGACGCGGACGCGCCCGGCATGGACATCACGCGGGTGTCCACACTCGGCGCGGCGATCGCCGCCGTCTCCCCCGCTAAGTGATGTTAAACGGCGCCGGGTCGGAGGCGTTGTCGCCGATCACGGCGTGCAGGAAGTAGGACCCGGCCGGCACCGGCTGGCGGTTCTCGCACGCCTCCGGCGCGGACCCGGTGGCGGACCAGCGCGCCTCGAACCCGCGGGTCGCGCCCGGAGCGAACGTCTGCATCCCGCCGACGACGGGCTCGTAGCAGTCCGTGTCCGCCCAGACGCGCTCGTTGGTGCCCATCGCGTACACCTCGAAGCGCAGCTTCGCCTCGTCGAGGTTGATGTTGCAGTCCACGTCGGTGGGGTTGCGCACCTCCATGTACAGCACCGGCTCCGTACCCGCCGGGTAGGACGGCTGGTTCGTCGTCGCCGTAATCTGGAGGTCCTTCAGCGAGCACTCGCCCGGGTTCGCGGGCGCGGCAGCGACGCTCGGCTCGGAAGACGCTGTCTCGCTGGCAAAGCTGGCAGCGCTCGTGCCGGATTCTTCACCGGCGACGGTCTCGGTCGGCTCCGCCTTCGGCTTCTCCTCGCTGGGGCTCGGGCTGGCGGTCGCCTCGACCGAGCTGCTCGCCGTGTCGGCACCATCGCCGCCGGAGCGCGCCACCGCGGACAGGCCCCACACGATCAGCCCGACGAGGACCAGGAGCGCCACGAGGACGACCACGCGGCGTCGCATGTAGATCTCGGGCGGAAGCGGACGCTTCGGCGGGCGCTGGGCTGGTCGGCGCTGGTCGGTGGGGCGCTGGTAAGTCATGCCTTTACCTTAGCCACCGAAGTTCTCGTACACGGTCTCGACGCGGCCGTCCTCCAGGCGGTAGCGCGCGCCGACCAGGCCCACGGTGCCGTCGTCAATGCCCTTGCGCAGCGACGGGATCCGGTCGAGGAGGTGCGTTGCGGTGACGCGCGCGTGGGTGCGCTCGATTTCCGACGAATCCACGGGGCCGTCCGCCTGCGCCGTCAGCACGGAGGGAGCGATCTTTTCCACGAACACGCGGGTCAGGCCCGTGGGCAGCTTCGCACTGTTCACGCCCTGGATCGCGGCGCCGACCGCGCCGCAACGCTCGTGCGACAGGAACAGGACCAGCGAGACGCCGAGGTCCTGCACCGCGAAGTCGACGGAGCCGGCGACGGAGGAGTCGATGCAGCCGCCTGCGTTGCGGATGACAAAGACGTCGCCGAAGCCGGCGTCGAGCAGCAGCTCGACCGGCACGCGCGAGTCGGAGCAGGCGATGACGGCCGCGACCGGGTTCTGGCCCGCGGTGAGCGACTGGCGGCGGGCCGTGTCGCGGTTCGGCGCCAGCGTCTCGTCGGTGGCGAAGCGCTCGTTGCCCTCCTTGAGCGCGGCCCAGACGTCGGTCGGAGTGGATGGGGTGGCTGTCGTTTGTTCAGTCATGTGCCTATTCTGTCACTCATCGTGGATGAATCGAAGCAATATGAACATTTAATCGCCTGGTACGAGGCCAACGCGCGCGACCTGCCGTGGCGCGCCCCCGACACCACCGCCTGGGGCGTGCTGCTTTCCGAGGTCATGAGCCACCAAACCCAGGTCGACCGCGTCGCCCCGATTTGGCAGGAGTGGATCGCGCGCTGGCCCACCCCGGACGCCTTCGCGCAGGCGGGGGCGGACGAGGTGCTGCGCGCCTGGGGCAACCTGGGGTACCCGCGGCGGGCGCTGCGGTTGCTGGAGTGCGCGCGGGTGATCGTCGATAAGCATGGCGGCGACGTGCCGGCGGACGTGGACGCGCTGCTCGCGCTGCCCGGCATCGGCGACTACACCGCGGGCGCCGTGGCCAACTTCGCGTACGGGCGCGACGTGCCGGTGGTGGACACCAACGTGCGGCGCGTGCACGCGCGGGCGGTGCGCGGCGAGGCGACCGCGAAGCCGTCGAAGCGCGAGCTCACCGAGATCCCGCACGGGCCGCGGCTGTCGGTCGCGCTCATGGAGCTCGGGGCGCTCGTGTGCACCGCCCGCGACCCGCGCTGCGGCGAATGCCCGGTCGTCGACTGCGCGTGGCTCGCCGCCGGGAAGCCGCCGGCCGCGGAGAAGCCGCGCTCGCAGAAGTTCGCGGGCACCGACCGGCAGGTGCGCGGCAAAATCATGCGCCTGCTGCGCGAATCGACCGAGCCCGTGGAGCAGTCGCTTATCGACGCCACGTGGCACCACCCCGCACAAACCCACCGCGCCCTCTTCTCGCTGCTCGACGACGGGCTCGCGGTGCAGGACGAGGACGGTCGCTTCCGCCTGCCGCGGTAGCGCTATATTCGAGCCATGTTCGCAACCGCCTTCGCCATCTCGATGCTCGCCGGCCTGTCCACGGGCCTCGGCGGCGTCATCGTCGCGCTGAAAGGAAACATCGGCGACCGCTTCCTCGCAGGCTCGCTTGGGTTCTCTGCGGGCGTCATGGTCTACATCTCGCTCGTGGAGCTGCTGCCGGAGGCGATGGACTCGCTGCGCAGCGGCTGGACCGCGATCGCGGCGTTCTTCGCGGGCGTGGCCCTCATCGCCGTCATCGACCGGCTCGTGCCCGACGACATCAACCCGCACGAGCCGGAGACGTCGGGCGCGACCGGCGCGCTGCGCCGCGCGGGCGTGCTTACCGCCATCGCCATCGCGCTGCACAACTTCCCCGAGGGCTTCGCCACCTTCATGGCCGCCTACACCGACCCCGTTCTCGCCGTCCCGATCGCCATCGCCATCGCGCTGCACAACATCCCGGAGGGCGTCGCCGTTGCCGTGCCCCTGTCGCGCGGCACCGGCAATCGGTGGCGCGCCGCCGGCTGGGCCACCCTGTCCGGCCTGGCGGAGCCGCTCGGCGCGCTCGTCGGCTTCGCTCTCATCGCCCCGTTCATGGGCCCGCAGACGATGGGGCTGTCGTACGCCGCCGTGGCGGGGATCATGGTGTTTATTAGCATCGACAAGCTGATGCCCAGCGCGATCCAGACCGGCCACCACCACACGTCCGTCTACTGGATGATGGGCGGAATGGGGTTAATGGCTGCCAGCCTGCTCATGTTGGCCTAGCATCAGCCTGGTGAAGACCACTACATTCATCGTTCCGGCCGCGGCGGTGGCGCTGGTGTGCGCGGGGAGTCCGGTGGCGGGGGCGTCGATAAGCGAACCGCCCGGAACACTCCTGAGCACCGCCGACGTGCCGGCCAGCGACGGCCAGCGCATCCGCTACACCACCCAGAACGAGGCCGGCGAGACCGTCGAAGTCTCCGGCGCGCTCTACGACACGCCCAACGCGCGCGGCCTCATCGCCGTCGCCCCCGGCACGCGCGGCATGGCGGACCACTGCGCGCCGTCGGCGGGCGAGGCGATGCTCTCGTCCATCAAGGACGGCTCGATCGGCATCAACTACGAGGCGCCGATCGTGGGCACGCTCATCGACGCCGGCTACCGCGTCGTGGTCACCGACTACATCGGCCTCGGCACCCCCGGCACCCACACGTACCTCAACCGGATCGAGCAGGGCCACGCGCTTATCGACGCCGCCCGCGCCACCGCCCACGACGACGAAGCCATCGCGTTTTGGGGCTACTCCCAGGGCGGGGGCGCCTCCGCCGCGGCCGCCGAGCTTGTCGCCGACTACGCGCCCGAGCTCGACGTGCGCGCCACCTTCGCCGGCGCACCGCCCGCCGACCCGTTGGCCGTGATGGAGCAGGGCAGCACCGGGATGCTCGAAACCGTCGTGGGCTACTCCACGATCAGCTACGCGTCGACCTACCCCGACTTCCGCGAGGCGCTCGAGGAGCACCTCACCGACGAGGGCCGCCGCTGGTTCGCCGCGCTGGAGAAGTCCTGCATCACCGACCCGCCGATCCCCCACGGCGACCTGTTCGTAGGCGGCGAGACCCTCACCGAGCTCGTGCTCACCGACGACCGCTTCATCCGCACCCTCAACCACAACAAACTCGGCACCGTCCCCGTCAGCGCGCCGATCATGGTGATGACCAACCCGGATGACGACCTCGTGCCCGAGCAGCAAGCCACGCAGCTGGCGCGCGACTACGAGGCGCTCGGCTCCGACGTGGAGTACCGCCTCCTGTCGGTCCCCGGCACGAAGACGGCACCGCTGTCCTCCGGCAGCTCGCTCGCACCTTTCGACGACGCCGACGCCCTCACCCGCTTGAGCTCCTACCCCATCTCCAACATGCCGGTCGCGGGCCACGCCGCCCCGATCGTGCTCAACGCCGGCGACGCCCTGGCGTGGCTCGCCGACTACATGCCGCCGAAAAAAATCGACGCCACCCGCGTTGCGGTGACGTCGATTTTGGCGGTGCTCGCGGTCCTTGCGGGCGTCGGCTCCGTGCTGGCGCCGAGCCTGCGCGGACTGGCTTAGACCGGCTTAGACCGGCTCGGGGCCGCGGCCGTCGGAGCTGCCGTCGGTTCCTTCGGTGCCGTCAGTGCCGTCAGTGCCGTCAGTGCCGTGCTCGCCCGACTCATCGGGGAAGCGCGACGCCTCAGACTCCGGCTGCTCGCGGGACGGGTCGATCTCGCGGACCTCATCGGCGGGCTCGCCCTCGGCAGTCTCGGCGCCGTCGAAGGTCTCCGCCGGCAGCGGGCGCGGGCGCGGCGTGAAGGTGAAATTCGCGTTCTTCTCGTCCCCCTCGACATCGCCGTCGACGTCGACGGTGATGATCTCGCCGGCGCCGATCTCGCCGAACAGGATCTTCTCGGACAGCACGTCCTCGACCTCGCGCTGAATGGTGCGGCGCAGCGGACGGGCGCCCAGGACGGGGTCGAAACCGCGCTTGGCCAGGAGGTTCTTCGCGGCGTCGGTAAGCTCGATGCCCATATCTTGCGCCGCGAGGTTGAGGTCGACGCGGCTGATGAGCAGGTCGACCATCTGCACGATCTCCTCCTGCGACAGCTGGCGGAAGACCACGATCTCGTCGATGCGGTTGAGGAACTCGGGGCGGAAGTGCTTCTTCAGCTCGTCGTTGACCTTGTGCTTCATGCGGTCGTACTGCGCGTCGGCGTCGGTGGCGGTGTTGCCGGTGAAGCCGAGGCCGACCGGCTTCGAAATGTCGCCGGTACCAAGGTTGGATGTGAAGATGAGCACGGTGTTCTTGAAGTCCACGACGCGGCCCTGGCCGTCGGTGACGTGGCCCTCCTCGAGCACCTGCAGGAGCGTGTTGTAGATCTCCTTGTGTGCCTTCTCGATCTCGTCGAACAGCACGACGCTAAACGGCTTGCGACGCACCTTCTCCGTGAGCTGGCCGCCCTCCTCGTAACCGACGTATCCCGGAGGCGCACCGAACAGGCGCGAGGCGGTGAAGCGGTCGTGGAACTCGCCCATATCCACCTGGATCAGCGAGTCGTCGTCGCCGAAGAGGAACTCGGCCAGCGCCTTCGACAGCTCAGTCTTACCCACACCGGACGGGCCGGCGAAGATGAACGAACCGGACGGGCGCTTCGGGTCCTTCAGGCCCGCGCGGGTGCGGCGGATGGAGCGCGAGACGGCCTTGACCGCCTCGTCCTGGCCGATGATGCGCTTGTGCAGCTCGGCCTCCATGTGCAGCAGGCGCGAGGACTCAGACTCGGTGAGCTTGAACACGGGGATGCCGGTCCAGTGCGCGAGCACGTCCGCGATCTGGTCCTCGCCCACCTCGGCGATGTCCTCGAGGTCGTCGGAGCGCCACTTCTTTTCCTTCTCCGCGCGCTCCTCGCCCAGCTTGCGCTCGGTGTCGCGCAGGCCGGCAGCCTTCTCAAAGTCCTGGGCGTCGATCGCCGCTTCCTTCTGCTTGCGGACCTCCGCGATGCGGTCGTCCACCTCGCGCAGCTCCTCGGGCGCGGTCATGCGCTTGATGCGCATGCGTGCGCCGGCCTCGTCAAGCAGGTCGACGGCCTTATCCGGCAGGAAGCGGTCGTTGATGTAGCGATCCGACAGGTTCGCGGCGGCCTTGAGCGCGTCGTCGGTGTAGGACACGCGGTGGTGCGCCTCGTAGCGGTCGCGCAGGCCCTTGAGGATCTTCACGGTGTCCTCGAGGCTCGGCTCGTCCACCTGCACGGGCTGGAAACGACGCTCGAGCGCCGCGTCCTTCTCAATGTGCTTGCGGTATTCGTCGAGCGTGGTCGCGCCGATGGTCTGCAGCTCGCCACGGGCCAGCTTCGGCTTGAGCAGCGACGCCGCATCGATCGCGCCCTCGGCGGCACCGGCGCCGACGAGCGTGTGGATCTCGTCGATGAACAGGATGATGTCGCCGCGCTGGTTGATCTCCTTGAGCACCTTCTTCAGGCGCTCCTCGAAGTCACCGCGGTAGCGCGAACCCGCCACCAGCGAGCCGAGGTCGAGCGAGTAGACCTGCTTGTCCTTCAGCGTCTCCGGGACCTTGCCGTTAGCAATGTCCAGCGCCAGACCCTCCACCACGGCCGTCTTACCCACGCCGGGCTCGCCGATGAGCACCGGGTTGTTCTTGGTGCGGCGGGAGAGCACCTGCATGATGCGCTCGATCTCCTTGTCGCGGCCAACGACCGGGTCCAGCTTGCCTTCCTTGGCGGCCGCGGTGAGGTTGCGGCCGAACTGGTCCAGCACCAGCGAGTTGGAGCGCTCGCCCTGCTGGTTGCCGCCGCGCGGGCCGGGGCCGGATGCGACCGGGCCGGGGCCCGCCTGCGGCACCTCGGGGTTCTGGTTGTCGCCCTCGTAGCCGGAGAGCAGCTGGATGACGGTTTGGCGCACCGTCGGCAAGTCTGCCCCAAGCTTGGTCAAGACCTGCGCGGCGACGCCATCGCCCTCGCGGATCAAGCCGAGCAGCAGGAACTCGGTGCCGATGTACTTGTGGCCCATCTGGAGGCCCTCGCGCAGCGACAGCTCGAGTACCTTCTTGGCGCGCGGCGTAAACGGGATGTGCCCGGAGACGGGCTGCGAGCCATGGCCGATAATCTCGATGACCTCGCGGCGCACGTCGTCGAGATTGATGCCCATTTGCTCGAGCGCCTTCGCGGCGACGCCCTCGCCTTCCTTAATCAGGCCGAGCAGGATGTGCTCCGTGCCCATGTAATTGTGGTTGAGCTCGCGCGCTTCTTCCTGCGCCAGCACGATCACGCGCCGTGCTCGGTCCGTAAACCTCTCGAACATGGTGTGCCCCTTCTTGTCGTGAGTTTTCACCTACTCTAACGCGCCACAGCCCCAATCCATCCCGTGTTCGCCACTGGCGAACACGCAAACCCCCAACCCTATTTAGACGCACCAAACCGGCCCGCGGTTCCCTCCCGGGCCGAAAATGGGTGAATCCTCACAACCCATTGTTTCCCCAGCTCAGGGCCGGTAACGTGGCTGCCATGAACGCACTGGCAGACCTCGTATCCATCGACCGCCGCGGCATGCAACTTGTCGCGGCGGCCGCTGGCATGACCCTCGAGGACCTCACCGGACTCGGCCTGCCACGCGACCGCGCCCGCCAACTCCACACCGCCGCAACCGTACTGTGCGGCACAACCAGCCACACCGCCTACCAACGCCGCGCCCACACCGGCGCCGCAACCAACCAGCACCGCCTGGACACCCTCGCCTACATCGCCCGCAGCGCCCGCACCATCACCGACACCACCGCCCGCTGGACCTACATCGACACCCTGTGCAACACCCCCGGCGATTTAACCCACATCACCCGCGTTGCCAACGAACTGAAAGCCGAACTCCAGCCCGCACCCCCGCGCCCCGAAAAAGTTCGCGTGACCCACCACGGCGACGGCATGGCCACCCTGCGCATCACCGGGCCCGCCCTGGCCATCCAAGGCGTCTACGACGCGGCAAACAACAACATCACCGGCTGGCTGGCAAACGACTGCCCCAAAGCGGACTACCTCGTACGCGTTACCGCCAACCTGGACCTCGGCGACTACCAGCGCATCATCGCCGGCACGGGTGACGACGTTGAGGTCCACTTCGCCAACGGGGTGATCACCACCGGGGAAGAATTCGTGCGCATGCAACTCGATGAGCTTGGCAGCATCATCCTCATCGGCACAATGGACGGGCCAGTCAACGCCTACAACGCGCGTTTTGCCTCGGCGAAACACCGCGAGATCATGCTTGCCGACGCCACCACGTGCACCTGGAAAGACTGCACCGTACCAGCCACACGCTGCCAGGCGCACCACATGAGCGAACACCGCCACGGCGGCGATACCACGCCCGCGAACCTTGGTTGGTTGTGCCAGTACCACAACTCGCAGGCCGCGACCGGCGCCCGGGGCCACACCGAACGGCGGGACGGACAGATCTATTACGTCTCGCCATACGGAAACGCCACCCCCACCGGCACCGACCACACCGCCCGCGCGCCCAGCCGCAAACCGCCGGACTGACCCCCCAACGCAAAAGCCCGCGCGCCAGCAACTCTGGCGCGCGGGCAAGCATGCCCGGAAGGCGTTACAGCAGGTCGCGGAGCACCGGATCCGCGATCTTCAGCACGTTCTCGCGCGCTTCCTTCGCGGTCGGGGCGTCGACAGCGTAGTTGGCCATCTGGCGGCAGGTGTCCATGTCGTGCAGGCGCAGCGCGGCGCGCACCGCGTTCACCTTCGTCGGGGCCATGGACAGCGAGGTGATGCCCAGGCCGACAAGCACGAGCGCCATCAGCGGGTCGCCGCCGGCCTCGCCGCACACGCCGACCGTCTTGCCGGTGGCGTAGCCGCCCATGCCGGTCGCCTTGATCATGTTCAGCACCGGCGGCTGCCACGGACTGAGCAGCTCCGCAAGCTCACCCTGCATGCGGTCGGCGGCCATCGTGTACTGGGACAGGTCGTTGGTGCCGATGGAGGCGAAGTCTGCAATGCTCAGCACGTGCCCGGCGCGGATCGCCGCCGCCGGGGTCTCCACCATGATGCCCACCTTGGGCAGCCCGTAACCGCGGGCCTTGTCGCAGAACCACTGGGTCTCCTCCACCGTGGCGACCATCGGCGCCATGACCCACAGCTCGGCCTCCGGCACATTGGCGTGGGCATTGGCCAGCGCCTGCAGCTGGTCGTTGAGCAGGTCCTCGCGGACCATGGACAGGCGCAGCCCGCGGCGGCCCAGCGCCGGGTTCTCTTCCTCGCCGAGGTCGGCAAAGCTCAGCGGCTTGTCCGCGCCCGCGTCCAGGGTGCGCACGACCACGCGGCGCTTGCCAAAGGCACGCAGCACCCGGGTGTAGGTCTCGGTCTGCTCGTCCACGGTCGGCGCTGAGTCGCGGTCCAGGAACAGGAACTCGGTGCGGAACAGGCCGGAGCCTTCCAGGTCGAACTTGGAGGCCTTCTCCGCGTCCTCCGCGGTACCGATGTTGGCCAGCAGCTTCACCTTGTAGCCGTCGCGGGTCGCGCCCTCGCCGGACGAGCCGGCCAGCGCCTCCGCGCGGCGGCGGGAGCGCTCCTCCAGCTCGTTCACGTCGGAGTCGGAGGGGGCGACGATGACTTCGCCGACGCCGCCGTCGATGGCGAGCGGGGTGGCGTCGTCAATCGCCCCAAGGATGCCCTTGACCTGCACGGTCGCCGGGATGCCCAGCTGCGCGGCCAGGATCGCGGTGTGCGAGGTCGCGCCGCCACCCTCGGTGACGATGCCCAGCACGCGCTCCGGGTCGAGCGTCGCAGTCTCGGCGGGCGCGAGGTCGTGGGCGACGAGGATCGACGGCTCGGCGAAGTCCGGCACGCCCGGCTCCGGCAGGCCGCGCACGCGCGCGGTGGCACGGTCGCGGATGTCGTACAGGTCGGTCACGCGCTCCGCCATGTAGCCGCCGAGCTTGCGCAGCTTCCCGGCATAGACCTCGACGGCGTCGTGGATCGCGTGCGTAACGCCGGTGCCCTTCTTCAGCTCCTTCTCGATGCCGCGGATCAGCCCACGGTCCGTCGCCAGCGTCGCGGTCGCCTCCAGCACCTGCTTCGACGTCGCGGAGTTCGCATGCTCGGCGCGCTGCTTCAGGGACTCCGCCACCTCCTGCAGCGCCGCCTTGACGCGCTCGCTGTCGCCCTCGACGGCGGCCGGCTCGTTGTCGTCCACGCCGACGGCGGGCCTCACAACTGCAAGCGGGCCGGATGCGGTGCCGGCGGACACTCCGATTCCGTAGAGAACAGTGCGGTTGGTCATGGTCATTCCTTTCGCTAGTCCGCCCCCGACACTACTCGTCCGCCTGCGCCTCCTGCAGCCTGGCGACGTGAAGCCCCAGGTACGCGACTTCGTCGTCAGTCAGCTCGCGCCCGAACCGCAGCTCAACCACCTGCGCGACCTTCCGCGCTACCTCCATCTCGGCGGGGTACGCGCGCAGCAGCTCGCGCGTCAGCGGCGAATTCCCGTGGTCCAGCTGCGCCCCGCGCTCCAGCCGCACGAAGAGGTACCTCGCATGCGTGATGAAGCGGGCAGTGCTTATCGACGCCACGTCCACCCCCTCACCCCATTCAGCCCCAATCACGTCCAGCATCTGCTGGATCACGCCCGTCATGCGGTACGTGTGCGCCAAGTCGCCGGTGTTGAACCCCGCGTTGACCAGGTGGAGGGTGAGCGCCGTCGCCTCCTCGGGCGGGAGCGGCGCGTCGAGCCGCCGGTTGATTGCGGCGAGCAGCCGCTCCCCCTGCGCCGCCTCCTCAGGGTAGAGGTGCGTGACCTCAGCGCGCAGCGGGTACTCCACGGTGGTGCCCGCCTCCGCGCGCTCGGCGGCGCCGCCGATGTGGTCCGCGATGGCGGTCACCAGGGTCAGCCGTGGATTCACACCGATCTCTTCGAGGGCGGCCGCGGCATCGTCGACCGCCCGGGCCGGTAGCCCTGCGATCATTTCGCCTGCGTCGTTGGGGTCGCGGCCGTCGATAGGCACGAAGATGCGCTGTACCTTGGCCTCGTCGAGCGCGTCGCCCTGCTTGATCTTGAAGCCCACGCCACGGCCGGTGACCACGACCGGCTCGTCGCCGCGGCGGGCGAGCACGACGTTGTTGTTAAACACGCGCAGGACTTGCATGCCCTAAGCGTAACGCGCCCGCCGCGGGATCTTCCGCTGCGGGCGCGCTGTGGCTGAGTGGGCCTTACTTGGTCACGCCGAGGACGGGCTGCCCCTCGGCGACGGTGTTGGCGGCCAGGTCATCAACACCGGTGAGCGTCTTGGAGTTGACCACCGTGGTGATCACGGTCGGGTCGACGCCGGCGGCCTTGATGGACGCGAAGTCCACCTCCGCCAGCGGCTCGCCGGCCTTGATCTGCTGCTTCTTCTCAGCGACCGGGGTGAAGCCCTCGCCGCCGAGCTTGACGGTGTCGATGCCAATGTGCACCAGGATCTCCACGCCGTCGGCGGTCTTGATGCCGTAGGCGTGGCCCGTCTTGGCCACGGAAATGACCTTGCCGGACACCGGGGCGGCGACGGTGACCTTGTCGGCCTGCGGCTCGATGCCGACTGCGTGGCCGAGCGCGCCGGAGGCGAAGGCGGCGTCGCCGAGCTTGTCCATCGGGACGACCGCGCCGGCGATCGGCGCGAGCACCTCCTTGGTCGCCACGGCGGGCTCAGCGGACTCAGCGGCAGCAGCGGGTGCTGCGGCGGTTGCGGGAGCCGGGTCGACGGCGTCGGCGGCTTCGGTCTCCACGCCGTCACGTGCAGCGGCGGCGCGGGCGAGCGCCTCCGCCTTCTCCTCCGGGGTGCGGTAGTCGGTGATGAGGATGACGAAGAAAGCCGTAAAGAACGCGACGGCAATCGCGACGAGGTAGACCCACATCGGGTCGAACACGAACACGGTCGGGATGGAGGTGAACACGAACGCGTTGGTCTTCACGCCGCCGAACGGGGTGCCCAGGATGGCGATGGTCAGGCCACCGGCGAAGCAGCCGACGAGCATACGCGGGTAGATCTTCTTGAAGCGCAGGTGGATGCCGTAGAGCGACGGCTCGGAGATGCCGCCGAGCAGGCCAGCGGCCAGGGCGGAGCCGGCGGTCTGGCGCATGAGGGGGTCGCGGTCGCGAAGCGAGATAGCCAGCACCGCGGCGGTGGCGCCGAAGCAGGCGAAGTTCCACGCACCCATCGGACCCTGGATGAAGTCGTAGCCGAGGGTGTCAATGTTCACCAGCATCAGGGCGTTGAGCGGCCAGTGCAGGCCGAGCGGCACGAGGAACGGGTACAGCATCGGGATGAGCAGCGCGAAGACGAACGGGGCGTTGCCGTTCATCCAGGCCAGGCCGGTGCCAATCCAGGCGCCGAGCAGGTAGCCGAAGGGGCCGATGAGGAAGGCGGTGACCGGGATCATCACCAGCAGGGTGAGGAACGGCACGAAGACCATGTGCACCGCGGACGGGATGATCTTCTGGAAACCCTTGTACAGCACCGCGGCGACCGCGGCCATGATGAGCGGCACGAAGACGTTGCCTTCGTAGCCGTTGTGAATCATCGGTAGGCCGAAGACGTCGATCACATCGGTCGGCTCGCCGAACAGTTCGACCACGCGCGCTTCGGGGTGCTCGGCAAGCGTCATGTAGTTCGGGGTGAACAGCGCCAGCATGATCGCGGCGGGCACCCACGGGTCAATGTTGAGCTTCTTGCCGGCGTTGTAGGCCACCGCCACGGGCAGGAAGTAGAAGACCGAGCTCCACATCGCGTCGACGAACTGCCAGCCCGGCGTCTTCACCTCCGCGCGGAAGTCCACGAGGTGGAACGCGTCGAGCACCGCCGCAAACGCGATGATCAGCGACGCACCAAGCAACACGCCCAGAATCGGACGGAACGAGTCCGACAGGTACTCAAAGAACGTATCCAGCCACGGCAGCCGGCCCTTGGCCTTGTCGCGCTGCTGCTTCTTCAGGTCGTCGTTGGACACGGCGCCGCGCCCCGCCATCTCCGGCAGGTTATTGATGTCGTTGTACACATTCGCCACGTCACCGCCGATGATGACCTGGTAGCGGCTCCC
Organism: Corynebacterium gottingense; assembly: GCF_003693265.1. Classification (GTDB taxonomy): domain Bacteria; phylum Actinomycetota; class Actinomycetes; order Mycobacteriales; family Mycobacteriaceae; genus Corynebacterium; species Corynebacterium gottingense. Next base: position 91,628 of record NZ_RDRE01000005.1, read on the forward strand.
GCCCTGCGGCACAGCACCCATCACCTTGGGGTTGGCTTCGAGGCGTTCCTTGTCGGCCTTGGTGGCGTCGACAAGCTCGAGGCGCAACCGCGTCGCGCAGTGCGTCATGCTCACAATGTTGTCCGGCCCGCCGATACCGGCGAGGATGTCGGCAGCCTGCTCCTGGCGGCCGACCTTCGTGGATGCCATCGGTATGCTCCTTTTCGCTTCAGGCAAACAAAAAGACCTGGGACGCCAAAACGCCCCAGGTCTTGCCCCGCGAACTCACGCGGGTAACAACCCTGTTGTTGGCCTCAATCTTAGGCCCGCCGCGACCGCAATAGCAAAGGGCAAGGCACTCCATCCGAGGGTAGAGAGCAAACTGGGCACCCCGGGCAGCGCGATCACGCCCAACGTGCACACGAGCGCCACGCCGGCCGCCCAGCTGCGCACCGGCGAGCGCAGGTCCACCGCCGTCATGGCCAGCGGGATCAGCCACACCGCGTAGTAGCCCTGCAGCAGGCCGCCGACCAGGAACACGCCGCAGAACAGCACGCCGATCGTGCAAAACGCCCACACCACGCCAAGCTCGCGCCGCTGCGGGAACAGCACCGCCACCGCGCCGAACACGCCGATGAGCACGACGATGCTCACCGCGACCGTGCCCGCGCCGCTAAGCCCGAGCGCGCCGATCGCGCCGTTGTCGTACTGCCGCGTCTCCGCCAGGTAGGGCACAAGCCGCTCGGTGTACCAGCCCGGCTCCGCGGTGGTGGCCCAGCCGATGCCAAACAGCGCCGCGTAGACCGCGCCCGCGCCGACGAGCACCCACCACTGCCCCAGCAGGAACGGCACGGCGATGAGCACGATGAACTGCGGTTTGATCGTCACCGCGTACGCGAGCAGGAGCGTTGCGACGATCCGTGAGCCCGGATAGTCGCGCAGGCACGCGTGCACGAACGCCACCATGACCAGCAGCAGGAACCCGTTGATATTTGTGAGGTAGATCGTGGATTCCACCGGCTCCGGCACGTTGAACGCGATGCCGATCGCCGCGAGCGTGAGCGGGCGCGCCATGTCCGGCGCGACCATCTTGGCGGTCCACCAGAGGGCAATGCTTATCGACGCCACACTCGCCCCCACCATCGCCCACCGGGCCACATCGAACGAGCCGAACACCGCCAGCGGCGCCAGGACAACGTTCGCCCCCGGCCCGTACAGGTAGTGGGGGTCGGACGTGGAGTAGTCCTCGTTGTAGACCGGGACGCCGTGCGTGTAGCGCTGGACGGCGTCCCAGATGGGGACGAAGTCGAGGCCGTCGCGAAGCAGCGGCAGGATGATCGCGGCGCGCAGCAGGCCGATGATCGCGGCGGACCAGAGCAGCCACGCCGGCACGCGCCGCGGCAGCAGCGCCGTGTGCGCGCCGTGCGCGGGAACGCCCGCGCCTGCGGCCACCTACGCCTCCGGCTTGACCATCGGGAACAGCACGGTCTCGCGGATGCCCAGGCCGGTCAGGGCCATGAGCAGGCGGTCCACGCCCATGCCGCAGCCGGCTGTCGGCGGCATGCCTTGCTCCATGGCGGCGAGGAAGTCCTCATCAAGCACCATGGCCTCGTCGTCTCCGTTGGCGGCCAGGCGGGCCTGGTCCTCGAAGCGAGCGCGCTGGATCACAGGGTCGACAAGCTCGGAGTAGCCAGTGGCCAGCTCGAAGCCGCGCACGTAGAGGTCCCACTTCTCGGTCACGCCGGGCTTGTCGCGGTGGTCGCGCGTCAGCGGCGAGGTCTCGACCGGAAAGTTGGTCACAAACGTCGGTTCGTAGAGCTGGTCGCCGCACAGCTCCTCCCAGATCTCCTCGACCAGCTTGCCGTGGCCCCAGCCGGCACCGTCCGGCACCTTGAGGCCGATGGTGTCGGCGATAGCGGTGAGCTCCTCCACGCTCGACTCGATGGTCACCTCGGGCTGGCCCGGGAACTTGCGGGCGAGGGCCTCGTTCAGGCTCGGGTACATCTCCAGGACTTTCCACTCGCCGGAGAAGTCGTACTCGGTGCCGTCGGCAAGCGTGACCTGCTCGGAGCCGAAGACCTCGCGGGCGCAGAACTGCACCAGGCCCTTCATCATTTCGGCGCCGTCGTGGTAGGTGCCCCACGCCTGGTAGGTCTCCAGCATGGTGAACTCCGGCGAGTGCGACTTGTCCACGCCCTCGTTGCGGAAGTTCCGGTTGATCTCAAAGACGCGGTCGATGCCGCCGACGACCGCGCGCTTGAGGTACAACTCTGGCGCGATGCGCAAGTACAGGTCGATGTCCAGCGCGTTCGAGTGGGTCACAAACGGGCGGGCAGCGGCGCCGCCGTGCAGCGTCTGCAGCATCGGCGTCTCAATCTCCACGAAGTCCTCGCCCGTGAGGTACTTGCGCACCGCGGCGATGGTGCGGATGCGCGTCATCGCGTTCGTGCGGGCGTCCTCGCGCATAATCAGGTCGGTGTAGCGCTGGCGGACGCGCTGCTCCTCGTTCATGTCCGCAAACGCGACGGGCAGCGGACGCAGCGCCTTCGACGCCATCTGCCAGGACTGCGCCTGGACGGAGAGCTCGCCGCGTCGAGAAGCGATGACCCGGCCCTTCACGGACACGATGTCGCCGAGATCAGTGTCCGACTTCCACGCGGCCAGCGCGTCCTCGCCGACCTCCGCGAGCGAGAGCATGACCTGCAGCTGCGTGCCGTTGCCCTCCTGCAGGGTGGCGAAGCAGAGCTTGCCCGTGTTGCGCTGGAACATGATGCGGCCCGCGACGGCCACCACGTCCTGGGTCTCCTGCCCCGGCTCCAGCTTGGTCGCGCCGTCGCCCTCCCCCTCGGGCACGGCCTGGTACTTCGCCCGCAGGTCCTGCAGGGAGGTGGTCCGCTCGACGCTGACTGGGTAGGCGTCCTGGCCGGCGTCGAGAAGCTTCTGCCTCTTGTCCCGGCGGATCTGCTGCTGCTCTGAAAGTTCTGGCGTATTCACGTTCAGCCATCGTAGTCGGTCAGCGAGGCTCACTCGACTCCACGGTCACGGTACCGCGCCGCCCGCCCACAAGACTCACCGCGGCCAGGGCGATTATCGACGCCACCACCCCCGCCACGAACGCCGACGCAGACCCCTCCGCCTGCGTCGCGCCCGCCGCCACGCGCAGCGACATCACGCCGATGAGCACCGCGGTGCCGGCCGCGCCGCCGAGCTGCTGCAGCGTGTTGAGGATCGCGGAGCCGTGCGAGTACAGCGCGTTCGGCAGGGCGGACAGCGACGCGGTGACCAGCGGCGTCATCACCATCGCCATCGCCACGTTCACCGCGATCAGCGAGACCACGATCACCCACGCCGGAGTGTCCTCACCGAGCAGCAGCCACAGCGCGGCCTGCGAGGCCCCCATGAGGATCGCGCCGGGGACGGCCAGCGGGCGGGTCCCCACGGCGTCGTAGATCCGCCCCGCGATCGGCGAGGCGATCCCCTGCGCCACGCCGCCCGGCAGCAGGAGCAGGCCGGTGAGCAGCGTGGACAGCCCGAGCGCGCCCTGCATGTAGATGGGCAGCAAGTTCACGGTGCCCAGGAACGCGCCGAAGATGAAGACGACGGCGATGATGGAGCAGGTGAAGTCGCGGTAGCGGAACGCCCCGAAGTCCAGCAGCGCGCGGTGGCGGGCGGCGAGGCGACGCTGGCGGCGCACGAACACGACGGTGAACACGATGCCCACCACCAGCGCGATCGCCGGAGCGACGGATTCGCCGGTGAGGAGCTGCGTGAACGTCGATAAGCCGTAGACCAGGCCGCCGAACGCCAGCACCGACAGCCCGACCGAGGGCAGGTCGAGCGGCGTCGAGCGGGTCTCGCCGACATTGCGCATGAAGAAGAACGCGCAGACGACGAGCAGCACGGGCACCGGCACCATCACCCAGAAGATGTGGTGCCACGTGTACGCGTTCAGCACCGCGCCGGCCAGCGCCGGGCCGAGCGCCGGGGCGACCGAGATCACCACGGCATTGAGCCCCATCACCGTGCCGCGGCGCTGCGGCGAAATCACGTTGAGCGTGACCGTGAACAGCAGCGGGATCATCACCGCCGTGCCCGCGGCCTGGACGAAGCGGGCGAGGATCAGGACGACGAAGGCAGGCGAGAGCGCCGCGAGCACGCTGCCGCCGATGAACAGGCCCATCGCGGCGAAGTACAGGGTGCGGGTGGAAAGCCGCTCGATGAGGAAGCCGGTGGTGGGGATCACCACGGCCATCGTGAGCATGAAGCCGGTGAGCAGCCACTGCGCCACGTCCGCGCTGACCGCGAACTCCTGCATGATCGCCGGCAGGGCCACCGAGACCGTCGTCTCGTTGAAGATCATCATCATCGCCGAGAACACGAGGATGCCAAGCAGGACCGCCGGGTTGGGTGTGGCGGAAGCGGTACGGGCGGTCACGCGCGGAGTCACCTTTCTGTTGGGAAAAAAGAAGGAGCACGCGGGCAGCTCGCTGATCCGCGCTCCCCTGTGCTCCAGGCAATGCTGAGCCCGCCTACTGTATGCCACGGCGGGCGGTGGCGCTACTCGCACATCGGCAGCGCGAGTCGCTTCTCCTCGGCCTCGTGGCCGTTGATGACCACCATGAACTGCTCCTTGTTCTCCGGCACCATCACGAAGGCCGGCGGGTAGGCGTCCGGGACCTCGTAGGAATCGATCATGCACTCGCCGCTGCCCAGGATGACGGCCTCGTCGCGGCCCGGCACGACCTCGTCGCGCGCGTCCTGCGACACGTACTTGGACACGGACACGCCCAGGTCCTGGTTGGCGCAGCGGATCTTGCCCTCCTGGCCCTGCTCCGGGGTGGCGGACTCGCACTGCAGGTCCTCCCAGCCCTTCTGGCCCGAGCTGCCGGACACCAGCTGCGGGTACGCCTCGGCGATCTCCGCGTCGGCGCCCTCCCACTGCGCGCCGCGGCTGTTGTCCCACCACCACCAGAACGCGCCGAGCGCGATGAGCAGGAGCACGAGCACCGCGATGATCCAGGGCCACGGGTTCATCTTGCTCTTCACCACGGCCGGGCGCTTGTACTCGCCGGTGGGGCCGTAGGCGTACGGCTCCGGGGGCTTGCGGTAGCCGTCCTGCGGGCGCGGCGCCACGGAGGTCAGCGGGCCCTGGTCCTCGACCGCGGAGGCGGCGCCGCCCGCCAGGGCGAGGAGGTAGCCGGCGCAGGAGCCGGACTCGCGGGCCAGCTCGGCGTCCACGGGGGTGCCGGTGAGCTCGGCGACGAGGTCGCGGAAATCGGCGCGGTTACGCTCGGCGGACCCGGTGGCGTCACTAAGCGAGGGCGCGGGGCCCACGAGCGCCATCTTCACGGGCGTGGACGACCAGGCGGGCTGGACCAGCAGGTGGTCCGGTGTAATCGAGCGGGCGACAAAGTCGGCGTGGCCCTCGCGGTTGTAGGCGTCGATGGCCTCGGCGACCGGCTGGAGCAGGTCGCGGGCCTCAGTCTTGGTGAAGGCGGAGCCGACGGCCTGCTTCTCGCCCAGCAGCTGGCGTAGGGGTGTGCCGGTCGGGGCCTCGCGCAGCACGAACAGGTGCCCGCCGTCGGTCAAACCGGCGCCGCGCGGCTGGAACACGCCCGGGTGCGACGCCTCCGCGAGCGCGGTGTTGAGCGCGCCGACCACATCGGCTGCGTCGGGCCCCGGCGTGGCGGCAAACAGCTCGACCTCCACGGCCTGGCCGCTCTCGTTGGACGCGGTGTACAGGGTGGAATCGGCGGTGCGGCCCGTTTCCAGGACCTGCTCCTGGTCGAAGGTGAAGCCGAAGCGCTGGTTCAGCAGTGCAGCGATGTTGGACACAGACATGTCCAAGAGTGTAGCGCCCGCTATGCCTCGATGTTTTTAAACCCGACGCCCAGCGGCACGCCGACGTTATCAATCAGGTGCACGCCGCCCAGATCGACGGCGGCGAGGAGGCGGGCGTCGCCGGTCGGTGGGGCGGGGCGCATGGCAAGGTCGCGCAGCTCAAGGTAGGCGGGCTCGACCCCGGCGGCGGCGAGCACCCCGCGGGCGGTCTCCAGGACCGCGTCCGCTCCGCGCTCCGCCGCGTGCGCGCCCGCCGTCAACGCCGCGGCCAGCGCGAGCGCCGCGTCGCGGTGCTCCTCCGGCACGTCGCCGTTGCGCAGGCTCACCGCCAGCCCGTCCGGCATACGCACCGTGGGCACACTGTGGATCTTCACCTCCATGCGCAGCGCCGTGACCGCCAACTGCGTCGCCACGAGCAGCTCGAAGTCCTTCTCCCCCAGCACCAGGTCCGTGGCGTGGGTGGCGTTGAGCGTGGCGAGCAGCCGCGCCACGTCGCGCCCGACCGCCTCGGCGTCTTCCAGGTGCGCCATCCCGGTGTCCACGCTGGCGGCGCAGCCCAGTTCTCCGTGGAAGACCACGTCAACCTTTTCCTCGGCGAAGACCTCGGGGACCTCGTCGCCCGAGAAGGTGACAAACACGTACGAGCCCAGCAGCGACTTCGCCGCCCGGATCAGCTCGATGTGCCCGGCGTGCACCGCGCGGCCGAGCGGCACGACCACGATCGACTTGCCCACCTTCCGGAACGCGCGCCCGTAGGTGGCCAGCAGCGCCTCGTCGCGCACGACGGTCGCTGCTCCCGGTGTAAACGTCATTGGTTTCTCCCTTCGTATTTGTCCATTGCCCACACTTGCATGGCGGCGTCGCGGGCCTGTTCCGCACCCCTGCGCTGCATGTCCACGAACGCGCGGCGCACGCCTGGATCATCGATCGCGCCCAGCAGCAGGTCCGCCGTGGCCGGGTCGAGGCCCGGCCCCTCGCCCGCGGGCTCGTCCCCGAGCGCCGGGAGGTTGGGAATGGCGGAGGTGAGGAGTTGGTGGGCGTCGATAAGCAAGGTGCGCTGCGCGGCGCGGAGTTCCTGCGCGGCGGCGATGCGCGGGCGCGCCGAATCTGCGATGGGTACGGCGGTGCCGCCGGATTCCGCGACGAGCATGGAGACGACGCCTTCGCCGAGCTCGTCGGCCGCGGACGTGAGCCACGTGCGGTCGTGGAGGCGGTAGGCGCACATGACGATCGCGTGCGCCGTTTCCACGTCATCGAGCAGCTGCGCGTCGCCGAGCAGCGCCGTGTGCAGGAACATTTGGCGCGGCCGCGCGTACGGGGCGAGGCGGGCGGCGATGCTGCGGACTTCGGCGGGGCTGGCGACGTCGATGAGCACGAGGTCCACGTGCGCGATGAGCCCGGGGTCCGCGAGGTCGAGCGGGCGGACGGTGTGCCCGGCGCGCTCGAGGTCGTCGGCGAGCCCGCACGCGTTGCCGATCGCGTCGGCCAAGAGTGTCGGCGCCACTAGCGCTTGTTGCGTTCCAGCAGCTCAGAAACGGACAGCGAGCCCTCGCGGCCGGCATCGCGGCGGCGTCGGCCTCCGCGGCGCTCATCGCTTTCACGCTTCTCGACGCCCTGCTCATGCCGCCCGACGTACTCCTCCGGCTCCGGCTGCGGTTGGGGTTGAGGCTTGGGCTCCGGCTCCGGCTTGGGTGCGGCGGTTTCGGTCTTGGTCCGCTCGCTGATCAGCGCCGACAGCGGGTTCTGCTGCTCGCGCTGCGGCTGCTGCCCGATGTTGCCGCGCACAGCGTCGCTGCTCGGCGCGCCGCTGGGGCGACCGCGGCGGTGGGAGCCGTTCGCGCGCTCCGGCGCCGGGGTGCGCACCACGGAGATCTTCGCGGTGTCAAAGCTCGACGGCCCCTTGGTCTCGTGCTTGTGGGGCTCGGACTTGGGCGCCTCAACGGGCTCAGCCGGCTCGCTCGGCGCAGTCGGCACAGCCGCTGCCTCCGCTTCCGCCGGGCGCTCGAGTTCCTGGATGCGCCGCGCCGCCGCACGCACCGCGGCCGGCTCGTACTCGAAGACCTGCCCGCTCATCTCCTCCAGCTGGGAGCGCAGCGCCTTGATCTCCGCTTGCAGCTCGCGGAGCAGCTCGGCGTCCACCGGGCTCGCACCCGCGCCGCTCGCGGCCGCCGGCTGGCGCTCCAGGCGCGCCAGCTCCTCCTTGTGGTTCGCCTCGCTCTGCTTGAGCGCGCGGGTCGCTTCGTCGCGGTCGCGGCGCATGCGGAAGATCACAATCAGCCCGGCCGCGGCGGCCCACAGTGCGAGGATGAGCGAGATTTTCAGCGCGTTTGCCGAGTTGGTAAACAGCATCACCACCGTGCCCACGATCGCGAGCGCGAACGGCACGATGACCCAGAGGTTTCCGCGGTCACTAGAAGAGGGTTGGGCAGTCATGATTAGTACCTTAGCTAACGCCCTCGCCCGACGAGGGTGGCGACACCTCGCACGCCTTCTCCAGCAGCACCCCCGCCACCGCGAGCAGCAGGCCGCCGACCACGCCGCCGATGAGCCCCGGCAGGTCCTCCCCCGCCGCGGCGAGCGTGCCCAGCCGCGGCACCACGTACACCAGCGGCCCGAGGTACGCCCCGCCGCACACCGCGCCGGCCCACGCGCACGCCTTGCCAAACAGCATAAAATTCGCGGCCATCATCGGGTTGAGTTGCGAGCGGTCCAGCCCGACCCGCCCGTCGGAGCGCCGCCGCTTCACCACCACCACGAGCACCGCGCACACCAGCGCCAGCACCCAGAGGCTCGACGGCACAGCAGCGCCTATCGACGCCACCGCCCCGTACCACCGGCGCATCAGAATCAATGTGGCCGCCGCGCAGAACCCCGTCGTCCCGATCAGCGCCGCGTAGGACGTGCGGCGCATGCCCTCGCTGCTCATCCTCTTAGCCCTCCAGTCTGCGCACGCCGTCGCGCTCCGCCGGGTCCAGGCGGGCGAGCAGGTCGGCGACGCGCTCGCCGCCCAGGGTAGCGTCCGGGTCGATCTCCAGCCAGGGCGCGAGGACGAACGCGCGCAGGTGCGCCCGCGGGTGCGGCACCGTCAGCTCCGGGTCGTTGGAGGTGTAGCCGGCGATGTCCACGATGTCCACGTCCAGGGTGCGCGGCCCCCAGCGCTCGACGCGGACGCGGTTGGCGGCCTCCTCGAGCGCCTGGCATTCGCGGAGGAGTTGGGTGGGGGTGAGGGGGGCGTCGATAAGCATGCTCTGGTTGAGAAAGCCCGGCTGGTCCGTCTTGCCCCAGGGGGCGGTGGCGTAGAGGGAGCTGGCGGCGACGAGCGAGTCGGCGAAGTGGCGCACGACCGAGGCGAGGTGCGCGCGCGAGTCCTCCATGTTGGAGCCTGCGGAAATGACGGCGCGCATGCTACCTCCTGTGCTTGCGGTTGCGGCGGCAGACGACGGCGACGTCGTCGAAGACGAGCGGGATCGGCGCGTGCGGCTTGTGCACGGTGACCTCGATGGCGTGCAGGGCGTCAAAGCGGTCCATGGCGGTGTCGGCGATCTCGGTGGCGACGGTCTCGATGAGCTGGCGCGGGGTGCCCGCGGCGACGTCGTAGGCGAGCTGCGCGAGCTCCGCGTAGTTGACGGTCTTGGTTAGGTCATCGCCCGCCGCGGCCTCGGCGAAGTCCACCCAGCAGGTGATGTCCACGGTGAAAGCCTGGCCAAACTCGGTCTCGTGCGGGAGCACGCCGTGGTGCGCGAAGCACTGCAGGCCCTTCAGTTCGATGCGGTCGGCCATGAGTGCGCACCTCCCTCGCGCCACTTGGCGGCCACGTCGACGGCGTCGCGCGAGACCGCGACCTCGTGCACGCGCACGCACCACGCGCCGTAGTGCGCGGACAGCGCGGTGACGGCGGCGGTGGCGGGGTCGGCGTCGACGGGGCCGTGCTCCAGGCCGCGCTCCTTGCGCACCCCGGTGAGGAAGCGCTTGCGGCTCGCGCCGACCAGGATGGGAAACTCGCCGGCGATGAATTCCGGCAGCGCATTGAGCAGCGCCCAGTTGTCCGCGGCCGTCTTGGCAAAGCCAAGGCCGGGGTCGAGCGTGATCTGGTCATGCGCCACGCCGGCGGCCAGCGCGTTGTCCACCAGCTCGCCCAGCACCTGGTGGACGTCGCGCACCACGTCCCCGCCGTGGTCGGCGGCGCCGGAGGCGTTGACGAAGGCGTCGGCGCGCCAGTGCATCAGGCACACCGGCAGCTGGGTCTGGGCCATGACGCGGTACATGTCGGCGTCGGCGAGGCCGCCGGAGACGTCGTTGATGAGGTCCACGCCGGCGTCGGCAGCCGCGAGCGCCGTCGACGCGCGCATCGTGTCCACCGAGGTGCGGATCCCGTCCGCGTGCAGCGCCGCGATGACGGGGCGGACGCGCTCGGCCTCCACCTCCGCAGGCACGCGGGTGGCGCCGGGTCGGGTGGATTCGGCGCCGACGTCGATAATGTCCGCTCCGAGCCGCACGAGTTCGTGTGCGTGGGCGATCGCGTCGTCGGCGGCAAGCCAGCGGCCGCCGTCGGAGAACGAGTCCTCGGTGACGTTAACAATGCCCATCACCGTCGTGCGGCCGGGCGCAGTGAGATCGGCCACGCTGACCATGGCTAGCTCCTTATCAGGCTCATGACCTCGGCGCGCGAGGCCGCGTTGGACTGGAAGCCGCCGCGCACCGCGGAGGTGGTGGTCACGGCGCCGGGCTTGCGGATCCCCCGCATGGCCATGCACAGGTGCTCGCATTCGACCACCACGATGACTGCGGAAGCACCAAGCTTATCGACGATCGCGTCAGCCACCTGCCCCGTCAACCGCTCCTGCACCTGCGGCCGCTTGGCGTACATGTCCGTGAGGCGGGCGAGCTTGGACAGGCCCGTGACCTTGCCGTCCTTGCCCGGGATGTAGCCCACGTGCGCCTTGCCGTAGAAGGGCACGAGGTGGTGCTCGCAAGTGGAGTAGATCGGGATGTCGCGCACGAGGACCAGCTCCTGGTGGTTCTCCGCGAACGTCTTCTCCAGGACCTCGGTGGGGTCGGTGTGGAGGCCGGCGAAGACCTCCTCGTAGGCGCGGGCGACGCGCGCTGGCGTCTCCTTGAGGCCCTCGCGGTCCGGGTCTTCGCCCACGGCGATGAGCAGTTCGCGCACCGCGGCTTCGGCGCGCTGCTGGTCAAACTTATTGGTCATTGTTGGGTCGGTCCTCTGGGTCGGTGCGGTGGTTGTCGCTGTTGCTGTCGCGGTCCTCTTTCCGGTGCCGCGGCAGCTGGCGGGTCGTGTCCTCGGACGCGGGGCGGTAGGCGGTGCTGCCGCCGCGGCCGTCCGCATCATCGTTGTAGTACGACTCGTCGGGGCGCTCGTTGTCGGGGAGGCGGAAGCCGATCTCGGCGGTCTCGTTGTCCGGCTGCTCCGGCTGGTCCGGGGTCGGCGCGTAGTTGCGCATCCCCGGGTGCTGGCCCTGCTGGCCCTGCTGGCCATCCCCCGGGTAGGTCCAGCCCGGAGGCGGCGTCGGGCCGCCGTAGTTCGGGCGGCTGCCGCCGGTCGGCGGGGTCCACTGCGACGATCCGTTGCCGTCCTTACCCGGCTTGCCCGGGTGCCAGTGGTTGCCGCCCTGCTGGCCCTGCTGACGCTGCTGGCGCTCCCGCTGACGGCGCTCACGCGTCGCCTTCGACGCCTCCAGGATGGAGAAGCGCTTCGGCGGCTCCTCGCCGCGCTCCTTCGCCAGCTCCACCGGCGTCTTGACCGGCTCGCGGCCGATCTGCTGGTGGAAGCGGGCGTCGTGGGCGGGCAGCTCGGGGCGTACCGGCTCGATGTCAGTAAACAGCTGCTCTAGGTCCGGGCGGCGCAGAGTCTCCTTCTCCAAGAGTGCGGAGGCTAGCGCGTCCAGCTGGTCGCGGTACTTTTCGAGGGTGCGGTAGGCCACCTGGTGGGCTTCGTCGAGAAGCGCCTGCATTTCCTCGTCGATCTTGGCGGCGACGGCCGGCGAATACTCCAGCGAGCCTCCGCCGCCCTTGCCGGAGAACGGATCGCCCTGCTCCTGGCCGTACTTCACGGCGCCGAGCGAGGAGGTCATGCCGTACTCCGTGACCATCGCGCGGGCGATCTTCGTGGCCTGCTCGATGTCGTTGGACGCACCGGTGGTGGGCGCGCCGAAGACGAGCTCCTCGGCGGAGCGGCCGCCCATGGCGAAGACCATGCGGGCGAACAGCTCGTTGCGGTTGTACATGCCCTTGTCGTCCTCGTCCGCGGTCATGGCGAAGCCGCCCGTGCGGCCGCGGGCCAGGATGGTGACCTTGTAGACGCGCTCGATGTCTTTGAGCGCCCACGCGGACAGGGTGTGGCCGCCCTCGTGGTAGGCGGTGACCTTCTTCTCCTGCTCGGAGATGATCTTGGTGGAGCGGCGCGGGCCGCCGATCACGCGGTCCGTCGCCTCCTCGAGCGCGTCGGTGGTGATGACGTTGCCGCCGACGCGGGCGGTGAGCAGGGCGGCCTCGTTGAGCACGTTGGCCAGGTCCGCGCCGGACATGCCGGCGGTGCGCTTGGCCAGCGCGTCGAGGGAGACGTCCTTGGCCAACGGCTTGCCCTTGGCGTGGACCTTGAGGATCTGGGCGCGGCCGGCCAGGTCCGGGTTGGTCACCGGGATCTGGCGGTCGAAGCGGCCCGGGCGCAACAGGGCGGGGTCCAAGATGTCGGGGCGGTTGGTCGCCGCGATGAGGATGACGCCCTCGCGGTCGCCGAAGCCGTCCATCTCCACCAGCAGCTGGTTGAGGGTCTGCTCGCGCTCGTCGTGGCCGCCGCCCATGCCGGAGCCGCGCTGGCGGCCGACGGCGTCGATCTCGTCGACGAAGATGATGCAGGGGCTGTTCTCCCGGGCCTGCTTGAACAGGTCGCGCACGCGGGAAGCGCCCACGCCAACGAACATTTCCACGAAGTCGGAGCCGGAGATGGAGTAGAACGGCACGCCGGCCTCGCCAGCCACGGCGCGGGCCAGCAGGGTTTTACCGGTGCCGGGAGGGCCGTAGAGGAGCACGCCGCGCGGGATCTTCGCGCCCAGCTTTTCGTAGACGCCCGGGTCCATGAGGAAGTCGACGACCTCCTGCAGCTCATCGACGGCCTCGTCGGCGCCCGCGACGTCCGCGAAGGTGTTGGTCGGGTTGTCCTTGGTCAGCTGCTTCGCCTTCGAGCCGCCGATGCCGAACATGCCGCCGCCGGACTGCATGCGGTACATCATGTAGGAGATCAGGCCGAAGACCAGGATCATCGGCAGCATGAAGCCCAGCATGGACAGGAGGAAGGACTCCTGCGTCACGTTCGTCTTGTACTTGTCGGCCCCGGACTCGCGCACGGCGTCGAAAATCTCCTGCGTGGTGCGCGCCGGGTACTGGGCGGAGATGGCCTCGACGCCCTCGTGCTCGTCCACCGTGATCGGCTCGCGCAGCTCTATGCGGACGCGCTGCTCGCGGTCGTCGATCTGCACCTCCTGCGCGTTGGAGTTGTGCAGCTGCTCGACGGCAACGGACGTGTCGACCGTTTGGTAATTGCGCGTGTCGTCTCCAAACAGCGTGAGGACGTACAGCGCGATGAGCGCGATGGCGGCGAAAATGCCCCACCGCAACACGTTTTTATTTTTAGTCATACAGTTTTTTGGGTCTTACTTGTCGTCGCAGTTAGTTGTCGCCAGGCGGGGCCTACTGGCCCTCGGAGTACACGCGCGGGTGCAGCGTGCCCACGTACGGGAGGTCGCGGTAGCGCTCCGCGTAGTCGAGCCCGTAGCCGATGACGAACTCGTTGGGGATGTCAAAGCCGACGTCGAGCAGGTCGATCTTGGCGGTCTGCACCTCGGGCTTGCGCAGCAGCGTGATGACCTCGAGGCTCTTCGGGCCGCGGCCGCTCAGGTTCTTCAGCAGCCAGGACAGGGTCAGGCCGGAATCGATGATGTCCTCCACCACGAGCACGTCGCGGTCGGCGATCTCCTTGTCCAGGTCCTTGAGAATGCGCACCACGCCAGAGCTGGTGGTGGAGTTGCCGTAGGAGGAGACGGCCATGAACTCCATCTCGGCCGGGATGGAAAGCTTGCGGGCAAAGTCGGTGAGGAAGAAGACCGCGCCCTTGAGCACGCACACCAGGATGAGGTCCTGCTCGGCGTCCTTGTACTTCTTCGAGACCATGTCCGCCAGCTCCTGGATGCGGGCCTGCAGGTCGTCCTCAGTCAGCAGGATGGCCTCAACGTCGTCGCCGTAGCGGTTCGCGGGGACGTTGAAATCCTTCTTGGTGTACAGCTCGGTCATGGTTGGGCCCTTCCATCTCCTGTTGGCTTACAACTCCTTCATACTGCCACCTCTTCCCCGCCTGCGACAACAACGGGAGGACTACTTGCAGCGGTCTTCCGGCGGTCGGGTACCCAGCCCGTATTGCAGGAACGGCGCGAGCAGCGCACCGATCAGCGCGGCGACCGGGTTGGCAAAGAAGAGAGCGGGGTCTGAGGAGAGGGTGGACGAGCCAGTGAACATGCCGCAGGAGGAGCCCGGGATCGCGGGGTGTTCTGCCGCGGGAGCTGCGGAAGCGGCGAGAGCGATCGCGGTCATTCCGGCGACCAGGGAAGTGCGGAGGGGACGCATGGTGAGCTGCCTTTTAGTCGGGGGAAGCGAATTTACGAACACGAGTCGTGTTGAGTATCGCGCAACCCCTCAAGCGGCGTTACTCGCGCCGCTCGAGGGTGAGTTCGCCGCCCACCCGGCGCACGCGCACTCCCCCGGCCATGTCCACGCCGACCTGACCGTTCCAATGCGTGATGAGCCGCTCGATGGCGGCGAGTTGCCCGCGGTTGGGGCGCACGTCTGCGCTGACAAGCCACGCGTGGATCCGGGAGCGGCGCACGGCGCTGGGCAGGGCGGCGAGTTCGTCGCAGGAGGTGGTCGCGGGGGCGTCGAGAAGCGATTGCGCGGCCGCGATCCGGTCGGCGGTCTGCGCCAGCGGCGGCACGGCGTCGCCACCAAGGAGCTCGGTGAGCGCGGGGATGATGCGCGTGCGCAGCGCTACTCGGCGAAACGCAGGGTCCCCATTCATCGGATCCTCCCACGGGGTCACGCCGAGCTCGGCGCACGCGCCGACCGTATCCGCGCGGCGGATGGGCAGGAAGGGGCGCACGAGGCGCCCGGCGCGCGGTGCCATGCCGGACGGGTTGCCGCGTAGCGCGCCGAGCAACAGCGTTTCGGCCTGGTCGTCGGCGGTGTGTGCCACCCACACCTCGCCACCGCGGGCGAAGAGCGCGGCGTAGCGGGCCTCGCGCGCCGCGGCCTCCAGGTTCCCGCCGCGCGGCACCGCCACCTCCACGACCTCGGCCGGGACGCCGAAGCCTCGCGCCTGCTCGGCGGCACGCTTTGCGACGCCCCCGCTGCCCTCCTGCAGCCCGTGGTCCACCACCACGGCACGCGCCGGGATGCCTTCAGCGGCCGCGGCGGCGACGAGCGCGAGCGAATCGGGCCCGCCGGACAGGCCGATGACCACGGGCGCTGCGGCAGCGTCTGCGGCAAAGTCTGCGGCGCGGACGGCGCGCCGACAGGCCAGGAAGTGGGGCGAGGTGCGGGGCCAGAACGGCTGCGCGGCCATGGCTAGAAGTTGCGGAGGACGGAGGCGAGCTGGTCCATCCCCTGGCGCGCTTCCAGGATGGACGAGTCGTTGGAGATGAACGCGAAGGTGTAGACGTTGCCGTTCACGCTGGTGACGGTGCCCGCGAGCGCGGAAGTCTCATCGAGCGTGCCGGTCTTCGCGCGCACCCAGCCGCGGCCGGCCAGGTCGCCGTAGCGGGAGGCGAGGGTGCCCTCGCCCGCGGCGACGGGCAAGGTGCCCAGTAGGTCGCGGATCGGTGCTTCGGTGGCTGAGGAGAGTAGGACGCCATCAAGCAGCGCGGGCGGGATGCGGTTCGCGTCCGAAAGCCCGCAGTTGTCCAGGAGGGTGGTGCCGCTGACGTCGAAGCCCTGCTCCGCGAGCGTGTCCAGGGCAGCCTGCGGCGCGTCGGTCGTGCCCCGCGCCAGCGCGAGCTCGCGCCCGATCGCCTCGGCGTAAACATTGTCGGAGTTGCGCATCATCACCCGCATCCGCTCGAGCAGGGTCGGCGACTCCACCGACGCCACGACCTCCGCGTCCGCGGGCGCCGGGCCATCGGCGACGGCGACGTTCGCCGCCCCCAGCCGGTTCGCCAGCGCCTGCGCCACGTCCAGGGCCGGGGTGTGGGTGCGCGGGACGTCGCCCTCCGTCGCCCCGCCGAGCCGGCCGCCGGAGAGCATCGCGGGCTGCATCGGCGCCACGAAGCCGGCGTCCACGTTCTCCGGGTCCCAGCTTTCGGGGTATTCCTCCATGCCGTCCCAGGAGGACGTGTCGATGGTGACGGTGTCGACGGCGCCTCCGACGTTGCTGACCTGGGCGGCGAGCGCATCCAGGGCTTCGTCGTCGAGCCAGACGTCGCCACCGGCCAGGATGGTCACCTCGCCCGGGTTCGCGCCGCGCACCACCGCGGTGGACAGCGTATCCTCCGGGCCCAGCTGGTAGAGCGCGGCCGCGGCGGTGAGGACCTTGGTCACGGACGCCGGCCGCAGCGGCTCGTCCGCGTGCTGGTCAAAGACGACCTCGCCGGTGGCGGCGTTGGAGATCCGGGCGTGGAAGGTCCCAAGGTCCGGGTTTGCGGCGGGGGACGAGAGGGCGTCGATAAGCAACTGCTCATCAACCGGCGCACCCTCCGCGGGCGTGAGGAGACCGGGCGGGGCTTGCAGCGCGTAGGCCGGCGCGTGCTCAAGCGATGCGAGATCGCGCTGTGCCGCGACGCCGAACCCCGCGACGGTGCCGACAGCTCCGAGCGCGAGCGCGCCCACTACCCAAGTCCATACTTTCACGGGCACTAACCCTAGCCCACGTATGATGGTGAGCCGAACCATCACTCGAAGCAAAGGAGCAACAATGGCTACCGAGATCATCATCGAAATCCCGAAGGGCTCGCGCAACAAGTACGAGGTCGACCACGAGACCGGCCGCGTCCACCTCGACCGTTACCTGTTCACCCCGATGGCGTACCCCGCCGATTACGGCTACATCGAGCACACGCTTGCCGACGATGGCGACCCCCTCGACGCACTCGTCATCACCCCGGAGCCCGTGTTCCCCGGCGTTGTTGTCGCCGCGCGCCCGATCGGCGTGTTCAAGATGACCGACGAGGCCGGCGGCGACGACAAGCTGCTCTGCGTCATCGACGACGTCCGCTACGAGGGTTACCAGGACATTTCCGACGTCTCCGACTTCCTCAAGAACGAAATCGAGCACTTCTTCGTGCACTACAAGGACCTGGAGCCGAACAAGGAAGTCACCGGCTCCGGCTGGGGCGACAAGGCTGAGGCGGAGAAGATCCTGCAGGCAGCCGTCGAGGCGTACAAGAAGTAGCGCGTTTTGCTTTGCTGGCCCGGGCTTGCCGTTTCTTGGCGGCCCGGGCCTTTGCTGTTTTTGCGGGGGCGGGTGGCTCCGTTCGCGCGGTGAGGCGACAGGATGGTAACCAGAGGATGGGAACGTCAGGATGGTGATCAACCGAGTAACAGCCGCGAGTTTGCGAGACGTTACTCGACTAATCACCATCCTCTGGTTACCATCCTGGTTTTTCGACGCGCTTAGAAATTCGGCGCCGGAACCCCCGGAATCAGGCCGCCGGCCCACGCCCACCCGGCGCCGAGGATGCCGATGAGCCCCAGCACCAGCGGGATCACGATCGCGGCAATGGTCCCACCGCTCGACCCCTCACGCTCGCTCGACGCACTGCCGGACGCATCTTGGGCGTCGGCCGGCTCCGTCGGCGTGGTGGTCACCGTCGGCTGCGTCGTCGCGGTGCTGCCCTCGGTCGGCTCGGGGGTGGCGCTGGTCGGGGTTGCGACGCTGATGGTTTCGCTGGTCGTGCTGGTCGGACTGGTCGTGCTGGTCGGGCGCTCCGGGAGCGCCGGCCACGGCCAGCGAGTTTCCGTCGGCGCGGACTCCGCCACGTCGACCGGGCCAACGGTAGGCGCCGTTTCCTTCGCAGTCGCAGGCGCCTGAGTGCTTGTCGACGCCCACACATCCGTCACCTCCGCCGTGGACTCCCGCGGAGTCGACGCCACCGGCTTCGCAACAGTGGTCGTTGAGACTCGCTCAGTGGTTGCCTTGGGCGTTGCCACTGTCGTCATCGGGGCAGGCGTGGTCGCCTTGCTCGTCGTAGTCTCGGCGGTCGACGTCGTGGACTGCGGCTTCGAGGCCACAGGCTTCGCGGTAGTGGTCGTCGGCGCAACCGTCGTGGACGCCTCCGCCGATGTCGTCGGCGTCTCCTGCGTCGTCATTGCAGGCTTAGTGAACGTCTTCGGCGTATCCGCAGTCGTCTTCGGAGCGGGCTTCGCGGTAGTAGTCGCCTTGCTCGTCGGAGACTCGGCGGCCGACGTCGTCGACTGCGGCTTCGAGGCCACAGGCTTCGCAGTAGTAGTCGTCGGCGCAACCGCCGTGGACGCCTCCGCCGATGTCATCGACGTCTCCTGCGTCGTCATTGCAGGCCTAGTGAACGTCTTCGGCGTATCCGCAGTTGTCTTCGGAGCAGGCTTCGCGGTAGTAGTCGCCTTGCTCGTCGGAGACTCGGCGGCCGACGTCGTCGACTGCGGCTTCGAGGCCACAGGTTTAGCCGTAGTAGTCGTCGGGGCGGCCGGGGTAGATTCCTCCGCAGGCTTCGGCTGCTCAGAAGTAGCTTCAGACGTTGGCTCGCTGCTCGCCTTCAGCTCCGCCTCCAGCGCATCGCGATTGTCGGCAGCCTCAAAGAACGCGGCGAGGTACCGGTCGGCGTGCTGCTCCAGCTCTGCGGCGCGTGCAGCATCGCCTGCGTCCTCCGCTGCCTTGGCGTCTGCAAGTGCCTGCTGGTACTTCTCCGAGTAGTCTTCGACGGCCTGCTCAGCGTCTGCCATGGTGGCGGGCTTGGGAACGTAGATAGGCGGCAGCTCCGTTGGTGTCCGCTCCGTCGTGGTGGCAACCGGCGACGGCACTGAGGTCTCCGTGGTCTCCGGCGCGGCAGTTTCCGACGGCTCGGGCGCCACGGTTGGTTCCGGTTCCTCCGTGGTCTCCGGCGCGGAGGTCTCCGGCACGAAGGTCTCCGAGGGTTCCGGCTCGACGGAAGGCTCGGGCTCCGCCGAAGTCTCCTCCGCCGGCTCCGGCGCCTCGCTCGTCATCGGCTGCCCGCCCAGCTCGCGCAGCTGCGGGTGCGTCTGCAGCAGGATCTGCACGTCGAGCTTCTGCGGCAGCAGGGCGAGCTCGCCTCTGTTTGTGCCGTTCTTCATCAGCGCCCCGCTGCAGGAGTGCGCGAGCCCCATGGCGTGGCCCATCTCGTGGGCGATCGTCATCACCATGCTGGCGTGGTGGACGTTTGCCGGGTTGGCGTACAGCGACTCATTCAGCGTGACGCGGGGGTTGTTCCCAGGCGTGCCTTGCTGGCGGCCCGCGGTAATCCCAGGCAAGGACCCGAGCTCCAGCGTCACGGCTTCGGGGTCCCGGTGGTCCACGTACTCCACACGCAGCAGACCGCCGGTGGCTTTGATCCACGCGTCCATGGCCTCCTTCAGGTGCTCGCCGTAGGCGGTGGTGTTGTAGACCTTGAGCGTGTTGCCGTGGATGTTGCTTTGGTTCGAGCCGAAGAAGTAACGCTCCACGTCCGGGAGCTCCTTCCCCTGGTTCGCCAGCGCAGTATCAGTCTTGCACTGCGCGTCGAGCGGATCGACCTCTCCGCTGTACGCGTGCGCGGAGGGGGCGTTGACAATCAACAAGGAGGCGCCGAGCGCGGCGGCGAGATACTTTCGGGAAGACACGTGGGGACGACCTTTTTAAGAGATGACTAACGGCGTTCTTAGAAAGAGTACAGTTTCGCCCACCAATTAGCCAGTTCGCCGTCCGCGCCGCCACAGCCCGCAGAAACCAGCGCTGAGCATTATCGACGCCACGCCCACCCACACCATGAGCCCCGCACCACCAGTCTTTGGCAGGTTCCCTTGGCGCACGTTGGCGAGGGAGACACTCACGGTATTGGCGGCGCCGATGAGCTGCACGTTCTCCCCTGACGCGCCCGTCCACAGCCCCACCATCGGCGATTCCTGAGAAAACGCGCCGTCGGGGCCGCGGAACTCAATCACGTCCGTCTCCCCCTCGCGCACGACGCGCAGCACAATCGGCTCGGCGAGCAGTGAGTACCCGGCGGGCGCCTTCGTCTCCACAAGCTGGTACTCCCGGCCGCGCTCGAGGGCGGCTCCGGTGGTGAGGAAGCCGTCGGGGGTTGGGGTGAGGGGAATGGGGGACGACGGGGCGTCGATAAGCGGACGAAGCTCAAGGCCGGCCTCCAGGGCCACGGTGCGATCCTGGTGATCCACCTTGCGCACGCGCAGCTGCATGGGGCACGGCGCGGTGGCGACGTTGTCGGCCGGGGTGAGCTCACCGCCCGTATTGCGCGCGGTGACGGTGTTGGGGGTGCAGGTGGCGGTGGCGCGGGCGAACGCGAGGACGCGCGCCGTCTCGCCTGGGCGGAGCGCGCCGACGGTGATAGTGAGCGTGCCGTCAGCGGTGCCGCTTTTCGACGTCAACGGGTCACCGGCAGCGCGCTTGCCGTCGATGAGCGCCGCGGGCAGGGCGCTGGCCGTGGCTGGGTCGAACCCGGGCGGGAGCGTGTCGGTAAGCGTGGCGCCGGGGACGTCGGTGGTGCCGACGTTTTTCAAGTCGATGGCCCAGAATCTGTAGTCGGCGGGGTCGGCGCCGGTGGCGCGGACGGCGTCGCGAGCGGCGCGCAGCTGCCTCGCGACGGCAGGGTCACCGGACAGGGCGTTTCGCTTGGTCACGGTGAGGTCGCTGGGCGTGCCGGGAGTGAGCATGTAGTCCAGCTGGATCGGGCCGGCCGGCCCGCGCAGGTACTGGTCCGCCACAGGCAAGCTGGGGTCCTTGCGGAAGTCCATGGCCACCGCAACCGTTGAGCCTTTCGGCACGTAAAGTCGCTGCGGCAGCGTGAACTTCACGCCGCCCGCACCGTCAGTCTGGCCTTGCGCCGGGATGGGTGCGATCCCGCACGATCGGTCCTCTCCGGCCTTGCACGTGTAGAGGACCTTGCCGTCCGGGCCAGTGATGGTAAGCGTCTCGCCGCCGTCCAGCGAGTAGCCGTTTTGCGCCTTTACCGCCGCGGCGACCTCGCCTTCCAGCACGCCGTCTTCCTGCGTGGTGCGGGTGACGCGGGCGCGCGCAATGCCGTCCGCGCCGGACGGGGTGACGGTGGTGCGCCGCTTCTCGGGGTCTCCGGCATCGCCCCACGCGTAATCGCCCGCGCTCTCCTGCGTGACCGGGTGCGAGGCGTAGACCTCAAGCGCGTAGTTGCTCGCCGGCGGGATGCCGGTCATCTTTTCAAAGGACACGGCAAGCTGGTTGCCGCTCCAGATGTCCACCTTCTTGTACAGGGTGTCGGTCTCGGGGTCGAACAGCTGGATGTCGTACCCACGCGTCACGCCGCCCTCCACGATCGGCGTCACCTTCGCCGATTCCAGCGAGTACCAGCTGCCCGTATTCTTCAGCAGCGCGATCTTGCCCACCGGGAACGTCACGCTCGGCGAGGTGGTCATCACCCGAATCCTCGTCACCGCAAGCGTGGGGCTACTGCCCGCGGGGATCACAGTGTCCGGCCGCGACCCGCTCGCGGTGGTGCGCATGAAGCGCTTCACCCCGCCGAAGCCCATCGGCTCCTTGTCGCCGTCGTCCCTCGCGGGAAGCCCGGCCGTGCCAGTCGTGGTCGCGGTGGTCGCCAGCTTCTGCTCCACCGACCACGCCTGGCCCGCTGGCAGCCCCATCGTGCTGGTAGCTGCGTACGGCGTCGCCGCCCTCGCGCCGGGCGCGACCGTCTCTTCGCCTTCCGCAAACCCCATGAACTCGCGCTTCGCAGGGATCTCGTCGCTTTCCGCGACCCGGTACTCCCCCGCTTCGCCGGCGCGCACGCGCATGGTCACGTCCACCGGCGGAATCGTGTGCAGTGCGTTGAGGTCAAATCCAAGGAAGGCGCCGTACGCTGTGTTCGCCCACCCGAAGTCGCGGGCGTCGAGATCGCGCCCGTCCGCGGTCACGGAAAGCACCTCTGCTACTTCGCCGTCGCGCGTGAGCGCGAACACGTTTTCCGTCGACGCCGCGCCGCCCCACTGCCACAGTTCACCCCAAGGGTCGTGCACGCGTACGGTGTCAACGTTGCCGTCGCGCTCGACCGTGATGGGCGCATTGCTTATCGACGCCCCGTTGTCCCCCACCGTCCCTAGGCCCCCAATCCCCGGCGCCGCCGGTGCCGGGGCGCTATCTTGACTGGTCGGTGCTGAGGATCCCTCGGTGGCGACAGGGTTTGCGGGCTTCGGCGCATCCGCGCCTTTGCCCGACTGGGTGGAAGTTACGGAAGCATCTATCGGGGTGGTGCCGGTGGCATTCCACGCACCATCACCCGTGTCTTCCGTCGAGTCAGCGGTCTGCGCCGTGACGTTCGCGCTTTCCTGGGCGGTCGCATAGGGGTCCGCGACCGTGGCTGGGGTCGCCCCAAGCAGCAGCACACCAGTTGCGACCACCACAGATGGGGCCCGCAAGAGACGACGACGCGCCCAGGTTCCTACGTGCTGGTTGCGGATGCGCATCGTTCACCCCTTTTTTGTGTGGTGCGTGCTTGAACGCGCAAAATCTCCGTGGCGAACCCCAGCGTAAAACCAGGTTTTATTCGTTCACCACGGAGAAGTCTAGCCCTCAACCATTCAGGTGTATAGGCCCATATTGCTCGGAGCTTATGCTTGCGTCATCCTGCGACGAGCAAGCGCTGCACCAACGAGCATCAGTACGGTGCTCAACGCCAACGGCGCTTGGAGCCCTGGCCCGCCGGTCTTGGGCAGGTTGCCCTGGCGGACGTTGGCGAGTTCCAAGTACACAGTGTCCGTCTCTTTCTCGGGAAGATCGGAGCCCTGCCAGACGCTCATCACCGGCGAGTCCGTCGAAAATTCGCCATTCTGACCACGGAACGCAACGACGTCTTTTCCATCTTGCTTCGAAATTTTGAAAATAACAGGCTCGGTCAGCAGTGAGTACTGTACCCGCTGATTGTCTACTTCCCTGCTCGGAGCTTGAGTTTCGATCAACATGTATTCAGTATCTCGTTTTAGAACTTTTTCAGTGGAGTAACCGACGCCATCCGCCGCCTTAGAAAGCTCGATGCTCTCGGGTGCAGGTGCACCGTTTACCATCTCATGCAACTCGAAGCGAGCTCCATCTAGCGCCACCTTACGGTTCCCATAGTCCACTTTATTCATTCGGAGTTGCACCGCCGACGACCCATCGCAGCCAGCTTCCACCTTATTATTGGTTTGATTCGTGTCATTATCGTTGTTGAAAACCGTGGCCGCGTTGGGGGCGCACGCACCGTCAGGCTGCTTCGCAAAGATGAAGAAACGTGCGCTTTCTCCGGGCCAAAGTGCACCCGAACTCAGCTCGAGATAGCCCGTCATCGTGTTCAGTGTCTCTTTCGACGTGAACTTGGCCCAATCTTCTGAAGGTCGATTTCCATTCACCAGGGTGCCAGGTAAGAAACCGATCGAATCTCGAAGGTATCCCTCGGGGATCTCATCTTCTACACGGCCACCACTGGATGCACCATCGCCGACGTTCTTAATTTGCACCTCCCAAAATGTGTACTGCTTAAATTCTGAACCAATCTTTTCCTTCGCCTGGGCTAGCTCTTTTTGAAAGTTTTGATCGTCAGGGAATACCCGCTGCTTCAAAACGGCTAGATCGGATTGTGGATTGCCTTCAGCACGTAAGCCGTTACTCGAGGCATCCGTGTTGTACGAAAACGGGACATTCCATAGCACTTCTTCAACCTGAATTACCCTATCTGGTGAGCTCGGGTTCGTGATTCGAATCTGGGCTCCAGGACTTCCAGCCGAAGACTGGCCACCAACTGCAAAGCCTAAGTTCCCATTAGCGTATGTCCACGCCTTACCGAACGTGGTCTCAGCCTTCAGGACTTCACCGCCCTTGGTTGTACGTTGAGCCTCGGTCAACGGAAAGTACTCGGCCTTTCCTGTCTGAAGATCAAGACGTTCCAAAATAATAGGGCCACCATTTGCATTAAATTTTTTCCAGTCAACTCCGGTTTTTCCGTAGTGATTGCTTCCTACGATGCCCCATGCATGACCCGGATCACCCGGGTGCACCGCCAAGTCTTCGGAGACGGTCCGGGAACCATCAATTTTCGTACCCTGAGGCGTGGGCGCGCCGAAATTTTTACTTGAAGGGAGAGGTACTTTGTAAAGTTTTTGGGTTCCAGAGAGCGCTCCGTTTGCAAGGTAAAGTGTGCCATTGCTTACCACGCCACTATTGATGAGCATCATGTCGTTGAGTCCTTGCTGGCCCTTGTTATAGGAGTAATCGAACAAGGGGACTCCATTAGCGTCTAGCACTGGTCCGAGATTGCGGACAGCGCCAGTAACTGGATTGATTTGGAGAAGATTTCCTGGCGGATAACAGTCTGATTTACCGTCGGGCGCTTTTCGGTACTGGCTTATCGCGTAAAGCCAGTTGTCTGCGGGGTCATACGCTAGACCATTGTAAATCCAGTCGGAATCCCCTATTTTCTGGAACTTATCGCTGCCCTGGATCTGCTGGCTCAAGTTGGTTTTAACCATCAAGGTACGATTTCCGGTTCCGCCATTCGCGTCGACAGAAGTCGAGACATACACTTGCGTGCCCTGCAAACGCTCTTCGTCGGTCAATGTGCGCTTCGGTGCGGGTGTAGCCATCTGTACTTCGTCTGTAGGGGAATCGGTAACCTTCCCAATTTTTATATCTCGAGCGGCGCCCACAAGCTGAACACGAGCATCGATATCGAGGCCCGCGTAATCGGTAGACACCGACACATCGAACGCACCTCCTTTAGCAATAGCATCGTTTCCGCCTCCCGGAGGTCGCACCGTCAGGGTGCGACCGTCAGCAGACACTTCACTGTAGGCGTTCATGTTGCGGCGCGTGGCTCCCTGAGAGCTTGACGTAGTCAAGCCACCATCAAGCTGAGACGTGTAGAAAATCTCGACCCTGTCTTTCGTTATTCGACTCCCCTCCGGCACAGTAAGCGTAATTTTCTCAGTCGCGAGTTCCTGCGGCACGCCAGTCACACGAATCACTCGCTGGCCGGGACCTCCGGCCGTATTTTCGCTGATGACGCCCTGGTAATACTTGTGCTTCCCGGATCCCCCGTCGCCAAAGACTTGGCATTTGTCGTCGAACGCGTCTTGCACCAAATCCTCTGGAGCGAACCCAACTGACATAATCACAGGCCCTGTCGGTCCCGCAACGTACTTGTCCACGACGTTATATGGACCAACATCCGGATTCGGCTTGAAGTTCATGATGAGTTCGATCTTCGAACCGACTGGAGCTGCGATACGTTCAGGAAGGTAGAAGTCTACGCCTCCCCAACCACGATTTTCTGGGTCATTCTGAGCGACGTTCGGGAAAGGATCACCATTAAATACGGCAGGAGCAGTCCGTTCGTAAAGTACTTTCCCATTAGGAGCTGTTATTCGAACAGTAGGCTCTCCAGCCTCATTGCTCAAGAAATATCCGTTTTGTTCTTTGACGCTTCCCCAGATATGGCCAAAAATTTCACCTTCTTCAGTTGTCGTTCGAGATACTTCCACCCGAGATACGCCTTCGCTGTCAGCAGGGTAAACGGTGGAGCGCATCACTGTATCTCCGACCTTCTCTTCCCAGCTATAGGTATTGCGCAGTCGCTCGTCGACACGGTAGGAGCCATACACCTCCATCTTGTAATTACTTGGTGTGACTCGCCCAGTAGAGCTGTTAAACACCATTGCAATGTCATTCCCGCTCCAAATGTCGACGTTCTCACCAGGTTTACCGTCTACCGGGTCGAAAAACTGAATGTCGTAGCCTTTAATCCGCCCTCTATCGTCCTTAATGGGCAGCGTTTCGATGTTGGACGATGGATAGTACCTCGTACCGTTCTTGCGCAATACCATAGGTAGGTTCACGCGATTAGAGTTGTTCTCCTCATTCCACACGCGGACACGCGTAACACGAATGTCCTTCCCAATTTGGTTAGGGTGACTTCCTGTAACTGTCGTCGAGAGGAACGGTTTCCCGTTCCCGGAAATTCCCAGTCCAGGTGTGCTTGGAATATTTACCGTTCCACCAGTTAAATCGGATGTTTCCATTTTTCGCTCAAGGGACCACGCTTGCCCCGAGCCAGCGCTCACCCGATACCCTAACGCGGTGAGATCCTCTTCTTCCGGTTGGCCGTCAAGACCTATGAATTCGATTTTGGTCGGGATGTCCTCGCTCTCGGCGATGTCGTACTCGCCCTTGGTCTCCGTCTTGACCTTGATGGTCACGTCGACCGGCGGGATCGTTTGCAGCGCGTTCAGGTCAAAGCCGATGAAGGTGCCGTCCTTGGTGTTTACCCAGCCGAACTTCTTGCGGTCTAGCTCGCGGCCGTCGGCGGTGACGGAAAGGACCTCGGTGACCTCGCCCTTGCGAGTCAGCGCGAAGATGTTTTCCTCTGAAGCCTTTCCGCCCCACTGCCACAGTTCGCCCTCGGAGTCGTGGACGTGGATGGTGTCCACGTCGCCGTCACGTTTCACGGTGATGCCGTCTTCGGTAACCGCGCCCGGGAAAAGCGGGCTCGGGCCAAGCGGCGCCGTGCCTCTTGGTGTCGCTGCTGGCGAGGACTGCGCCGGAGAGGTTGCAGCGCCCGAGGGGGAAGCGGGGGCTGCAGCGTCCGTGCCTGAAACTCCGTCGGCAGCTTCGGCAGCGCCGGAGTCAACAGATGGCAAACCTGCGTCCAGGGCCGGCTGTTCGGCGGACACGGAATCGGGGGCAGACTGGTCGGCAGTCGGCTCGGCCACGCCGGCGGGGGCGGTGCCGATAGCCATGACAAGCACGGCCGCGAGCAGCGCACGGACCGGTCGTGCCACGCGCGAGCGCGTGGTGGTGTGACGCATCGATGTACTCCTCATTAGTCTTCTTCCTTCCTCCGTGCCGCCAGGATCACGCCGACCAGCACCAGGGCCATGCCCAATCCTGCGGCCCAGAGCACGTCAGCACCGGTAGAGGCCAGGAAGCCTCCGCGGTCGTCGTTGCTGTTGCTGCCGTTCGAGCCGCCACCGTTACTGCCGCCGCCTCCGCCGTTGGCGGTGGCCAGGCCAGTGGTCGTTTCGGTGGTGCGCACCGTCGTCGGCTCCGTGGTGCGCTTGGTGGTGGTTTCGCCCGTCGTCTTCGTGGTGGTGCGGGTGCGCTCCGTCGATGGCGTGCGCTCCGTGCTCGGCGTCACAGTCGGGGTGGTGGTCACCGTGGTGGTCGGCGGAGTCGGGGGCGGGGTGTTCGGCGAGGTCGAGCCGCCTGGCAGGTTGTTGCCCGGCTTGGTCACGATCACGTTGTCATAGTTGAAGCGGTCGCCCGTCGCGTTGGCCAGCGGCAGGACGATCAGCTTCGGGTTGGACAGCCGGTAGTCGTAGTCGGAATCCGGCGCGGACTCCTCGAGCAGGTACAGGCCCGGCCGCAAGTCCATGAACTGTACGCGGCCGTTGTCGCCGGTGGTGAGGGTGGAGATTTTGTCCAGTCCGGCAGCGTGGGCGTCGTCAAGCGACATGCTCCGCGCCGCGCTACGGCCGCCGGACGTGGTGATGTCCACACCGCGCACCTGCGACAGCGTGAAGATTGCGCCGGCGATGGACGTCGGCTTCTGGCCCGCCGGGATGTCGTCGTAAGGGTTGCTGGCTACCTTGCGGACCATCAGCGAGATCGGCTCGTTGACGTCGACGCTTTCCGCCGCGATGTTGCGGTCGTTGCCGCTGATGACACGGTCGTCTGCGGTAGCAGGCAGCGACGCGCCGACGAGCACCACCGACACCGCACCAGCGGCCGCGAAGTATTTGAGTGTGCGCACTAGGACTTAAACCTCCTCGTTCGAAGCGCCCGCGCGATCGTTCTTCTTTTTCTCGCGCCAGATCCACCAGGCCAAGCCCAGGAGAATCGCCAGCGCAACAAGTCCGAGCGCCCACATCCACCACTGCACGGTGCTGGTGGATTCATCGAGCACGCTCGCCTCGTCCGGATCCATGGGGACGCGCTCCGCGTGGACGAGAAGGCGGTGCGTGTTAATGCCGTAGGGGGTGCAGGTGATCAGGGTGAGCAGGTCGCGACCTTCCTCGGCGCGGAGGCTGTCAGTCTCCTCGGGCAGGACCACCTCGATGTCGTAGACCTGGTACTTCATCCGCTCGCCGAAGGTGGAGAGGTAGATGGCGTCGCCGACTTCGACGTCCACGAGGTCGTCGAAAAGCGTGGCGTTGGTCAGGCCCGTGTGACCGGTGATCACCGAGTGGAAACCCTCGCCGCCGGTGGGCAGCGCCGAGCCGTACAGGTGGCCGAGGCCCTTCTGTAGCGTCTCGTCGCGCGTGCCGTGGTAGACGGGCAGGCGGAGGTCAATCGACGGGATGGCCAGCTGCGACATCGCGGACACGCCCTCGAGGTGCTTCTCGTACTCCTGGTAGTCCAGGTTGTCCTCGGAGATGCGTGCAAGCCACGGGTCCAGAATCGGGCCGTCGGTGTGCGTGCGGTTGTACTCCTTGGCCGCCTCGAGCGCTTGGTTGATCTGCTCCGGCGGCGCCTCTTGGATCTGCTCCTCGTACTGCTTGGCCACCTGCTCCTGCACCCGGTTGTTCCACTGGGTGGCCACGACCGGGTACATCAGCACCATCAGCCCCGCCAGGATAATGATGACCGGCAGCGCAATGCGCTGGAAAAACGGCTTCTGCGCCGGCTTTTTGCGGTGCTTGCCTTCCACGGCAGTAGTCACTGCGCGATCCTTCCTACCTAGGCACGGCTGATGTGTAAAAACTGGGCGGGAGTTTTACGCCTTCCCGCGTTGAGGCGTTGGGCGCCCATTGCTTATCGACGCCCACTCGCACCCCCGCCAGCCCCTCACCAAGGGCCGGACGGGAGTACCGGGTGGTCAGCGCACCGTTATCGTGCGCCGACCTTGGAAAGGCTTACGCCGCCTGGGAGTTGCGACGTGCCGCGTAGACACCGCCGCCGATGATGGCCAGGCCAGCCAGCACGATGATCAGGACACCCATGCCACCGGTGTTGGGCAGGAGCGGAACAGAGTTCTTGATGTTGTTCACCGCAACGCCGTTCATGATCTTGGTGCCGCCCTCTGCGTAGCCAGCAGACTTTGCATCAGTGCTAGTGAGGAAGTTCGCTGGCTGTTTACCGTTCTTGGTTTTACGTGTCAGCTCGAGCGGATAGACAGCATTCTTGTCGAAGGTGTAGCCAGCCGGAGCTTTGGTCTCACGCAGACAGTACTTGCCCGGGTCCTGCACTACAGCATCGTCGGCGTAGTCGGTGACGTGCAGGCCCTGGAAGGTCAGCTTGCCTTCCTTGTCGGTCTTCCCGGACGTGATCGCGTCGCCGTCGATCTTCGTGCCGTCGGCGTTGCACTTACCTACCTCGAAGGTTGCGCCTTCAAGAGCCTTACGGGTGCCATTTTCCTCACCGGTCTTGTACACCTCGATGTTGCCGAAGTAGGAAACGACCTTGTCGTTCGGGGTCTCGCTCGGCGGTGTGCCACCCGGAGGGGTAGTCGGCGGGGTCTTCGGCGGAACCTCGGAGAAGCTGCTGTCGTCAGTGGAGTGGCGGAAGTACTCGCGAACGGAGTTCTCCACCTCCTGGTCAGCGTTAGCGCCCTCGAGTAGCTTCGCGTTTACAGTGGCGATCACGCGGTCGCCCGGCTTAAGTACGGAAGGCTTCACGCCGACGAAGAAGCCTGCGTTCGCGCCAGCGGCAAGGTTCTTGTCCGCGACGGAGCCGTAGCCCGCGTCCGCACCGACAGCGAAGTCTGTGCCCTTGGTCAGGTCCTTCTCAGCACCGTCAGTGCTGATGACCTTGACAGTCAGGTTCTCGTAGTCCGGCGTGATCTCAGTGTTGTTGTACGCATCGCGCAGACCGAACCAGTCGAGCTTTTTGCCTTCCTGAGCAGACGGCACGACGCCGGTCAGCGTGTAGGTCACCTTATCCTGTTTGAGGGCGTGCTTGTCCTTATCCGCGACAGTCTTTTCAACGCGTGCGAAGGAGTTCTTCGGGTATACGTTGACGTTGGAGATCCAGCCTTCACCAGCCGGGTTGGTCATCGGCAGGAACACGATGAACGGGTCAGCCGGGATGAGAGTCTCGGTGCCGTTCTTGTCAAACTTTGCGGCCGGGGCCGGCAGCGTGTCCGCCGTCTTCGTTTCGGTGACAAGGTATGCGCCGGCAGGCAGGTTAGAGAACGTTGCCTTGCCGTCGCTGTCAGTGGACAGCTCCTTAGCGGTAAACCCGGTGTCCTTGGTGATCGTCGGCTTATTGGCGACACCGGCCTTGTTGTACTCCTGGGACAGCTTTGCGAGACGGTTGAAGTCCTCCTGCTTGCGGATGTCGCCCTGGAGCTTCTCGACCTTGAACTTGGCCCCCTCAAGTGCCGCGCCGGAAACCTTGGCGTCCTCCTGACCGGTGCCGACACGCAGCTCGGTCGGGTTGTAGCGCTTGTTCACCGTCAGGGAGAAGTTGCTGCCCTCGGGAATGCTGGAGGATGCAGCCTTCTGCTCGGTCGCGCGCGGGGCCGGATCCGCCGTGTTCGTCGTCTGCGCGAACGCGTCAGTAGCGATACCGGCGGAGCCGGCGAAGGTCAGGCCCGCAGCAACAGCGATGGCTGCGGTCTTTGCAATGGCTTTGGCCATGGTGAAAGTCCTTTCGGAAAATCAGAAATCGCTGGGCCCAAAGTGGTCAGCGGTGGGAAAGGTGCGCCGAGAACGGCACTCCCGGCTTGAACATGGGGCCCAGCATGGGCACCACTAAGGAATCTAAACCCAAACTGCATGAGTGTCTAGATAAATACATGTCTATTTCAATTAACTAGGGCTCAACTGGAAAAAATTTTAATATGCAGACATTTATGCAGCTAGTTTGCACTTCTTCACTAGAGAGTCAAGGCCCCTGACCTGGGAACTTGAATGTTTGACTAAGTCCCCAAAGATTGGCGGAGTGTGGTGAGACACATTCAACCCCTGGATACTCTTCGCCACAGCACCTCCCTCGGGTGTGGACGAACGGGGGTAGAAAGCCAGGAGGTAGGGCACAAAAAAGGGGCGCCCGCACATCAAGCGAGCGCCCAAGCCGACGATTCAGCCGGCGGCTTCCACAGAGCTACACCAGGTAGCGGCGTCCCACCACAAAAACCGCAGCGCCAACCGCGGAGGCGATCAACAGCGCCACGAGCGCGCGAGCCACTGTGTTGGAGCCGGTCTCGGCAGCCATGCCGCGGGCCTGTACCTCGGTGGCACCGGCAACAGCATCCGCGGTCACGGGCGCGGCCTGCTGCTGCACCTCCACAGCGGGTGCTGCCTCACCGTCGGCCTGCTCGGTCTTACCACCGGCCCGAGCCTCCTCCAGCCCCTGCTCACGGATCGCACCAGCGTTGCCCGCCACCAGCTGCGCCGAGGCTTCCGCCTCCTCTGGCGTCGGGGTTTCGGCAACGCGGGCCACGTCAGCAACGTAGGTGGCGCCGTCCTTGTTCAGGTAGTAGGTCTGCCCGTCCACGTTCAGCACAGACGGGAGCGCGACCAATCCGCCGGCAACTGGCGCCGGGTTGTTCGGGTCCACCGCGTCCGCGTCGAGCGCCTTCTCCGCCGGGGCCTGGTCCGCGTCGGGCTGCACCGGAGTGGCAGGCTGGTCGCCCTGCTGGCTCTCCGGCGCGTCGGCGGGAGTAGCCGGGGCGGAGGGGGCGGGCGCGGGGGCGTCGATAAGCCCTGCGACCGCTGCCCTGGTCACGTCGACCGCGCGCTCCTGGTCGTCGGCGCTCAGCTGCGCGTAGGGGGTGGCGACGAGGTTGGCGTCGGACACGTAGTGGTCCCCTGCCTGGTTGAGGAAGTAGGTGTCACCGAGGGCGTCCGTCACCTCGGCGGGGAGGTCCTGCGCGCTGGCGAGCGGGGCCGCGGTGAGCGTGAGCGCACCGGCAAAGGCGACGGCGAGGGAAGTGCGGTTCATGGTGGTCTCCTGTCTCGAGCAAGGGTCACTCTCAAGTTCACCTTTAGACTTTACACAGAGGTGCCACGTTTTCCCAGGAGTCACACGTAACACATTGGCAACGATTGTCGCGCATGTGCGTCGGCTACCCAGCGGCCTCCACCGTCGCGTCGTCCACCACGCCCACAAACTGCCACCCAACCACCGCGTTGCGTACCGCCGCGGCGAGTGGGTTCACCGGCTGGATGCAAGAGATGGTGAGGAGGCGACCGGGCATGGGCTCGGTGCCCCACACGGAGGCGTCGTCAGCCAGCCCCTCCTTCTCCGGGTTGTGCATGTCCGTCGCGCGGTACTCCAACCACTTGCCCGCCGCGCGCGAGTCCTGCGTGCGCAGGTAAAGCGTGTCCCCCTCGCGCACGTTGTGCGCATTCGCGCGCGCGTCGTACAGCCCGTCAAACACACCGTGCACCGCCGCGCCAGTATGCCCCGCCACCACGACAAGGTCGCCAGCACCCGGGCCCGGCAGCTGGTACGGCTTCCCCTCCGCCGTGTACGCGCACGCCTTGCCCATCGACGCCGGATTGATCGCACCGTCCTTCACCCGGCAATCCCCCTCCTCAAACTCGGCGCGCAAGCCTATCTGCGGCACCACGATCTCCACCGGCCGCGACTGCCCAATCGGGCCCGCCTCACCCGGCTCCCCTCCCGCACACCGGCTCAGCAGCGCCACCGGCAGCGCTAACACCGCCACCAGCATCGCAAGCACCATCGCGCGCCGCACCCAATACACCCACTGCGGGCGACGCGGTCTCCGGGATCCCATGGCGCAATAGCGTATAGGATCGGCCCCATGAAAACAGTCAATGTCACAGAAGTACCGCAGGGAGCACAGCTTATCGACGTCCGCGAGCCCGACGAGTTCGCCATCGCCCACGCCGCGGGCGCCGTCAATCTTCCCCTGTCCAACTTTGTCGGCCTAGCAGACAAGATCGACCCGGACCAGGACATCTACGTCATCTGCAAGTCCGGCGGCCGCTCAGCCCACGCCGCCGAGTACCTGGAGCAGGCCCGCGGTTGGGACAACGTCATCAACGTCGCCGGTGGCACAGGCGCCTGGCTCGCCGCCGACCTCCCCACGGAATAGCCGCCTGCCCCGGCAAAACGCACCGCCCGGCGGGGGCAGTTTTCCGCGCAACTGTAATTGATTGAATTAGCCAACTAACCGTATGATGTGGGCATGGCAACGCACGACGAGCTCCCCAATGCACTCACCAAGTCCCCGTCCTTCCAGATCGAGCGGGTCCGCCGCCACACCAAGGAAGAGGTGGAGCGCACCCTGTTCAAGCACGACGTGAGCATGCGCGGCTTTTGGGTACTCACCTGCGTTGACAACACTGCACTGTCGCAGTCGCAGCTGTCCAGCCTGCTGGCTGTCGACGCCTCCGACATGGTCCGCCTCGTCGATTCGCTGGAGAACCTGGGCTGGGTCAAGCGCGACCGCGACCCGAAGGACCGGCGCCGCCAGATCGTCACCGCGACCAAGAAAGGCTCCAAGGCGTTGGGGACGCTCGCCGAGGAGGTCGCCGATGCCGAGGACCGCGCCCTCGACGCGTCCAGCGCCAAGCAGCTCAAGAGCCTGAAGAAGCTGTCGAAGGCGATTCTGCAGGACGAGGACCAGTAGGGGCGTCGATAAGCGAAAAGCCCGGCCCCCGTGGGGACCGGGCAATGAGGCGCGAGCTTAGTCGCCGATCTGGTCGCGGCCGCGCTTGACAATCAGCGGGTCCGGCTCGCCGACGAGCTCGTGGTCCTTGTTCGTGTACTCAAACTTGGACAGGATGTAGCGCATCGCGTTGAGGCGGGCGCGCTTCTTGTCGTTGGACTTGATGGTCACCCACGGGGACTCGTCTGTATCGGTGTAGCGGAACTGCTCCTCCTTGGCGCGGGTGTAGTCGTCCCACTTGTCCAGCGAGGCCAGGTCCATCGGGGACAGCTTCCATTGGCGGACCGGGTCCACCTGGCGGATGGCAAAGCGGGTGCGCTGCTCGCGCTGGGTCACGGAGAACCAGAACTTGGTCAGCGAGATGCCGGAGCCCAAGATCATGTTCTCCAGCATCGGTACCTCGCGAAGGAACTCCGCGTGCTGCGACTCGGTGCAGAAGCCCATGACGCGCTCGACGCCCGAGCGGTTGTACCAAGAGCGGTCAAAGAACACGATCTCGCCCGCCGACGGGAAGTGCTCAATGTAGCGCTGGAAGTACCACGAGGTGGACTCGCGCGGGCTGGGCTTCTCCAGCGCAACCGTACGGGCACCACGCGGGTTGAGGTGCTCGTTGAAGCGCTTAATGGTGCCGCCCTTGCCGGCGGCGTCGCGCCCCTCGAAAAGGATGATGTGGCGCTGGCCCGTGTCCTTGGTCCAGTTCTGCCACTTCAGCAGCTCGATCTGCAGCGCGCGCTTTTCCTTCTCGTACTCCGCGCGGCTCAGGCGCTCGTCGTACGGGTAATTCTCACGCCAGGTCTGAATCGGCGTGCCGTCCGGCATCATGAGCACCGGATCGTCTTCATCAGTATCGTCAACAACCCAGCCCTCGACCTCTGCCAGGTCGATCAAAGGGAGTTCATCATCCTTGTGGTCAGCCATGTCCTTAAGTTTACCGCCCGTCTGGGGTTTGTGTTCGATGGAAGATTGAGAGGTGGAATCGGAAGTCAGTTTCGCCGGGGTGTCCGCCTGGTGTGCGTTGTAGGCCTTCGCCGCGGGCTTTGCATCCGGGGCCTTCTCCGTCGATTCCGGCACCGGAGCGACCAGCTTCTCCTCGGATGCGAGTGCACTGGGATCCTTGGCCGGCTGAGTTGCTTCCGGCTTCGGCTTTGAGGTCTTGGCCCACCCAGCCGCCGGGCGATTCGCCTCTGCGCGGGGAGCCTCAGCACGGGGAGCCTCCAGCTCAAGCTGCGCTTCGCCGGTTCCGCGCACGCGACCAAAGAGACGCCTTAAACGCAAAACAACCCCGCGCAGCGGCGGGGTTGTAAGGCGGTTTGTCTTACGCGACAAGGCCGATCAGCTCGCCCAGGTTGCCAGCCGCCTTAGCAACTGCGCCCAGGATGCCGAGCAGTGCGCCTGCAACGTGTGCGTCAGAGGACAGAAATGCCCAGTTCTGAAGTGCTTCCATGATGTTCTCCTTTTAACGAGTGACCCTATCCAAGGCCAATGAGGTGAGTGTTGAAGTTTGCGCGTTGCCGAAAGTGGACGCGCGAGAGACGACTACTTGGAGGCAGTGTCGTTCGGGAGCTCCTTGGCAGCGGTGCCCAGGGAGCCGAAGCGGATCAGGATGTCCGGAATGCCGCGGAACAGCTCGACGAAGTTCTTACCAAACTTGCCGAAGTCCTTCAGCATGTCAGCGATGGTAGAGAGGTCACCCATTGTTTTCCCCTTACGTGTAGGTGCCAGAGTGTCTGGCTCTAGATTGACAGTGTCCTGACACCCTCCATGGGGCATCACACGAAATATTCTGCCACAGCATTGTGAGCTCGCAAGTGTTCCGGCGAAACTTTTTCCCCGCCAAAGTCGGCCCCATTTGAGAGTTCGTTCACCCAAACGCAACCTTTTTCCAAGGTTCACCGCCAACCTGCGCCGTTACAGCTTTGTTATGATGCTACAAAGTTAACTGTCTCTTAACTCCGGCGGGGCGGCGTAACGGGGGTTGCGGTGGTGTCGATAAGCAATGCCCCCCCACATGGCCGGACATTTCCCCACATACGGGGGTATACGGGCTGGAAGGGGGCCGAGGGAGACAGCAAAACGCCCCAAGCAGCGCGGGGCTACTCGGGGCGTTTCGGACGCAAACGGGCTTACATCATGCCCATTGCCTCCGGGTCCATGCCGGCACCTGCGGCGCCAGCCGGCTCCGGCTTGTCCGCAACGACAGCCTCGGTGGTCAGGAACAGACCAGCGATGGACGCGGCGTTCTGCAGCGCGGAGCGGGTCACCTTGGCCGGGTCGTTGATGCCCTCGGAGAGCATGTCAACGTACTCGCCGGTCGCGGCGTTCAGGCCCTGGCCCGCGGGGAGGTTGGCAACCTTGTCCGCAACAACGCCCGGCTCCAGGCCTGCGTTGTGGGCGATCTGCTTCAGCGGGGCGGAGAGTGCCTCGCGGACGATCTTCACGCCCGTAGCCTCGTCGCCGGTCAGCTCCAGGTCGCCCTCGAGCTCCTTGGCGGCCTGCAGGAGTGCCACGCCACCGCCGGCGACGATGCCCTCCTCCACAGCAGCCTTCGCGTTGCGCACCGCATCCTCGATGCGCATCTTCTGCTCCTTGAGCTCCACCTCGGTGGCGGCACCGACCTTGATCACCGCAACGCCGCCAGCCAGCTTGGCCAGGCGCTCCTGCAGCTTCTCGCGGTCGTAGTCGGAGTCAGAGTGCTCGATCTCGGCGCGGATCTGCTTGACGCGGCCCTCAATCTGGGCCTGGTCGCCAGCGCCCTGGACCAGGGTGGTCTCGTCCTTCGTAATGACGGCCTTGCGTGCCTGGCCGAGCAGCTCGATGCCGGCGGTCTCCAGGGACAGGCCGACCTCCTCGGAGATGACCTGACCGCCGGTGAGGATAGCCAGGTCCTGCAGCATCGCCTTGCGGCGGTCGCCAAAGCCCGGTGCCTTCACGGCGACGGACTTGAAGGTGCCGCGGATCTTGTTCACCACGAGGGTGGACAGGGCCTCGCCCTCGACGTCCTCAGCGACGATGAGCAGCGGCTTGCCCGACTGCATGACCTGCTCCAGGACCGGGACGAGCTCCTTGACGTTGGAGATCTTGCCGGAGACCAGCAGGATGTACGGGTCTTCCAGCACGGCCTCGCCGCGCTCCATGTCGGTGGCGAAGTAGGCGGAGATGAAGCCCTTGTCAAAGCGCATGCCCTCGGTCACCTCGAGCTCAACACCGAAGGTGTTGGACTCCTCGACCGTGATGACGGACTCCTTATTCACGGTGCCGTTGCCAACCGCGTACATCGCCTCGGCGATCTTCTTACCAATCTCCGGGTCGGAGGCGGAGATGCCGGCGGTGGAAGCAATCTGCTCCTGGGTCTCCACTTCCTTCGCGGAGTCGAGCAGGTGCTTGGACACCTTGTCGGTCGCGGCCTGGATGCCGCGCTTGATGCCCATCGGGTTGGAGCCGGCCGCAACGTTGCGCAGGCCCTCGCGCACGAGCGCCTGGGCCAGGACGGTTGCGGTGGTGGTGCCGTCGCCAGCGACGTCGTCAGTCTTCTTGGCAACTTCCTTGACCAGCTCGGCGCCGATCTTCTCGTACGGGTCCTCGAGCTCGATTTCCTTCGCGATGGTCACGCCATCGTTGGTAATGGTCGGCGCGCCCCAGGACTTCTCCAGGACAACGTTGCGCCCCTTCGGGCCAAGCGTCACCTTCACGGCGTCTGCCAGGGTGTTCAGGCCGTTTTCGAGGCTGCGGCGTGCTTCCTCGTCGAATGCAATGGTCTTTGCCATGTGAGTTTGTTGCTCCTTATTTATTGTGGAACGAGTACTCAATTCGTCGGTTCAAGCAGGCGCCCGCGACGGCACGGCTGCTGAGTGGTGCAGCCTCACCCGCTTAGCACTTGGCGTCTCCGAGTGCTAGGACCCATTTTTAGCACTCACCCCCAGCGAGTGCAAGCACCATTTGCCTATCGACGCCCACCGTTTCCCCAATGGTAGCGTCGCCCCCATGAGTGAATTCACACCGGACCGCACACGCATCTTCGCCGACCTGGCCAAACTGGTCTCTTTTAACTCCCCGCACTCCACGCCTGAGCTGGCCGACCAGCACGAGGCCGCCTGCGCCTGGACCGTCTCTGCCCTCGAGGGCCTGGGCCTGACCGTGACCCGCCACGCCACCGTGGACAACGCGGACACCATCGTCGCCGTCAAGGAGCCGGTGGGCGACGCCCCGACCGTCCTCCTCTACTCCCACTACGACGTCGTCCCTGCGGGCGACCCGTCCGTGTGGACCAATGACCCGTTCGAGCTCACCGAGCGCGACGGCCGCTGGTACGGCCGCGGCGCCGCCGACTGCAAGGGCAACCTGGCCATGCACCTCGAGGCGCTGCGCCTGGTCGAGGCCACCGGCGGCACCGACCTGGGCCTCAAGGTCGTCGTCGAGGGCTCCGAGGAGCTCGGCGGCGACGACGGCCTGGGCAAGCTCATCGAGGCTGAGCCGGAGATCTTCCGCGCCGACGCCATCCTCATCGCCGATTCCGGCAACGCCGCCGTGGGCGAGCCCACCCTGACCACCTCCCTGCGCGGCGGCGCCCAGGTGAAGGTCACCGTGGAAACCCTCGAGGGCGCGATCCACTCCGGCAGCTTCGGCGGCGCCGCCCCCGACGCGGCCCACGCCCTGATCCGCATCGCCGATTCGCTGTTCGACGAGCACGGGCGCACCACCATCGACGGCGTCGACACCACCGCCAAGTGGACCGGCGACGCCTACGAGCGCGACACCTTCCGCACCGACGCCGGCGTCCTCGACGGCGTCCAGCTCCTCGGCACCGTCGACGACGACCCCGCCGACATGTGCTGGGCGCGCCCGGCCGTCACCATGATCGGCTTTACCTCCACCCCGGTCGCTGAAGCGGTCAACGCGGTGAACCCGCGCGCCGAGGCCCAGTTCAACCTGCGCGTCCCGGCCGGTCAAGACGCCGCCGAGATCGCGCAGAAGATGGAGGAGCACATCAAGGCCCACACCCCCTGGGGTGCCAAGGTGACCGTGGAAATCAGCGGCGTCAACGCTCCGTTTGCCACCGACCCGGAGCGCCCCGCCGCCGCGAAGCTCGGCGAGTGCCTGCGCGAGGCGTACGGCACCGACAAGCTCACCCTCATCGGTTCGGGCGGCTCCATCCCGCTGACCAACACGCTGCAGGAGCAGTTCCCGGATGCTGAGATCGCCCTCTACGGCGTTGAGGAACCCGCCTGCGGCATCCACGGCGTGGACGAGTCCGTCGACCCGACCGAGATCGAGCGCATCGCCGTCGCTGAGGCCAGCTTCCTCCGCCAGTACGGCAAGTAAGCCACCCTCAGCCACTCAGGGCGCGGTCACGATGCGGCCACAATTCGGTAGCGAAATAGTTATCTAATCGGTACAGTTGGACGCATTGGCCGCGCCTATTCTTTTCGACGCGCCCCACGCTCTCGCACGAGTTTCCAATTCATGGCCGCTCTGTGCCTCCTTGGGCCGCTTTGTTGGGCTTGTTGGGCTCGGTAAGAGAACTCGATCCGTACATGCCCGAGGAGGGGTCCGCACTTTGCTCACGCTGCTCGCCGCGCTCATCATCGCGACGATTGCCGCACCCCCACTCATCAGGTTGTGCGGCCGGGCAGCGTTCGGCATGCTCGCCACGGTCCCACTCGGCGGTTTCATCTGGATGGCCAGCCTGTTCCAGCGGGGCATCTTTACCGACGAAGGCGAGATCGTTGCCAGCTACGCCTGGATGCCCTCCGTCAACCTCAACCTGGAGTTCCGCCTCGACCCCCTGGCCGGGTTGTTCTCCCTGATCATTTTGGGCGTCGGTGCCCTCGTCCTGCTGTACTGCTGGGGCTACTTCGACTCCAACCCGCGCCGGTTGGCCAAGTTCGGCGGCGAGCTCACCATGTTCGCCACCGTCATGTACGGCCTGGTCATCTCGGACAACTTCCTGCTCATGTACGTATTCTGGGAGTTGACGTCCATCCTGTCCTACCTGCTCGTCTCGTACTACGGCGAGCGGGCGTCGTCACGCAGGGCCGCGATTCAGGCGCTCATGATCACCACCATGGGCGGGCTGGCCATGCTGGTGGGCATCAACCTGCTCGGGTTCAACGCGGGCATCTGGAAGCTCAGCCAGATCCCGCAGTTCGCAGACATCCAGAACACGCCGGCGATCTCGGCGGCGATCGTGCTCATTATGCTCGGCGCACTGACCAAGTCCGCCCAAGCCCCGTGGCACTTCTGGCTGCCCGGCGCGATGGCGGCGCCCACCCCGGTGTCCGCCTACCTGCACTCGGCGGCGATGGTGAAGGCGGGCATCTACCTGGTCGCCCGTCTGGCGCCGGACATGGCGGCCGTGAGCACCTGGCACCTGGTGGTCATCTCCACCGGCCTGTTCACCATGCTGCTCGGCGGGTGGATGGCGCTGAAGCAGCGCGACCTCAAGCTGATCCTGGCGTACGGAACGGTCTCCCAGCTGGGCTTTATCACCGCGGTGATCGGCGTGGGCTCGCGCGAGGCGGCGATGGCGGGCCTGGCCATCACGTTCGCGCACTCCATGTTCAAGGCGACGCTGTTCATGATCGTCGGCGCCATCGACCACACGACCGGCACCCGCGACATCCGTGAGCTCTCCGGCCTGGGTCGCAAGGAACCGTTCGTCGCGTTCCTGGCGGTCGTGTCGGCGGCGTCGATGGCGGGCCTGCCCCCGCTGTTCGGATTCATTGCCAAGGAGTCGGCGCTGGAGGCGATCCTGCACGAGGAGTCGCTGCACGGCATGCCGGGCCACATCACGCTGGTCGTGCTGGTGGTCGGCTCCATCCTGACAATGGGCTACTCCCTGTACTTCCTGTGGGGCGCGTTCGCCACGAAGGCGCAGCACCGCGAAACCGGCGTCTCCCCCGCCGTGGCAAAGATGCACCACATCGGCCCGCTCCTGTCCGCCTCCCCGGCGATGCTCACGCTGGCCACCATCGCGTTCGGGCTCCTGCCCGCTTGGCTGTCCAACGCCATCAACTCCTACCTGGACGTCCGCTTCCCGCACGTCGAGGGCGCGCCGTTGAAGCTGTGGCACGGCATCACCACCCCGCTCGTCCTCACCGTGGTGATCGTCGTGGCCGGCACCGTGCTGTTCTGGCAGCGCGACCTGATCCGCAGGGTCCGCTTTGACAAGCCGGCGCTTGGCGACGCCGACGAGATCTGGGATCTCATCCTCCACCAGCTCCGCAACGCGTCGCTCAAGCTCACGGCGTCGACGCAGCGCGGCTCGCTGACCATCAACCTGGCGGTCATCTTTGCCACGCTCATGGTGGTCCCGCTCGCCGCGCTGATTCTGGGGCAGAGCAACGACATCCACATGTTGCTGTGGGACAACCCGTGGCAGGGCCTTGTGGTCTGCATCCTGTGCGCCATGGCGATCTTTGCCACGCTGCAGCGCAACCGCCTCTCCGGCGTGGTCATGGTCGGTCTCACCGGCTACTCGCTCGCGTTCATCTTTGCGCTGCACGGCGCCCCGGACCTCGCGCTCACGCAGGCCCTGGTGGAGACCATCGTCATGGTGGTGTTCATGCTGGTCCTGCGCAAGATGCCCACGGAGGTGGAGCCGCGCAACGACGACAACCGGCTGCGCGCCTGGCTCTCCATCGGCACGGGCCTCTCCGTGGTGATCGTGGCTATGACGGCGATGTCGGCGCGCGTGCAGGACCCGATGTCCAAGTACATGCCGGACCTGGCGTACGAGATCGGCCACGGCCGAAACACCGTCAACGTGCTGCTCGTGGACCTGCGCGCCGCCGACACCTTTGGTGAGATCCTGGTCCTGGTCATCGCCGCCACCGGCGTGGCCAGCCTCATCTTCGGCACGGGCACGTTCGGGCGCGAGTCCCGGCGCCCCACCCTGTCCACCAACAAGCCCCGCTGGCTCGCCTCGGGCGTGGACTCGGAGACGGCGCAGAACCGCTCCATCATGGTCGATGTGGTCACGCGCATCCTCTTCCCGTCGATCATGCTCCTGTCCTTCTACTTCTTCTTCTCCGGCCACAACGCCCCCGGCGGCGGCTTTGCGGGCGGCCTGGTTGCCGCGCTCGCGTTCACGCTGCGCTACCTGGCGGGCGGCCGCGCGGAGATCGACGAGGCGCTGCCGGTCGACCCCGCGAAAATCCTGGGCACGGGCATCCTCCTCTCCGCCGCGTGCGTGGTAGTACCGCTCTTCTTTGGCAACCCGCCACTCACCACCGGCTACGCCTCCCTGGCGCTGCCGCTCATCGGCGAGTTCGACGTCCCCTCGGCGCTGGTTTTCGACGGCGGCGTGTACGCCATCGTCGTCGGCCTCACCTTGCACATCCTCGGCTCCATGGGCGCGTACCTGGACCGCGAGGAAGACACCCGCAAGCAGCGGGCCCGCGACCGCGCCCGCGAGCTGCAGGAAAAGAACAAGCGGCGCCGGGAGCAGCAGGCGCAGCGGCGCGCCGCCAGGGAGTCCGAGCGGGCTTCGGCTGGGGGAGCGGGATCGTCGATAAGCAAACAAGCCCAAGAAGGGAGCAAGTAGATGGAAGCGAACCTCTTCCTCCTGATCGGCTCGGGCGCGCTTATCGCGTGCGGGGTGTACATGATGCTGGATCGGGCGATGACCCGCATGATCCTCGGCGTGCTGCTTATTGGCAACGGCGCGAACCTCCTGCTGCTGCAGTCCGGTGGGCAGGCGGGATCGCCGCCGATTCTCGGGCGCGAATCCGAGCAGTACGCGGACAGCGCGGATCCGCTCGCGCAGGCGATGATCCTCACCGCGATCGTGATCTCCATGGCCATGAGCGCGTTCATGCTTGCACTGGCGTACCGGCAGTATCGCTACCGCACCGACGACATCATCGAACGCGACGAGGAGGACCGCGCGATTGCGAAGCGGCCGACCACGCCTGCAGCCGCGCCGGACCACGACCGCTCCGACGACCCGGAGACCGGCAAGCCGAGCGTGTCCGGCGACTCATTCGGCCCGCGCTCGTTCGAGACACCCGTGAAGGAGGCGGAGAATGACCAGTAGCCTCTTCGACTTCGCCGACTGGGCGCTGCCCGCCATGCCGTACCTGACGGTGATGCCGCTGATCCTGCCCGCCATCGCGGCGGCGCTCATCCTGGTCTCGGGCAAGCACGTCCAGCTGCAGCGCGCCATCGCGCTCACCACGCTGTTCGCGCTCGCCCTCATCGCCGGCGCCATGATTATCATCGCCGACGTCCACGGCATCCAGACCGTGCACATGGGCGGCTGGGACGCCGTCGTGGGCATCACGCTCGTGGCGGACCGGCTGTCCACCATCATGCTGTTCGTCTCCGCCACCGTGCTCTTCGCCGTCATGTGGTACGGCATCTCGCAGGGGCTTCGCGACGGCGGCGAGGACGACCCCATCGCCGTCTTCCTCCCCGTCTACATGCTCCTGTGCATGGGCGTGAACCTCTCCTTCCTGGCCGGCGACCTGTTCAACCTGTACGTCGGGTTTGAGATCTTCCTGGTCGCCTCGTACGTCCTGCTCACCCTCGGCGCCTCACCCGGGCGCGTGCGCAGCGGCATCGGCTATGTGATGGTCTCCATGGCCTCGTCCATGGTCTTCCTTTTCGCCCTGGCCCTGGTCTACTCCGCCGTGGGCACCGTAAACATGGCGCAGGCGGGCATGCGCATGGAGGAGATCCCCGACGGCACCCGCGCCGCCATCTTTGCCACCCTGCTTGTTGCGTTTGGCATCAAGGCGGCCGTGTTCCCGCTGGACGCGTGGCTGCCTGACTCCTACCCCACTGCGGCCTCCCTGGTCACCGCCGTGTTCGCGGGCCTGCTGACCAAGGTGGGCGTGTACGCGATCATCCGCATGCGCTCCACCGTGTTTACGGGCGGCACCCTGGACACCCTGCTCATGTGGGTGGCACTGCTGACCATGATCATCGGCGTGATGGGCGCGCTTGCCCAGAACGACATCAAGCGACTGTTGTCGTTCACGCTGGTCTCGCACATCGGCTACATGATCTTTGGCATCGCGCTCGGCTCCATGACGGGCCTGTCCGGCGCGATCTTCTACGCGGTCCACCACATTCTCGTGCAGACCTCCCTGTTCCTGGTGGTCGGCCTGGTGGAGCGTCAGGCCGGGGCCGCCCAGCTGCGGCGCCTGGGCTCCCTGCTGTACACGGCCCCGATCATTGCCATCCTGTACTTCATCCCCGCGCTCAACCTGGGCGGCGTCCCGCCGTTCTCCGGCTTCCTGGGCAAGGTGATGCTCATCCAGGCAGGCGCAGACGACGGGTCCTGGCTGGCCTGGGTCCTCATCGGCGGCGCCGTGGTAACCTCGCTGCTCACCCTCTACGCCATGATCCTGGTCTGGTCTAAGGGCTTCCTGCGCGACCGCGCCGACGCCCCCGAGGGCAACGTGGCCATGGCGCGGCCATCCCTGCTTGCCGAGCGCGGCGAAACCACCCAGTTCGAGCAGCGCGAC
Source organism: Corynebacterium gottingense (assembly GCF_003693265.1). GTDB lineage: Bacteria > Actinomycetota > Actinomycetes > Mycobacteriales > Mycobacteriaceae > Corynebacterium > Corynebacterium gottingense. The sequence continues at coordinate 135,759 of NZ_RDRE01000005.1, forward strand.
GACGTCGGCCGCCTGCCCGCGGGCATGCTCCTCTCCACGGCGCTGCTCGTCGCCGCCTCTGTGTCCATCACCTTCCTGGCGGGACCGATCTCCAGCATCACGGACCGCGCGGCGGAGTCGGCGCAGGACCGCTCGATCTACCGCAACGCGGTGCTGGAGGGCCCCGTAGGGGCGGACAGCGACGAGCCGACCCGGCGCCCCGAGCGCTTCACCACCCCGCACTCGGACTACGGCGCATCCGACAACCTGGACCGCCACCACGTGGAGCGGGACCAGCGGACACCGGAAGGCGGCAAGGGCGTTTCCACGGAGACCGTGCCCACACCCGTCGCTGGGGATACGGAGGAAGCGACGCCGGGGGCGGAGGCGCAGACAAGCACGAGCACCGACGGAGGTGAGGAGTAGATGCTGGAGACGATGCAAGGCGTCAGGCACCGGTTCCGGCCGCTGTTTGTGGTGTGGCTGACGCTCATGTGGGTGCTGCTGATGGGCGAGCTGAGCTGGGGCAACGTCGCCGCTGGGCTCGCGCTCGCGCTGCTGATCGTGCTGCTGCTGCCGCTACCGCACATCCCCAACACCGGCTACAAGGTCCGGTGGGGCAAGCTGGTCCTGTTCGGGCTGGTGTGGCTGCGCGACCTGCTCATCGCGTCGGCGAAGGTGAGCTGGCTGGCGCTGCGCCCCGCGGCGCCGCCGAAGAACGCCATCCTCACCGTCCCCATGCGGCTGAGCAGCGAGTTCGTCCTGTACCTGGCCACCTGCGCGTACAACCTGCAGCCCGGTGGCTCGATCACGGACATCAACCTCGCCGACCGCGAGTGGACCATCCACGTCCTCGACGCCGCCGACCCGCACGCCATCCAGCGCGAGATTGATAACGTCGCCGCGCTCGAGCGCCAGATGATCGACATTTTTGAGAGCAGGAGCTAACCCATGGACCCAACCCTGTACAACGTCTTCCTCTGCATCGCCGCCGTCTTCATCGCCGTCGGCTTCCTGCTGCTGGCCTGGCGCGTCATCGTCGGCCCCGACTCCATGGACCGCCTGCTGGGCAACGACGCCATCACCGCCTCCCTCCAGTGTGCCTTCGCCCTCTACGTGTGCTGGACGCTGGATACCACGGTGGTCAACGTCATGATGGTCATCGCGCTGCTCGGCTTCATAGCCTCCATCTCCGTCGCCCGCTTCCGCAAGAGGGATGGTTCGCTGTGAATTGGGCAATGCTTTTCGACGCCATCTCCCTCCTCTTCATCCTCCCCGGATCCTTCATGGTGTTCTCGGCGGCGGTCGGCGCCGTCCGGTTCGGCTCCACCCTGGCCCGGGTCCACGCGATTACCAAGCCGCAGACCACCGGTCTCCTGCTCATGTTCGTGGGCACCATCATCCGGCTGGTCAGCTCCCCCAGCTTCTCCGTGCACGAGCGCGGTGACCTGGGCATCCTGGTGCTCCTGGTCCTGTTCGCGCTGATGACCAACCCGGTCACCGCGCAGCGCCTCGGCCGCGTGGCCAGGCGCGAAGGGCTCTACGGTTCCGAGGACCAGCTCACCCGCAACGACCGACCGGCCGCCTACCACCCGCGCCGCGTCAACCCGGACGCGCCCGCGGAGTAGCGCTCGCCGCTGGCAGGTCGCCGCTCTAGGCTACCGAGGCGGCTGCATCTCCTGCATCTCGTCGCAGGTCGCGTCCACCACGCGCTTCCAGTCCCCGGTTGCCTCGTAGATTTTCCGCTGTCGTTGGTAGGCCGCCCCGTCGCGCAAGATCTCGCGCACGAGCTCCAGCTCCTCCACGCAGTCAAGCTCCTCCGCGATGGGTGCGAGCTCCACGAGCATGTCGCGCAGCTCATCCTTTACCCAGCGCTCGTCGGTGTCGCGGCTGGTAATCACGAGCGCCTCCATGCCGTAGCGGGCGCCGCGCCACTTGTTTTCGGCGACGTGCCAGGGCTGCAGCGTCGGCAGCGCTTCGCCTGCGGACAGCTTCCTGTCGTAGTACACCACGAGGCAGTGCGTGAGGGCGACGATTCCGGCGAGTTCGCGGAGGTTCGAGGGGGCGTCGCTAATGCGCACCTCGATCGTGCCCCACTTGGCGGCCGGGCGGACGTCGAAGTGCATGCTTCCAGTATGGCTGATCACGCCGGAGGTCTGCTGGTCACGCATGAAGCCGACCCACTCGTCCCAGTCGCGGAACTGGTACGGCATGCCCGCGGTGGGAAGCTGCTGGTAGAGCATGGTGCGGTTTGAGGCGTAGCCGGTATCAATGCCGTCCCACCCCGGACTCGACGCGGAGATAGCCAGCAAGTGCGGGTAGTGCACCATGATCGCGTTGATGATGGGCCACACGCGGTCCTCGTGGCTGATGCCTACGTGGCAGTGCACGCCCCAGAGCAGCATTTGCTGCCCCCAATACTGCGTGCGGTTAATGATCTCCTGGTACGTCAGCTTGGGGCTGAGCGGCTGCTCGCGGAAGTCCGAGAACGGGTGGCCGCCGCTGGCCCACAGCCGGAGGCCCTGCTGCTCCGCGGCGCTGCGGACCTTGCCCAGGTCGGCGTTGAGCGCGCCCATCGCCTCGCGAGTATTGCGGCAGATCGGGGAGACCAGCTCGATGGTGTTTTGCAGGAATTCGCGCTCCAGCCGGGTCCCCGGGTGCTCGCGTTCCACCTGCTCAATGACCTTTTCGGCTTGCGGAACGAGGTCGCGCGTCTCGGGGTCGACGACGCAAATCTCCCACTCCACGCCCAGCGTGGGCTCCGCGGATCGAGCAAAATCGCGATAAGGATCCATGTGGTCAAGTGTAAGGCGGGGCGCCCCGAAACATCGTCAATTTGTTTCAGGGCAATTGCTTATCGACGCCCCCGTTACCGCCCCGCGAGCACAACCGTAATCGCGTTGCGGTTCTGGATGGCCTCCGACGGCAGCTGGGTCTCCCCGTCCGGCAGGTCGTTGTTCGCACGCGGCGTGCCGCCGACGCGCTGCGCCACATCGGCCGCCACCTGGTCCGCCCCCGCCACCTGCGGGTTGTAGAACACGTACGTCTCCGGGAACACGCCGAACGTCTGCTCCGGCATGTTCATCGCCGCCGGGTCCTGCGACTGGTTGGCCACGTGGTACTGGCCGCCCAGCTCGCCGGCCGTCTTGTTGGCTAGCTCCGGCACGCCCGAGTTGTTAAAGACGTAGACCTGCGCGTCCTGCGCCGTCAGGCCCGGGGTGGCCGGGTTGTTGGCGGGGGCGGCGGGGGCGGCGGGCGCAGCCTCGCCGGCATCGCGATTCGCGTTGGCGTCCAGGTTGTTGGTGTCCGGGTTCTGCGCATCCGAGTTGTTGGCGTCCGGGTTCTGCGCGTCGCCGTCCTGGCCCGCGTTTTCCTGGCCCGGCGCCGGTGCGGCCGCGCCGTTGTTGGCACCGTTCTCGCCCGCGCCGTTGGGCTGCGCGGCGCTGCTTGCCTGGCTGCTCTGGGTCTCTTCGGCAGTGTTGCTCGGGGAGTCATCGCCCTTGTTCAGCGCGAAGACGGCCCACAGTGCGAGCAGCACGCCGACTGCCAGCAGGATCATGCCGAGGCCGCGCTTCGGGAGCCCCGCTGCCGCGGCGTCGCGCGAACCAGCTGCGCCCGCAGCGCCGGCCGTGGCCACGGTGGATCCGCCCAGCGCCCCGCGGCGCTCTTCTTCCTCATCAACTAGCTCGGCCTCGACCGGCTCCGCCTCTACGTACTCCGCATCCTCGTACGCTGTGTCGTAGTACCTGTCGTCGGCGTAGCCGTCACCGTATTCTTCCGGCTCGTCGGCGCGCCGGTGGGCGCCACGGTAGTCGTCACGTTCGCGCGGGAACTCGTCTCGTCCGCGATGTCCATCACCAGGGTTCACAGTATTCACATGCGCCACTCTAAACCCTCAAGCCATACTTGAGGTAGAGGTGCGCGTGTGACACGCCGAACGCTGATCGTCGTCAAGCATAAAACGCTACCCAATCTCGCGTGTCTCTCGCACCGCGCGCAGCCGCCGGACCAGCTGCGGCGCGTACGCGAGCGCCTCCGGCGACTCCAACAGCAGGTTCAACCGCTGGTAGTACCGGGTGGGATTCAGCCCGAGCTCCCGCCGGATCGCTTCCTCCTTCGCGCCCAGGCTGCGGGGCGCGTGGGCTTCGAAGTCGAGGAGTTCGCGGTCGGAATCGGAAAGCGTCGAGAGCATGCTTAATATAGTAGGCATGACGATTCGACCCATCGTGATTTACGGCGACCCTGTCCTGCACAACCCGACCCGCAAGGTGGAGCAGCCCGTGGAGGAGCTGCAGGAACTCATCGCCGACATGCACGAGACGATGGACGCCGCGCACGGCGTCGGCCTGGCCGCGAACCAGGTGGGCGTTGACCTGCGCCTGTTTGTGTACCACTGCCCGGATGGAGACGAGATGCGCCGCGGCACCGTGATCAACCCGGTGCTGGAGACCAGCGAGATCCCCAAGACCATGCCGCGCGACGACGGCGAGGACGACGAGGGCTGCCTCTCCGTCCCCGGCGAGGGCTTCCCCACCGGCCGCGCGGACTGGGCCAAGGTCACGGGCCTGGACGAGCACGGCAACGAGATTGAGATCGAGGGCACCGGTTTCTTCGCTCGCTGTTTGCAGCACGAGGTGGGCCACCTTGACGGTAAGGTGTACACCGATGTACTGACCGGCCACTACAAGCGCGAGGCCAAGCGCGCGATCAAGGCCAATGGTTGGACCGAACCGGGCAACACGTGGCTGCCGGGCACCGACGAGGACCCGTTCGGCCACTAGCCCACGAGGGAAGGAACTTATGCGTACCACCGCCGCCATCGCCGCAGGCACGATTGTGCTCGCCGCAGCGCCGTTCGCATCGGCCGAGGAGCCGCTGGAGCAGTTGCTTATCGACGTCACCGCGTCCCACAACTCCCACTCCGAAACCCTCGAGACCCAGCAGGAGGACATCGACGCCGCCGAGGAATCGGGCGACGACGAGGCGCTGGTCGAGGCCCAGGACGCCTACCGCGCCACCCTGAAAGAGTGGCGCACCGACCTCATCGACGCCTCGGACGACCTGCGCGAGCTGCGCGAGGACGCGGAGCAGGAGGCCGAGGAGTCCGGCACGCCCCTGAGCAAGGAAGACAAGGAAGCCTTCACCGAGGCAGCGGACGCTATCAAGGAGGACCGCCAGACGGTCCGCGAGCTGCGCACCGAGGTGCTCGGCGACGACGAAGCGGTCTGCCTCCCCGGCCTCGTCGCCGGCGACACCGGCCTGGGCGGCCTGCTCGGCACGACCGCCATGGACGCGGTCGAGCGCTCCGAGCAGGGCGACAAGCGCATCGCTTTCGACTGCGCGCCGGAGTCCACCCACGCCACCACCGAGGTGAAACGCGCGGAGGAGCCGACGACGGTGACGGGGTCGACGGAAGCGTCGGCAAGCGTGAGCGCTGAGCCGGAAGCGACCGAAACGACCGCTGCGACCGAGGAGCCCAACGTGCGGTACCGCGCGAACGTGCTCGCGGACGACGACGAGGACGAAGACGACGAGACGACCTCGTCCTCCACCTCCAGCGAGTCGAGCACCACCAGCACCTCAGCGACCTCATCCTCCACCAGCTCGCCGGCGGAGACGACCACGGGGACCGCATCGAGCACGACGAGCTCCTCGAGCAGCACATCCGAGAGCACCTCGGCGACCGCGATCCTGCACAACCGCACGACGTCGGCGAGCTCGTCCACCAAGTCGTCGACCACCACGCGCACGACCAGCAGCACCCGCTCCTCCTCCACCACCACCGAGGAGGACGAGCGCGAGGGCGACCTCGCCGAGACCGGCACGCCGATGCTCAACCTGATCGTGCTGGCACTGCTGCTCACGGCAGGTGGCGTGTTCCTCGTGCGCCGTCCGGCGTAATGTCGCGCATCTTCCGCTCCGACGAGGTGGCCGTCGGCGACCGCGTGGTCGTGCGCCAGCGCCGCGGCGAGATGGCCAGCGACGTCATCGGCCACGTCCTCAGCCTCAACCCGCTGGTCATCCGCCCGCAGGAGGTCGGCGGTTTCCCGTCGTTCAAGGACGCGGTGGAGATTCGGGACGTCCACATCATTAAGAAACTGTCGCCGCGCACCGTCCGCAACTCCGACATCCGCGCGATCGAAACCGCCACCGCGCGCGCCTTTCCGGGCCAAGAGCAGCAGCTTATCGACGGCTGGCTCGCCCGCTCCGGTGCCGAAATCGCCGAGCGATCCAACTCCGCCGCCCCCATCGGTCACTCCGCCTCCCTGCAGCCGGTCCCGCTCGACGCGCTCCGCGAGTTCTACGCCGAGCGCGACATGCCGGTGCAGCTGCTGGTGCCGGAGCGCATCGGCAAACCGGCGCTGCGCCTCATCGAGGGCCACCAGGACCGGTGGGAGCTCGGCGAGGAAATCCTGGTCATGACGGCGCCGTGCGAGGACGCCCCCGCCGAACCCGCTGGCGCTGACTTCCGCGTCGACGACACGCCCGACGCCGACTGGCTCTCCATGTACCACTTCCGGGGCGCCGCGCTGCCGGAGGACGCGGTGCTCGACCTGGCGTCGCACATCGAGGGCCGCATCGCCTTTGCCCGGCTCGAGCGGGGCGGGCGGACCGTCGCCGTCACTCGCGCGACGCTCACGGAGTCCGACGACGGGCGCACCTGGCTCGGCTACTCCGCCGTGGAGGTCGCCGAGGACTGCCGCCGCCAGGGGCTGGGCACCCAGCTCACCCGGCAGCTGCTCGCGTGGGGCGCGCAGCAGGGCGCCGAGCGCGCCTACCTGCAGGCGCGCGTGAGCAACACGGCTGCGCTGGCGATGTACCACAAGCTGGGGTTCCTGGAGCACCACCGGCACCGGTACGCCCGGTTGTTGGGGTGAGTCGGGCGGGGGTGGACGTGGCGTCGATAAGCACTGCCCCGAAAACGCTAAGGTGGTGGGCATGCGAATTGCCACTTGGAACGTCAACTCGGTGCGGACGCGCGCCGATCGCATCGCCGCATTCCTCGAGCGGCAGGACGTGGACGTGCTGACCATGCAGGAGACGAAGACGGCGGACGCCAAGTTCCCCTACTCCACGTTTCAGGCGGCGGGCTACGAAGTCGCGCACGTGGGGCACAACCAGTGGAACGGGGTGGCGATCGCCTCGCGGGTCGGGCTCGAGCACGTGCGCGACCACTTCGAGCGGCAGCCCCGCTTTGCCAAGAAGGGCGAGCCGGAGCTGGAGGCGCGGGCCGTCGGCGCGGACTGCGGCGGCGTCGAGGTGTGGAGCCTGTACGTGCCGAATGGCCGCGAGATCGGCGACCCGCACTACGACTACAAGCTGCAGTTCCTCTACTCGCTGCAGGACACGGTGCGGCCCGGCGACCTGCAGGTGCTCACCGGCGACTTCAACATCGCGCCCCGCGACGAAAACGTGTGGGACATCGACTGGTTCGACGGCAAAACGCACGTCACGGAGCCGGAGCGCGCCGCGTTCCAGATGCTGGAGGAGACGGGACTGACCCAGATCACGCACGACGACCTCTACTCGTTCTGGGACTACAAGTCCGGCCGCTTCCCGCGCAACGAGGGGATGCTCATTGACTTCCAGCTGGCCACCGCGCCGCTCGCGGCGAAGGCGACCCGCGCCTGGGTGGACGTGGACGAGCGCCGCGGCACCGGCGCCTCCGACCACGCGCCCGTGATCGTGGATTACGACACCCACGGCCTGGACATCGACCAAGTGCGATGACGTTCTCGTTCGACCTCTCGGTCTGGCAGCTCGTTGCCATGACCATTGACTACGCGATCAAGTTCGTCATGATCGGCATCGTGCCGGAGAACCGGCGCCCGGCGTCCGCGAACGCGTGGCTGCTGCTCATCCTCCTGCTACCCATCGTCGGCCTGCCCCTCTACCTGCTGATGGGATCGACCCTGGTCTCGCGCCGCCGCCACCGCATCCAGCAGCGCGCCACCGCCGCGCTCAACGACATCTACACGCGCACGCCCGACCATCCCGTCGACGCTCGCCTGGCCCCCGACGTGGCGTCGATGATCCGGCTCAACCGCGAGCTCACCGGCTTCCCCGCCGAATACAGCAGCGTCCGCCACACCTGGACCGACTACGAATTAGTCATGCGCCGCCTTGCATCGCTTATCGACGCCGCCACCTCCTACGTCGACGTCGAAATCTACGCCGTGGCGTGGGACCAGACCACCGGCCCCGTCTTCGAGGCGATGGAGCGGGCCGTGCAGCGCGGCGTCCACGTCCGCCTCCTGTTCGACCACATCGGCTCCATGAAGTACCCGCACTTCCGGGCCCTGAAGCGCCGGCTCACCGACGCCGGCATCGACTGGCACCTCATGCTGCCCCTCAACCTGCTGCGCGGCCGCTTCCGGCGCCCCGACCTGCGCAACCACCGCAAGCTCGTGGTCATCGATGGCCGCGTCGGCTTCATCGGCTCCCTCAACCTCATCGACCGCGGCTACCTCATGCCCAACCACCGCCGCGCCGGACGCCAGTGGGTGGACACCTTCATCGAGCTCGAGGGCCCCATCGTCACCTCCATGGAGTCGCTCTTCGCCGTCGACTGGTACACCGAATCCGGCGAGCTCATCGACCTCCACACCGCCGCGGCCCTCCCCAGCCCCCACGGCGAGGACGTCAACCTAGTGCAGCTCCTCCCCTCCGGCCCCGGCTACCAGACCGAGCCCAACCTGCGCAGCTTCAACTCCCTCATCCACCACGCCAGCGAGCGCCTCATCCTCTGCTCCCCCTACTTCGTCCCCGACGAATCCCTCCTAGAAGCGGTGACCACCGCCTGCTATCGAGGCATCCGCGTCGACCTCCTCGTCGGCGAAAAGGCCGACCAGTTCATGGTCAACCACGCCCAATCCTCCTACTACGAGCAGCTTCTAGACGCCGGCGTGCACATCTGGGAGTTCCCCGCCCCCTATGTCCTGCACACCAAGTTCGCGCTGGCGGATCCGGAGGTTGGGTCTGGTTCTGGGGGTGGTTCTGGTTCTGGGGTTGGGCGGCCGGTGGCCATCGTTGGTTCCTCCAACATGGACATCCGCTCCTTCTCCCTCAACTACGAGTCCAGCCTCTTCGTCGCCGAGGGCACCCTCCTCCGCGACCTGCACCGCCTCGCCGACACCTACCTATCCGTCTCCAGCGAACTCACCCCGGAGCGCTGGAACCGCCGCCCCTGGTACCGCCGCTACGTAGACAACGTGATGAAGCTGACCTCCGCGCTGCAGTAGGCGGGGCGCTGGATGACGAGAATGCGTAAAATTTCCGGTTCGCCGCCTACCCAATTCGTCGCGACCTGGGGCCACGCCACGCCGCAACCACGCAGCGCAGAAATCTCTCACGCCCACCCCGCAAGACCCCACCAAAAAGCCCCCGACCAGCCGCAACCGGCTGCCCAGGGGCACAAAAACCAAACCTTTACGCGTCGCGCTTGTGCAGCAGCACCACGCCGGCCACCCACGCGACGAGGGCCCAGACGACGAAGATGCCGAGGGAGACGAGCGGGTCGTCGTTCGGCGCCTTCTGGTTGAGCATGAACGCGTTGAGGTCCTTGAACGGCAGGAACCGGTCGACGTGCTCGCCGATCTTGGGGATGACGGGCAGGACTCGCTCCACAAGCAGCATCATGAGCAGCCCGGCGCAGACCGTGACCGCAGTGTTGCGGAGCAGCCAGCCGACGCCTTGGACGAGGACGGCGAGGAGTGCCTCGCCAAGCGGGACCGCCCACAGCGCCCGGTGCACGAACGAGTTGCTGGCCCAGCCGACCGGGTTGTTGTCCACCAGGTCCGCCACCGTGAAACCCAGGACGAGGCTCACCAGCGACACCACGGCGACGAGCACCGCGCCAAGAATCAGCTTGGCCAGGGCGAGCTGCCAGCGCTTCGGCGCGACCCGGAAGTTGGTGGCGGCCATGCCAAACCGGTATTCCGTGGTCACCATCATTGAGGTCTGCACCAGCGTGTACATGGAGAGTACGACGGTGATGACGGCTGCCGTCGTCAATGGCTTCGGGAACGACATCGTGTTGTAGATCCAGCCGGTGAGCGCGGCGTTGAGCAGCGAGAGCACGAGCGCCACGATCACGCACGCGTAGAACGACGCGGTGGTGCGCAGCTTGGTCCATTCGGCGTTGATCAGATTAAGCACGGTTTCCCTCCGGTGCGACGTATTGGGCCTTGTCCATGGTCGAGTGCATGTACGCGTCCTCCAGCGAGGCGTGGCGCTGCGTCAGCTCCGCCAGCTGCACGCCCGCCTCGTGGGCGATGCGGCCGACCTCGTCGCTGGTCAGGTCGGGGATTTCCAGCACTTCGCGCTGCGCACTATCGACGCCACGCTCCACCCGCGCACCGGCCTGGCCGATCGCGGCGCTCAGGCCCTTCAAGTCCGCGACGGTGGCGGTGCGCACGACGGTGGTGACGTTGGAGTTCGACGCGATGAACTCATTCACCGACGTGTCCGCCACCAGCCGGCCGCGGCCGATGACCACCAGGTTGTCGGCGGTCTGCGCCATTTCGGACAGGATGTGTGAGGACACGAGGATGGTGCGCCCCTCGTCGGCAAGCCGACGCAGCAGGCTGCGGACCCAGCGGATGCCTTCGGGGTCGAGGCCGTTGACCGGCTCGTCAAGGATGAGGTACTCGGGGTCGCCCAGCAGTGCGGCCGCGATGCCCAGGCGCTGACCCATGCCGAGCGAGAAGCCGCGGACCTTCTTGTCCGCCACGTCGGTCAGGCCGACCAGGCCGAGGACCTCGTCGACGCGCTGCTTCGACAGCCCCGCCGCCTGCGCCTGCCAGAGCAGCGCGTTGCGCGCCGAGCGGTTCGGGTGGATGCCCTTCGCGTCCAGCAAAGCGCCCACGCGGTGGGTGGGGTTGGGGAGGTGCTGGTACAACGTGTCGTCGATAAGCGCACTGCCCGCGGTGGGCGTGTCCAGGCCGAGGATCATCCGCATCGTCGTCGACTTGCCCGATCCGTTTGGGCCGAGGAAGCCGGTGACCACGCCAGGTTTGACGGTGAAGGTGAGGTCATCGACGGCCCGGACCGGACCGTAATGCTTGGTCAGTCCCTGTACTTTAATCATGCGGTTCAGTATGCCCGATAAGGTGATCCAGCGCGGCAGCGAAACCCGGGTGGAGGGGCAGCTCGCGCAGCGCGCCCAGCGGAACCCAGCGCAGCTCCTCGCTCTCCTCGTTCGCCGTGACCGGCAGCTGGGCGCCGTCGTCGGTGCGCGCGATAACGGTGGTGTACGCCCAGCCGGGGACCTCGAACGTGACCACTTCCTCGAGCGGGCGCACGCGGTCCGGGTCGATGCCGCACTCCTCCACCGTTTCGCGCAGCGCGGCCTCGCTGGCGGTTTCGTGCGAATCGCGCGCGCCGCCGGGGATGCCCCACGTGTCGCCCTGCGCGGTCCATGCGGCGCGGTGCTGCATCAGGATTGCGTCGCCTGCCTGTAGGAAGAGGCCAGCCGCCCCGAATTTGCCCCAGTACTTTTCACCGTGGGGTCCGATGACCCATCCGTTTCCGTCGCCAAGCATGCCCCCACTGTAGACAGACACGTTATTCTTGGGGAATGAGCCACAACGTGCAGCTGCCCGGCACGGCCCAGGACGGGGCCGCGCCGACGTCTGATGACGCGTGGCTGGACGAGCTCGAGCGCGTCCCCACCCGCCGCACGTTCGGCGCGATCGTGCGCGACTACGCCACGGGCCCGGCGCGCATGGCCCGGCGCGGCGCGAGCTTCCTCGCCACCACGCCGGGCAAGCTCATCGCGATGATGCTGGTGCTCACGCTCGCCCTGCTGGCGGCGGGCGCGGCGATGAGTAGCTCCATGTCCAAGCGGCAGGACTCGCTGGACACCCTGGTCACGGCCACGGAGCCGATGAGCAACTCGGCGCACCTGCTGTTCACCTCGCTGTCACAGGCAGACACCGTCGCCACCACCGGCTTTGTCCAGCCGGGCATGCTCACGCAGGAGGAAATGGACCTGTACCTGGGCTCGCTGGACCGCGCGGTCTCCGCGTCCAACGACGTCTTCCGCGGCTCGGTGGAGACGGAGAACGGGCAGGACGGCGCGGAGATCGAGCGCCTGGTCACCTCCATCCAGCGCCAGATCCCCCTCTACTCCGCGCTGATGGAGCGCGCGCTGGTGAACCAACGGATGGGCAACCCTGTGGGCGTCGCGTACATGTCCGAGGCCTCCGGCATCATGCGCGAGCACATGCTTAGCGACGCCGACCGCCTCTACAAACTCACACAACGCCAGGTCGCCCGCGAGATGGCCCGGCTGTCCGCGCCCCAGCTCGTGCCGTTGTCGGGGCTCTTCGCCGCCCTGTTCTTCCTGCTTCTGGCGCAGTGGTGGCTGTGGCGCACGTTCCGGCGCCGCCTCAACCGCGGCTTCCTCGTCGCCACCGCGTCCATGGTGGTGGCGATCCTTTGGGTGGTCGTGTCCAACCTGCAGCTGTGGCAAGCGGGCGTGGTCGGCTTCGCGCGGGCGGCGGAACCGTGGGAGCAGCTGACGGCCGCGCGTATCGACGCCCAAGAGGCCCGCACCGACGAAACGTTCGCGCTGCTGCGGCGGCAGTCCGTGGCACAGTCCTCGCGCTCCTTTGACTCGACGCACCAGCGGGTGGAGGACGCGCTCGGCGCCGCAGAGAACGCGCTGGACGCGCGCGATACGCCCGCGCTGCGCAACGCGCGGGGCGTGGAAGCGCAGGATGTCCCGGTCCCGGCCGAGGAGACGATCGCCTCCGCCCACGAGTCCCTCAACGAGTGGTCCTCCAACCACGACGCCCTCCTCGCCGCTATCGACGCCGGCCAGTACCAGGAGGCCGTGGTTCTCCTCACCGGCACGGAGCCGGGGGCCGAGAAGGCCGGCGACGTCGGCGCGTCGGCGTACCGCGACCTGGACGCGGATCTGCAGGACCTGATCACGCTGTCGCGCGTGTCCACGCGCGAGTACATCACCGCATCCCTCGACGCGACCCGTCTGGTCTCGGGCGCGGTCGCGCTCCTGTCGCTGCTCGCGGTGATCTGCATCTGGATTGGTATCCGCCGCAGGATCGGAGAATTCCTGTGAACACTTCCCGCCGCGTCACCGCCGCCGCCACCGCCGCCGCGCTCGCCCTGTCCGCTTGCGCCCCCGCGCCCAAGCCCTCCCCGACCCCGCCGAGCGACCCGGAGCCCACGTACGAGGGCCTCCCGCTGCCGCCGGGCGCCATCCTGGACCCGCCCGGGATCGCGCCGGAGGGCGAGTTCGCCACCGCGGACTTCGACTGGCCGGGCTCGCTGCGTCCCCACGACGAGGAGGACGGCATCGGCGGCTCGCTGGAGCAGATCCGCAACCGCGACCGCCTCATCGTGGGCATTGACCAATCGCAGTACCTGTTGTCCTACCGCGATACGTCGGCAGGCGACTTGCGAGGCTTCGAGGTCGACCTCGCCCGCGAGATCGCGGCCGACATCCTCGGCGACCCGGAGAAGGTCGACTTCCGCTTCGTGGAGTCCGCCTCGCGCTCGGAGATGCTGCAATCCGGTGCGGTGGATGTGGTGATCCGCACCATGTCCATCACCAAGGAGCGCACACAGAAGGTTTCCTTCTCCACCCCGTACATGATCTCGTACGTGCGCCTGCTCGCCCCTCGCGACCGCGGCATCGAGAGCCTGGACGACCTCGCGGGCATGCGCGTCTGCATTGTCGACGGCACCAACCTGCTCAACCTCGCGCGCACCGTCGCCCCGGAGTCCGAGGTCCTGCGCACCCGATCGTGGTCGGACTGCCTCATGGCCACCCAGCAGTTCCAGGCGGATGCAGTGCTTGCCGACGATGCCATCCTCGCCGGCATGGCCGCACAGGACCCCCACGCCGAGATCGTCTCGGAGTCGCTGGCCCGGCAGCTCTACGCCGTCGGCGTGCAGAAGGGCCACGACGACCTGGTCCAGGCCGTGAACCGCACCATCGAGCGCATCCGCGCCAACGGCACGTGGTCCACGATGCACCGCAGCTGGCTCGGCGGCTCGCTGGCCGAGCCCACCCCGCCGCCCCTGATGTACCGCGAAGAGGAGGAGCAGTGAGCGACCCGACCCCCAAGCGCGACCCCGAGGACGCCCCGCCGACGGACGCCGGCCCCGCGACCGAAGCCGTCGCCTTCGACCCCTTCGCCGACGACACCGACCCCGGCACCGAGGCCGTGGCGTTCGACCCGTTCGCCGACGACGAGGACGAAGACGAAGACGAGGCAGACTTCTCCGGGCTCGGCGAGATGGCCGGCCTGCTCAAAGACCTCGACGACCTGCGCAAAGGGTCGGTGAAGGAGGAGACCTCGTCGCGCTCGCGCAAGCTGGCGCTGGACACATTCCGCGAGCTGCGCGGCACCCGGCGCGACGACCGCACCGTCGCCGACGGCATGGTGAAGCTGCCCTGGGTCGAGCCGACCGAACCGCAGAAGGCGCTCAAAGACCCGCGCACCGCGGAGGTGGAGAAGGGCATCCCCGCCCCGGCCCTGCACCCGGGCGACATCGTCGCCGGCCAGTACGAGATCATGGGCGTGATTGCCCACGGCGGCATGGGCTGGATCTACCTGGCCCAAGACCACAACGTGGCGGAGCGGGTGGTCGTGTTGAAGGGGCTGCACTCGTCGAAAAGCGCTGATGAGGCGGCGGCCGCCGAGGCCGAACGCGAGTTCCTGGCGGACATCACGCACCCGGGGATTGTGAAGATCTTCAACTTCATCGACGACCCCCGCGTGACCAGCGGTTTCATCGTGATGGAGTACGTGGGCGGGCCGTCGCTGCGCACGCGCTGCAACGAGCAGCCCGACCACAAGCTGCCGCCCGACGTGGCGATCGGCTACATGCTCGAGGTGCTGCCGGCGCTGGGGTACCTGCACTCGCGCGGCGTGGTGTACAACGACCTGAAGCCGGACAACATCATCGTCACGGAGGACCAGGTCAAGCTCATCGACCTGGGCGCGGTCTCCGGCATCGGCGCCTACGGTTTTATCTACGGTACGCGCGGCTTCCAGGCGCCCGAGGTGGCCTCGGAGGGGCCGTCCGTCCACTCCGACATCTACACCATCGGGCGCACGCTCGCCGCGCTGGTCGTGGAGTTGCCGCAGGTCGACGGCGTGTACAAGCGCCACATCCCCACCCCCACCGAGGAGCCGTTGTTCCGCCGCTACATCTCGCTCTACCGCGTGATCATGCGCTGCTGCGAACCCGAGCCGGCGAAGCGCTACAGCTCCGTCCAAGAGCTGCAGGCGCAGTTGCTCGGCGTGCTGCGCGAGATCCTGGCAATTCGCGACGGCCGCACCTTCCCCGCCCAGCAATCCCAGTTCTCGCCGCAACGTACCACCTTCGGCACGAAGCACCTGGTTTTCCGCACCGACCAGCTCATCGACGGCATCACCCGCACCGTCGAAATCACGCCCCAGGAAGTCGTCTCCGCGCTGCCCACCCCGCTGATCAACCGCGACGACGTCGGCGCCGGCATGCTCCAGGGCTCCTCCTACACCGAGCCGCAGGAAACCCTGGAAACGCTGCGCCAGGCGATGCAGACGGACCAGTACCAGCAGTCGCTGGAAATCCCGTTCGGCGTCGTCCGCTCCATGTTGGACCTCGGCCTGACCCAGCAGGCCCAAACGTGGCTGGCCAGCATGAGCTCCCGCCTCGCCGGCAACTGGCGTTTCTACTGGTACTTCGGCGTGGTCAACACCCTGCTCGGCGACTACGCCGCAGCCCAGCGCGACTTCGCCCGCGTCCTCGCCTTCCTCCCCGGCGAGGCCGCCCCCAAGCTCGCCATCGCCGCCGTCAACGAGCTCATGCTCCAACACCTCGGCCTCCACGAGGAGCCATTGCTTAACGACGCCCTCGCGCGCGCCTCCGCCGGCCTCCGCTCCAAACTCGACGACGTGGACCAATCCTTCTTCGAGGACCTCCACGACCGCGGCCTCCTGGACCGGGAGTGGGGCCTGATCACCAACGACCCCGCCATGCTGCGCTTCCACTCCATGCGCCTCTACGCCCTGGTCTGGGTGACCAACCCGACCACGGTGTCCTCCGCCTTCGGCCTGGCCCGCCAGCTCATGAACGAAGGCGAGGTCGAACTCGCCGTCGCCGCCCTGGACAAGGTGCCCAACTCGTCGCGCCACAACCGGATGGCCCAGCTCACCGCCATCCTCTGCCTCGTCTCCCGCGACCTGACCGAGTCCCGCATCCGCCGCGCCGCCCGCCGCCTGGACCAGATCCCCAACACCGAGCCGCGCTTCCTGCAGATCAAGGTGTTTGTCCTCCGCGCCGCGCTGACCTACCTGCGCGCCAACAACCTGCGCCGCGCCGACTCCACGATGCCGCTCTTCGAGTACACGTTCAGCCTCCGCGGACTCCGCCGCGGCCTGGCCATCACGCTGCGGGAACAGGCCCGCGTCGCCCCCTACGCCCGGCACCGGTTCGCCCTGGTGGACATGGCCAACAAGGTCCGGCCCGCGACCTGGTTCTAGGCGGGGGCCGGGTGCGGGCGCCGGGTGCCCCTCTTCCTTGCTACTTGACGAGATCAGGGGGACGAGGGTACGAGAGTTTCGTCGCATCCTCGTCATCGTGATTTCGTCATCTAGGCCGCAGCCCGCACGTTTCCAAACCACGCCAGCCGGCGGCTGCTACATTGGCAGCTAGTGGCGATCGGGGGGATCGCGCCAACAGATCGGGGGAACACCAATGGATAAACGTGCGCTCATCGGCCATCTCATCCGGCCTGGAAGTGCAGACGAGCTCGCCTGCACGAAGCTGTCCGCAACCAAGTTCATCGCCACATCGGTGTGGCAGCAGCTCAAGCCCCACGAGCAGGAGTTTCTCCGCACGTACGCGGTTGGCGCGGCGGCGCAGACGGCCGTGCTGGTGGGGCGCTCAGCCGCCGTGGTGAGCGGCATCTGGGTCCTGCCCGACCGGCACGCGCCCGTCACGTTGTCCTACCCGGAGCAGGCGGTACCGGGGAAGGCGTCGTGGCCGAAAGGGGTGCAGTATCGGCGCCTGCACATCCCGGAGGCGGACCGCTACGCCTTCACCCTGGAGCGCGACACCGTCCAGGTCACCACGGCCGCGCGGACGGCGGTGGACATCGCGCGGTTGTACGGGGTCCGGCACGGGGTGGTGGCGATGGATTCCCTCTTCTACCAGGTGGAACGCAAGGACCACCACCGGGTGTTGGCGGAGTTGGAGGAGGTGGTGGACAGGCTCGTCGGTAAGCAAGGCATCGCCCACGCGCGCAAGGCCCTGGCCTGGTGCTCGAGGAAGTCGCAGTCGCCGTACGAGTCGCTGCTGCGGGTGGTGCTGCGCGAGCGCGGGATCGAGGTGGCGGAGCAAATGTGGATTGGGCAGTTCGTGCGGCCGGACCTGCTGTGGGGACAGCTGATCATCGAGGTCGACGGCGACGCAAAGTTCGCGGCGAACGGCCAGGTCGCGGCGCTCGAGCAGCTCGAGCGCGAGAATTGGCTCCGGCTGCAGCACTACGAGGTCGTGCGCGTGACTCCGCGCGAGCTGCTGCGCGATGAGGCAGGCGTCGTGCAGCAGATCCTGGAGCTCAAGGAGCATTCGTCGCTTCTCGACGCCCCACTCACCCCCGCCACCTCGTCCCGGCCCCAAGCGGGCGTGGACTGGCGGCGGCGCAAGGCGGGGTAGGCGCTACAGCCGACCGCTACAGCAGCCCGGCCTGCGCCGCGACGCCCGCGCCAATCCCCAGCGCCGCGAGCAGCGCGAGGACCACGGCGATCGCGATGCCGGTCGAGCTCGAACCGCCCGCAGGCGAAGCAATAGCCGCCGGAGCCGGCTCAGCAGGTGACGCAGGCTCAGCAGGCGACGCCGGCGCCAGGTCGGTGACGCCCGGGGCGCGGGTCGGGGTGGGCAGGGCGGAGTTGGGGCGCGTCGGCACCGGAGCCGGGGTCGCAGCGCCCTGGCCAGCACCCGAGCCCGAGCCGGGCCCGAGGAGCGCGGCTTGCGCGTCGGCGAGCAGTGGGGACCGGGTGCGCTGGAGTTCGTCGATAAGCGACTGCATCTGCGCCTTCGTGTAGGTGAGCACGGAAAAGTCCTGGGTCTCGTCGGCGACGAGACGGCCGTCCTCGTTGTAGACGCGGAACTGGATGGGCATGGTGGCGTCGCGGTAGCCGGCGGTCTGGGCGATGGGGACCGTGACGGTGCGCTTGGAGTCGCTCGACAGCGCGGAGGCGACCTGCACGGTGTCGGACCACTCGCCGCCCGGGTAGGACGCCTGGACGCGGAAGCGGTGCGGCGCACTGCCCAGGTTGGACAGCTCGACGCGCACGGTGGAGTCGGTGCGGTTGGCCACGATGACGTTGGGCGAGTCCGGGTCGTTGAGCACGCGGAAGCCGGCCTTGCCGTTGTTGTGCTCGGCGGCGTGCTTCTCCAGGTCGCGTACGGTCACGTCGGCGCGGTGCGACGTCTCTTCCCCGCCCGCCGTGCTCGTGCCGGCGGTGCCTTGGGCGGTGCCGATGCGCCCGTTGACCAGCTCGATGTGGTCCCAGTCCGGCGCGATGTCATAGTCGCCGTCGTAGCAGGTCACGGAGCCATCGGTGCAGGCGCGCGGCAGCGGCGCGGCGGCGTCGGGGCGCGCCTCCGTATCCGAGTAGTCGAAGTAGGCGAACTGGTAGAGGTAGTTCATCACGGACCGGTAGTTGGGCACGTAGGCCGAATCCGGGTGCGCCACGTTGTACGCGCCCGAGTGCGTGAGCCCCAGGTTATGGCCGTATTCGTGCAGAATGCTGTTGCGCAGCTGCTCCTGCGACGTCATCAGCTCGTTTTTGGACACGAAGAACGAGCCGTCGCGCACCAGCCCGGTCCCGGAGGAGAGGTCGCCGGGCGCCTGCTGCCCGCCGATCACGCCGACGCGGAACACGCCCGCGCGGTCCCCCAGCAGCCGGTCGCGTTCGGCCAGGAGTTTCGCCGCGTAGGGCATGCTTGTCGACGCCCCTCCGAAGTAGTACTCCGCGTAGTCCTCAGTGGGGCCACCGTGAAAGTCGGTGTAGGCGGGGATGTTGGTGTAGTAGGCGCCGGCGTCGATAAGCAAATTGATGCCCTGGCGGTCAAACACCTCGACGAGCTGGTTCAGGGTGGCTCGCGAAGGCCGGTAGGTGTTCGTGTTCGCGCGCGAGCAGGCGGTGAAGGCGGCGAAGTCGGCCGGTGTGGGCGCGTAAGCGCGGCGGGTGGCGCAGCCCAGCGTCTCCCACTCGGACTTCATCCAGTTGAGCTGGAGGAGCAGGTCAGGACGGTTGGGGTCCAGGCCCCACGCGTTGAGGGGGAACTCGGTGCCGTCGGCGGTTGTGAAGCCTTGCGCCTCGAAGACGTCGGGGAAGCCGTCGCCATCCGTGTCGTTGAGGCGGTCGTCCGCGGTGCCGGTGAGCGTGGCGCGGGCGTGCAGCGACTCGCCGGGGGCGACGGTGCCGGCGAAGCGGCCGGCCTGGTAGCGGGCGTCCGTGCCAGGTTCGTCCGAGCCCGGTCCGTCGGAGCCGGCGAGGGCCGCGAGCGCGGCATCACGGTCGGCGCCGGTGCCGATGCGCTGCGCCCCCGCCAGGTCCAGGCGCAGCTGGTAAGCCTCGCCGATGTGCAGGTCGAGCGCGTCGCCGTCGCGGTCGGAGGTGACGGCGAAGTCGCTGTCCAGGGTGCCGTGGGCGAGGTCCACGCTCAGCTCGCGCGGGTCCTGCGCCAGGTTGCGCAGCTGCACATCCACCTCCACCGAGTCCGCCGAGACGCGGAAGGTGCGCACCATCTCCACCTGGGCGCGGTCGTCGCGGTGGGTGAGCGTGACGGTCTCGGCGGCTCCACCGGTGCCACCGGCGGCTCCGGCGCCTTCGGTGACCTCGGTGTCGTCGCCGGCGTACGAGACCTGGGTGCCGGCGGCGGTGGCGTCGATAGACAGCGCATCCTGCAGCACGCGCACCGTTTGGTTGGGGTGGTTGAAGGTAAGCCAGGACACGCGGCCCTTATTCACGTCCACGGTGTGGAACCCGCTCGGCGCGCCCGTGGTGAGCTGGACGGAAAAACGGCTCTGCGTGATGTCCGCGGCGGCCGGGCCGGGGGCGCCGGCGCATGCGAGCGCGATGGCGGTCAGCGCAGCGACGGCGGCGCGGGCGGGCCTGAGGCGCATCGGTTCCCCTTTCTGTGCGGAAGGCGGAGCGGCGGTCTAGCGGAGCGGGAAGGCCAGGAAGGTGCGGAAGAACTCGCGGTTCTCATACAGGCCGAACCCGACAGCACCCGCGCTGGCGAGGATACCCAGCGCAAGCGCGACGAGCTTCCCGACCGCGGAAGCACCCTCGCCCTGGGCCTGCGCCTGCGCCGTCACGTCCGCCGGAAGCACCGTGACGGTGGCGTAGGCCGTGGCCTGCGTGGAGTCGGCGAAGGTCACGCGCACCGGGACGCGGCGCGGGCCGGGGGCTGCATGTGTGGTGGCGGTGGCGGTGAGGGCCCCTGACGTGGCGTCGATACGCGTGGAGAGCCCCTCGACTTTCTCAACCAGGGAGAACTGTGCTGCCGCGAACGCGGGGCTGACCGTCACGGAGTCGCCGGGGCGGACCTCCGCGGCGCCGTACTCGGTGGGCTGCGCGCCGGCCATCGCATCGACCGCGGTCGCGCGAACCCCCACCAGCCGCTGCGAGCCATCCGGGAACGTGACCACCACCGGGACCTCGGCGCCGTCGCCCGCGTTCGCGCTCTCCGGGGCGGCGACGGTGAGCGCGCCGGTGGTGGGGTCGACGCTGCTGGGCCACGGCGAGCCCGAGTACTCGGCGGCGAGCGCGAAGGTGGTGCCCGCCGGCGCGCCTGTGACCTGGGCGGTCACGGCATCCGCGCCGACCGGGACCGCGACGGACGGCCACCGCACGTCGGCGTGGCGCGCCTGCGAGTCCGTGGTCACGGTCGCGCTCAGCTGGGTTGCGGATCCGTCCGGGAACGCCGCGCGCACGCCCAGGGTGTACGAGGTGTCCGCGGGGGCGTCATCAGGTAGTTTCGCGGTGATCACGCCTGTCGACGGCTCCACGTCAAGCTGCACCGGCGTCGCGCCCGCGGCGGCGAAAGCCACGCCCTCTGGCACCGCGCCGCGCGGGGCGATGGTGATGGTGCCGTCGGCGGCCGCGTAGGCGTCGTCGTAACGCAGCTCCGTGGCCTGCGCCATCGAGGCGGTGCGCCGCGCCGCGATGTGCACGGGCACGGTCTCCTCCGACCCGTCCGCGTACGACACGTGCACGTTCACGTCCAGGTCAGCCGGTGTCTCGGGAGCGGTGGCCTCGACGCGGCCGGTCCGCGCGTCCACGCGCACGTCCCACCCATGCAGGTCCGCGGCAGGGTCCAGGCTGAACTCCGTTTCCGCCGGCAGGTCCCGCGCGGTCTGCGCCACGGTGGCGGTCTCCCCCGCGCCCGCCGCACGTTCCGCCTGGTAGGCAGGGGTGTACAGCTCCGCGTCGCGCGCCTTGAGCACCTCGAAGCGCGCCACGGTCCCCTCGCTCGACCCGTCGGGGTACACCACCTTCACGGGCACCAGCTTCGCCTTGCCCACCTGCGCGTCCAGCGGCGGAGCGTACGTAATTGCACCATGCCTATCGACGCTCACCCCATCCCCATCAACCTCAAACCTCGTCCCCTCCGGCAACGGCTGGTTATCAAATTCGGAGGAGCGGACCGTAAAGGTGGCTCGCGGCGGCAGCGACTGCACACTGCCACCGGCGCGGGCGTAGGCAACGGCGTAGGTGGGCGTGTAGCGCTCGGCGTCGTTCGTCGCCTCGACAACCCGGACGTGGATGGTGTCCGTCTCCCCGTTGCTCGTGCGCACCTTCACCGGGTACTCGCCGGGCGCAACATCGCGCGACGGGCTCGCGTACACCTGGCCGCCCCGGAAGACGGTCACCCAGTCCGGCGCGCCTGCCTCCGCGGTGACCACGACGGAGCGCTCGCTGCGCACCGGGTCGACCGCGTTTTCCGCGCCGGCTGCGACGGTGAACTCGTCCCACTCGAACTGGTCGATCTCCTCCGGGCCCGCGGGGTCGACGGGGGCGGTGGGTTTTTCCGCCTGTGCGGAATTTTTGGTGGTGGGCTCCGCAACAGTCGTCGCGTTGGGCTCTTCGGATTCTTCCGCCTGTGCGGAATTTTCCACGCTCGTCACGCCGGCAGCCGTCGCAGTGGGCTCCGCAGAAGATTCCGCCTGTGCGGAATTCTTGGCGGTCGGCTCCGCGGACTCCAGCGCAGAAGTTTCCGCCTGTGCGGAATTCTTGGCAGTCGGTTCCGCAGACTCCGGCGCAGAAGATTCCGCCTGTGCGGAAGTTTCCACACCCGTCACACCCGTAGTCGTCGCGCTGGGTTCCGCAGATTCTTCCGCCTGTGCGGAATTTTTGGCGCTCGGCTCCGCAGATTCCAGCGCAGAAGTTTCCGCCTGTGCGGAAGTTTTGGCATTCGTCACCCCAGCAGTCATCGCGCTAGGCTCCGCAGATTCTTCCGCCTGTGCGGAATTCTTGGCGGTCGGCTCCGCGGACTCCAGCGCAGAAGTTTCCGCCTGTGCGGAATTCTTGGCAGTCGGTTCCGCAGACTCCGGCGCAGAAGTTTCCGCCTGTGCGGAACTTTCCGCACTCGTCACACCCGCAGTCGTCGCGCTGGGCTCCGCAGATTCTTCCGCCTGTGCGGAATTTTTGGCGCTCGGCTCCGCAGACTCCGGCGCAGAAGTTTCCGCCTGTGCGGAACTTTCCGCAGTCGTCACCCCAGTAGTCGTCGCGCTGGGTTCCGCAGATTCTTCCGCCTGTGCGGAATTTTTGGCGCTCGGCTCCGCAGACTCCGGCGCAGAAGTTTCCGCCTGTGCGGAAGTTTTGGCATTCGTCACCCCAGCAGTCATCGCGCTAGGCTCCGCAGATTCTTCCGCCTGTGCGGAATTCTTGGCGGTCGGCTCCGCGGACTCCAGCGCAGAAGTTTCCGCCTGTGCGGAAGTTTCCGCACTCGTCTCCCCCGCCACGACCAGGTCGAAGGTGTCGACGAGCCGCTCGCCGTCGTCAGTGATGAGGTCGACGGTCACGCTCGAGGTGCCCGGCTCCTCCGGGGTGCCCTCGATGACGCTGTCCTCGCCGTTGAACTCCACGCCGTCGGGCAGGCCGGAGACTTCGACGGATGCGGCGTTGTCGGCGGAGATCGGGATGCGGATGGGCTCGCCAGCGGCAACCGGTTCCGCCGGCGAATCCGCCAGGTCAGCTTCCAGCGGCTCCAGGTCGGCCGGGTCGCGGAAGGTGATGGTGAACTCGGTTTCCAGCGGGCCGGCGGCGTTTTCCACCGGCTCGCCGTGGCGATCCACCACGCGCAGGGTCACCGGGTACTCGCCCGTGCCCTCCGGGCGGCCGTTGACGTAGAAGTACTGACTGCGCTTGAGGCCGGGGGCCTGGAGGGTGGTCCACAGCCCGTCGGGAAGCCCGTCGAGCTCCAGCTTGGAGCCGAGCGGCACGTTCACCGCTCGCAGGTAGAGGGGCAGGATGAGGCGTCCAGACCAGTAGGTTTTGTCGCCGGGGGCGATGAGGTAGGGCTCGTCGGCCAATTCCACGTGTGCGGAAAATTCGCTGGAGGTGCCGTCCGAGAACGTCACTTGGACGGGGACGTCGAACTCGTCGACCGCGTCTTCGGTGAATGGGGTGGGTGGTTGGGCGGTGATCGCGCCGGCGTCGTCAAGCTCGATGCTCCAGCCCTCGGGGGCCTCGAACCCCTCGCTGAGTGCCCAGGATGTGGGCTCGGCCGGGCGGCCGAACAGGCCGAGTGCGCGCACGGAGGCGGGTGCGGTGGCGGACTCGCCGAATGCGGGACGCAGCGTGTCCCAGTGCACGGTCGTGCGGGGCGCAGCGTGGGCGACGGGGAGTGTGTGCTGCGCGGCGATGGGTTGGACGCCCGAGAGCGCGAGTGTGAGTCCGAATGCGCACGCGGCGAGCGAGGCGCCCCGACGACGTGACGAGCTGTGCGTGCCCATGGCCGCTCCTCCTGTGTTTGCCCGCGCACTGCGGGGACCGACCGCTTTCCTGGAAAACGTTATGGATGTTCCAGGAAAAGCCTAAGTGCCCTTTACTTTACCGGCAGGGTTTTGCGATGCAAGAAGCCGCGACCCAACGCGGGGCCGCGGCTTCAGTGGAGGGACGATTTACGCCATCTGCTTCGCAATCGCGGATGCCTTCTGCGCGATCGCCAGCTCCTCGTTGGTGGGGACCACCAGGACCTTCACCTTGGAGTCGTCGGTGGAGATGATGCGCGGGCCGTCGTTAGGCTGCGCATTGCGCTCCGGGTCGACCTTAATGCCGTACATCTCCATGTTGTCCAGGGCGTCCATGCGGACGTGCTGGTCGTTCTCGCCCACGCCGGCGGTGAACGTGATCGCGTCAACGCGGCCGAGGGCGATCATGTAGGAGCCGATGTAGCGGCGCAGCTGGTGGATGTACACGTTGTACGCCAGCCAGGCGTCGCCGTTCTCCTCATCAATCATCGTGCGCAGCTCGCGGAAGTCGTTCACACCAGACAGGCCCTTCACACCGGACTGGCGGTTGAGCAAGTTGTCAATCTCGTCGATGCTCATGTTGCCCTGGCGGACCAGGTGGAAGATGATGCCCGGGTCAATGTCGCCGGAGCGGGTGCCCATGACCAGGCCGGCCAGCGGGGTAAGGCCCATCGACGTGTCGATCGCGTGGCCGTTCTCCACTGCGGAGCAGGACGCGCCGTTGCCCAGGTGCAGGACGATCTGGCGGGTGTGCAGCGGGTCGCGCTCGATCAGGGCGGGAACCTGCTCGGAAACGAACTCGTGCGAGGTGCCGTGGAAGCCGTAGCGGCGGATCTGGTTCTTCTCTGCAATCTCCGCGTTGATGGCGTAGAGCGCGGCGGCCGGCGGCAGGTTGCGGAAGAAGCCGGTATCAAACACGGCCACGTGCGGGATGTCCGGCAGCAGCTCGCGGGCGACCTCAATGCCGTCGATGTTGGCCGGGTTGTGCAGCGGGGCGAGCGGGATGAGGTCTCGGATCATCTCCACGACCTGGTCCACGATCAGCTCCGGCTGGGAGAAGACCATGCCGCCGTGGACAACACGGTGGCCGACAGCCCGGATGTCAATCTGGGTCGGGCCGATGCCCTTCTTCTCCAGCAGGCCGAAGCTTTCTTCCAGGCCCACCTTGTGGTTGGGGATGGCGCGCTGCACCACGTACTTCTGGCCGTTGTGCTTGATGGTGATGCGGCCCTGCGGCTCGCCGATCTGCTCGACCAGGCCGGACACGAACGGGTCGTCCGAGGCGCTGGATTCCGGGTCCACGACCTGGAACTTGATGGAGGACGAGCCAGAGTTAATAACCAGTGCGTATGCCATTTACTTTGCTCCTGCCTGGATAGCGGTGATTGCGACAGTGTTGACAATGTCCGGCACGGTCGCGCCTCGGGACAGGTCGTTGACCGGCTTGTTCAGGCCCTGCAGCACGGGGCCGACGGCGAGGGCGCCGCCGGTGCGCTGTGCGATCTTGTAGCCGGCATTGCCCGCCTCCAGGTCGGGGAAGATGAACACGTTTGCCTGGCCCGCCACCGGGGAGTCCGGGGCCTTCTTCTTGCCCACGCCCGGGTCGCACGCTGCGTCGAACTGCAGCGGCCCGTCAACGACCAGGTCCGCGTCCGCAGCCTTGGCAGCCTCGAGGGCGGCGACAGCGCGGTCCACGTCCGGGCCCGAGCCGGAGGTGCCGGTGGAGTAGGACAGCAGCGCGACCTTCGGGTCGATGCCAAACTGCGAAGCAGTCTTCGCGGAGACCGCAGCGATCTCGCCAATCTGCTCCGCGGTCGGGTTCGGGTTCACGGCGCAGTCGCCGAATGCCCAGAGGCGGCCACGCATGACCATCAGGAAGATGGAGGAGACCACGGATGCGCCCGGGGCGGTCTTGATGATCTGGAAGGACGGCTTAATGGTGTGCGCCGTGGTGTGCGCGGCACCGGAAACCATGCCGTCCGCCATACCCTTGTGCACCATCATGGTGGCGAAGTAGGAGATGTCCTGCATGGTCTCGCGCGCCTGCTCGAGCGTGATGCCCTTCTTCTTGCGCAGCTCCGCAAAATCAGCCGCGAACTCCTCGCGCAGCTCGGACTCGAGGTGGTTGATCACCTGTGCCTTGGACAGGTCCAGGCCCTGCTCGTTTGCGCGGCGCTCAATGTCCGCCGGGTCACCCAGGATGGTCAGCTTCGCCACATCCTTGGCCAGCAGCTGGTGCGCGGCCTGCAGGATGCGGTCATCGTCACCCTCGGGCAGCACAATGTGTGCCTGCTTCTCCTTTGCGCGACCAATCAGCCAAGACTCAAACACCTCGGCGCTCATCACGGGCTCAGCCGCCGCGTCCACCTTCAGGGAGTCCGCGTCAAGGGCCCCTTGCTTCACGACGCCCGCGAGCACCGCCCCCTTCTGCCCAAACACTGCCTCCACGTGCCCGGTCTTTTCCGGCGTGGGCGTGACCAGCACGACCGGCACACCGTACGCCGCAGCAACCTCCACATCGAAGGAATAATCGCCGCTGCCCAGAATCAGCACATCGCCCTCTGCGAGCAGATCCTGACCGTAAGCCTGCGCGAGGGTTTCGCCCTCGACGCGGGCGGGGCGCACATTCAACTGGGCTGCGAGGGCGTCAACGTCGACGTCTTCCAGCGTGCAGTTGGCCGCGGTAAGAAGCAGGGAGTGGCCTTGAGCCATGGGTTCCGCCTTTCGTGTCCAGGCGTTTCACGGCCTGGTTCGAGATGCCAGTAAACGCGATCCATTATACCGGTAAAGGTAAGACTAGTCGGCTCCGAGTTACCCGCGTTTGAGTGTGGTTGCGAGCACTCCCCTCCCCCTGCAGACGCAAAAGCACCGGCGCACCACCCCTACCTGTGGGGCGTTGCGCCGGTGCGGTGCTTACGCGGTGTTAACCGCGTTGGGGATGGCTACTTAGAGGAACCATCCAGCTTGACGGAACTACCACCAAGACCACCAGGAGCACAGTTGTCGTAGATGATCGTGCCAGCAATGATGCCAGCAGCAATCACAGCGATACCAGCACCGACGGAAGCCAGGTCGAAGCCTGCCTTACGCAGCTGCTCATTCATCTGAGACAGTGCCTGCGCAGTCTGCGGGTTGAACATCCCCAGGTTCTGCTGAATCTGCGCATTCGCACCCTCCAGATCCTTCGAGACGTTCTCGACAAACTCAGAGACACCCGGGATGGACATCTGCGTTGCCAGACCGATCGGGATCAGCGCCAGCAGCGGCAGACCGAAGCCCACAGCAGAAGCCGCACACTTACCCTTATCGATCGCCGGCTCCTGCGGGGCCGGAGTACCGGTCGGGTCGGTTGCGCCACCCTTCGCCACAACCGTCGTGGTGACCGTATCGATGGCCTTGCCATCCTTATCCTTGACGGTCACCGTGATCTTCTCACCCGGCTTCGCATCACCATTGGCAGTAATGACCAGGTTGCCCTTGCCATCAAGCTCAGCCTTGCCCGGACCCTTGGCCTCAACGGTGGTACCAGCCGGCACCTTGCCGCCCGTGTTCGGAACAGTCACGGAACCACCAGGAGTGATCTCCTTCGCATCAGCCGTAATCTCCCAGTCCGGAAGCTCAATCTCCGGCGTCACAGTCGGCGGAGTCGGCTCATCAGAAGGATCGGCCGGACCCTCCGGATTCTCAGCCGGCTTGGAGTTCGGGTCATTCGGATCAGTCGGAGCAGGCTTGCCGTCCTTATCCTTGTTGTTGACCTCGTCACCATCATTGGTGCCGTCCTCATCGGTGTCGGCCTTCTTCGGATCCGTCGGAGCACCCGGCTTACCGTCCTCGACCTTCTTGCCGTCCTTATCGAACGGGTTCTTGGAGCCATTGACCTCGTCACCGTCGTTAATGCCGTCCTCATCGGTGTCGGCCTTATTCGGATCGGTACCGAGCTCCTTCTCCTTCTCGTCGGTCAGACCGTCGTTATCGGAATCCTTCGGATCCTCAGCCGGAACAGCCGGCTTGGAGTCCGGGTCATTCGGATCAGTCGGAGCAGGGTTGCCGTCCTTATCCTTGTTGTTGACCTCGTCACCATCATTGGTGCCGTCCTCATCGGTGTCGGCCTTCTTCGGATCCGTCGGAGCACCCGGCTTACCGTCCTCGACCTTCTTGCCGTCCTTATCGAACGGGTTCTTGGAGCCATTGACCTCGTCACCGTCGTTAATGCCGTCCTCATCGGTGTCGGCCTTATTCGGATCGGTACCGAGCTCCTTCTCCTTCTCGTCGGTCAGACCGTCGTTATCGGAATCCTTCGGCTCCTCAGCCGGAACAGCCGGCTTGGAGTCCGGGTCATTCGGATCGGTCGGAGCAGGGTTGCCGTCCTTATCCTTGTTGTTGACCTCGTCACCATCATTGGTGCCGTCCTCATCGGTGTCGGCCTTCTTCGGATCCGTCGGAGCACCCGGCTTACCGTCCTCGACCTTCTTGCCGTCCTTATCGAACGGGTTCTTGGAGCCATTGACCTCGTCACCGTCGTTAATGCCGTCCTCATCGGTGTCGGCCTTATTCGGATCGGTACCGAGCTCCTTCTCCTCCTCATCAGTCAGGCCATCCTTATCGGTGTCCTTATCCGACTTGTTCGGGTCGGTGGGCTCGTCCTCCTCGGACTCATTCGGAACAGTCTTGCCGTCCTCATCCACCTTGGTGTTGATCTCGTCGCCATCGTTGACACCGTCACCATCGGTGTCCGGATTCTTCGGATCAGTGTTACCCGGCTCGCCGTCCTCATCGGACTTATTGTCCTTGAACGGGTTCTTAGAACCGTTTACCTCGTCACCATCGTTGATGCCGTCATCATCGGTGTCAGCCTTATTCGGATCGGTACCAAGCTCCTTCTCTTTCTCATCCGGCAGACCATCACCATCAGAGTCCTTAGCGATTACGAACGAGTCAGAAGCAACGTCCTGTGCGCCAGAGACAAGTACCGCAGAGTAGATGTCGCCAGCCTCAGCATCATCCGGGACGGTGAAGGAGCCACAGTCCTTCAGGTCATTGAGAAGCTCAATGTCACAAGTCTTGCCGGTCGGCTTACCGTTCTTGCGCCACTCGATCTTGTTCGGCAGCACCGGAAGATCACCAGAGAGCTTTACCTCAGCGACATCACCAGGCTTGGCCGGGGTGTCGGTGGTATTGAAGTTGGTGATGTCCAGATCTACGCGGCGGTCCGGAACTGCAGCGAAATGGATGTTGTAGAAACGAGCACCACGAACCGGAAGTGCCTTCTGCTCTGCTGGGCTACCAGACGGCGCCCACGTGGTGGAGTAGTTATTCACTGAGTGGAAAACAGGCTGCTGCCACTGGCCATAGCCAACGATTTTCTCACCATCTTTATTTTCGACCCACATGAACGTATCGTGCGGGTGATACTCATCCTTCGGCACGTGGATGGTGTAATCACCGTTCTCATCAGTCTCGGTGTAACGGACTGACTGGACGTACTCTGGGTGCTCCTCGAGCATCTGCTTGGTAGCCAGCGCGCGCTCTTCAGCCGGCCGTTTCTTGATTTCAGCGTTGGCCTGGCGACCTTCTTCCGTCAATGTAGCGGCGTACACCTTGTAGCCAATACCGGAAGGCTCTGCCGTACCAGTCGAACCGGTCAAGAGCTGACGCTCATCGCCGGTCTCTAGCCATACACGGCCGGAGTAGTCGTACCAATCATCGATACCTTTAACCTCCCGGTCATCCTTGATCACCTTCAGGTCATTCGGAAGCGGCAAGCCCGGCTCCGGCTTCTTGTCGCCCATCCAGTAATTGTTCGGGTTAGTCGGCAATTCGGCAAGCCAGACACCAGTGCCCTGCATGTTACCGTTCGTACCAACAGCACCCGGGAACTCACCCAGCCCGTCGCCGGACCCCTTGCCGTACGCATACGGTGTATAACCCGGAGCTACACGAACGATTTCACGTTCATTTCCAGTCTCTTCATTGTCCGGCGACTCCGACCAAACACGGAACTTCTGAGCCGTCAAAGCCTTGTACTGACGCTCCTTACCGTTTGCATCAGTCCACGTCGGCACCTTAAAAGCGTACATACCCGGGCCGTTCGCACCGAGGACTCCGTCAATAGTGTGGGTTTCTGCGGAGTAAATCGGGGACTCCGCGCCATCTACATCCTTCCACTGGAAGTAGACCTTCGTGCCATCCGGCGCTCCCTCGAAACCGTCGTACTTCGTCGATAGAATCGCGGAGTTCTTCGGCGTCATCAGGTTGACGCGGCCAGAAACAACGTCCTTGGCGACGGTCTGCGCAGCAGATAGCTGCGTACCGGAGGTAATGGTGCCGTCTGCGATTGCGTCGATATTGATGGCGCCATCCGCATCAGGCGCGGGGTCGCCTGCCAGCTGGGCAGAAGCTGCCTGGACGGTGTTCGGCGCTGCGATCGGCTGCGCAAACGGGGCAACCAACGCGAGCGACAGCGCTGCTGCCGCAATAGAGGTCCCGCGACGGCGGGAGATACTGTACTTCTTCATGCTGTGAAATCTTCCTTCCACGAAGATGTTCTGGACAAAGAGAAAGCCCGAAGGAGCGTGGCTGCCAGCACCTGCCTAAGGCGATAGCAGGGACGTCCACGCCGACTTTCACACTTGTCAATCTAGTGACGCTCGCCTGTCACTCGCCGCAACGTTTTCAGCGCATCCCAATCCTGATAAGAAACAAGGAAATTGGGCGTTCGACTGGGCAGGTGTGGCGTCGATAGGCGTTGGCCTGCGAGTTTGTGTGCTAGTGAGACGTGAAGGATGGTCGAGAACGTGAAGTACAGCCGTGAAATTCGATCTATACGTAAGAAGTCACGACAGGAGCGTTGGGCCGGTACTTCTGCATATCGGGACCCGATGCGCTGATGCTGATCGACACCCAAGGAACAGGCAATCTGGGCTGAGCACTCGCAAAACATTTGTCCAGGTTATTTTCTCGGGCAATGGAAGTGATAGCAGTATCGATACAAGAACGTCTTCACGAGCGTACAAGATTGTCGAGCGATTGAGCGTCAATTAATTCTTGCTAAGAGTTTGCGCATGAGCTATTTTGCACCCCCGAAACGGGTGGACGGCTCACAGAAAACTATCGAGGGCGTTCGAGTTACACTGCGCGCGAGGTGTGAGGGAACGCGAAAGCGCCCGCCCCGATCCCCATACGGGGAGCAGAGCGGGCGCGGTGCTTACGCGGTGTTAACCGCGTTCGGAATGGCTACTTAGAGGAACCATCCAGCTTGACGGAGCTACCACCAAGACCACCAGGAGCACAGTTGTCGTAAATGATCGTGCCAGCAATGATGCCAGCAGCAATCACCGCGATACCAGCACCGACGGTGGCCAGGTCGAAACCTGCCTTACGCAGCTGCTCATTCATCTGCGACAGCGCCTGCGCAGTCTGCGGGTTGAACATACCCAGGTTCTGCTGGATCTGCGCATTCGCACGCTCGATCTCCTTCGAGGTGTTCTCGACGAACTCGGAGACACCCGGGATGGACATCTGCGTTGCCAGACCAACCGGAATCAGCGCCAGCAGCGGCAGACCGAAGCCCACAGCAGAAGCCGCACACTTACCCTTATCAATCCCCGGCTCCTGCGGGGCCGGAGTACCAGTCGGGTCGGTCGGCTTCGACGGCTCATCAGTCTTCTTGTCGACGATCGAGCTGACCGTGCCGATCACAGTGCCGTTCTCATCCTTGATGGTCACCGTGATCTTCTCACCCGGCTTCGCATCATCATTGGCAGTAATGACCAGGTTGCCCTTGCCATCAAGCTCAGCCTTACCCGGACCCTCGACCTCAACGGTGGTACCAGCCGGCACCTCGCCACCCGCATTCGGAACAGTCACGGAACCACCCGGGAAAAGCGAACCAGTATCCTTATCAGCCTTCCAATTCGGAAGCTCCGCTTCTACAGGCTTATCCGAGCCATCGTCGTCCACACCCTTGGCGTGGCCAGCAACCGGAACCTCGACCTCAACCTGACCATTCGGCAGATCCTCATCCGCAATGGTCACCTTGATCGGACCATCAACATCGGTACCCGGAGTGACAACAACATTGCCATCGGCATCAATACGAGCATCGACCTTGTTGCCATCCTCGTCGGTCGCAGTCACCGTGGTGCCCTCAGGATTATTCACCTTGACACCAGTCGACTGCTCCTCACCATTCGGCTTCACCTCAGACGGATTCTCAACACCCTCAACCGTGGTCTTCTCCTCGACCGGCTTATCCGAAGGCACATCCGAATTGTTGTCGTCGGCACCCTTCTCGTGGCCCTCGACCGGGACCTCAACCTCAACCTGGCCGTTCGGCAGATCCTCGTCCTCAATGGTCACCTTGATCGGACCATCAACGTCAGTACCCGGAGTGACAACAACGTTGCCGTTGTCATCAATCTCGACCGGCACGTCCTTTTCGTCCTCGTCGGTCGCAGTCACCGTAGTGCCCTCAGGATTATTCACCTTGACACCAGTCGACTGCTCCTCATCAGTCGGCTTCACCTCAGACGGATTCTCGACACCCTCAACCGAAGTCGTCGGCGCAGGCGCAGGAGTCTCATCCGACTCGTTGTCGTCCTCGCCCTTGGAGTGGCCCTCGACCGGGACCTCAACCTCAACCTGACCATTCGGCAGATCCTCATCCG
>NZ_RDRE01000050.1 GCF_003693265.1 Corynebacterium gottingense
CAACGCAAGGAGGCACCATGATCAGGGTCATGCTTATCGACGACCACCCGGTCGTCCGCGCCGGACTCCGCGCCGTCCTCGACTCCTTCGGCGACATCGAGGTCGTCGCCGAGGGCGCGGACGGCACCGCCGAGGTCCCCGACGGCGTGGACGTCATCGTCTCCGACATCCAGATGCCCAACGTGGACGGCATCGAGGTCACCCGGCGCGCCGTCGCCGCGGGCGGCCCGCCCGTGCTCATCCTCACCACCTACGACACGCAGGCCGACGTGGTCGCCGCTGTGGAGGCGGGCGCGCTCGGCTACCTGCTCAAGGACGCGCCCGAGCAGGAGCTTCACGACGCCGTGCTCAAGGCCGCCAGGCGCGAGCGGGTCCTTTCCGCGCAGGTGGCGGGCGTGCTGGCGGAGCGCGTGATGCGCCCGGAGGAGGCGCTGTCGGCCCGCGAGATCGAGATCCTGAAAGCCCTGCAGACCGGTGCCTCCAACAAGCAGATGGCGGCCAGCCTGTTCATCTCAGAGGCGACGGTGAAGACCCACCTCATCCACATCTACTCCAAGCTGGGCGTGGACAACCGGACCGCGGCGGTGGAGAAGGCCCGCGAGCGGCGGATTATTTAGGCGGCGTCCTCGCTGAGCTCGTGGGTGGTGGTGAGCAGCAGCACCGCGGCGAGCGCCAGGCCGGCGCAGATGAGGGTGCCCAAGCCCATGGAGCTCATGTGGTTCGTGCCCAGCGCGACGAGCGGGGGCACCGCGCCGGCGACGAGGAACTGGAAGAAGCCGAGGGCGCCCGAGCCGGCGCCGGCGCCGATGTCTCGGACCTCCTCGATCGCCAGGGCGGAGGCGTTGGCCATGACGAACCCGCCCATGAAGGAGAGGACCGCCAGGAAGGGAAGTGCCCACAGGGAGGGCGTGGTGAAGGCGAAGGTGAGGAGGATGAGGGCGGCGATGGCGTCGATAAGCAATGCCCCGATGAGCAGCGTGCGGGGGTGGTAGCGCTTAAGCATGCGCATGTTCATCGTGTTGGACACCGGGATGAGCAGGGCCATGCCGCCGAAGATGAGCGCGTAGGTGGTGGCGCCCAGGCCGAGCTGCGACTGGAGGACCAGCGGGGACGCGGAGATGTAGGCGAAGAGGGCGCCGAAGCCGAGGCCGCCGGCGAGCATGAAGCCGACGAAGGCGGGGCGGCGCAGGCACTGCCACATGCGGGGGAAGAGGCTGCGCAGGGTGCCGGTGGAGCGGCCCTCGGCGGGCAGGGTTTCCGGCATGCGGAACGCCATGATGGCCTGGACGACGTTGATGGCGGTGAGGACCCAGAAGAGGCCTCGCCAGCCGACGACCGGCAGGAGCGCGCCGCCGAGGACCGGGGCGATCGCGGGGACAAAGCCGGTCAGCGCCATGAGGCCCGACAGGGCGCGGGCGGCCTGGCGGCCCTTGGACACGTCCGCGACCACGGCGCGCGAGACCGCCTCGAGCGAGCCAGCGGCCAGGCCCTGCACGAAGCGGGCGGCGACGAGCGGCCAGATGCTCGGGGACACCGCGCACAGGACGGAGGCGGCGAGGAAGACGGACGCCGCGCCGACGATCTGGGGCTTGCGGCCCGTGCCGTCCGAGATCGCGCCGAACAGGAGGTTGCCCACCGCCATGCCCAGCATGAACCCGGTGATGGTCAGCTGCGCCACCGCGGGCGACGCGCCGAGCTCGCTGGCCAGCGACGGCATGCCCGGCAGGTACATATCAATGCCGAAGGGGGCGACAGAGGAGAAGAACGCGAGGGCGACAAGCAGCCCGGGTGAAAGTTTTTGCACGCAGGTACCATACCTGTATGAGCACTGAGATGAGCAACGTAGTCGGCGCGTGGCGCTCCATCGAGGTACCGCAGGCGCCCGAGGCGCTGGGTGCCGCCGCCTCCGTCGAACTCTCCGACGGCGAGCTGCGCTACGGCGAGCTGGCCCTGCAATTTGCGGGGGCTGCTGGGGGCGCCGAGCCGTTTACCCCGGAGCCGTTCACGCTGCGCTCCGTGACTACCCGTGTCTCCGGGGAGGCGCGCGTGGTGGCCGGCTCCCTCTTCGGCCAGACCTCTCCCCTGCCCACCCCGGACTCGCTGGTCGCGGCGGTGCTCGCGCTCGAGCCCGGCGCGGAAGTCGCCTTCACCTGCGACGAGGCGTTGGAGTACGGCGTCGTCGCTTGCTCGGGCGGCATCGAGTACGACAACACCCCGGTCCCGGCCGGGTCCTGCGGCCGCACGCAGGCGGGCGCGTCCACCCACGCGGTGGCGAACACCTCGCAGGAGCGCGCGTACGCGGTGCTCCTCGGCGGCAACCCGGCGGACCGCGCTGGCGCAGCCCGTCCGTCCGAGTAAGTGCGCGGCACGCTCCCGCCGCCCGGCCCCGCGTGGGGCGGCAGCGTGATGGGCACCTCGCTGATGGCCACGCTCATGGTCACCAGCGGCTACCCGGCCGTGGCCTGGGTGTTCGCGGTGCTCGGCGCACTGATTTTCCTGGTGCTGCTGGGCGGTTTCCTGGTCTACCGCAGCCCCCGCTTCCGCCAGGACCTCATGGCTCCGTGGGCGATGTGGTTCATCGGCACGATGGCGTTGGGCACCGCGTGGACCAAGCTGACCGGCGCCGAGTGGTGCATCTTGCTCGGGTTTTGGGTGGGCGCGCCGCTGTGCGTGGTGGCCTACTTCAACCAGCTGCGCAGGTTCTCCGGGGTGCCCAACTTTGCGTGGGGGCTGCCCCTGGTCGGGCCCATCATGGCGTCCAATACGGCGGGGACAATCAGCGCGCTGACGGGCAGTCGGAGCTACGCCGTGCTGGGCATTGTCTTCATGGCTATGTCGGTGCTCGCCGCCTACCCGGTCTTTGCCCGCGTGTACGTGGCTGCGCTGCGCGGGGAGGCCGACATCAGCGGTCCGAGCGCGGCGACGACGTGGATTCCGCTTGGTGTGGTGGGGCAGTCGACGTCGGCAATCGCCCTGCTCTTCGGCGCCCGCGCGGAGATCCTCGTGGGCAGTGCGCTGGTGGCGCTGGCGGTGCCAATGATGCTGTTTGCCATGTGGCACTTCTACCCCGCCGTGGCCCGGTGGGTGGACTACTCGCCGGCGTGGTGGGCCTCCACCTTCCCCACGGGCGCGATCGGGATGGGCGGCTACACGCTCGCGCAGGCGTGGGGCATCGACTGGATGAACGCGGTGGCGACGATGCTCCCCGCGCTGCTGGTGCTGCACTGGGGGTTGTGCGCGGCGCGCTTCGTGTCGTGGCGGTGCGGCCATTAGCGGGTAAGGGTGGCCGGGCCCACGTAAGGTGAAGAGCATGATCATCACAATGCTGTTCACCGTGGAGGGGTCCCAGCCCGAGATCAGCCGGTGTGTCAACGTGGAACCACACATTGATCTGAGCCGATTGGCGCAGATTATCGACGCATCACTCGGGTTTTCGGGGGTGGCCGGTCACTTGTTTATTCACCAGGAGGGGGAGCACTCCGCCGACAACGAGGTCTACGCCGAGAACCCGGGCGCCGGGGAGCGGTCCATGACCTCCATGACCGTGGGCGAGATGCCGCCGATGCTGTACGTCTACGACCCGGCCGCCAACTGGAACGTGCACGTCAGGCGGCTCGGCGAGTCGCAGCTGGAGGGGCCCACTCCCCTGCTCATCCACGCGCAGGGGCCGGACGTGGTGGAGACCGCGAACGGGCCGGAGATGATGACGCGCTTCCACGAGGAGGCGCGGAACCTGGCCGCCGGGCTGCCGCCGAACATGGAGGTCACGCCGCTGCTGCTCAGCTACCTGCCGGTGATGACGCCGGAGCGGATGCTGGACCGGCTCAGCGTGGTCGACCCCGTGGCGGTGGCCACCCGCATGGGATTTGTTAGCGAGGAGCTGGGCACCAACCTGGGGGGACTCCCCGGCGGACCGTTCGACGGCGACTCCTTTGATGACGCCTTCGAGCAGGGGTTCGCGGCGGGCTTCGGGGAGGAGCCGGAGCCGACGCCAATGCGCGAGCTGATCCACAAGTTCCTCGACGACCGCCCGGACCTGCAGGAGATCCTGGAGACGGACCCGAACGCGCAGGACAACCCGGTGCTCGTGGAGGCGTTCTCGGAGTTTTTTGATCGCACGATCGCCGAGATGGGCGGCGTCGACGCGGCGATGGAGGCGTTCGGCGTGGAACGCGCTGAGGTCCCCGGCCCGAGGTCCGCGGACATGCACGCCCCGAAGGGATTCTCGCCGGTGCTCGCGCAGTACCTGGAGGTGCTCGGGCCGGAGGCACCGCTCACGGTGCGCGGCAACCTCAAGGTCGCCGTGGTGCGCGAGCTCGTGCGCATGCTGGGGCTGCCGGTCTACCCCACCCAGCCGCGAGAAGACACGTGGGAGGCGGTCCAGCTGGGTCGTGTGCTGCTCGAGGAGCTCGGCCTCGTGGCCCAGGAGGGCTCCAACCTGGTGCGCACCGCGGCCGGCGAGCGGTTTCTCAACAATCCGTCCCTGGCCGGCCACGAGGCGATGATCCACGCGGTGTTCGCCGACTACTTCTCCCCGTTTGTGTGGCGGCAGACCGTCGAGGTGCTGCGCAGCACCGACTCGTCCGGGGCCTCACCGATGGCGGAGCACACGCTGGACACCCTCATGGTGCTAGGCGGGATCTACGCGATGGGCGACGTCAACGTGATCACGGAGGAGTTGCTCGCGGTGATTGACCCGGGGGCTCGCTAATCGACGCTCACGCAGCCGCCAGCACCACGTAAA